>DAOUKT010000013.1:0-72513 GCA_034421015.1 Dehalococcoidia bacterium
CCGTTGCGAGCGGTCGTCAGAATCCTGCCGGGCGGCAGCAGCGCTCCAAGGGTGTCCAGGGTCTCCGGATGCGGATGCCCGAACTGATTGTCAGCGCCAACGGATATGACGGCAACCCGCGGCGCGGCCTCCCGCACGAAGGCCGGCAACGACGACGTGCGGCTGCCCTGGTGCGCCACCTTGAGCACGTCGCTGCGGATGGGCAGGCCGTGGCGCAGGATGTAGCTCTCAACGTCCCAGTGGATGTCGCCGGTGAGCAGGAAGGAGGTCTCGCCGTACGCGAGCCGCATGACCACCGATGCGTTGTTCACGTCCGAGGTTGTGCCCGTCAGCATGGCCTCCGGCGGGTAGACGACCTCCAGCGTCACGCCCTCGTCCAGGACCAGCCGCTGGCCCTCCACGGCCTGCAGCACGTCGACGTCCCGGCCCTCAAGCGCGGCCCGCCACAGGGCGTAGTCCGGGGACGGAAAATCGACCCTGCGCTCCAGGGCCAGGCCCGCGTCGTACCTCTCCAGCGCCTGCACCAGCCCGGCAACATGGTCGGCGTGGGGGTGGGTGAGCACAACCACGTCCAGGGAGTCGTCCCAGAAGGGGACGCGCTCTCCAAGGTGGGACAGGAGCCGACGTGGGTCCGCGCCGCCGTCGATGAGCATGCGGCGGCCTCCGGGCGTCACAACAAAGATGGCGTCGCCCTGCCCAACGTCCAGGAAGGCGACGTGCAGACGGCCGTCGGGCTTGGAGACCGCGGCGGTCCAGACGGAGGCCGACGCCAGGAGTCCCAGCAGCGCCATCGCCCAGAAGACCCGGCGTCCGGGCAACCACGCCTCAATCCGCTCCGACAGGCCACCGGCTCCAACCGCGGGCCTCGCCAGCGACCGCAAAGCGGAACGCCGGGGCAGAGCGGCTATCGCTCCGAGCAGGACGCCGTAGTAGGCCGCGACCATCGCCGCGCCAAAGCTCCCGACGGTGACTGCGCCGCCCGGTATGGCGTCAAAGACCTCCACGACAAGCCTGAGATAGGACAGCAGGAGCCACGCGGCCCAGCCGGCCACCTCCGCCGCGGCGGGACTCGCCAGGCCAAGAACGGCGGTTGTCAGGCCCGCGCCGAGGATGGGCGGCAGCGCGGGAAGGGCGAGGAGCGTGGTGGGCAGACCCACAAGGGAGACCTGCTGGAAGTGGAAGGCCACCAGCGGCAGGGTGGCGATGGTCGCCGCCAGGGTGGAAGCTATGGAGGAACCGAGCGCGCCGGCCGGTCTGGCCTCGTCGCCGGGGCCTGCGCGGAGCCCCGTCAACATCCTCTCGATGGGCGCGGCCAGCAGCGCGAGGCCGGTCATCGCCGCGAAGCTCAGCTGGAACGAGACGTCGGAGAGGAGGGAGGGCTGCAGTGCGGTCATGGCCGCGGCGGCCGCGGCAAGGGCGGGCGCGACGCTGTTCTGCCGGCCCAGGGCCACGCCAAGCAGGTAGACGCTGCCCATGACGGCGGCCCGCTGAACGGACGGCGACATGCCGGAGAGGGCGGCGTAACCCCATATCGAAAACAGCGGAATGAGGAGGTACAGCTGCCGCCGCGCGCCCAGTAGCCACCGGCTGAATGCGACGGATATGCCCAGCAGCACTCCAACGTGCAACCCGGATATAGCCAGGATGTGGGACGCGCCCGCGTCCCGGAAGGCCCGGGTCAGCTCCGGGGGCATTGCGCTCCTGCGTCCCAGTAGCAGAGCCTGGGCCATGGCGTTTTGAGGCTCCGGCAGCGCCCCCTCCAGGCTGCCGGAGAGACGATTCCTCAGCGAGAGAATCCCTCCCTTAAGCCAATCGCCTTCACCTTCTCCCACAAGCTCCACCCCTGGGTGGATCATCGTTGAGAAGACGCCCTGCCTCGCCAGGTAGTCACGGTAGTCGAAGTCCTCGAAGGCCGGAGGCTCTTCTGCCCTGCCTGAGACGATGAGCCGGTCGCCGTAGCGGAAGTGGGGCCTGCTCCGTCCGGCAAGGGACGGCGGGACCTTGGCCACCACCAGCAGGTCGCCGCGCGAGTCGCTCCACTGCTCCTGTTGCTGCACCCGCCGGACGGAGAGCGGGAACCGCCAGGATGCGCCGGTGGGCTCCGGGTCTGACGAGATCACCCCCTCAATGCGGATGTCGCCCGTCCCGTTGTAGACCTGGACGGGAAGCGGCCCTCCGGGGTCGGCGGGCCAGGCGGCTCTCAGCATCCCCAGGGACAGGGCGGCAAGGGCCACGGCCGGGAGCAGGGCTAGCCCCCGGCCTCGCAGCAGCACGGCCAGCAGCCCGGCCGACGCCAGGAAGAGCGCGGCGCTGAGCAGCGTCGCTCCAAAGTGGGATGCCAGGAACAACCCCGCCATCCCTGACACCGCGACCACGGCCAGAATCATGGCTAACGGACCGTGATGAAGGGGCGCAGGTCCTCAAGGGTCTTGGGGCCAATGCCGGTCACGTTCAGCAGGTCTTCCACCCTGGCAAAGGGGCCGTTTTCATCTCTGTAGTGGACGATGTCGGCGGCCTTCTGCTCACCAATGCCCCGGAGCGTCTGCAGCTCCTCCGCAGTCGCCGCGTTGATGTTGACCACGGCGGGCGCAGTGTCGGCGGCGACCGGCGGCGTCTCGCCGATGGCGGGGATGTAGTAGTGGTCCTCGTCGCTCACCCTCAGGGCCAGGTTGACGCCCGACGGGTCGGCTTCGCCGGTGAGGCCGCCCGCCAGGGCCAGGACGTCCTCCAGCCTGTCGCCCTGACCGACCGTGTACACCCCGGGCCTGTGCACGGCCCCGTTGACGTACACCTTGACCTCCGGCGCGGTCGTTGCCGTGGGATGAAGTATCTCGATGGGGTCAGGCTGGGGTTGCCGCAGCAGGCTGAATAGGCCCGCGCCAAGAGCCACCGCCAGCAGTACGAAGATCGCGATCTGCACCGACGCTCTGATGTCGCCTCCGGGTTTGCAGCGCTCTGCGTGAGCGGAATTTTCTGGGCAAGAGGATACATCATTTTGACGGCGTCTGCTGCCGAATCTGAGCCTCTCAACAGGCGTTATGCTATAATTCGCGGGCGGAGGTGCGGCTTGCCCAGGATATACACCAAGAGCGGCGACCAAGGGGAGACCAGCCTCCTATTCGGGGGCAGGGTCTCCAAGACAGACCCGCGCTGCGAGGCCTACGGCACGGTGGACGAGGCCGTCTCGGCCCTTGGGCTGGCGCGCTCCCTGGTCCAGGACGAACGGCTGAGAGAGATCATTATGGAGGTGCAGAGGGAACTGTTCGTGGTGGGCGGCGAGCTTGCAACCGACGCCTCCAACTACTCCATGCTGAAGGAGCGCTTCAGCGTGGTCACCCAGGAGATGGTCGACAGGCTGGAGGGGCTGATTGACGAGCTGAACGGGCAAATGACCCTGCCCAACGCATTCATCATCCCCGGCGCGTCGCCAGCCTCCGGCGCAATCGACCTGGCGCGCAGCATACTGCGGAGGGCCGAGCGCAGGGTAGTGGCGCTGAAAGAGCAGGGCATGCTGCACAACCTCGCGCTGCTCCAGTACCTCAACCGTCTGGCGGACCTGGCATTCGTCATGGCCCGCTACGAGGACCGCCATCTCCCCGTCGAGGCGCTCACGGGGCAGAGGGCGTAGGGTGCCTGTACGTCATCGCCAGTAGACGCGCGCCCGGGAAACCTGTATCATCCGAGCTTTCAAGAAGGAGGGTGGGATGATAGCTATTGTTGACTACGGAGCCGGCAATCTGCGGAGCGTCGCCAAGGCGTTCGAGAAGCTGGGGCACGCGCCAGAGGTGACCGGCGACCCAAAGAGGGTCCTCAGCGCGACGGCGGTCGTCCTTCCAGGCGTGGGCGCGTCCGACTCGGCCATGACCGCCCTGGAGCAGAGGGGACTGGTGGAGCCGCTTCGGATTGTCATACGCAAAGGCGTGCCCTTCTTCGGCGTGTGCCTGGGGCTTCAACTGCTGCTGGAGTCGTCGGAGGAGGGGGACTTGCCCTGCCTGGGCGTCGTGCCGGGCGACGTCAGGAGGTTCCCGGACACGGTCAAGACGCCCCACATGGGCTGGAACGAGGTTGCCTTTGAGAGAGACCACCCCGTCCTTGAGGGCGTTGAGAGCGGCTCCTACTTCTACTTTGTCCACAGCTACTACGCCGCGCCCCAGGACGGGAGCGTCGTGCTTGGCACCACCGACTACGCCATGCCCTTCTGCAGCGTCGTTGCTAGTGACAACCTGGTCGCCACCCAGTTCCACCCGGAGAAGAGCGGCGCGGTGGGCCTGCGGCTGTACGAAAACTTCATGCGTTCAATGGTGAAGGACGGCGCGAGGGGCTAAGATGGAGGTCATCCCCGCCATCGACCTGAGGGGCGGCAGGTGCGTCCGGCTCTACCAGGGCGACTACTCGAAGGAGACGGTCTACTCGGACGACCCGGTTGAAGTGGCCCTGCGATGGCAGTCGATGGGCGCGGCCCGCCTGCACGTCGTTGACCTGGACGGGGCCGCCCGGGGCGAACCGGCAAACCTTGAGGTAGTCGCGAGCATTGCAGGCTCCACTACGACGCCCCTCCAGCTGGGCGGCGGCATCAGGAGCGTCGAGACCATTGAGAGAGCTATTGCCATGGGCGCCGGGCGCGTCGTGCTGGGCACAAGCGCAGTGGGCGACCCCGGGCTGGTGGAGACGGCCTGCCGCGAATTCGGCCCGGACACCATCATCGTGGGAGTGGACGCGAGGGACGGCATGGTCGCCACGCGCGGCTGGCTGGAGACCAGCGGCGTTGCCGCCACAGACCTGGTGCGACAAATGACTTCTCTGGGCGTCAGGCGCTTCGTCTACACGGACATAGCCCGGGACGGCACATTGACCGAACCCAACTTCCAGGCGATTGAGGACCTGATGAAGAGCGCGGACGCGTCGGTGATCGCTTCCGGCGGCGTGTCGACCCTGGAGCACCTGGGCCGCCTGGCCGGGCTGGGCGTCGAGGGGGCCATTGTGGGCAAGGCGTTGTACGAGGGCGCAATCGACCTGAGGGAAGCCATCGCCGTCGCATAGTTGCTTGAGGAATGGTCTGAACAAGCCGCAGGCGCGGAAATCTTAACCGGGGACACAGTCATAACCATTCCTGCGCAGGCAGGAATCCAGGGGTGTGGAGAGGTGGCCTCCCGCCCCCGTATCGGGGTACGGGGCAGGCTTCGCGGGAGTGGTGTTGGGCTTATTCAGTGTGTCTTAAGGAGACCCGATATGAAGGTAAGAAAGGCTGTCATACCCGTTGCCGGCTGGGGTACCCGGTTCCTGCCCGTGAGCAAGGCCGTGCCAAAGGTGCTGATGCCCCTGGTGGACCGCGCCGCCATTCAGTACGTGATTGAGGAGGCGGCAGCGGCGGGTATCGAGCAGGGGATAATTGTCGCTGCCCGGGGTCAGGAGGCCATCGCTGACTACTTCGACCGCCACCTGGAGCTTGAGAGATCGCTGGCCGCCAGAAATGATTCCGCGCGGCTGTCAATGGTGCAGGGCCTTTCAGAAATAATGGAGATGACCTACGTGCGACAGTCGGAGCAGCTTGGCCTGGGGCACGCCGTGCTGTGCGCCGCCCGGGCCGTCGGCAACGAGCCCTTCGCCGTCATCCTACCGGACGACATCATCGCCGGAGAGAGGGGCGCGCTGGCCCAGCTGCTGGATGTCTTCGACCAGTACGGGGGCAGCGTGATAGCGGTGGAGGAGGTGCCCGGCCCGGCCATCCAGAACTACGGCGTTGTCGCGCCGGAGCCGGTGGCCGACGGCGTCTACAGGATACGGGGCATGGTGGAGAAGCCCGCGCCCCAGGACGCTCCCTCCAACCTGGGCATAGTCGGCAGGTACGTCCTCACGCCGGAGGTGTTCGACTGCCTCACCAGGGTGACGCCCGGGGCCATAGGCGAGATACAGCTGACCGACGGCATTGCGATGCTGCTGGAGAGCCAGCCGGCCTTCGCCCTGCGGTTCCGGGGCGTGCGCTACGACGTGGGCAACCCGCTGGGCCTGCTCAAGGCGTCGGTCGCGCTGGCGCTGCAGCGTGACGACGTGGGGCCGTCCCTCGCGGAGTACCTGCGGGAGTTGGACTTCTGACAATCCTCCCCGCTCACCCTGAGCCTGTCGAAGGGAGTGAGCGGGGAGCTTACGGGCGCAGTGACCGTCCACTGACGCCCAACCAGACCACTCCTGCGGAGCCTGCCGCAACCACTCCCGCGCAGGCAGGAGTCCAGGGGTAGGGAGTCCTCTCAGCCGGTCGCCCTGGATTCCGGCGTGCGCCGGAACGACGATGGCGCGGGGAGCTCCGCCGGAATGGTTGTTTGGCGTGCTGCCTGCGCCTGGTGTACAATGCCTTAAGGAGAGATCCGTGACCATCGTTGGGGCCAACGCTTATAGACATCTTGCCTTTGAGTGGGTTAGCGTTACCATGGATGGAAGCCCCGGGGGTGATCGGCTGCATCGCGCGGAGACAGGAGGAAGGCTTTGGCTACTATCAACGACCGGATAACAAAGCTGGAAGACGCGTTTATCACACTGGCGGAGGGTCAGCGTGAGATTGTCAATGTATTGACGGCTCTGGCGGAGGGTCAGAAGGCTCTGGCGGAGGGACAGAAGGCTCTGGCGGAGGGCCAGCGTGAGATTGTCAATGTATTGACGGCTCTGGCGGAGGGACAGAAGGCTCTGGCGGAGGGCCAGAAGGCCCTGGCGGAGGGCCAGCGTGAGATTGTCAACGTATTGACGGGTCTGGTGGAGGGACAGAAAGCCCTGGCGGAGGGCCAGCAGACTCTGATTGAGGGGCAGAAGGCTATTATAGCCACTCTGCAAGACCACTCCATAGAGTTGAAGCTCATCCGGGAGCATCTTGGGTAGCGCTTATTCTTAAAATGCCTTACGGAGATATCGATGACCACCGTTGAGGCCAACGCCGACCGCATATTCGCAGACGCCCGCCTTATGCGGGACGTGGCCCTTGAGCGTCTGGCAGCGGGCGACATCCGGGACGCGGCGGAGAAGGCGTGGTGCGCCACGGACCGCGCCACGGAGGGCCTTGTCCTTGTGCGCACGGGCCAGGAGCCCGGAACGTCCACCGCCGCCGGCCGCAGGCTGCGGGACCTTGTAGAGGCCGACCGCTCCTTTGAAAACCTTGCGTTCCGTTACCACTACCGTCAGACAGCGCTCCACGGCGAGTGCTTTTACCACGACTACTGCCAGCCGGTGGTGACTGAGCGTCTCATCCGCGAGACCTCTGACTACGTGGTGGACGCTGAGCGTCTGGCCCGGGAGTAGTCCGCTCCTCGTCTCCATTACCCCTGGATTCCGGCCTCCGCCGGAATTACGATGGGATGTCTACTTCGACCACTCTGCGGACGCAGCCTGCCGCAACCACTCCCGCGCAGGCAGGAGTCCACTCTCAATCTACTGGCACAGCAATCCGCCCCTGGATTCCGGCGTGCGTCGGAATGGTTGTGTGGCGTGCCGCCTGCGCCTGGTGTACAATGCCTTACGGAGATATCGATGACCACCGTTGAGGCCAACGCCGACCGCATATTCACAGACGCCCGCCTTATGCGGGACGCCGCCCTTGAGCGTCTGGCCGCGGGCGACGTCCGGGACGCGGCGGAGAAGGCGTGGTGCGCCACGGTCCGCGCCACGGAGGGCCTTGTCCTTGTGCGCACGGGCCAGGAGCCCGGAACGTCCACCGCCGCCGGCCGCAGGCTGACCGCCTTATCCGAGGACGACCCATCGCTGATGGACCTCCGATTACGCTATTCCGACCGCCAGAGGGTGCTCCACGGCGAGTGTTTCTACCACGACTACTGCCAGCCGGTGGTGACTGAGCGTCTCATCCGCGAGACCTCTGACTACGTGGTGGACGCTGAGCGACTGGCCCGGGAGTAGTCCGCTCCTCGTCTCCATTGCCCCTGGATTCCGGCCTACGCAGGAGTGGTTACTTTTATCGTCATGCCCGTGCAGCCTGCCCCGTACTTGATACGGGGACGGGCATCCGGGGGCGGGGCGCAGCCCTCTCCGTCGCGCCCTGAGCGCGGGCGGGGGGAGACAGGCGCAGCCACTCGTAGTAGAATTGGTGAAATAAAGGACAAAACCCCTATTCCGTTCTTGACACTAATGGTACAATCTGTAATCGGGTATAATACTTGTTTCTCGTTTGGAAACGTATGGCGAGACAGCACGGACATTATGCTGACTAAGCACTTGAGGAGGTTCGTTAGATGCGAACTATAGATTATGCAACCTTGGTCAAAAAGCCCTCCAACCTGGCCTGGTGGCACACGAGTTGGACTGGGCGATTAATCCTGGCGGCCCTCCTGGTGGCCGCCGCCGCTATGGTCCTCTTGCCAAACAGGGCCTCTGCGCAGGCGGCGCTGGTTCCCGCCGATGTTTGCAAAAGCCAGACAGACGGCGGGCAGATAGTCGACACATACTTGGCAACACCCGGCAATCCAGACCTGATATCCGACTGTGTTGCGTTGCTTACTGCTGGAATGTCCTTGGATGATCCTAACGATGAAGTCAACTGGATAGTGGATGAAGGTCAGTCTCTGACAGACGACATAACCCAATGGACTGGGATCGGATTGTCCGCCGCCGACAATACCGCGCGAATTAACTCAGTTGACCTGGACACAGGTGTCGCAGATTTGACAGGATCAATTTCCGGTGAATGGGCCGAGCTGACGGCCCTGACGAGCCTGAATCTAGCCAACAACGACTTGAGTGGGGCCATCCCCCGTGAAGTCTGGGATCTCTTTGAGGAAAATCTGGATGAAGACGCGGGCGACGTCACGACTGGTACAACCCAGAGCAGGGCGAACTTCAATATCGACGGCAACCCTGACCTGAACCCGTCTCCCGCGCTCAACCTGAAGGCGGACGTGACCAAGATAGCGGAGGAAGACGAGGACAACGCCGGCAAGACCCGCATAGATGTCACGTTCAATACCGTCTGGTACACCTTGGAAGTCGGGAAGCATGATTACCGGTACCGGGTCGGTGACGGGGACTGGGGGCCGAACACGGCGGCTGACAGCAACGGCTGGAGAACACTGGAGACCAGATGTTACGACAGCGCGACGCCACCGGCCGCTCAACTCTGCGCCAAGACAGACGAAGAGGCCACGACTACCGTCAGGAACGATATACCTATACATGGGCTGGACGCGGACAACTCCTACACCTTCGAGGTGCGGGCGGTCAAGGAGGTCTTGGGGGATAACCCTGATACGACGGAGGTCGAAACGGACTATGCCATAACCACAATGACCACGTCCACACTGGACCTCGTGGGCCCCCAGACGCTGACGGCGGGCAACATGTACAGCCTCGGCGTAGCGGTAGCTTACACGTCGGCTACGTCCGCGGACGCCGCAAAGCTTCCCAACCCGACTGTGGACTCCGAGGACGCGGGCAACATCAGGCTCACTTTCAACCCCCTTGCAGAGGGAGACACAACCGTCGACCTCGTGCAGGATCACGGCTCCCACGCCTTCCCGGTGGACATCCTGGCGGCGGACACGGCGCCAGCGAAAGCAAGGCAGATGCCCAACCGGGAGCTGCCCAATGACCGCCGGGCCGTGCGCATCAATCTTGCCAGGTATTTCGACGGCACTGACATCACATACAGCTTTGATGAGGGCAGCAATCCAGAAATCATTGAGACCAGCATCAATAATAGCAATGAGCTGGTCATGATTCCCAGGCGGATAGGCCAGACCTGGATAACCGTGACCGCTATGAACCCCAACAGGGCCACGACGACCCAGACCTTCAGGGTGAGGGTCATAGAGCCCAACAGCGCCCCGTTCCTGGCGGTTGCAATCCCTGACCTGACCCTCTACCTGGACGACCCGGGCACCCAGGTGGACATGAGGCAGTACTTCCGGGATGAGGACAACGACTTCCTGCAGTTCAGGCCGTCGTCGGCCGACCCCAGGAAGGTGACGGCAACGGTCATTGGCCCCAACGTGATCTTCAACGTGGTGAATCTTGGCGAGACCAGGATGACCATCATTGCCCAGGACGGCCGGGGAGGTGAGGCGTTCAGCTCCTTCAACATCAGGGTGCTTGATCCCAATCAGGCGCCGGAAGCCGTGGGGGAGATTGCGTCCCAGCACATACGCCTTGATGAGGTGGCTGGCGTGGAGATAGACGTCTCCGCGTACTTCTCGGACAGAGACCCGCTGACGTACACCGTGAAGTCGGCGGACGCTGGGATAGCGTCGGCGTCGGTGGAGGGCAGCGTGGTGGCGATAACGCCCGTGGCTGAGGGCGAGACTACGGTGACTGTGACGGCCACGGACGACGCCGGGGCAAGTGTCTCCCGAAACGGCAGGGTGGGGCAGCCCAAGTCTGCCACCCAGGAGATAATGGTGGAGATTCTGCCCGCCAACAAGCCGCCGGTGCTGGTGGGAGAGATACCGGACTATGAGATAAACGATGACGACGAGCCCCTTGGCGTGGACGTATCGCCCTACTTCAACGACCCGGACAGCGACCTGCTGTACTTCTCCGCAACCGGCAGCGATGATACCCTGGCCAGGGTGGACGTGCACGAGGTCTCCACGGTGGTGGTCAGGCTCCTGAGGCAGGTAGAGTCCGGCAGCGAGGAGACGCTTGAGATAACCGTGACCGCCAGGGACGAGGTGGGCGAGGCGGTTTCGGACGAGTTCGCGGTGAGAGTGGTGGGCAACCTGCCGCCGGAGGCGGTGGGCAGCCTGGACGCCCAGGTGCTCCTTGAGGGAGGCCGAGCGCTGGAGATCATGATGTCGGAGTACTTCACCGACGTTAATGGCGACGAGCTGGCGTTCACGGCCGAGTCCACCAACTCAACGGCCGTGGGGGCAATCATAATCGACGGCAGCGACCTCCTGGTGCTGAGGCCCCTTGGCCCCGCCGAGGAGGTGGCGGTGACGGTGACGGCCACGGACCCGGACGGCGAGTCCGCGAACCAGGGTGTAAACGTGACGGTGATTGCGGCTGCGCCGCCGCCCACTGCAACGCCGGAGCCGACGGCCACGCCGGAACCCACGGCTACGCCGGCGCCCACGGCTACGCCAGCGCCGACGGCTACGCCGGTGCCTGAAGAGGGCGGCTTCCCGATAGCGGTGATAGTGATAATAGTCCTGCTGCTGGCAGGCGCGGCTGCGGTGGTGTTCATCATCCAGCGAAGGCGCTAAGCCCCGCCGGTAGCGGCAAGCTAGGCAACACTCGGGCCCCCCGTTGACCAGACGGGGGGCCCGGTCTTTTGGCGCGGCTCAGGGCGTCCGGGGCATGACGGGAGTTTATCTACCATTCCTGCGCAGGCAGGAATCCAGGGCGACCGGCGGGGTGCGTCTCACGTAAGGGCGGTTCGCGAACCGCCCCTGCACATTCCCACTGAATTGGAGAGAGTCGGCAAGGGCGGCAGACTGCACGGGCGTGACGCGAAAAGGCCACGTCTCATCGTCATTCCTGTGTAGACGGGAGCCCCACCCCTGGACTCCTGCCTGCGCAGGAGTGGTTGCGTTTTTCGTCATTCCCGTGAAAACGGGAATCCAGGGGCAGGGGGCGGAGACCATTCCTGCGAAGGCAGGAATCCACAGCGACCGGTGGGAGATGGCAGGGTGCTGTGGGCTCCCGTCTGCACGGGAGCGACGATGAACCGTCATTCCGGCGGGGGCCGGAATCCAGCGACTGGCGGTAGCCCAGCCCCTGGACTCCTGCCCCCGTATCAAGTACGGGGCAGGCTGCGCAGGAGTGGTCGCGTTTCTCGTCATTCCCGTGGAAACGGGAATCTAGGGGCGGGGGGCGGGGTCTAGCCGCCGCCTTGTATAGCCCTCTCAACAGCCTCGTTGAGGCACAGGCCGTCAGTGAGGTTGCCGGAGGCGTCCAGGACGCGGCGGCCCTCGACGCGGATGTCCCCCTTGGAGAACGCCTTCAGCGTCTCCACAAGCAGCGGGCGCTCCCGCCTGACGCCCTCCTGCCGGATGAGCCGGAAGAGGGGCAGGTCCTCGCCTTGGCTAGCCTTGAGGAACTCAGTCGAGAGACTTATAGTCTGCCGCCGGAGCGGGTCGTAGGCGTCTCCGTGGATGGGGAAGGTGTAGTACGTGAGCACGGGGCCCCTGTCCAGGTCCTCCGTCGCCAGGTGGATGTACCCTCCGGCCTCCTGCGCCCCGTCCTCGATGAGGCTCCAGATGACCTCCTGCCACGTCCCCACCGGGCCGTTGGGCGGCGCAGGGTGGAAGTTCAGCATGGTGTACCGGTTGCACAGCTCGACGTCGGTTATCAGCATGTAGCCGGCCAGCACGCAGACGTCGGGGTCGAAACCCTCCAGTCGCCTCATCAACTCGCGGTCGAACTCCAGGCGATGCCTGGAGAAGGGCCCGCCGCCCCTGCTGCGACGGAACTCCTGGGACGAGAGCGTGACCAGGGGTATCCCGTAGTCGTTGGCCTGGCGGAAGAAGCGGTCGCTGCCCTCGGCCTCACCCGGCTCGCGGTTGCTGAAGATGAACTGGATATGGGCGTCGAGTTCGCCCGTCGAAATCGCCTCCTGCACCGTCTGGAGCAGACCCAGGGAGCCTTCGCCGCGCCCCGTGGAGAACCAGCCTATGTCAATCACGGAGCGTCACCCACGGCCTTCTGCGCCATACGCGGGCCAGCTTCTTCTGGTTCTTGGTGAAGGTCGTGAGGAAGTGGATAAGGGGCGTGATCTGGCGGCGCACAAGCTGCCCCTGGCCCAGGGACTGCATCAACCCCTGCGGCGTGCCGTCAAAGTCCGGCACCTCCGCGTAGGCCCGCCCAATCTCTATCAGAGTGTGGGAGTCGCTGACGGCAGTGGTGAGGATGTCGTGCTCACGGGCCAGCTCCTCCGCCTTGCGGTTGTCCCCCTGCAGGGTGTTGCGGGCGTTGAAGGCCTCCATTATATCGACGTGGGGCAGCACCTGGTACAAGGCCTCGCGCGTGATGACGGAGCGGCGGAAGTGGTCGAAGGGGTGGGGTATCGACACCAGCCCGCCCTGCTCCTTGATGCGCTCGACCGTCTCCAGGGGCGGCAGGCCGCGCGGCACCTTTTCCTGGAGAAAGAGTCCGATTATCTCTCCACCCGCGGTCGTGATCTCCTCCCCCACTATCACCCGGAACGGCGCCATCTCCCGCACCAGCAGCGCGCCCTCAATGGTGTTGTGGTCCGTGACGGCGATGCAGTTGAGGCCGGTCCTGACGCAGCGGGCCACAAAGTCCTCCAGGTCCGTGCCGGAGTCCGGGGAGAACCCCGTGTGCATGTGGAGGTCAACCCTCAGCGCCATGCTCCCTGTCCTCGGTTAGGAGGCGCATCTGCTCGCCGTAGGCCGTCTGCAGCCGCGTAATGCGAAGCTCCGCCGAGCTGAGAAGCTCGTTGCAGATGCGGGCCAGGCGCGTCCCCTCCTCAAAGAGGCGGGTGGCCTCGGCCAGGGACAGCCCGCCCTCTTCCAGGGCGCGGACCGTCTCCTCAAGGCTGGCGTAGGCCTCCTCGAAGGTTAGCTCCTCGCTGTTGGATTCGTCGTTGGCGTTGCTCATGGCCTGTTTGATGGTTTCGACGAATTCCTCGGTGAGTTCCGCTCACCCTGAGCTTGTCGAAGGGCGTGAGCGGAACGACCACTTTGCCCCCGCTCAGTTGGTTCGACAGGCTCACCCCCGTATCCAGTACGGGGCAAGCTATGAGCGGGGAGGGAGGCTGCCTGCTCCGAGGTTCCTGTTCCGTTGGGCAGGACGCGGCCGGGGAAGCTGCCGCCTGCAACCGTGATGTCGAGATCGTCTCCGGGGCTGACCTGCTCAACCGATGTCACCGGCTCCCGGTTGTCCCGCCGCGCCACGACTGCGTAGCCCCTGGACAGCACGCCGGCCGGGTTGAGGGTCGCCAGCTGCATCTCCAGCGCCCCGACGCGCTCGCCGCGCAGGGCCAAGTAGGAGTCCAGGGCCCGGGCGCTGGCCTGGGAGAGGTCGTCCACCCGCTGCCTCCACGAGGGGACGTCCGGGGCGTGACGCTCCAGCCTGTAGCAGGTCTGGTCCAGGTCGCGGCTCCTGTCGCTCAGGTCGCCGGAAACCCACTGAAAGGCGTAACGCTGCCGGGACTCTACCCACTCCATCAGCTCGTCCACGTCCGGCGCGGCAAGCTCCGCGGCCGCGGAGGGCGTGGGGGCGCGGCAGTCGGCCACCATGTCCGCGATTGTGTAGTCCGTCTCGTGGCCCACGGCGCTGATGACGGGCGCGCGGCTGGCGTAGATGGCCCGGGCCACGGTCTCCTCGTTGAAGGGCCACAGGTCCTCCAGCGACCCGCCGCCGCGTGCCAGAATGACCAGGTCCAGGTCATCCTCCGCGTTGAACGCGTCAAAGGCGTCGACGATTCCCGCCGCCGCCGTGTCGCCCTGCACGGGTGTGGGCGCAAATGCAAGCTCCACCAGGGGGTACCGCCTTCGCAGGACGTTCTGGATGTCGTGCCACACGGCGCCTGTGGGCGACGTCGCAACCCCGATGCGCCTGGGGAACTCAGGAAGGGGCCTCTTGCGGGAGACCTGGAACAGGCCCTCCGCTTCCAGCTTCATCTTCAGCCGCTCCAGCTCCAGGTGAAGCTCGCCGACGCCCTCCGGCTGGGCCAGGTCTGCAATGAGCTGCAGGTCTCCCCGGACCTCGTAGAGGGAGACGCGCCCGTGGGCGATGACGGCCGCGCCCTCGGCGAGGTGTTCGCCGCCGTAGGCCGGGCGGAACATCACGCACCGCACCTGGCTCGCGGAGTCCTTGAGGGTGAAGTAGTAGTGGCCCGCCGCCGAGCGGGTCAGGTTGGACACCTCGCCCCTCAGCCAGAGATCGTTGAGCAGGGAGTCGGCTTCAAGGGACTCCTTGAGGTACCGTGTGATCTGGCCGACGGAGTAGACGGGCACCTCAGCCCACCCTTTCGAGGTACTCCCCGGACCTGGTGTCCACTCTCACCACCTCGCCAATGTTGACGAAGAAGGGCACCTGCACGTCAAGCCCTGTCTCCAGCCTGGCGGGCTTGGTGCTTCCCTGGGCCGTGTTGCCCCGGACCGCGGGCGGTGTGTCGTCCACCCTCAGCTCAACGTAGGTGGGAAGCTCCACGGAGATGGGGTCTCCCCTGTAGAAGACCAACTCCACCACGTCCTGCTCCTTGATGTACAGGAGGGCGTCCCCCAGCTTGTCGGTATCCAGGGGGTGTTGGTCAAAGCTGCGGGTGTCCATGAAGTAGTAGAGGCCGCCGTCGCCGTAGAGGTACTGGGCCTCCCGGGTGTCCACCTCGGCCAGGGTGAGTTTCTGGTTGCCGGGCACGTTGCGCTCCATCGTGCGGCCGTTTCGCAGGCCGCGGAGCTTCAGCGTGAGCACGGGGGCCCGCTGCTGCATCTTGGTGTGCTTCCAGTCAAGGACCTGCCAGGGCTCATCCTCCAGTTCGATTACGGTACCTCGTCTCAGTTCGCTGTAGCTTATCATTCTACACTCCGATCCTGTCCAGCTTTGGGGCCTTGCTGACGACCCTTGCTTTGCCGTCTTCCATCACCACAATGTCCTCGATGCGGACGCCTCCCCAGCCTGAGATGTATATGCCCGGCTCAACGGTGAAGGCCATGTTGTCCTCCAGAACCATTGTGGACCTTGGCCCCACGCCGGGAAGCTCGTGGACGGCCAGCCCAACGCCGTGGCCCAGGCTGTGCCCGAAGGTCTCGCCGTAGCCGGCCTCGTCGATGACCGCGCGCGCCAGGCCGTCGCAGTCGCCGGCGGTCATGCCCTTCTCTACGGTTGCAATGGCCGTGAGCTGAGCGCCGAGGACCGTGTCGTACACCTTGCGAAAGGTGTCGTCGTAGCTGCCACCAATGAAGATGGTGCGGCTGAGGTCGCTGCAGTAGCCCTGGTATTTGGCGCCCATGTCTATAAGGAGGGGCTGGCCGTCCTGGATGGGCACGTCCGCGGGCCTGTGGTGGGGCAGGGCTGCGTTGGGCCCGGCGGCCACTATGGTCTCGAAGGAGACGGAATCCGCGCCAAGCTCGCGCATCGCCTTCTCAAGCATCCACGCCACCTCAACCTCCGTGTGGCCCGGGCGGATGGTTGGAGCCACCTGCGCAAAGGCCTCGTCGGCAATCTCGATGGCCTTGGTGAGAATTGCCAACTCATCGGCGTCCTTCACGGACCGAAGCTCCTCAACCAGTCCGGAAGTGGGAACGAGGGTGACGTCCAGGCTTGGGTCGCTGTCGCTTATGGCCTTCTGTATGCCTGTGTGAGTCGACACCGTCATCTGCTGGCTCTCGAAGCCCAGGCGGTGGATTCCAAGCTCTCGCAGGAGCGCGGTGAGCCAGTCTACGCCTCCCATCATGCGGTGGACCCTGAAGTCCGGGCACTGCCGACCGGCCTGCTCTATGTAGCGGAAGTCCGTTGCCAGGACGGCGTCCGCGGCCGTGATGAAGAGGTATCCGGCCGAGCCTGTGAACCCCGACAGGTACCGCCGGTTCTCCTCTGTGGATACCATCAAACAGTCGATGCCGGTCTCGTCAAGCTTGGCCCTGATATTGTCCAGTCGTGCTTTCATCCTGTTGCTCCTTCGTTGATTCTTGCGGTCAGAAACTCCAGGGCGGCCACGTACCCCCTCCAGCCCAGGCCGCTGATCTGGCCCACGGCCACGGGCGCCACAACGGACCGGTGCCGCCACTCCTCCCTGGCGTAAAGGTTGGACAGGTGCACCTCCACTACCGGGAGGGAGGTGTCCACCAGCGCCTCCCTGAGGGACAGGCCGTAGTGGGTGAGCGCGCCCGGATTGATGATTATACCATTGGACGTCGGGGCCTGCGCCTGCAGGTGGTCGATGATCGACCCTTCGCTGTTGGACTGGAAGAAGCTCACGTCCGTGCCAAGCTCCTGGGCGCGGCGCTGCACCGCCTCTTCGATGTCGTGCAGGGACATGGGGCCGTAGATGGCCGGGTCCCGGCGCCCGAGCATGTTCAGGTTTGGCCCGTTGATTACCAGTAGTCTCATTCAGTACCTCTCCCCGACTCTGAATGCTTCCTCGTAGTTTGTGAGGAAATCCCGCTTCACTGTCATTCCGAGCGCAGCGAGGAATCCAAAGCCTCTGCTTGGAGAAGTTCCATACCTTGGGTGAAATGCCCTGGATTCCTGCTTTCGGGGACATTTGTATAATTGCGGCATTGCTCCCAAAAGAAGCGTTCTAACTGTCATTCTGAACGGAGCGCAGCGGAGTGAAGAATCCAAAGCCTTTGCCCGCGAAGCTGCGAAATCTTCAATTAACCCCTTTGGATTCTTCGCCTTCGGCTCAGAATGACATTCAACGGAGCCAACGCGCGGGTTACGCAAAGTCTCCCTTCGCGGGAATGACGGTGACTTGTCCCTCTGACACAAGCTATCCAAGGGTCTCCTATCTGGCGTCTGCGCCTTCCGCAGCCTTGGCCCTTGGGTGAGCCTTCAGGTACTCCTTGCGGGACTGGGCAAGGCTCACGTGGGTGTATATCTGCGTGGTGGCCGGCGACGAGTGGCCGAGCAGCTCCTGCACAATGCGCAGGTCGGCCCCGCCGTCCAGCATGTGGGTGGCGAAGGTGTGCCGCAGCATGTGGGGATGCACCTTGGTGTCCGTGGACTGGATGCTGTATTTCTTGACCATCTCCTGGACGGAGCGCTTGGTGAGACGGCCCCCAGACTTGTTGAGGAACAGGGCGTCCGTCCGCCGACCGCCCAGCTTCGGGCGGCCCTCGTTCAGATAGCGTTCCAGGGCCTCTTGCGCGGGCCTGCCGAAGACTACCTCCCGCTCCTTGGACCCCTTGCCCACAGTCCGCACCCGTCGGCGCGCCATGTCCACGTCCTTTGTGTCCAGCCCGGACAGCTCGCTGACCCGCAGGCCTGTTGCGTAGAGCACCTCCAGGATAGCCCTGTCTCGCAACTGCATGGCCGGGGCCTTGGGCCTGCCCTTGGTCTCCGGGTCGTCCGGGGTGGTCAGCAGTTCCTCCACCTCCTCCTTGCCCATGATGCGGGGAAGCGTCTTCTCAGCCTTGGGTATGAGCGCCCTGGACTGGCGGCTGCCACGCTTCCAAAGCGGGCTGGGAGGCACAACGCCCCTTCTTACGAGATAGCGGAAGTAGGAGCGAAGGGCGGCCAGGGACCTCGTCACGCTTCCCCGGTCGTGGCCGCGCTTGGTCTGCCCGCGTCCGGTTTCGATGGAGCGGTCGGACATGAGCCAGGCCACGTAGCGTCGCAGAAAGCCGCGGTCTACGCCAGACAGGGACTCCATGCCCTGCTCCTCCATGAACTGGAAGAACGGGTCAAGGTCGTTCAGGTAGTTGCGGACGGTGTATTCGGACAGGCTGCGCTCGCCGCGCAGGTGGTCCCGGTATTCCTGCAGGTGGCCCTGCTCCCTCACCGGAGAGGATGTCATACGGCCACCTCGACTCTATCCGGCTCAGGCTCCGCCTCCGGCGCGTCGCCCTTGAAGTCGCAGGAGGTGCAACGGGCCCTGTTCCGGCCCGAGGCCACCAGCAGCGCCCCGCACTCCGGGCAGGGCTGTGGCAGCGGGCGCTGCCTGACGGAGAAGTCGCAGTTGGGGTAGTTGGAGCAGCCGTAAAAGGTGGAGCCGCGCTTGCCGCCGCGCCTCTGCACAAGGTCGCCGCCGCACCTGGGGCACGTGGCGCCGGTGGGTATGCGGTACGGCTTGCTGTTCCTGCACTCCGGGAAGCCGGTGCACGACAGGAACGGCCCGAAGCGGCCCATCTTGATGGCCATTGGCCTCTCGCACTCCTCGCACGACTGGTCCGTCAGCTCGTCCTCAACCTTCATCCGCGGGATGTCCATCGCATCTGCCACGGACTTGCTGAACCCTTCGTAGAAGTCGCCCAGCACGGGCACCCACTCGCGGCTGCCCTGGGCAATATCGTCCAGGTCCTCCTCCATCTGGGCGGTGAAGCCCGCGTTCATGATGTCCGGGAAGTTCTGGTTGAGCAGGTCGCACACGGTGACGCCAAGGGCGGTTGGCTTGAAGCGCCCGCCTTCCTTGTCGACGTAGTGCCTGTTCTGGATGGTGGAGATGGTCGGCGCGTAGGTGCTGGGCCTGCCGATGCCCTGCTCCTCAAGGGCCTTGACTATGGACGCCTCGGTGTACTTGGGCGGGGGCTGTGTGAAGTGTTGGCGGGGGTCTAGCCCCAGGCACTTCGGGACGTCGCCCTCCTTCATCTCCGGCAGCAGGGCCTGGTCGCCCTCGTCCGAGGAGTCGTCTATGTCCTCCATGTACAGGCGACGGAAGCCGGGGAACTTCAGGACGCTTCCGGTGGCCCTGAACACGTATGTGTTGCCGGACGCGGTGGACGCGTCGATGTCCACCGACGTGGAGTCCAGGAGAGCGTCGGACATCTGGCTGGCCAGGGTGCGCTTCCAGATGAGGTCGTACAGCCGCATCTGGTCCCGGGACAAGGCGCCGGCGACGCTGTCGGGGTCCCTTGGGATGGAGGTCGGGCGAATGGCCTCGTGGGCCTCCTGCGCCGACTTGCTCCTGGTGGCGTACGTCCGCGGCGACTTGGGGGCGTACTCCGCGCCGTACTGCTTGCGTATGTACGCCTGGGCCTCCCGCAGAGCCTGGGACGAGAGGGTGGTGGAGTCCGTGCGCATGTAGGTGATTAGCCCAACAGAGCCCTCTGACCCGATGGGCAGCCCCTCGTAGAGCTGCTGGGCCAGCATCATTGTCTTGCTGGTGGAGTATCGCAGCTTTCGCCACGCCTCCTGCTGCAACGAGCTTGTGGTGAACGGCGCGGCCGGCCTCTGGCGGACCTGCCGCGTCCTCACGCTGGCTACCTTGTAGGCGGCCCCATCCAGATCGGCGACGAGCTTCGAGGCGTCCGCCTCCGTCGGGATGTCCAGCTTGCCCCTCTGCCCGCGCAGGGAGTTGAGGCCCGCCTTGAAGCCCCGTCCCGCCGTCTCCAGCCTGGCGTCTATGGTCCAGTACTCCTTGGGCACAAAGGCCTGAATCTCACGCTCCCTGTCAACAATGAGGCGCAGGGCCACCGACTGTACGCGGCCCGCGGAGAGGGCCCGCCGCCGCGCGTAGTGGTGCACCACCTTCTGCCACAGCACGGGGCTGAGCTTGTAGCCCACCAGCCGGTCAAGGATGCGCCGGGTCTGCTGGGCGTTGACCAGGTTCAGGTCTATGTCCCGGGGCTGCTCGAAGGCCTCCTTGAGGGCGTCCTCGGTTATCTCGTGGAAGACCACCCGTTTGAGGGGCCGCTTCTCAAGCCCCGCCGAGTGCACCAGGTGCCACGCAATGGCCTCACCCTCGCGGTCGGGGTCTGTGGCAAGGTAGATGTTGGTGGCGTCCTTGGAGTCACGGCGGATCTCCCGCACCAGCTTCTTCTTGTCCTCCATGACCTCGTAGCTGGGGGTGAACCCGTCTTCCACGTCTACGCCAAGCCCTTTCTGTGGAAGGTCGCGGACGTGACCCAGGGAAGCAACGACGTTGTAGTCGTTGCCGAGAAATCTACCGACGGTCCTGGCCTTGGCCGGGGACTCAACTATAACAAGGTTCTTTGTCATCAGTTATCATCTCGCCGAGGCGTGATATTCGGGCGAAGCCTCGCGCGTCCTTATGTAGCTCATTCCTCCGACTTGGCGCACCAGTCCCTTGATCTCCATCATTGCCAGGGAGCTGCTGACGGAGGCCACGGGCAGGCCGGATGTCCTCTGGATGTCGTCTATGTGCAGCGGCTCAAAGGTGATGTACCTCAGCAGCTGCGCCTCCTCGTCGTTCTGGGGCAGTATGGGAAGCAGCTCTATCTGCTGGCCCAGCGCGGAGAAGTTCAGCTCCTCCAGCACGTCGGTGTGGCTGAGCACCGTCTTCGCGCCCTGCTGGATCAGCCGGTTGGCCTCCTTGCTGGCCGGCGAGAATATGCTGCCCGGCACCGCCATCACCTCGCGGTCCTGGTCCAGGGCGTGCCGCACGGTCCACAGCGCGCCGCTGCCCTCGCCGGCCTCCACCACGACGGTTCCGGGCGTGAGGCCGCTGAGAATGCGGTTCCGGCGGGGGAAGTTCTTGGCCTCTGGCCTTATGCCCGGCGGGTGCTCGCTGATCAGAGCGCCGCTCTCTGTCACCTCCCGGGCCATGGACGCATGCTCCGGCGGGTAAATGGTGTCCAGCCCGTTGGCCAGCACGGCCAGGGTGCGGCCGCCGGAGTCCAGGGCGGTCCTGTGGGCAATGGAGTCGATGCCCCGGGCTAGGCCGCTGACAATGGTGACGCTGTTCTTGGACAGGTCTTCGACAAGCTGCCGGGTCACCTCACGACCGTAGGACGTGGTCTTGCGCGTCCCGACTATCGTCACGGAGCGGCCGTCCTCCGGCAGGATGCGGCCCTTGACGTACAGCACCGGAGGGTAGTCGTACACCTCCTTGAGCAGGGCGGGGTATGCCGGATCCCTGACGGTGACGGCGTCTATGCCCAGTTTTTCGAGCCGCTCCCACTCGGCGTCCGGCGATATGGACGGCCGTCGCGAGACGATGGCCCTCACGGAGCGCTGGTCCAGCCCTGCTGCCTCCAGGTCGGAGGCGGAGGCGCGCCACGCCGTCTCCAGGTCGCCGAAGTAGCTCTCCAGTATGGCGAACCTGGCTCTGCCGATGGTTGATATGCGGTTGAAGGCCACCCAGTACATGGCCCGGTCAGTGCCTGTAGTCATGGCGACAACTAGAATAGCATAGGGCCAGAGGGTGGACAACTCCAAGCTGGGCGTGTAAGGGCGCACACTGTGGCCCGCCCCTTGCCTGGAGTGTGGGCTGCAATCCAGGCAAGGGCCGATTGGCTGCCGCGACGTAGGGACGGTTTGCGAACCGCCCCTACAGGTTTCCAGCATCAAATCCGTGAAGCTCTGGAGTTAAGCCGTAATCTCCCCCAGCAGCGCCTCCACCTTCCCACCAATGACGTCCCTTATCGCCCTGACCTCGCCGATGGGCTGTCCCTTGGGGTCCGGCAGGCCCCAGTCCTCGATGTCTTTCAGGAAGATCGCAGGGCAGGCCTCGGCGTCGATGGCGCAGCCCATTGTGATCACCCTCTGCGCCTGAGTCACCATGTCGTCGGTCAGAGGCTTGGGCCGCTCGCTTCGGAGGTCAAAGCCCAACTCCCGCATGGCCTCAGCGACTATATCGTGGACGCCCTCGCCCGGCTCCGTGCCTGCGGACTCCGCCCGAAGGGTCAGACCCCTCTCCGAGGCCAGCCGGTTGAACATGGCCTTGGCCATCTGGCTCCGGCCTGCGTTGTGGACACAAACAAAGAGCACCTCAGCCATCTCGCTGCCTCCTACTCGGAATCCTCGGCCTGCCGCCGCATCAGCGGCCCGATTATGAACTCGTGAATCGCCGCCCCCACCGGCCCGCCTATGAGCGGCCCCACTATGTAGACCCAGAACCCGGAGGACGGCCCGGGTATCGCTATCGACTCCCAACCGGCCAGGTAGGCGACTATCCGCGGCCCGAAGTCCCGGGCCGGGTTCCAGCCCGCCTGGGTCAGCGGGGCGAAGAGGCTGATGAGCACGGCCACGGTGAAGCCGATGAAGAAGGGGGCCAGGTGCTTGGTGGGCAGGGCCGCGTTGTGGCGGTCGATGAGGGCGAAGATCATGAGCACGAGAATCGCGGTGCCGAATGCCTCAACCGCCAGCGCCTTGACGGGCGAGATGAGGGAGCGGACCGCTTCGTCCGTGCCGAACACGGCGGGATTGGGGAAGTACTCCCCAAAGACCATCGCCGAAAGCTGGCTGCCCGGCTCGCCCCGGACCAGGCCGTTGACGGCCTCGAACTCAGTGATGAAGGAGCCGAATAGCCACAGTATGGTCAGACCGCCAAGGACGCCTCCGACAAGCTGCGACGCCCAGTAGGGCAGCAGGCGGCTCGCGGGGAACTCCTCCCGGCGGAAGATGGCGAAGGCCAGGGACACGGCCGGGTTCAGGTGCGCGCCGGATATGGTCGCCGTTGCGTAGATTGCCAGGGTTACGCCAAAGCCCCAGACTACGGCCACCTGCCACAATCCGACCTGCGCGCCGGTCAGCACCGCGGCCGCCACGGCCCCCGTGCCGAAAAGCACCAGCAGGTACGTTCCCACAACCTCCGCGACACATATCTGGGCCAGGCGCGAGGGGGTCATGCCTTTGCCTCCTCTTGGGATACGTCTTGGGATACGTCTTGGGACACGTCGTGCACTGCGCAGGTTGCCAGCAGACCAACCCTCCTGTTGATGTCGGTGTACGCATCCTCAAAGGCCTCCAGATTACCAGCCTCCGCCGGGTCCGACACCGACCAGTGAAGACGCTCTCTGCCAATGTCAGCAAGCTGCTCGTTGGCCCGGTCGCACACCGTGACCAGCAGGGTTCCCCCCATCGGCGGGTCCGGCAGCGGTTGTGGGACGGCGCGGGAGAGGTCGAGGCCGTGCAGCCGCGCCACCCTCACGGCCATGGGGTGTACCTTGGCCGCAGGCTGGGTGCCGGCGCTGCCAACGGGAATGCGGGAGGCGCGCCGCCAGAGGGCGGCGGCAAGCTGGGAGCGCGCGGAGTTGTGGGTGCAGACGAATAGTACGCTGGATGCCGGAAGCCCTCCGGGCGGCTGCAGCGTATCCAGAACGTCCTGTCGGAGGTGGAGGTAGCGCCGCCTGCGGTCTCCGCCGGACGCCAGCCGCTCAACCAGCCCGGCGTCTGCCAGAATCCGTAGATGATAGGCAAGCAGGTTGGAGTCCATGCCAAGCCGCCGCCCAAGCTCTGCTGGCGTGTGCTCCGAGTGTCTCAGGGCGTCCACAATTGCCAGTCGGCGCGGCTCGCCGAGGGCGGCGTGGAGGCCTGCTCTGGTCTCCAGGTCTAGGGCGCTCAAGGGCTGTCCTCCACTGCGAAAGTCTACAGTGGAGCATAATACTCAAGAATTCTTGAGTCAATATGTGGACAGCGCACCTTGACACTAACCATTCCTGCACAGGGAGGCCATTGCGTAACTAAGGCGGCTTCTTGGAGGACCTACGTTTCTCGTCATTCCCGCGAAAGGAGACCTTTACGTAACTACGGCGGCATCTCGGAGGCAATACGTTTATCGTCATTCCCGCGAAAGCGGGAATCTAATTCCTTCTATATCGAACCTCCTGGATTCCTGCTTCCGCAGGAATGGTCGGGAGGCGCTCGCCCCAAACGAGGTTATTCAAATGTCTCCACAGGCAGGAATCCAGGCCGGGCGAGTGGCGCCGAAGAATCCACAGCAATACTCGGCTGCGACGTAGTGACATCCTCAACCGGCAGCCTGTCGCGACGTAGGGGCGGTTCGCGAACCGCCCCTACTCTTTATTGACCATTCCTGCGGAGGCAGGAATCCACGCGGGGTGGGGACCGACGACAGGAGGTGGTCAGCCCCTACGCTCCCTCCGCTTCCTTCCAGAGGTAGTAGTCCACCAGGCGCTTGACGGCGCGGGACGCGCGGCCCATGTTCGGGAATATGGCGAATCCCCGATCGATGCAGTGTCGGCGGAGCTGCTGCGTGACCTCGAAGTGGCTGGGGTCCTCCGGCGTGACGTCGGATATCACCAACGCCACGGGCTTGCCCAGCTTATCGGCTATGTCCGCGGTGTGGTCCACCATCCGCGTCGCCCTCTGCTGCCCTGCCGGGTCCGGGCGGGCGCCTATGTTGTTGACAACCACGTCGTAGGCGGGGTTCTCCCCAATCAGCTGCACCACGTCGTAGGGCGTCAGGTTGCTGCCGCCCATTATGGAGCTGTCCACCGGGTTTGTGACCCAGGCGCCGAAGAACGGGTCCTGCTTTTCCAGCTCCTCGCGCACCTCCTGGGGGATAGGCTGAAGGTGGAGGCCCTCCTCCTCGCACTCGTCCGCCGAAAGCACGCTCCTTCCGCCGGCGCCGCCTCCAACCAGGAGGTTGAAGCCCTTGGCGGGCGGCATGGTGGAGAAGGCCACCAGCATGTCCAGCAGCTCTTCAAGGCTGTTTGCGTTTGTGACGCCGGTCTGGCGGCACATGGCCTCCCACACCTCTCGCGTGCCGGCCATTGAGGCCGTATGAGACGATACCATGTGGGTCCCGGCCTGGGTCCGGCCGCCCTTCAGCAGGACAACGGGCTTCTTCCTGGAGGCCTTGCGCAGCACGCTTACAAGGCGCTTCCCGTCCCTCACGCCTTCTATGTAGCCGCCGATCATCTCGGTCTCCGGGTCGTCGGCAAGGTAGTCGATCAGGTCGGCCTCGTTGAGGTCAAGGGCGTTCCCGTAGCTTATGACCTTGCTGAAGCGAAGGCCGCGGCTGGCGCCGGTCGATATTATTTCGCCCCCGTTGCCGCCGCTCTGGGAGATGATGCCCACGTTGCCGGACTCCTCGGGGAAGTCCCGGCCCCAGGCAATGCCCTCCCTGGGGTAGTAGAGGCCCATGCAGTTGGGGCCGATGATGCGCAGCCCTCCGGCCCGGGCCTTCTCCAGCATCTCGTACTCCAGCTGGGTCTCCTTCTCGAAGCCCGTCTCGCTGAACCGGGCCGTGAACAGGTGGAGCACCTTGGCGTTCTTGCTGACGCAGGCTTCAACCAGCTCAATGATGTCGCGGTTGGGAATGGCTGAGATTACGTAGTCCACGTCCTCCGGGAGGTCGCGCACAGACTTGTAGGTTTGTACGCCGAGGACTTCCTCGGCCCTGAAGTTGATGGGCCAGGACTTGCCCTTGAAGTTCTCCAATACGTTCTTGAAGTAGGTGTGGCCGGTCTTGTCCGGCGATTCAGAGGCCCCGGCTACCGCAATGGAGCGGGGATGGAACAGGTAGTCTATCTCGTATCCCATGATCCCTCCAACGAAGGCTTCGAGTCGGATTGTGTTAGCGTTTTATTCCTCTTCCAGAACCACCCTGGCGTCAACTGCGACCAGGCCGTCGGAGTAGCAGAAGATGGGGTTGAGGTCCAGTTCCCTCACCTCTTCGTGCTGCTCCAGGAAGCTCGACAGGTTGAGAAGCGCCTGCTCAATGCTCTCCAAGCTGCAGGCCGGGTAGTTGCGGTAGCCCTGGAGCAGGGGCAGGCTCTTGATCTCCCGCACCATCTCCCGGGCGTCCCGGGGAGTGAGGGGCACCAGCCGAAGGGACACGTCCTTCAGCATCTCCACAAGCACTCCGCCAAGCCCGAACATGATCACGTGGCCGAACTGGGGGTCCTTGTTGGCGCCTATGATGATCTCGACTCCGGGGTCGGCCATCCTCTGCACCGATACGCCCAGGATGCTGGCCGATGGCACCGCCTCCTGAGTGGACGACACGATGGAGTCGAATGCGCCTCTGACCTGCCTTAGGCTGTCCAGCCCGACCTTGACGCCGCCCACGTCGCTCTTGTGGGTCACCTCCGGCGAGACAATCTTCAGGACAACGGGAAGCCCCATCTCCTGGGCCAGCTTGGTTGCCTCCGTCCTGGTGCGGGCAAGCTGGGTGTCCATCACCGGTATGCCTGACTCCCGCAAAAGGTCCTTGGATTCGACCTCTGTTAGTAGTGTCCTGCCATCCTGGCGCGCTTTCTGAATAACTTCAGCAACAGTCATGTGTCTCCTTTTTCACAATCAACTTTTGGAGATTATCAATTTGACCCTCTCTTGTCAACTTCCGGGCGCCGCGCCGGGGCCTTTCGGTTATAGCTAGCGAGCTAATCTTCCCGCTCATAGCCTGCCCCGTACTGGATACGGGGGTGAGCTTGTCGAACCATTTGAGCGGGAAGGCTGTAGGCGTAGTTGACACCGCTCATTTCCTTCGACTGGCTCAGAGCTTGCCCCGTACTTGATACGGGGATGAGCGGTGTCGCGCGCCATAATCAACGCCTGTAGAGAATACCAAGGGCCGCGCAGAGACTTGTTCCATTGCGCGCCGCGCCCTATCCTTTAGCGGACGGCTTATGATCCCAAGAGTAGCAAGCGCAGTCGTGGGGATACCGGTGGTGCTGGCGGCCGTGTGGGCCGGCGCGCCCTGGTTCTCGCTGCTTGCGGCGACTGCCGCGTCCCTTGGCGCGCTTGAGTTCTACAGACTGGCCGAGGGGCGCGATGCCCGGCCTGCCGTCGTGCCCGGCATACTGTGGACGCTGAGCTTCATTGTTGCCGGCCACCAGGGAGGCTCCCTCACGACCCTGGCGCTGGTTGGGGGCGGGGCGGCCGCGTTCATCTGGCACCTGGCGGCACATCTGGCGCGCCGAGGGGAAGAGGCCCCATCCGGCTTTCAGAACGCTGACGTGCAGGACTTCGGCTACACAGCCGCGGGCGCGATCTACGTCGGCCTGCCGCTATCGCTGGCCTTGGTCCTGCGGGCCGAGCCCCAGGGCCTGGAGTGGATTTTGGTCGTCATACTGGGCGCGTTCGCAACCGACACGGGGGCCTTCTTCACGGGCCGGGCCATCGGCAGGCGGCCCCTCGCTCCCGGCATCAGCCCGGGCAAGACCCAGGAAGGAGCGTTGGGTGGACTTGTCGCGGGTGTCGCCGCGGTCATGGCCCTGGCCGCGCTCCTGGAGCTGCCGGTGTCGATACCTCAATCGGCCGTACTTGGCGCGCTTGTATCGGTGGCAGGCCAGGCAGGGGACCTGGTGGAATCGAAGATCAAGCGGGCCGCCGGGGCCAAGGACGCGGGCGGACTCATACCCGGCCACGGCGGCATCCTGGACAGGCTGGACAGCGTTGTCTTCGTAATTGTGGTGGTATATGCTTTCTATATAGTGGTTGCACTTTAGGACGGGTACGTGAAGAGGCTGGCAATACTGGGTTCCACAGGCTCAATAGGAAGGCAGACCCTGGACATTGTCCGCGCCTTCCCGGACGAGTTCGCCGTGGTCGGGCTGTCGGCGGGGAACAACTTGGACCTCCTGGCGGAGCAGGCGGCGGAGTTTCGACCGCAGGTTGTCTCCTGCGAGGGGTCTCCCGAAGCTCTCGCGCCCAGGCTTCCCGCAGGCTGTCAGATAGCCGGCCACGACGACGTCGCTGCCCATCCGGACGCGGATATGGTCATGGCCGCCAGCGTCGGGAAGGCGGGACTCTCGCCCCTCATGGCCGCGATACGCGCCCGGAAGACCGTTGCCCTGGCGAACAAGGAGCCTGTGGTCATGGCCGGGCACATCGTCATGGGCGAAGCGGCCCGTCTCGGCGTGGACATCCTGCCCGTCGACAGCGAGCCGAGCGCCATCTGGCAGTGCCTCCGCGGGGAGCAGAGGGACCTGTCCAGGGTGGTGATTACGGCCTCCGGCGGGGCTTTCAGGGACCGCCCCCGGGAGGGGCTGTCCGGCGTCACGCCGGAGGAGGCGCTCAAGCACCCAACTTGGAGCATGGGCAGGAAGATCACCATCGATTCCGCAACCCTGATGAACAAGGGCTTCGAGGTTATAGAGGCGCGCTGGCTCTTCGACCTGCCCTGGGAGAAGATAGACGTTGTTGTGCACCACCAGAGCATAATTCACGCAATGGTGGAGTTCGCCGACGGCTCTGTGAAGGCGCAACTCAGCCCCCCGGACATGCGCCTGCCCATCCAGTGCGCCCTCTTCCACCCACAGCGAGTGGAGAACGGCGCGCTGCCACGATTCAACCCCGTGGAGACGGGGGCCCTCACCTTTGGCGCGCTCGACATGGACAGGTATCCGTGCTTCCGGCTCGCGCTGGAGTCTGGCAGGAAGGGGGCGACCTACCCGGCCGTAGTGAGCGCCGCGGACGAGGTGGCCGTGGAGCTTTTCCTGGACCGTCGCATCGGGTTCACGAGCATCCCGGACCTGGTGGAGGACGTGCTGTCCAGGCACGTCCCCGTGTCCGAGCCGGGCCTGGAGGACATCCTGCACGCGGACGATTGGGCCAGAGAGACGGCCCGCGCCTGGGCCGGCGGAAGTCGCGGGTGATACCTTTGCGTAACTATGGAGGTATCTTCAGGGAAGTACGTTTATCGTCATTCCCGCGAAAGCGGGAATCTATTTCCTCCTATATAGGACGCCCTAGATTCCTGCTTTCGCAGGAATGGTTGGGAGGCGCGCGCCAATTGAGGGTATTCAATGGTCTCCTCATGAGAAATGGAGGAAGCTAGCCATGCTGGGCGGTCTGATAGTGGTGGCGGGCTTCATCGCCATCCTGATGATCCACGAGGGCGGCCACCTGGTCGCGGCCAAGGCCTTTGGGATGAAGGCCACAAGGTACTTCCTGGGCTTCGGGCCTACGCTGTGGTCCTTCCACCGCGGCGAGACTGAGTACGGCGTAAAGGCGATTCCCGCGGGTGGGTTCGTGACCATCATCGGGATGAACCCCCTGGAGTACGTCGCCCCTGAGGAGGAGGGCCGCGCCTACAGGGGCAGGCCGTTCTACCAGAAGTCGGTGGTGGTCATGGCGGGTGTTGTCACCCACTTCGTGGTGGCGTTCATCCTGATATGGACGGCCAACGTGCTCATAGGCCGGCCGGACCCGGACACTCCGCTTACGGAGGTCGCCAGGGTTGTGCAGGAGACCGAGGACGGAATGCCAACGGCCGCGGTGGAGGCGGGGCTGATGGCCGGGGACAGGCTGGTCGCCATGAACGGCGCGTCCGTCGAGAGGTGGAGCGACGTCACGGAGGTCCTCAGGGACAACGCCAACAGGCCCGTGCGTATCCAGGTCGAGCGAGACGGAGACATTCTGACCCTCAGCGGGACGCTTACCTCGCGCGTAGACCCTGACACGGGCGAGGAGACGGGTTTCCTGGGCGTGTCGCCGAAGATTGGCAGGGCCCGGGACAACCCGGTATCCGGCGTCGGAACCGCGGCCGGCAGAGTCGCCTACTTCACGTGGCTCAGCGTCAGGGGAATATGGGAGCTTGTCAGCAACTTCGGCAGCTTCTTCAGCGCCGTGTTCAGTGACGACGACGAGGTGATGGAGGAGGCTCGGCCGGTGAGCGTCATAGGCATCACCCAGTTCGGGGCCGCTACCCAGAGGTCCGGTTTCAACTACACCCTGGAGCTCATTGCCTACGTCAGCGTGTTTGTCGGCGTGCTCAACGCCGTGCCTCTCTACCCCTTCGACGGGGGCCACTTTGCAGTCGCCATATACCAGAAGCTGACGGGGAGGCAGCCGGACATCCGCAAGCTGGCGCCCGTGGGCGCGCTGGTGTTCTTCTTCATAGTCATGGTCGGCGTCCTGGGCGTCTACTTCGACATTGCCCGTCCCCTGGACTTTGGCTGATTGATGCCCGTTCGCGTCGCTCCCCAAATTGACCCTCACGCCTCCATAGGGTAGACTACATTTGAGCCGCGGCGGGACCCAAGCCTGCCTGCGAGCAACTGAAAGCTCCCAAGGAGGATTGAAATGCCTGAACTGGAGACGGTCCCCTATCTGCTTTACGAAAAAGAGGACAACGGAATACTCTGGATCAAATTCAACAGGCCGGAGCGGCTGAACGCCGTCATCGGCGGTTCCGACAAGAACGGCACCCTGACCAAGGTTGTCGAGTACATGAAGGCCGGAGACGACGACCCGGACGTTCGGGTCATTGTCCTCACGGGAGAGGGCAGGGCTTTCTGCGCGGGCGTGGACGTGCGCGGCCTTGAGGACTTCGACAGCGGCGGCCCCTTCCTGGGCCAGACGCGCACCGAGGGGCCCGACGCCACCCGCCAGGGCTTCCTCTACGCCACCACCAAGACCATCAAGGACATCTCCTACATCAGGAAGCCAACTATCGCCATGGTCAACGGAGCCGCCGCGGGGTTCGGCATGGACATGTCTCTTCAGTGCGACATCCGCTACGGCTGCGAGAACACCCGCTTCATCACCTACCAGCAGGTGGGCCAGATTATCGAGAACGGCGGCGCATACTACCTGCCCAAGCTGGCGGGCCTGGGGCGCGCCCTTGAGTTCGCATTCACCGGCTTTCTGGACGCGGAGACTGCCCATGAATGGGGCATTCTCAACAGGATATTTCCATCCGAGAAGCTGGAGGAGGAGACGCGGGCTCTGTGCCAGCGGATCATCAACAGCCCGCCGCTGACCCAGTGGATCAACAAGCGCGTTATGAGAGCGGCCGTCGACAGCAACCTGGAGACAACCGCTGTTCTGACGTCCAACGCAGCCGGAATCCTGAACATGTCCGAGGACGCGAGAGAGGCGCGGCAGGCGCTGGCCGAGCGGCGGACGCCGGTCTTCCAGGGCCGCTAGTCGCCGATACAGAGTGAGTTCATAGGGGAGGCGTGTTCCAATGAGGCCTCGAAGAGTTTCCAAGGCCATACAGGTGGGCGATGTCACCGTGGGGGGAAATGCCCCAATCACGGTCCAGTCCATGACCAAGACGGACACCCGTGACGTGGATGCCACGGTGCGCCAGATCAAGGAGTTGGAGGAGGTGGGCTGCGACATCATCCGGCCCGCCGTTCCTGACATGGAGGCGGCCCACGCCCTGCGGGAGATTGTGAAGCAGGTCAAGATACCCGTCATAGCCGACATCCATTTCCACTACCAGCTGGCCCTGGAGTCCATAGCGGCGGGAGTCGACGGCCTCCGCCTGAACCCGGGCAACATCCGGGACCGTGAGAAGGTTGAGATGGTGGTGCGCGCCGCCAAGGAGCGGCAGATTCCCATCCGCATTGGGGTCAACTTTGGAAGCCTCCCCCCCGTGGGGCAGATTGGCAAGTTTCGCGGGTTGCACAGGCACGCGGACGGCGTGAACAAGCTCGCCAAGGCGGGAGAGGCGGGCGAAGGCGAGTTCTCCGTAGTGGACCACATGGTGGCCACGGCGCTCTGGGAGATAAGCATCCTGGAGGAACTGGACTTCGACCTCATCAAGATTTCGCTGAAGGCCTTTGACGTACCCACGACGGTGGAGGCCTACCGCAAGCTGGCCTACATGGTGCCCTATCCCCTGCACCTGGGCATCACGGAGTCGGGCACGGCGATGGCCGGATCGATTCGCAGCTCCGTCGGCCTGGGCTACCTGCTCTACGAGGGCATCGGCGACACCATCCGGGTTTCCCTGAGCGCGGACTCCAAGGAGGAGGTCGCGGCCGGGTACGAGATACTGAAGTCGCTGAACATGCGTGAGAAGGGCACCACGCTCGTGGCCTGCCCCTCCTGCGGCCGCGCCGACGTGGACGTCATCAAGCTTGCCAACACGGTGGACGACCTGCTGAAGGCCAAGAACTACAACGTCAAGGTGGCGGTGATGGGCTGCGAGGTGAACGGCCCCGGCGAGGCCAAGGATGCGGACGTGGGCATAGCCGCCGGCGTGGGGCGCGCCATCATCTTCCGCAAAGGGCAGAAGTCCCGAATAGTGGAGGAGTCGGAGATGCTCTCCGCCCTGATGGAGGAGGTGGAGCTGGTGGCCGCGGGCCAGGAGGCGTAGGGCTCCTCCCATTCCTGCGCAGGCAGGAATCCAAACTCGGGAGTCAGAGGTTCCCTGCCCTCTTGGGTGGTTGATGCTGATATGACAAACCAGGAACAGGACAGGCTCCCTGACATTCTGGAAAAGGTCAGTGAGTTGGCCCGAAAGGCGTCAGGCGATGACTACCTGTACCGCGGAGAGCCTCAACGCTATAACGAAGTATCTTCGAGTCTTTTTCGGGAATATCCCGACATTGAGGCCGAGCGATTCAATATAGAAGTTGTACAACAGGAGATCCTCGACGAGGCCAAAAGGTTCACCCGCGAGACCAACGATGACTTTATCCTTGAGCAGCTTCAGCACTTTGGTTATCCTACCAACCAGATCGACTTCACCAAGGATTACCTTATTGCCCTCTTCTTTGCCTGTGACGGACACCCGGAGGAAGACGGACGGGTTATTCTGCTGAGCAAGGCGGGCCGCGACGACCTCAAAGAACCAAAAACTCCGGCGAACCGCGTCATTTCCCAGAAGAGCGTATTCGTGAGACCGTCAAGTGGATTTATTGAAGCTGAAGATGCCGTTGTTATACCCAAGACTCTGAAGAGACCCATCCTTGAGTACCTGGACAAGAACCATGGCGTAAATGCCCCGGCCCTTTTCAATGATATACACGGATTCATAAAATACTACACTGTTCATCGGAGTGCCTATGTGGACTTCCACACTGGCCTAACGTATGGGCGAAAAAAGGAATACAGCAAAGCTATAGAACACTTTAGCAAAGCCATCGAGCGCAACCCACAAATGTTCCCGGCTTATGTTAATCGAGGCATCGCATACCGGTTTATGGGTAATTACATCTCTGCGATTAGGGACCACGAAAAGGCAATAGAATTGAACCCAAATTCCCCCCAAGCCTATAACAGCAAGGGTGTTACTTACCGGCAACAAGGCAGATACGAACTTGCGATTCAGGACTTCACCAAGGCAATTGAATTGAATTCAGACTATGGCACCGCCTATGGCAATCGAGGTTTGAGTTCGCTATTCTTGGGTGATTGGGGCAATGGCGAGTCAGACCTGTCTCGCGCACAGAGCCTAGGATTCAACATAGTTTCTGCTTTTTCCCGAGAGTTCGGCGGCGTCGCAGACTTTGAGCGGAATTTCAAAGTTCAATTTCCTGAAAACATTATGAAGATGCTTACGCATGAGCAGTGATGGCTAATGGAGTGCACAGATGGGTAGAGAACACCACTAGCGGGTGAGCAGCTCCATGAAGGCACTTCCAAGCCAGACAATGCTGCCCTTTGCTACGAGGATTGGTCTGGCCGTCTTGGTCATATCACTAATTTCAGCCTCTACTCCTACGCTTCCACGTGCTCTTGCACAAGATACCTCCGCGGACCGCGCCGCGTTGGTTGCGCTCTACAACGCCACAAATGGCCCAAACTGGAAGGATAATACAAACTGGCTGAGCGACGCGCCGATAAGCGAATGGTACGGCGTGACAACCAACGCTGATGGCCGCGTAACTGAATTGTTCCTCTTTGATAACTGGCTGAATGGTGAGATACCGCCTGAGTTGGGCAATCTTACCAATCTGTCATTGCTGTGGCTCATGGATAACCGTCTGAGCGGGGAGATACCGCTCGAACTTAGCAAACTATCCAAACTTTCAGTCTTGGTTCTCTTAGGGAATCAATTGAGTGGGGAGATACCTCCTGAACTAGTTAGACTCACAAACCTGACTTGGCTATCTCTTGATGCCAACCAACTGAGCGGGGAGATACCGCTGGAGTTATCCAAACTCACTAACTTGGTCGACCTTGGCCTCTCGGAGAACCTTTTGAGCGGGGAGGTGCCACCGGAGTTGGCCAGCCTCTCCAAACTTGAAACTCTGGCGCTTAGCAACAACCAGTTGACTGGGGAGATACCGTCAGAGGTGGGCAGCCTACTCAATTTGGCACACCTGTTCCTAAACAATAATCAGTTGAGCGGGGAGATACCATCTGAGTTGGGAAGCCTCACCAACTTGAGAGTGCTGTGGCTCTCGGAGAACCGTCTGAACGGGGAGATACCACCTGAGTTAAGTAATCTCTCCAAGCTGACAGTCCTGAATCTCGCAGGGAACCGATTGACTGGTTGCATTCCTCGTAGTTTGCAGACGGTACAGCACAATGACCTTACAGACCTCGGAATGCTGTTCTGTGGCGTGGAGGCTCCAACATCTGCGCCTACCCCAATCTCTACACCCATATCCACAGCCACAGCCGCGCCCGCGCCGACACCTACACCCTCTATTGAGAGGGGTTTCTTCTTCAACTCAAATCCCAGCCAGAGAACCCCGGAAACGGAGAGGTCTTTTAACCTCTTGGATCCGGTGACACTATCCCTGATCGGCATAATCCTGACCCTGATTGCCACCAGTATTCAACTCTTCAAAGGAAGGTAGAGATGACTGCCGCAGTTCGGATAGCGATAAATCTGTTGGTCGGCTTGCCGTTCTTCGTCACGGGCGTCCTTGCCCTCACAAACGAAGATATACCTTGGCAGGCGTCACTTGCAGTCATACTCGTCGGGGTATTCGTAGTCCTGGTAGGCGTGTACGTCAACATACTGTCTCGACCTCGTCTGAACCCCATGTCGGATGAAGAAATACTCGTGCTGCGGCATCCATCAATGAAGCCTGCCTTCGTACGAATAGCCATGAGCGGTCCCTTTTTCGCGGCCTCCGGCTATATGCTGGAGTTCACGTTGCTGCCTTACGTCTATCCGTTCATCCCGTTCCTTATTGCCATGTACCTGTACTTCAGAGGAGTCATCAAGTATTGGATAAATCACCAGACTACTTACTACGTGACCAACCGCCGCGCAGTGCACATGTACCGATTCGCGTGGCTGGACACGACTGAGATACCTGTGAATGCAATCAACTCCATCTCGGAGACCAGGAGCTTTGTTGAGATGATATCCGGCAGAGGAAGCGTGCAGGTAGCCAGCGGCATCGGCGCTCGTCACAAGGTGGGTATGCAGGAGATGGATAACCCTGGCCCGGTGGCAGAGACACTTCGCCAGCTAATGCCTTAAGCGCCGCATGGGGTCGTTACAGCGGCAGAACAGTCACAGGCCCCGCGCCTGCATCCTCCGAGCCTTCAAGCTGAGCGGCTAGGTCGTCAGGCTCCGTGACGGGCAGCTGGCAGGCGTAGTTCTGGCAGACGTAGGCCGTCGGCATACCGGCCAGAGCCACCTTATCCTCCAGCAGTGGCAGGTCCCGCTCAAAGCCATCGGAGTCCGGGTCCAGGCCCATCACAACCTTGTTTGGCAGGTATCGATCGTGCACCGTGTCCAGCAGGGCCATTGTGCCGGCGTCCTCCGCCGACCCTACAATCGCTATCTCTCTGGGCGACGCCAGGTAGAAGTCCAGCGCGCCCAGCCAGTGGCCGAACCCCTCCGGCACGCGGGTCATGTAATCCCGCACCGACCTCAGGGCCGAGGCGGCCTTCCGCCCGAAGTCCGGCTCGTCCATGAAGATGTTCAGCCGCAGGAGCACGTCCGCCGCCGCCGAGCTTCCGCAGGGGACGGCGTTGTCGCTGAAGTCCCGGGGGCGGACAACCAGGGTCTCGTGGTCCGTGCCGGTGTCGTAGAAGACGCCGTCCTTTTCGTCCCAGAACAGGTCAATCATCTGCCGGGCCAGCGTGTCGGCCTCGCCCAGCCAGCGGGAGTCCAGGGTGGCCTCATACAGGGCCAGCAGCCCGTCGATGAGGTGGGCGTAGTCCTCCAGGTACGCCTTCAGCCTGGCCTCGCCGTCCTTGCAGGTGCGGAGCAGCCGCCCGCCGTCTCGCATGTTGGACAGGACGAAGTCGGCGTTGGCGACCGCCGCCTGCAGGTAGTCCTCGTGGCCGAGGACGACGGCGCCCAGGGCGAAGGCGTGCAGCATCAGGCCGTTCCAGGACGCCAGTATCTTGTCGTCCGTGGCGGGCGGAACGCGCTTTGCCCGCTCCGCAAAGAGCAGCCCCTTGCCGCGCTCCACCACCTCCGACAGCTCCTCCTCGGAGATGCCATGCTCCTGCGACACCTGGGACGGGCTCTTTGGCCGGTAGAGTATGCTCCGCCCCTCAAAGTTTCCCTCGTGGGTGACGCCGTAGAAGCTCTGCAGGATGCCGGCGTCTCGCGGCCCAAGGACGGCCTCCATCTCCCGGGGCGTCCAGACAAAGAACTTGCCCTCCTCGCCCTCGCTGTCGGCGTCCTGGGAGGAGTAGAAACCGCCGTCGGGGTGGGTCATCTCCCTCAGCACGTAGTCCAGGGTCTCCTCCGCAACCTCCCTGTACAGGTCATCACCTGTGGCCTGGTAGGCGTGGAGGTACAGGCGGCTGAGAAGGGCGTTGTCGTACAGCATCTTCTCAAAGTGGGGCACCAGCCAGAATGGGTCGGTGGAGTAGCGATGGAACCCGCCTCCCAGCTGGTCGTAGATTCCGCCCCGTGCCATGCGCCTCAGCGTGGCCTCTACCATGCTTAGCGACTGGCGCTGTCCCGTCAGGAGGTGGTGGCGAAGGAGGAACTCCAGCACCATCGGCTGCGGGAACTTGGGCGCCGCGCCGAAGCCGCCGTGCTCCGGGTCAAAGTTTGCGCTCAGGCTGCCGAAGGCGGCGGTTAGTATGTCCCGGGTCAGTGGCTCCATTCCCTGGGCGGAGGCGACCGACCTCTGCATCGCCGCCGTGACCTGCTCCGCCGAACGCGCGATGTCGGGACGGCGGTCCCTGTAGGCTTCGGCCAGGGCCAGCAGCACCCTTGGGAAGCCGGGCATCCCTTGACGGTCGTCCGGCGGGAAGTATGTGCCTCCGTAGAACGGCTCCCCGGCCGGCGTGAGGAACATGGACATCGGCCATCCGCCGCGGCCTGTCATCGCCTGCACCGCGCCCATGTAGATCGAGTCCAGGTCCGGGCGCTCCTCCCGGTCCACCTTTATGTTGACGAAGCGCTCGTTCATTATCGCGGCGATTTCGTCGTTCTCGAAAGACTCTCGCTCCATGACGTGGCACCAGTGGCACGCCGAGTAGCCGATGCTGAGGAAGATTGGCTTGTCCTCCTCCCGGGCCTTCTGCAGGGCTTCCTCACCCCAGGGGTACCAGTCCACGGGGTTATTGGCGTGCTGCACCAGGTAGGGGCTGGTCTCGTTGATAAGTCTGTTGGGCATGTGCTTGCTCCGGGGAAGATGGGTGCATTATATGCGGTTTGCAGGCGGGTAGGCTACCTGCGGGATGGAGCGCCTGGGCCGGTGGCCCTTCGGACACGAGGCGGTGTAGGGGCGCTCACCCGCTCCCGTACCTGCGCGTGTACGCCCTGAGCGCCTCTCTGTGCCGCGCCTCCTTCTCGTCCCTCAGGTGGTCTGTGCCCATGCCCAGCGCCGCGGCTTCGATATATTCAGCCGCGGCCTCAATCGGGGCGTACAGCCGCTGGGCCCACAGGCAGGTCTCGAAGCGCTGGGTGAACTCCGCGTCCGGCCGGCGCTGCAGCAGGTCTTCGAGGGACGCGTCGGGGTTCAGCTCCATAATTGGCTCCAGCAGTACGGCGAACTCCAGGGCCGGGTCTCCCAGGGCAAGATCGTCCCAGTCGACAATGCGCAACCGGCCGTCGTCCGCGAGCAGGATGTTGCCCCGCCACAGGTCTCCGTGCACCGGCGAAGTAACACTTGCCGAGAACGCCTCCATTCCGGCGACCTCGGCCTCGACTCTGAGACTCTCATCTCGCATCCACCGGAGAGTGTCCCCTGACACAAAGTCGGGTGTCTGCGTCTCTATCATCGCCAGGTCCCTTCGGATCCTCCGCCTCCACACCCCGTTGAAATAGTCCTTGCACGCGCCATCCGGAGAGAATCGCCGGAGTTGCTTCCGCAGCTCTTCGTCCTCGTGCAGCCCGTGGACCATGTCGATCACCCCAGGAGCCAGGTGGGGTTGCGCGCCATATTCCCAGACGCGTCCGTGAATGTGCTCGCACAGGAGGCCGCTGAACTCCGTCCCCGGCACGTCGATCCAGTCCAACACTCGGGGCGCGCGATAACTCCCGTAAAGCATCTGGCCCAGGCTGTGCCACTTGCGCAGCTTGGCCAGATGGTCCGGGATGTGCGCCAGCTTCAGGTGGTACGCGACCTCGCCTTCGGAGATGGTGAAATAACGCCTGTGAAGGCTCCCGCCGTAGGACCTGTACTCGATGGTTATGCCCTTCCCCTGCAGCCCGTAGCGCGGCGCGCTGCTGTCGAAGTGGTCACTGACTCTCTGGGCAAGCTGCTCCGGTTGCATATCAGGGGTCTGCCGGAAGCGACGCCAAGTCGCTCAGGGGATGATCGTGTCTGCTCGCCATGCGCCCTGTGAGGCGTCGTTTTCCTTGACCGACCAAGGCTTGTATTATACAATCCTCTTTACGCGATATGAATGGGGGAAGTATGGTAGTTATTGGGCTAGCTGGCGGGATTGGAACCGGAAAGAGCGAGGTGGCCCGCATTCTGGGAGAGTTGGGAGCGGCTGTTCTGGAGGCCGACAGGATGGGGCATGCGGTGTATCTTCCCGATACGGACGGATTCCGCGAAGTTGTGGCGACGTTCGGCGATGACGTTGTGGGAGAGAACGGGGAGATCGACCGGCGCGTTCTGGGATCAAAGGTGTTTGGAAACCCGGAGGCCATGGAGAAGCTGAACCAGATAGCGTGGCCCCGGATAAAGCAGATGCTGGCGGACGGCATCAAGGAGCAGCAGGCGGCCGGAGCGCAGGTAATCGTGATGGACGCTGCCATCATGATCGAGGCCGGCTGGACGGACCTCAGCGACGAAGTGTGGGTGACCTCCGCGCCCATCGAGCATGTGATACAGCGCGTGCAGGCCAGGAACAACCTGACGGAGGAGCAGATACGCTCCCGGGTGAACTCCCAGATGTCGACCGAGGAACGCGTCAAGCACGCGCACGCCGTGGTGGAGAACGACGGCGGCCTTGAGGACCTGCAGAACAAGGTCAAGGAACTGTGGCAAAATCGACTGGTAAGCAAAGGCCTGGTAGGGGGGTAAAATGACCATTTACGATTCTTACACGTCTTACCGGGTGGAGGAGTACGTAATTCAGGAGGAGCCGTTCTATCTGCCAGTGTCGGACGAGATAGAGCTCTTTGAGGTGGCCTACCAGCAGAACCTGCCGGTGCTCCTGAAGGGGCCCACGGGCACGGGGAAGACACGCTTTGTGGAGTACATGTCCTACCGGCTGGGTCGCCCCGTGACCAAGGTGACGCCTCAGCGCGGAAATGGACAGCAGGACGAGCAGAAGGGCATTCCTCTGATGACCATCGCCTGCCACGAGGACCTGACGGCCAGTGACCTGGTGGGCCGCTACCTGCTGGAGGGCGACGAGACTCGCTGGGTGGACGGGCCACTGGCCCGGGCAGTGAAGGCCGGCGCCATCTGCTACCTTGACGAGATCGTTGAGGCCAGGAAGGACACCACGGTCCTCATTCACCCCCTCACGGACCACCGCAGGATCCTGCCCATCGACAAGCGGGGTGAGGTGCTGGAGGCCCACGACGGATTCCAGCTTGTGGTCTCCTACAACCCGGGCTACCAGAGCGCGCTGAAGGACCTGAAGCACAGCACGCGCCAGCGGTTCATGGCGATGGAGCTGACCCACCCGCCGGCTGACCTTGAAGCCAAGATCATCCAGCACGAGAGCGGCGTTTCAGAAGACGTCTCGGTCCAGCTGGCCAAGCTCGCCGAGAAGGCCCGGAACCTCAAGGACCACGGCCTCCAGGAGGGCGTTGGCACCAGGCTGCTCATCTACGCCGGCAAGCTGATTGCCAAGGGCATCGCGCCCAGGCGGGCGTGCCAGGTGGCGGTGACCTGGGCCCTCACGGACGACCAGCAGGTGCAGCGCAGCGTGGACGAGGTGGTCTACTCCATATTCGAGTAGGGCTGTCCGGCAGAGAACGGACTGTCCAGGAGTTTGTCATAAACAAGCTAGAACTGGCTATAGATTCCATCAGGGAGTCCCTAAGCCAAGCCGAAGTTGTCGAACATGCCGAAGATCACGGCTTGACCTCCGCGGGTGTTCTGCTCCTGCTATACCCCAAGGATGGGGAGCTTCGCATACTGCTCAACAAGCGCACGAACCAGGTTGAGCATCACAAGGGAGAGATTTCCTTTCCGGGCGGCGCCCGGGACCCGGAAGACGAGTCCCTTCTGGACACCGCCCTGAGGGAGACACAGGAGGAGATGGGCATTCTGCGGCAGGACGTGGACGTCATCTGTCCGCTGAGCCAGGTCTCCACCAGGAGCGGGTTTGCCATCTCCCCATTTGTGGGGACGATTCCCCCAGGCTACCCATTCGCCTCCAGCAACCTGGAGGTGGCCGAGATCCTGGAGGTCCCACTGGCGGGACTCCTCAATCCGGCGAATTTGCAGGAGCGGGTGAGCGTCCGGGACGACGTGCCGGTTGTTGACCTTGCCTATGCCTACGGAGAGCACCTTATTTGGGGCGCGACGGCCCGTATTTTGACCCAGTTTCTGGGGCTTGTGGCCCCAGCTATGCGGTAGGTGAATTGTGACCTTTCCAACGTACGAAGAGCAGATTCAGTCATTCCCCAGTGAGCTGGTGACGGCCTTCAGGGAAGCCAGAGACGTGGTTTCGGAGACCCTCAGCAGCGAGGAGGACTTCAGGTCCTGGGCCGACTCCGGCCTCACGATTGCGCGCAGGGCCGGCAGGTCCTGGGAGGCGGCCAGGGAGTACTTCAGGGTCAGCCCCGTTATGCTGCGAGCCCTCCCCTTCAACCACTTTCAGCAGTGGGTGTACTGGGGCGGCGCCCTCTCCGAAGATTCCCCGGTCATTGCGGGGACCTACTTCAGAGTCGGGCCGGAGGTCGCAAGGTCACTCAAGCCTTGGGACGTGCCTGAATGGGCCCAGATAGGCCGGAAGCTCTACGGCGGCGGAAGGCGTTCCGCGGCCCTCTGCTCCCGCTTCTTCGAGTCCAGCGGCGATCTCCTCAGCGTGCTCTCATTCAGCGAGTTCCAGCACCTGGTCCTACTGGTGGAGGCCGTCGCGGAGAAGTCCGCAGACGAGGCCATCAACTTCCTCACCCTGTCCAGGGACGTCCTGCCCTCCCTCAAGGAGGACACCAGGTCGTGCCTGTCCCTGATATCCACGCTGGTAAAGGGGGACTGGAAGCAGGCGTCGGGAAGCCTGCAGGTAGTGCCGGAGGCGCTGGCGAGGATTGAGAGGGTGGAGCGGGCCCGGTTCCTCGCGCTGGCGGGGCAGGTGGCCGAGGGCAGTGAGGTTGACGTCCCGCTGTTCCTGCACGAGGGATCAGTCGCCCTTGGCCGTATAGAGGGCTTTGTCCACATGCACGTCCTGAACCTGGCGGAAGCCCTGGCCAGGGTGGACCCGGGGGTCGTGCCGGACTTCATCAAGGGCGTACCCCAGATTCTCCAGCACGTGAGCGTCAACCAGCTTGAGGCATGGTACGACGCGGGCGTGGGAATCCTGATGGAGAACGCGGAGGGTGGCGCAGCCTTCTTCAGGGGCGAGTCCGCCCGCTCGGAGGAGATTCTGGAGAAGCTCTCAATGGGCGTGGAGCTTGGCCGCGTCAAAGAGGTAATCCGAATGTACTGCCGGGCCCTGTCAGCCGTGGACGTGGAGATAGAGGTCTCGTCCGGCGAGACGGCCCAGAACAGGGGATGGGTGGCCCTGGAGAAGATGATGGAGGAGGGAGCGACTGTTTACCTCCCCAACGTCTCGGAGCGTTTCGGCAACAAGGACGACAACTTCGACTGGTACAAGGTGGTGGCCACGCACCAGGTGGCGCACCTGGAGTTTGCCAGCTTCGACTTCTCATTTGAGCAGCCGGCCGCCATATTCTCGGACATGAAGACCCAGCTCCTCCAGGACGCGGAAGATGCGCCCACTCACTTCAGTGAGAACGGCGACAGTGACGGCGACATGGAAGGAATGGAGCTGCCGGACCTGCACCGCTTCTTCGCTCTCTTCGATGACGGGGTGCTGGCCAGGGACATCTTCACTGCAGTTGAGGGTTGCCGCATCGACTACAGGGTTCTCGGCGAGTACAAGGGCATACGCAAGGCGTACAGATTGGTTCAGGACCAGGCGCTGTCGGAGAGGCCCGTGGTTGAGGAGCTGCGCGCCAGGGAGTCCATGGTTGAGATGCTCATCCGGTTCAGCCTGCAGCAGGTGGACGACCTGGCCGTTCCGGAGAGGTACTCGGAGTGGGCAAAGGTGCTCTGGGAGATGGTCCAGCCCCTGACCGTGAAGGAAGCGACCGTGGAGGACAGCGTCGAGGCCACAATTCGGCTGTACGACCTCATCTCACAGATACCCAACGAGGAGGTGGCCGACGGGGACTGGGACGTTCTCGACACCAACGACTTCCAGGACGAACAGCAGGATGCCGAGCCCGAGTGGGGCAACGACAAGATGGACGAGATCCTCAAGAAGCTGCTGGAGACCCAGCCCCCTAACCCGGACGCCCAGGGCCAGCCGTACCAGTCTCCGCCCCAGGTGGACTACCGCGGGGACTTCAAGCCGGAGCTGATGCAGCTGATCTCGCTGATAAGGGACGCCCAGAAGGAGAGGGGCGCCAAGGGCGAGTCCCTGACCCCGGAGGAGATGGAGCAGCTCCTGGCGGACCTGCAGCAGCAGTCCGTGCTGGCAGAGACGGGAGAGATTGAAGAGGGCGGGATGTTCGCCCCGGACACCGTTGTGGAGATCGGCTCCAAGGGGTCGCCGGAGGGCGCGGTCAAGCAGATCAACTACCCCTACGATCCCGTGTTCGACGAGGAGGAGCGCGGAGGCCCGCTGGAGGCCAAGGAGCCCCGGTCCTACCTCTACGACGAGTGGGACTATCGCATGTCGGACTACCGCCCGCGCTGGTGCCTGCTCAGAGAGAAGGAGATGGCCGAGGGCGACGGCACGTTCTTCAACACAACACTTGAGGGCTACTCGCTGCTGGCGTCCCAGATCAGGCGCCAGTTTGAGATGGTGGTGCCCCAGGGATTCCGCAAGATCAAGCGGCAGCAGGACGGGGACGAGCTTGAGCTTGACGCCGTCATTGAGGCCATTGTGGACAAGCGCTCCGGCACCTCGCCCTCTGAGAAGGTGTACAACCGGCGCAACAAGGTGCAGCGGGACGTGGCCGCGGCCTTCCTGCTGGACATGAGCGCGTCAACCGCGGAGGCAATCGACGAGACCCGCCGCCTGGCCGACGAGTGGGACGCCCCGGACGACCCGCTGGAGTACATGTTCTGGCTTCGCAGCCGGCGCGGGGAGGGAATCCGCCGCAGCTACAAGCGCATTGTGGACCTGGAGAAGGAGAGCGTCGTGCTGCTCATCCACGCGCTGGAGACCATCGGCGACACCTACGGTATCTACGGCTTCTCAGGCTACGGCCGGGAGAACGTGGACTTCTTCGTCATCAAGGACATCAACGAGGCGCTGTCCGACAGGGTGAAGCGGCGAATCGACAAGGTCTCGCCCCTGCAGGCAACCCGCATGGGGCCGGCCATTCGCCACACCATCACCAAGCTGGAGAAGCAGGAGGCGCGCACCAAGTTCTTCTTCCTCATCAGCGACGGCAGGCCCCAGGACCGGGGCTACAGCCGCGAGGGCGTTGAGAAGGAGTACGCCATCCACGACACCCGCCTGGCGCTGACGGAGGCCCGCCAGAAGGGCATAATCCCCTTCTGCCTGACTGTCGACAAGGAGGGCCACGACTATCTGCGGGCTATGTGCCAGGACATGGGCTACGAGGTGCTGGCCGACATCCACGCCCTGCCCAAGCGTCTGCCCACACTGTATCGCAGCCTGACGGTCTAGGCCTCCAGCGCCCAGACTCTGAGCATTCCGTCTGCGCTGACAGCCGCAACCCTGGTCCCGTCCGGAGAGGCCGCGACGCCGTACATGCCCTTGATTCCAGTGTAGGCCGCGGCCACCTCCTCCAGTGTCTGGGCGTCCAGCAGCCGCACGCCTCCGGCAACGGAGCACATCAGGAGACCCGTCCCCGGCACGACCGCCACGGAGTTCGGGCCACCTCCCTTTAGCTGATTCGAGGCCACAGTCTCGTAGCTGCCGGAATCCAGCATTGCAAGCTGTCCTTCATAGGTCGAGTAGAGTAGCTGCCCATCCGGCATGAATAGGCATCCGGTTGCAGCCTGGCCTGGAGCTTCAATCTCCTGGACAACGCTTCTGGACCCAACGTCCCAGACCTTGATCACGTTGCCGAAACCGGAGGTCGCCAGCCGCTCGCCATCGGGTGAGAAGCTGACGCACGTTACATGCTTCGGATGAGCGACTATAACTTCCAGACTCTCGCCCCCATTGGCCCAGAACCCGACACGACCATCATAGGATGAGGTTACCCCCAGCTCTCCATCTGGAGAGAACGCCGAAGCCGCGAGGGTGTTCCGATGACCCGTAAGCCTGACTTTCTGCTCTCCCGAATTCCAGTCCCACACGATTGCGGTCCTGTCCGTGGAGCCGGTCAGCAGCAGACTAGTATCCGGGGAGATGGCCGCCGAGTTTACGCTCTTCTCGTGGCCCGAAAAAGTGCGGACGAGATCGTAATCGGGCACAGACCATACCTTTGCCAGCGCATCCATTCCCGTAGTGACAACTTCGCTGCCATCAGGGGTGAAAGACACGGCCTGCGCGTGCCTGGGGTGCGCCTTTGTCTCCGTGATCAGCTCAAGTTTCATCTGATCCCTCCATTTGAAATGTGCTGCCTGAAGGCCGTCTACCTACCCGGACTGCGGACGAGGTTCCAAAGCTCCATCAACGCCTGTACAGCGGCCCTCTGCTTGACCAGCGGCCTCTGAGGCGGAAAACGGCGGCTGTTAGAGAATACGCCGTCTTTGGATGCCAGGCCTATGTGAACAGTCCCCACAGGCTGTCCCTCAAGCTCGTCCGGGCCAGCAACGCCTGTGATGCCTATGCCCAGGTCAGCTCCCAAGCGCTCCCTGCAGGCCCGGGCCATGTCTGCGGCCACCTCCGGGCTGACCACGCCGTGCTCCCGAATCAGCGCCGCATCCACGCCCCAGGCCTCCTTGACCTCGTTTGTGTATGACACAACGCCGCCAAGGAAGTAGGCGGAGCTTCCCGGGATCTGTGTGATGGTGTGGGCCAGGAATCCCCCTGTGCAAGACTCCATTGTCGCCAGCGTCATGCCGCGCCGCCTTAGCTCCTTCCCCACCTGCTCCTCCAACGCCTGGTCGTCAACGCCCCAGATGTTGCCTTCCAGGTGGCGTCTCACCTCCTGCTCCACCGGCTGAATCAACCTCTCGGCCTCCTCGTCGCTGTGGGCCCTGACCCTGATCCTGATCTGGACGCCCTGCCACTGGGCGTACATCCCAAGCTCGACGTCCGGCAGGTTGAACAGAGGGGCGATCATCTCGTTGATGACCGACTCCCCCAGGCCGTAGGTCTTCAGAGAGCGCGTCTTGATTGCCGGACCAGTCGCGAGGGGCCTGAGGCGGGGCTGCACCTCCGACTCCCACATGCGGTGAAGCTCGAAGGGTGGGCCGGGCATTGCCACGATTATCTTGCCATCGTTCTCAACCCACCAGCCCGGAGCCGTGCCCACGGCGTTGTGAACCGTCTGGCCGGACGGAATGAGGTTGGCCTGCTTGACGTTGGCGTTGGCCATCGTAAAGCCCCTCTGCCGGAAGGTCTCCTGCAGCCACTCCAGGGTCTGCGCATCGATGTACAGGTCTTCTCCCAGCAACTGAGCGATGGCCTCGCGCGTCAGGTCGTCGTCCGTTGGGCCGAGGCCGCCGGTGGTCAGGATGAGGTCTGAGCGCTGCCGGGCGTGGCGCAGGGCGTTGACCAGCGCGTCAAGGTCGTCTCTAGCGGAGGTGATTCCCTGCAGCTCAATGCCCATTGCGGGCAGCTGCGCCGCCAGGTACTGGGAGTTGGTGTCCACCAACTCTCCCATGAGGATCTCCGTGCCGACGGAGATTATGTCCGCCTTCACGGCCGGCCTCAGCTTCCCGTGGCGTCGGAGCCGGATGCCGGCAGGCGGGATACAATGGATTGAATGCCCTCAATCCAGTCGGCGTTGACGGTGTAGATGTCCAGGATGACCTCTTCACGCTGCGTCTGTCCGTAGTAGGCGGAGCCGTCCTCCGTCGCGTCTCCAAAGCGCATGATGGTTGACGAGGTGTACCGAACGCCATCCTCCCGGACCTCAGTAGTGCGAATAAGCATTTCGATGGCTGGCTCCTCCAGCCCGAACTCCTCCAGGTCCGCGGGGCCGTAGGCGGCCAGGGCCTGCTCCGGCCGCTCCAGGGCAGCGATGAGCTCGTCCACTATCTCCTGCTCGACCGGGACAGTCTCGTCGTCCTTCAGATGCCAGCCTTCCTCGCCCTCGACGATGAAAACCACTCCATCCGGCGTTTCAAACCGGAACTCCAGGAGAAACTCGGCGGTGGTGTCGTAGTACCACTCCGGGAACGGCGGCTCGTGTATCAGGCGCGTATGGACGTCCTTCCAGCTGTTCACAATGGTGTAGAGCTGCGGGAACCCGTCGATCTGGCCGTAGAAGCCGACCTCGTCGGGGGTTGGGAGTCCCAGGAGGACCGTGATTGTCCTGCCGTCCTTGAGGTCGATCTCGATGGTGGTCTCAGGAGACGCCAGGCCATAGGGCGCCAGGTCCCCGGGCGCTTCGTCCAGGAGCCGCCTTGTCTTGGGGCCGCTCAGCAGAAGGGTGACGCCGCCCCAGCGGTCGAGGCCCACGGGCAGGCCGTCCGGGCTGTCCATTCTCCAGCGGTCTCCGTGGTCGAGGAAGAACACGGCCTCTTCGCCCCGGTCCTGGATGTGGATGCGTGTCATGTCGTTGATATCGACGTTGTAGAACCAGGGCGGCTCCTCATCGGCCTCCGGCTGCCGCCCGACCTGAACGAAAAGGACGTAGCCTGCCACCATGATGAGGGCAATTACCAGGACTATGGAGGTGCGTACGCTCACGGCTTCAGCTCATCGTCTGCGCCACCAGGCAATGCCTGCCAGCAGCACAATGCCGGTGGGCATGAGGAACCAGCTTGAGTAGCGTATGAAGTCGAACTCGCGCTGGTCGATTACCAGCTGCCGGAAGGCCACGGGCTTCGCCCTGATGGAGATGAGGTCATACTTCTGGGCCAGCCAGCCAACGGAGTTGAGGAAAAGGTCGCTGTTGCTGAGGGCATAGTAGAACTGGTTGGCAGCGAAGTCGGAGTCGCCGTAGACAATGATGTAGGTTCGCTGCTCCTCCTGGGTCGGGTCCGGCTGCACAGGCGGCTGGCCGACGGGCGCCAGGGCCTCCACCACCATGCCGATGGGTAGCGGCCCGGGTATGTCCCCCTCCAGAGCGCAGCTTGAGGAGTCCGGGTCCGTGGTCACGCAGCTGAACAGGGACGTCGCGGCCAGAGGGACCAGATTGATGTTCAACTGGTCAGGGTTGGGGGGCAGACCTTCAGGCGCCCTCTCAATGATGTCCTGAACGCCCGTGGCATGGGTGAAGAAGCTGTCGTCCAGGGGCTTGGTTATGGGATGTTCCTGGTTGTAGTCCGAGCGCCGTATGATGGGGCTTCTGGGGTCGGTGGTGACAGAGCTTCCCACGTCTACGATGGTCCCCGCCGGCACGTGGATGCCCCAGTTGTTGAGTATCTTGTTGAGCTGCGGGTTGACGGCGTCGTCCAGGAGGAACATGGCCCGTCCGCCGTCTCTCAGGTACGCCTCGATCTTGTCCCGCTCGTCCACAAGGAAGCTGCCCGAGGGACCTGCGACTATGAGCACGGCGGCGTCGGACGGTATGGCTTCCACCTGCTTCAGGTTCAGAGTCCTGACGGCGTAGTTGTCGCCCAGCAGCCCGCTCCTGGCAAAGCCGAAACCGCCGCTCTCCTCATCCAGGTCGGCGGTGTTGCGCTCGCCGTGGCCCGTCGTGAAGTACACAACCTTTTGCTGCTCGCCGGTGGAGATCAGGAGGGCGCTCACCAGGTCCTGCTCCGATAGCACGAACTCCTCTCCAAAGAAGAACGGTGTCAGGAGGTACGGGTTGAGGTCCGACTCCTCGGCCTGGAAGACGATGGTGGGATACTCGCTGATGCCGTCCTGACGGGCGCGCGCCGGTGTCAGGTCCGGGTCGATGAACTCATAGTTGAAGTCCCTGTTGCGGCGGTTGAACTCGTACAGGAAGTCCTCCGCCTGACGCTTGATGCTCACCTGCCGGGCGTCGTCCGGGGCTGTGTAGACACGGGCGTTCACCCTCTGGTTCATCTCTTCAAGGACCTTCACGGTCTGGGGCGCGAGGGTGAACTGGCGGGTGGCCGTCAAATCAATGCGTGCGGAGTTGGAGAAGGAGATGAACCCCAACAGAATCAGGATCAGCATGAATGCGACCACCATGACGATGGTGTTGGCCGCGTACCGGCCGCTCCGGGCGGTGAGGGCGTCCCGGACCGTGCGCAGGTGGGTCAGGATGGGGATCGCCAGCATCACCAGGGCGATTCCTATGAGTACGAGTCCGGGAGTGCGCAGCTCCGGCACGGTCAGCCAGACGACAAGCCCGCCTATCAGTATCACCACCCCGGCAAGGGAGAGGGTGAGCGCCCCTTCGACAAGCGCGGTGGCTATGCTTCGGGGCGAAAGGCGCGATGTCAGCCCTTCGGTCTGGGCGGACTGCTGCTCTTCGCTCTGGCGCCGTACCCTTCTGCGGTCCCCCTGCATACTATCTCCACCTCCGGGATTCCAGGGAGCGCACGGTGAGGAACAGCAGGAAGGCGGTGAAGACCACGTAGAAGACTATGTGGTGTGTGTCTATCACGCCTCTGGAGAAGTCCTCGAAGTGGTTGGTCAGGGATATCTGGATAACAATCTCCGAGAAGATGCCGCTGACGTAGGTGGAGGCCAGGTCCACAACCGACAGGATGAGCAGGATGCCCATCGCCACCACCGCTGAGAGTATCTGGTTGGCGGACAGGGACGAGGCGAAAAGCCCAACGGACAGGGTGGCCATGCCGAAGAGAACAAGTCCCAGATAGCCGCTGAGGATGGGGCCGGCGTCCGGCGTTCCAAACCAGAACAGCATCAGGACCAGGTAGGCCGTGGGCACGAGGATAGACACCAGGCTTGCCAGCGCCGCCAGGAACTTGCCCAGCACAATCTCGTAGTCCCGGATGGGCGCCGTCATCAGAAGCTCCAGTGTCCCCAGCTTCTGCTCCTCCGCAAGCAACCGCATTGTGATCACCGGCGAGAGGAGGGCGAATATCAGGGTGCTGGGCACCAGGTATCCCCTGATGGTGGCCTCCGGCAGAATTCCGCTGATACTGGTCACAAAGTAGTAGGCCGCCAGCCCTGCGTAGACGGCCATGATGATGTAGGCCATTGGGGAAGCGAAGTAGGTCTTGGTCTCCTTCCAGGCTATGGTGAGGGTGTTCTTCATTCTACTCGGACTCCGTGGCCGTCAGTCGCAGGAATATCTCCTCCAGGCTCATCTGTATGGGTTGCAGCTTCAGGAGGCCCCAGCCCTGACCGATAACCAGGGCAGCTATCTCCTCTCCGACCACGGCCCCTGCGTTGGACTCGATGTAGTAGCTGGACACGTCGCCTTCGCCGGTGCGCCTGACCTCACGCACACCCTGAACGTTGCGCAGGGCCGTCATCACCTGGGCCGCGGGCCCGCGGATGTCCGCCTCTATGCGCTCGGTCCCCCTGAGCCGCTCCGAGAGGTTCTCCGGCTTGTCGATGGCGACCACCTGTCCTTCGTGGATGATGATCACCCTGTCGCAGACCATGCTGACCTCCGGCAGGATGTGGGTGCTGAGGATGACGGTGTGGTCGCCGCCGAACCCCTTGATGAGGCTCCGGGTCTCCACCACCTGTATGGGGTCAATGCCGATGGTCGGCTCGTCCATGATGAGCACTTCCGGCTCGTGAAGGATGGCCTGGGCTATGCCGACGCGCTGCCGGAACCCCTTGGACAGCTTGCCAATAAGGGAGGACTGGTACTCTCCCAGCCGCGTGATCTCGATGACCTCTTCGATACGCCGCTTCCGCCAGCCCTTGTCCATGCCACGAATGTTGCCCAGGAAGTCCAGGTAGTCCTCAACCGTCATCTCCGTGTAGAGAGGCACGGTCTCCGGCAGGTAGCCGATGCGCCTGCGAGCTTCCAGGGAGTTGTCCACGACGTCAAAACCGGCCACCTTAGCCGTCCCGGACGTGGGCGGCATGAAGCCGGTGAGGATGCGCATTGTGGTGGTCTTGCCAGCTGCGTTGGGTCCAAGAAAGCCCAGGATTTCGCCCTTGTTGACGGTGAAGCTGATGCCCTCAATGGCGGGATAGTCGCCGTAGAACTTGGTGAGGTTATCCACCTCAATCATTGTGGACTGGGTTGTGTCTTCCATTACCGCTTTCTTGGGGGCGCGAGGCCCCGGCCAAGACGTATTGGTGAATTATAAGCGTTATCCACACCTGTGAGCAATACGGGACTCCGAATTTCGCCAGGAGACGCAGTGTACATCCTGAATGCTAAGGAATTGTGAAGAGGAGAAGGGAGGCATCCTGCTACGCAAACGGGTTGCGGATGGTCAGCCCCTGTATCTGCTGGCCGTCCTGCAGGTCCTCGGAGTAGAGCCGCACGCAGCCCGCTTCAAGGGCTGCAGCTACGATGAGGGAGTCATAGAGGCTGAAGCTGTACTGGCCTTGCAGGCTGAGGGCGCGCCTGTAGAGAGCGGGAGTTGGGTTCACCTGCCATAGCGGGATCAGAACGTCGTCCAGCAGCCGACTCGCTTCTTCTCGCGTTGCTCCGAGCTTTCGGGTTACAACGTTTAGCGTCTCCTGTACAACCTGGTAGCTGATGCAGGCGGTCCCATTGTGATGGCTTTGAATGACCACGCTTCGCGCCATTTGACGCTTGGTCGCGTCGGTCTCGCCAAGCATATAGATCAGCACGTTGGTGTCGAAGAAGTCCTCAGCGCTCATTCATCTCTTCCCTGGTGAACTTTCGTACGCTGGCGCCGTAGTTCTTGCGGAGGTATTCTATAGTCTCCAGGAATGAGTCCGAGCGGCGGCCGCGCCCAACGTAGTCCTCAAGCCACCGCCGGAACTGGGCGTTGAGCGTCGTGCGCTCCTCCGTGGCCCGCCGCCTCGCCGCCTCGATGAGGTTCTCATCCGCGCTCAGGGTTATGTTCTTCATGGCGTCACCTCGCAGCAATAGTACACGACGCTAGTGTACACTATATCAGTGTAGGGTGGAAGAGCGTGTTGCAGGAGGGCACTGGATTGGCAGTGCAGTTGGAATCTTCCCGTTCCGGCCCTCAGCCCAGCAGCTCTCTGATTGCCCTGGGGATCTGCGGCAGCAGGTCCGAAGCCGTCATCCCCGCCTCTCCCAAGTCCGACCTGACTCGCTCGCCGGCCGCTCCGTGCAAGTAGACCCCGCATACGGCTGCGTCCAGGGGCGATGCGCCCTGGGCCACCAGCCCGGCGATGGCTCCGGCCAGCACGTCTCCCGTGCCCGCCGACGCGAGCCCTGGGTTCGCAAACGGGCTGACCAGCGCCCGACCGTCCGGTAAGCCGATGGCCGTATACGCCCCCTTCAGCGCTACCACACTGCCCCACTGGGCTGCGTAGCTTCTCGCCGCGCCGATGCGGTCGGCGTTGACCTTGGCGGAGTCCATGCCTGTCAGCCGGGACATCTCTCCCGGGTGTGGTGTGACCACCACTTCGTTCCTGAGAAGGCGCCACCACTCAGGGACCGAGGACAGGATGTTCAGGGCGTCGGCGTCCAGGACCATTGGCGGCCCGTCGTAGCGACGGGTGAGGAGCGTCTGCCGCAGGAACGCGGACGTGGCCGGGCTCTGCCCCAGGCCGCAGCCCGCCAGCAGCGCCTGGTAGCCCGCCGCCTCCGACAGCACAAGCTCCGAGGCATCGGGAGACAGCCCTCCGTCCCTTTCGGGCAGTGGGAGGAAGGTCGTCTCGGTGAGCTTGGCGGCAAACACGGGCAGGAGGCTTTCTGGCGCGGCCAGCGTCACCAGGCCCGCGCCGGCGCGCGCGGCCCCCATGCACGCAAGGTACGCCGCGCCAATGTACCGGGCCGACCCGGCTATGACCAGCGTCCTGCCAAACGTTCCCTTGTGGGCGTTCTGTGGCCTACGGGGGAGGGCGTTCCGCACGCGTTCCGGCGTTATCAGCTCTGTGGGAACATCGTCCGCCAGTGACGGAGGAATGCCGATGTCGACCACCTCCAGTTGGCCCACGCGGTCCGCTCCCGGAAAGGAGAAGTGGCCCACCTTGGGATAGCCAAGGGCCACGGTCACGTCCGCGGCCGGGCACAGGGGGTCCACCTTGCCGGTGTCGGCGTTGAGGCCGGTCGGAAGGTCAAGGGCCACCAGCTTCATCCTGTCACGCTCAGCCCGTGCCCTTGCCAGTCGCGACAGGACCTCGGCCATCGTACCCTCGATGGGCCGCGACCGGCCGGTTCCGAGCAACGCGTCGATTACGAGATGCGCCGTGCCAAGCAGGCCGTCCAGCGCCTTGAAGGAGGGATCGTCTCCGGCGCTGACGACAGGCGCGCCCGCCTCTTGCAGAAGACCGAGCTTGGGGTCGGCGTCGCTGCGGGGTGTGGCGAGGTAGGTTGTTGCGTCTACGCCCCACTCCCACAGCTGGCGGGCGGCCACAAGCCCGTCGCCGCCGTTGTTGCCGGGGCCCACAAGGACCAGCAGAGGCGCTTTTCGCACGACGTCCAGTCGCTCCCTGGCCTTGCGCGCCACCGCCAGCCCTGCGTTCTCCATCAGGCTGTCCAGGGAGACGCCTTGCTGGACGCACCGCTCCTCTATGCGGCGCATCTCCTCAACTGTGACTATCTTCATCTATGCTCATCACTACGGAGGCCACGGCGTACTCCTGGGAGTGGGAGAGGCTTATGGCCACCTGGGTAACGCCCATGCGCTCCGCCCTGGCCTTGCCCCGGTTGTGCAAGGCGATCTGGGGCGGGCCGCCGCGCCTGCGAGTGACCTGGATGTCCTTCCAGCCGACGCCCCTGATGCCGGTGCCAAGGGCCTTCATCACGGCCTCCTTGGCGGCGAATCGGGAGGCCAGCTGGGGGATGCGTCCCCGGCAGTAGGTCTGCTCCTCCGGCGTGTAGATGCGGTCCAGGAACCTCTGCCCCCACCGCTCGTAGACGGCCTTTATCCGCGAAAGCTCGACAATGTCCACGCCTACGGTCAGCATCGCCTCACCCGACACTCCGCCGCTCCGCAATCCCGCTCAGCTCCAGTAGCTTCGGGATGTGCCGCTCCCAGCCGATGGCCATGATGTGGACGCCGTCGCAGACGTCACGGGCCTCCCGGACGATCCGCGCCGCTATCTCCACGCTCGCCTGGGTCTTGTCACCTGCGCCGTCCATCTCGGCGATTAGCTCGTCCGGGACGTGTACGCCGGGCAGGTTCCGGTTCATGCTGCGGGCCATGTCCCCCGACTTCAAGAGAATGATGCCCGCGATAACGGGAGTCCCGAAGGGTTTCACCCGGGCCATGAAGTCCGCCAGGTCCGGGGTCTCGAATACGGCCTGGGTCTGGAAGAACTGCGCGCCTGCGGCGACCTTCTCCTCCATCCGTATGATCTCGTCCGCCAGCTCACTTGCGAAGGGATTGACGGCGGCGCCCAGATAAAAGCCGGGCGCGCCCCTCAGCGGGCTGCCGCCCATGTCCGCGCCCCTGGCGAGGGATGCCGCCGTCTCCAGCAGCCTTATGGAGTCCAGGTCGAAAACCGTCTTCGCGTCGGGATGATCGCCCGCGTCTATGGGGTCGCCGGTCAGGCACAGGATGTTCTCGACGCCCAGCACGCTGGCCGCCAGCAGGTCGCCCTGGATCGCGATGCGGTTGCGGTCGCGGCAAGTGACCTGAAGGATGGGCTCCAGTCCTCGCTCGTGCATCTGGGGAGCGAGGGCCAGGGGGCTGACGCTCATGTGGGAGCCCTGGTGGTCGGTTATGTTCACGGCGTCCACCAGGCCGCGCATGACGTCCGCCCTGGACAGGGTTTCCGTAAGGTCCACGCCCTTGGGAGGGGTGATCTCCGCCGTCACGACGAAATCGCCGGACTGCAGAAGCTGGGAGAGATTGGACAAGAGGCCTCCTGTGCAGGTTCAGGTAGTGGGTCGAGTAATTATATTCTTGGCAGTCAGGGCGTGTCCACTGGCGTTGTTAGACGATGGCCTGTGTGCTACGATTTGCGCAAGGCTACGGGCAGGAGGCCGCACTTGAGCGCATCCATCATCGACGGCAACAAGATCTCCAAAGACATACGCGGCGAGGTCGCCGAGGGCGTGAAGGAGTTCAAGGAACGTCACGGATACGCCCCGGGGCTGGCAGCCGTCCTGGTGGGAGACGACCCCGCATCCGCGGTCTACGTCCGCAACAAGGAGCGCGCCTGCGCAGAGGCCGGAATCTTCTCGGAGACCTTCAACCTGCCGAAAGAAAGCGCCCAGGACCAGGTGATAGAGCATGTCCAGAAGCTCAACCTGGACGACCGCTTCCACGGCATCCTGGTGCAGCTGCCCCTGCCTCCCCAGATAGACGAGCGAGCGGTGATTGCCGCGATGGACCCGGACAAGGACGTGGATGGCCTGCATCCCGTGAACATGGGACGACTGATGGAGGGCCGACCCCTATTCGTGCCTGGGACTCCTGCGGGCGTGCAGCAGCTCCTTGTGCGCACAGGCAACAGCCCGGAGGGCAAGAACGTTGTCGTGTGCGGCCGCAGCGACATCGTTGGCAAGCCCGTGGCCATGCTCCTGATGCAGAAGCAGGACGGGGCCAACGCCACGGTCACCGTCTGCCACACCGGCACCAGGGACCTGCCCCAGGTCACCAGGTCGGCGGACGTGCTCATTGCGGCAATGGGCCGCGCCAGGGCCATCACCGCGGACATGGTCAAGGACGGCGCGGTGGTCATCGACGTGGGGATCAATCGGGTGGACGACGCCACGCGGCAGCGTGGCTACAGGCTTGAGGGGGACGTGGACTACGAAGAGGTCTCGAAGAAGGCCTCGGCCATCACGCCCGTGCCGGGGGGCGTCGGCCCAATGACCGTGGCGATGCTCCTGAGCAACACCCTCAAGGCGGCCCGGCACAGGGCGGAGTCCCGGTCTTAGGCTGCATTACGGCCCTTCTCGCCCCGGTTCGCCCGGCTACCTCCGGGCATTCAAGACCGCCGTGAAGACGAGGGCAAGGGCCGCCGGAATGTAGAGCATCCCGATGGAGGCGGCCGCCAGCACGCAGAGCCCGGAGAGCCCCAGGGCGATGCCCCACAGAAGCGCTTCGCTGGCGCGTCCCCGCCATACGGCCATCAGCACGACGCCGGTCAGAAGCACCGGAACGAGAAGCACAAAGGCTCCGTAGAGGCCGGACACCTCAAGCAGGGTTTGGGTATCCGGTTCGCCCCCGTTGGAAGACCCGCTATAAGCAGGCCCAAGAGCCAGGAATAGGCCCGGAACCCACGCCAGAACATGGGCCGCTGCCGCGATTATCACCGTGGCCTTGGGAGAACTGAACATCTGCATAAGTATCCCTTTGCGCTGAGCCAGCGCCGCTCGGCGGGTCTAAAACGAATCGTAGTCCCTTTCAGCCAATTGGGTCAATGCAGCGGCGTCGCGTCGCTGGACTCTTCATTGTGTTAGAATCCGCCCAAAGCCGTTTCAAGTATACGATGTGAGGTGCACGCTATGGTCGAGGGAGTGAACCGCCAGGTAGTGCTGGCAGCCCGTCCCGTTGGCTATCCCCAGGAGCAGGACTTCCAGCTGAGGGACGCGCCCATGCCCGATCTTGGAGAGCGGCAGGTGCTGGTGCGCAACCTGTGGCTTTCCCTGGACCCCTACATGCGGGGCCGCATGAGCGACGCCCCATCCTACACGGCATCCGTGGAGATAGGCGACGTGATGGTGGGAGGGACCGTCGGCAGGGTGGTTGCCAGCAACAGCCGGGACTTTGCGACGGGCGAGATTGTCCAGGGGCAGCTTGGCTGGCAGGACTACGCCGTCTCCAACGGGACCAACCTCCGCAAGCTGGACCCGAACCAGGCCCCGGTTTCCACGGCGTTGGGTGTCCTTGGAATGCCCGGCCTCACCGCCTACTTCGGGCTGTTCGAGGTGTGCCGTCCTAAGCCGGGCGACACTGTTGTGGTGTCGGCGGCGTCCGGGGCCGTGGGCGCGGTGGTCGGGCAGCTGGCGAAGATGGCCGGTTGTAGAGTTGTGGGCACGGCGGGGACCCCGGAGAAGATCGACTACATCACCGATGAGCTTGGCTTCGACGCGGGCATCAACTACAGGACGGAGGACGTGAGGGCCCGTCTGGAGGAGGCGTGCCCGGACGGCGTGGACGTCTACTTCGATAACGTGGGCGGCCCTGTGACGGACGCCGTGTTGGAGCTGTTGGGCTACCGCGCCCGCGTTGCCATCTGCGGCCAGATGTCCCAGTACAACCTTGAGACGCCGGACACAGACCCTCGGAACCTGAGGAACCTCCTGACAAAGCAGGCGACTGTGGAGGGGTTCATTGTCGGGCGGTTTGCAGACCGCAACGATGAGGCCCTGCGCCGCCTGACCCGGTGGGTGAGGGAAGGCCGGCTCAAGTACAGGGAGGACGTGGTCGACGGACTTGAAAACGCTCCCCGGGCCTTCATGGGTCTGATGCGCGGCGAGAACTTCGGGAAGCAGCTTATCAGGGTCTCAGAAGAGAGCTGAGGGCGAGAGTAGCCACACCATCCTTGGATGCCTGCCTTCGGAGACCTTGGAATAACCTCAGTTGCGGTGCGCGCCTCCCGACCATTCCTGCGGAAGCAGGAATCCAGTGTCCTTGGGGCTAGGGAAAATAGACCCCTGCCTGCGCAGGGGTGGTCTGGTCAATCTGCCAGTTCATTTGCTTCGACATGCTCAGCATGAGCGGGGCGACAGCGCCTAAGGCGCGAGGAACTCCACCAGGGTCTCTGCCAGCAGGCGCGGCTGCTCGTAGCCGATGTCGTGGCCGGAGTCCGGTATCCACACAGCTTTGCTGCCGGGCAATGCGGACTGGGCCGTCTCCACGTTCTGCCTGCGACGCTGGAGGTACTCCGGGTTCGTGCCCGCGCGGCCGGCGGCTGCCACCATCAGCGTGGGGCATTGCACCCTGGGCAGCATATTGTAAGCGGGGTCGGAGAACATCGCCCACAGCATCTGATGCTGGTTTGAAAGCTCCAGGCATTCATCGACGGTGCCGTCTGGGTTGACGCGCACCATCGTCATAACAATGTACTCAAGCTGCTCGCTCCAGCAGTGCTCGAACTGGCTCCGCAGCGCACCAAGATACCGCTCCCTGGGGCCGTAAATGTCCCTGGGGCTCAGGCGTTCTCTGAACTCCTCCCACGTAGTGTTCGCTGCCATTGGCCTGCCGAACCCGCCGTCTATCATGGCAAGGGCGGTGACGCGGTCCGGGTGCAGAGCGGCCAACGCCAGGGCGACGCTCGCTCCCCAGGAGTGGCCCATGACGGCGGCGCGGTCGATTCCCAGCGCGTCCATGGTCCCGATGACGTCCCCCGCGAGGGTGGCCCAGTCGTAGCCGGTGGAGGGCTGGTCGGTCTTGCCGTGGCCCCGCTGGTCCGGCGCGATGATCCTGACGCTGTCCCGGAGGTGGGGAATGGTCAGGTCGTACCAGTGGGCCGAGGAAGCGGCCCCGTGGAGCGCAATTGCGGGCGGCCCGTCGCCGTCCCAGTCCATGTAGTGGACGTTCAGGTCGCCGACCTTGAGCCACCGGCCCGGCGGATGGGTATTCTCCATTTCGCTATGGCTCATTGCGGACACATCATATCACGGACGTTGGTCTGCTCACAGCGCGCGGACGGCGTTCTCAATCTCGATGGTCGCGTCTTGGTAGGCCGTCGTGGGAGGGAAGATCATCGGCTCACCAAAGCGGATCTCCACAGACCCGCGCTTGAGAATCGGGAACCCGGTGGGTGACCCCAGGCGGTTGATGTGAAGCTTCATTGGCACAACCGGCAGGCGTCCCTCGACGGCCACCATGCCCGTCCCGTTCATGAACGGCTTGATGGGACCTCCGACCGTCAGCTCTCCCTCCGGGTAGATCAGCACCGACCAGCCGTCGTCCAGTATCTTACCCATGTTCTCCAGGCTGGGCCTGACGGCTCCAGTCTGGGCGATGGGAAACCCGTTGCCCAGCAGGGGGTTCAGCACCCAGAATACGGGGTTCTTCCACAGCGCGGCGGCTCCGGCGATGGCCAGCCGCCTGCGCCAGGACGAAGGGATTGCCTTGATGATAAGTGGGTTGTCCAGCCCCAGGTTGTGGTTGGACGCGAACAGCACCGGGCCATCGACGCCCTGCAGCTTCTCCCGCCCCGTTACCTTGAGGCCGTAGGGGAGCCACAGAACCGGGAACAGCACCAGACGCTGGATGAAGCCCCGCATCATCCGGCACCACCAGTCCATTCCCCAGTCCGGGAACTTTGTGACCGGCGGGTTGGAAGCTCCCTCCTCCAGTATCTGCCCCAGCTGCCGCAGGGTGGTCTCCGGCTCCACCTGGCTCTCGTCCAGGTATACGCCCAGGTCCGCTTCAATCGCGGACAACAGCTCGACCCTGCCCAGGGAGTCGAGGTTGAGGTCGTCGCCCAGTGTCATGTCCGGCTCAATCCGCGAGGCGTCCAGCGTCGCAACCTCCGCCACGATGTCGACCAGGCCCCTCGCTCCGTTCTGGCTTCCCGATGGCGCGGGCGACGGACGGCTCGCGGCCGGCTCTTCGGCGGCCGTATTTCCCAAGAGCCTCTCTATCAGCACCGGTTTCCTGACCTTCAGCGTGTGGGTGCGGGGAAAGTCCTCCTCCGGCCAGACGGTGAAGCCCCTGACCCGCTGCTGCTCCGCCAGTTGCGAGTTGGCCCATGCGACCACGGCATCAGGGTCCTCCGCCTCATTGAGTATAAGCGCGGCGTGTACCTCCACCGAGCTGCCCCTGGGCAGGCCCACCACGGCCGAGTCGGTAACGCCGGGGTGCCGGTTGAGCACGGCCTGGATATCGTCGGGGTAGACGTTCTGGCCGCTGGGCAGGACAATCATGTCCTTCATCCGGCCGCGGATGTGCAGGAAGCCCTCCTCGTCGAAGTACCCCAGGTCGCCGGTCTTGTACCAGCCGTCCTGGAAGGTCGAGGCCGTCTGCTCGGGGGCATTCCAGTAGCCGGGCGAGATGTTGTCGCCCCGGGCCAGTATCTCCCCCTCATCGCTGATCCTGACCTCAACGTTGGGCAGCGGGCGGCCCACGGAGTCCGGCCTGCGCTCCCCGATGGTGTGATTGCTGATGACGGGAGAGGCCTCCGTTGCGCCGTAGCCCTGCACTATCTTCACGCCCAGCAGCTCCCACTTGCGGCCAAGCTCCGGGTCCAGGGCCGCGCCGCCGGAGACGATGAAGTCCAGCTTGCCGCCGAACTGCCTGTGCACCCGCCCGAAGAGGCGTCGCCTGAGGCCAAAGGGAGTCTTCTCGGCCAGCTTCAGCAGCTTGCCCCAGAGGGCCTCCTTCCCCTGGCGGCGCACCTCCCGCTCGATGCCGTTCATCAGAAGCTCCAGCCCCTGGGGCACAAGCAGCATGGTTGTAATCTGCCGCTCGCGCATGGTGCGGGCCAGCACCGTCGGCTGGCGGCTGGTTGGATACGTGACGCTGGCCCCAAAGAACATCACCGCAAGCAGGCCGCCCATCTGCTCGTACATGTGGCTCAGGGGCAGAATGGACAAGAGGCGGCTGGAAGTGTCGCAGGTGATGTACTGGGAGATTCCCTCGATGTTGGCGGTCAGGTTCCGGTGCGTGAGCATAACGCCCTTGGGGTCGCCCGTTGTGCCAGACGTGAACATGATCTCCGCCAGGTCGTCCGGCTCTATGTCCACGTGGGACGGCTCCGGCAGCCCTTGAATGAGGCCCTCCAACTCCTCGAACGTGATCTCCGGCAGGCCGAGATCTACGTCGTTCTTGGGCGTGAAGCGCGAGGTGAAGGCCAGCCTGGGCGTTATCCTGGAAATGACCCGCTCCACGTAGTCCGGGGCGCTGCGCAGGTCCAGGGGCACCGCCACGACGCCGGCTCGCAGGCAGCCAAAGAGGATGAGCACCCACTGCGGCGAGTTGGGCCCCCACAGGACTACTTGGTCTCCCTTCTCAAGCCCCCGGCTCTGCAACAGGGAGGCGACCTGCCCGGACTCCCGCCAGAGACGGTCGTAGGACCAGCGCTGGTAACGGAAGCCGGGCTTGAAGAGAAGGGCGTCGCGCGGGCCGTGGTAGCGGACGCTGTTCCGCAGGAACTCTACCAGCGTCGTCCCCACATTTGCGCCGGCTGTGCGTGTCTGCCTCATTCAAGCCTCCTGGCTGTGGATGTAACGGGAATATTGTATCGCAAAGCGCAACTTTGTGCTAATGCGCCAGGGCCTCCACCTACATCGCGACGCGCTGCCAAAGCATACTGCTGAGGGCGCCCCGGGCCCCGCTTCGCATGGGCGAAAAGTGGCTGAAGCATATCGTATCGAAGTCCAGGTCAAGGAGCTTCCGCAGCGACTCGATAGCCTGCTCCGGGTTCTCGGTGACGCCCTGGGCGGGCGGAGAGAGCTTGAGGGACAGCTTGTACTGGAGCGCGTCACCAATGATGACCAGCCTCCGGTCCGGCAGGAAGAGGCCTATGCTTCCTGCCGTGTGGCCGGGCAGGTGAACGACCTGCACCGGGAATCCGAAGGGAATCATATCCCCGTCCTCAAGCTCAACGTCTACCCTGGTGGGAGGGCCGCTAATCCTCTCGATCACCTGGGTGGTGATGCGTGACACCAGGTTGTTCTGGACCGGCGCAGGCGGCTGCTCCACGCCGGTTAGGACGCCGGCCTCCAGCCTGTGGGCCATGACTGCGATCTCTCTCCCGGACACCAACTCCAGCGCGCCGGCGGCGTGGTCCGGGTGGCGGTGGGTGATGACCAGGGTCTTCACCCGGTCTATGGAAAGCCCGATGGCTTCCAGGCTCTCGATGATCATCCCGGAGCTGCCCTTCATCCCGGCGTCCACGAGGATGATCTCGTCGCCGTGGGCCATGACCGTCACCCTGGCGCCAATGGCGCGTATCTGAAAAACCCCGTCAGCTACGCGAATGGGGTTGCCCAGCTTCATGCGTGCGGCTCCGCGAGTTCACTCGATATCAAGGCTCACTCCAGTCCGGTTGGCTGCCCTGGGTTGAGTATTGAGACCTGTATAGCCGAAAAGCGCCCCAAATGCAACGTCGGAAGCGTTGGCTCCCCGCCAAGCCCAGCACCTAGTACATTCGTCTGGATGAGCTTCGAGTTACCACAGTCAGTATACCACGGCTCTCCGTCTAGCTCAGCCCGGAAGCCCCGCCGGAATCCGATCCTGTTGGCCCGCAATTGGCAACACTTGCTGGCAACTGGCGAAGTCAGGTCCAGAGCCGAGCTGTCTCGCCGGTTAAATGTTAATCCAACACATGTGACTCGAGTGCTAAGCCTACTGAAACTAACGCCAGAACTCCAAGAATCAATCATAGCCCTCGGTGATCCTGTCAAAGCAAGGGGGGTTGGGATTCACTCCTTGAGATCTCTGCTCAGCTTGACTCACGATGAACAGATACGACGGAGCAAGGAAATTCTGGGGTCAGCGCAAGGTTCCGATGATTCAAGTTCCGCCAGAGGTGAAAATGAGGACCATAATTGAGAGCGTCATTGAGATGGGGTGCGGTGTATTGTTTGCGGCGAATGGCAGAATGCTGTACCATCATTTTCCGCTTGGGAAGGCGGTGCGTACCATCTTCATGGATCTCTAATTGAGGGGACGCCAGCTCGTCTCCCGCATGTGCACCAGCCCGTTCCTCAGTGCCCAGACTACGAGTTCTTGTCTGGCGCCCGGCCTTTGGCTTCCTCCGGACACGGCACGACCTGTTCCGCACGGATAACGCCCCCCTCGATTTCCACTGGCAGCGCCGGCATAGCGTCATACTAGAGGAGGGCTCTCTGTGGCTGCAGAGGTGTCTGGCATGAAATCTGGAGATCTTCGCTCCAGGATGGGCATGGGGCTAATGAATCGAATGAAACGGTAAGAGGAGGCCTTCCGGAGTCGCACGCTCTGGCTCGCGCAGAGCCCGGCACTTGTCACTGCTTCGAATCAATCTACGCTACGGCCAGGCTAGCGAACCGCCGGGTGAAGTCCAGTGACGCATTCAGCAATTAGATCCCCTATGAACTCCGACTCTAGGGACTCCCTTGGAGGCAACCCTAGTAGGTCACTGTGGGAGGGGTCGGCGGAGAAAGATCCCATTGGTGGTGAAGGCGTATTGATGAACTCAAGGTTCGGAAGCGTGTCGGCAAGGTGTCCCAACGTGAATCCAACGTTTAGCTCGGCAAATAGACCGTTAGGCCCCAACCGTCGTTGAATGTGATTCCTTACCTCATCCAGCTGTCCCGACTTGTCGTGGCCATTGAAGCATTCAAGCCAGTTCACCGAAAGACCCAGTTCATCGGATCCCAACTGAAAAGCCGAGCAGTTTAGTATTCCCGCCTCCAGGTCGGCAAAATCAGTGAATCTTGCGTGTCGCACTACGTGATCACTATTGGGCAGAGTCTTACCGGTCATGCGCTCACAAGGGGAGTCAAGTGAAAGGCGCGGATCTGCCTCCTGATCCCATCGAAAGTATCGTTGCCAGCAACCCTCGAAACCCCTGTAGAACCTGGTCTCCGTTTGAAGATCACGTAGTTCACCGTATGATTCCCGAGGAAGTGGAGTCCCAGATGTTCCCCGTCTTCGCCCTTCCAAACAGCCCGGAGATTGCCGTTGTCCATGAGCGCAAGGCCAGCGCGACGCGTACAGCCTGCCGATCTCACGAAAGCCCAGAAGTCCATTAGGGAAGATTCATTCAGCGAAATGCCTTCATCCTTACCATACCTGATCAAGTCGGCAATCCGACCCTGGTAGGCCAGGCGAATCTCCCAAGCGCCCATTGCACCACGAAGGCATTCCTCGAAGAATGCTTCCGAAGGACTAGAGGGGTGCCAGCCCAGCTCTTCTGTTGACCACTTGGGGAAGGTGAATGGTCTTGCTAGGAGGTATCCGCCCCACTGCAAGGCTCTCAACTTCCGTTCCAACTGTGGAGTGTCCACATCCGTTTGGACATCACTTGACTCAATGATACTGTCGACCAAGTCACTCAAGTGTTCAAGGTACTCACTGTCGTCGCGGAGCAACCGGCCATAGGCCCACGACGCGAACAGGGGCGCGGACTCTACATCTGGACCGTAAATTTCGGCGGGACTCTCAATCCATGTCGTTGCTGTTGCAGTCATCGCGGCTCCTCTGTTCGAAGACCCCAATACTCTCGCTGAATATCTTCGCTTGTAATGTCCAAGAAGTGCCTGAGCATTGTATCGTGGGCGCGCCTGAACCAGTCGTCAGTTGCCGTCTTCGGAACGCCTTCAAACCTCTTGATTGTCTTCATTTCGATCCCAAGGGCGGTCCGACCAGGCTCTCCCGGTCGGACCATAGTCCAGATCCTGGTGGAGAGCGATATCTCCTCCTCTGCCTGATACGAGTACCGACAATCAAATCCGCTTGTGGAGATACTGGAGTCGGCGAGTGGAATCTGGAAGGACCTAATCACCTTGCCGGTGTCACTCGGTCCACGCCAGTATTCGCACTCTTCGATAGCGTCTATGTAGGTCAACTCGCAAAGAGCAATCGGGACTTCAGATATACCGATGCCGAGACTAAGAAAATTCTCGAATTTGCCCAACAGTCCATCGAAGTTGAGCTTTATGTCCTGGAATCCAGGGTACTGGTTTTGTCCTCGACGACGCCAGTTGAGCATGAACGCGTTCTTTTGTAACTGCACTAGATTGATCTCGTCCCTTGCGATGAACCAGTACCTAGGCATCGGGAATGGCTCATCCAGGCCAATATCAGGCGCGGCCCCGACAGGAATCTGTTGGCGAACCACCGGGAAGTCTCCCTTTATCTCATTCCAGAATATCCCGATGTGCTGACTTCGCAGGTCAGCTAGCGGTGGATCGAAATAGGTGGCAATCACCACTTCGTTAATTGGTGGCCTATCGAATATGATTCTATCAGTAGTCATCTGCCGACCCTCGAATCCACGACATCTTGGCAGTTGGGGCAATCATCGTATCCTAAGTATATCTTATACTGGAATTGCCATTTCTGTCTGTATTCCAATCCCGGGTCAGACCCAAATCTCACCAACACACAGGCAGGTTCGAGAGGGGCCTCAATGTCGTCCTCTCCGACCCCATCTGATCTGACCCAGAGGCAGCACCCCTAGCCAATTTGGCCCGGGAACTGCCTGAATGGGTATCCGTCAACCACGCCCGATTACCCGCGTTTTCCCTGGCAATTGTCTCTGAGGGACTATGTAGGAGAAGAGCAAGCCGGTTTCGACGAACACCAGGGCGAGGTTGCGATTCCAACACAGCAATTGAGACTATCGCCGCAATTCGAGAATAGCCATGCCAGGAAGAAGAGCACTCCAACGCCCGCGGGCAGAGCAGGACAACCATCAGGGAGCCCCACGCCACTCCAAACCCTCCTTGATGCGAGCTTGACTAATGCTAGTCGAGGCGAGCAAGGAAGGCGTGTACAACTGACTGATACCTTTCGGCGTCAAGATTCCAGGATCCCACGTGCGTGGCGCCGGAGAAGACGTGGTACTCGACGATGTCGGGGCGTGCCTCAGCGAGTTTGTCGCTGAGGGATACGGGCACCGACAAGTCGTCGCTCCCGTGGAAAAGCAGTATGGGAGTCGAGGGCGACAGCTCCCCGGCACGGTCAAGGTGATTCATGGTGTTGAAGTCGACACCGAATCGGAGGGTGGTCAGAGCCTTGGCCAGCTCTGTCAGCAGGCCCGGCAGTGGGACTCCGGCCACCCGCTCCTGAGCTCCACCGAAATCTATAATCGCATCCAGGTTGAGCGCCGGAGAGTCGAGAATAACCCCTTTCACGCTGTTTGCGACTTCGGAGTTGTAGAGGAAGCTGACGACAATAGCTCCGCCCATGCTGTACCCAACCAGGACAACGTCTTCCGCACCGGCGGCGAGGGCGAATGTCACGGCCGCCTCCAGGTCCTCCCACTCTTCAGCGCCGAACTGATAGTACCCTTTGGGATTCGACGGAAGTCCCTCGTCGTTCCGATAGGTGGTGGACAGAACCGGGTACCCTTTCCCGACGAACACCGGAAGAGTTCTCAAGGACTCTCGACGGTCGGCGCCCTGTCCATGCACGAATATCACCCACGTGTCGGAGTCGCCCGTGGTCAGCCAAGCTGGGAAGGTTCCCAAGTCGGCGCGAACATCGACCTCTTGGAACTCGATCCCATGCGCGACTAGCGGATCTCCGGGGTATGTATAGGAGTGGACGCGGACATGGTCACCGATCCTGGGCAGAGGGCCCAGCGCTATCAGCTCTCGAACCACGGAGTCGTCGGCAGCATCGACGATGGTGGACACCTGGTTGTAGGTATTCGCTGACTCTAACCCCCAGATGCCGGGTTTGTCCCATCGGCCGTTCAGATCTGTGTCTGTGGTGATCTCAAGGGTGATTCGACCGTCTGCAACCGACGCAACTCTGAGGTCAAACGGGTCGGGCTCATGATGCGCCACGAATGCGCGCCGCTCAATCTCTCCGGAGTAGTACCAACCCGCCCCGAAGAAGAGGGCAAACGGAATGAGAATGGCTGCGAGGACTATCGCTTGAACCTTGCGGACGCGAGTCAAGGGGATCACCTTATGAGTCGCCGGGGAAGTTCAGGCCGGACACAACTGGTCTCCGTGCCTGCGTCTTCCTGCCTCTGCTCATGGCGTCCGGCTTGGTGGTTCCCTTGGCCGTCGATACCGAGCGAAGCTGCGACATCGTCCCATCGCCCTTGAGCGAGTTGCAGTGACCACACAGAAATTTCAGGTTGCCCATCCTCTCACCGCTCTCCCTGATAGTACGGGCGAATGTGATCCACCGTCATGTTCTTTGTCGCAAATTCCTTACTACAGCCGTCGCATATACCCTTCTGGCCGGTGTACAACGCAGTCTTTTCCTTGGCCCTAAGGGTGGGGCGGGAACCACCAGAGTCGAACATGTTGCACCTCCCTGCATGGTTTCAGCGCAGTCAGTTCAGTTCCGAATCTTGCCGGAACATTGACAGATCGGTCGCAGAAAGATGGGTCGCCCTGGGCCGACAGCGCTTCGGCCCCTCTTGGGTACAGTTCCTGGGAAATCTACCACGCGGGTATGATATAGCCGTGACCTAGAGGCCGATTCGGGTTTGCAAATTGTAACTTATCGCCCGAGGCGGCACAACGCCCCCCGGCAGACGCCGATTTCCGCGTTTCATCTGGGTGAGAAGCTGGACCTGCCGCATAAACCTGTTCCGCCCTGGTGGAGCCGCACTCAGGCTCAGGGATCAGCTTGCGCATATGCGCAAGCTTGTGCTTGGATGCGGCGCTTCGGGTCGTGATGGAAGGGGCCCGAAAGGCTGGAGACTCCCAAGGACCCGGCGGGGGTCTCCAGCTTGAGTCTCGGCCTTCGCTTTGCTGGCGCGTTCTACTTATCACCGGGGAGAAGGAATAGGGCAGCGCTACTGTGCAAACGCGAGCCGAATCGGGAAAGTACTCGGTTGCGTCATGTCTAGAGGAGCCATCTTGTGCAGCTAGCTCCGAGGGCAGTCGTACCTGTAATCGACATGATTTACAAGAAGTAACGGGAAATTGGCAGATAATCTCACAGGCTTGTTACACCCGGCTGATAGGATAGCGACCGGAAGCATTCCTTTGAGGCTTATGCGCGCTTGGCCTTCTTAACCCATGCCTTCACGGGTGGGTACACAAGCCACAACAGCGTTCAAGAAGGAGTGAGCAGCCCGCCGTGTCAGATTCCAATGGTGGTCACAGCAGGAGAGCGGCACACCTGTCGCCCCAGAACTTTCCACATTCCTCCCATGATGTGGGGACAGCATGGTGAACGCAAACTCTGCTACCCAGACACAGCTTCGTCGCTCTGTGCCGGCGCTCCACGCCATCATCCTCATAACCCTCGCCTCGCTGCCGACTGCGGGCGGTGACGTAGTGCAACCGCAGGCTGTCCCGGACAACTTGGATCTCAACCCTCGGGGCGTCAAATCTGGCGACAGCTTCCGGCTCCTGTTCAATACCACCGGCATCCCGGACTGCAATCAATCCATGCGGGACTCCGCGACCGTTCGGGGGCAATGGGAAATGGAACTAGCACATCCAAAATACCCAGCTACAGGCCCCGCCAGACTTAGATTCAGGGAGTAGTAATGGTTCAGATGCGATGGGTTGTGTGCGCGGCTATAGGTGGGGTTGTTGTGGCAATCCTGGTGGATGTGATGCAGAGGAGGAAGGAGGACTAGCTTTGGTCGTTAAGAGCGGGTTCAGCTGTCCAGTCTGCGGTTCGGAGGGCAACATTTACGGAGACGCATTCAAGACTTTGCGCGCTCTCTTGCTTCACATCGTCGTCAAGGCGGACAGCGAAGACGCGAGCAGCGCTCCGCACCGGCAGTGGGTCTGGGACCGGCTCATTCCCATGCTGGAGGGAGGCGAAGAGCACTGTAGAGCCATTCACGGTGAGCCTGGTTCGACGTAGTGGCCACGAGGAGAGACATGAGCAGGAATGCGCAGCTGCGATGACCCCAAATCGCACGACCAGTGCCTCTCCCTATCACAGCACGTGGCCCGTGTGCCGCTGTCTGGGCCACAACGCCTCTGGGAGACCAATATTGGGGCCTTCCATTGCATTCAGCGACATCGTCCTGGTTCTTGCGCTGGCCATCGGCGACGGCGTGTACTTCCTGAGAGGCTAGCGGGGAAAGGGACATGAGAGTTGTCAGCAGAATAGCGCTTGTGGTGGCAATAGCCATAGGGTTCTGGATGATCCTAATTGGCACTGTCGTCATCCAAATGGGGTACGACGCCCGGGACCGGATCCGGAGTGCCCTCGCCAAGGAGCTGATCATCACCAGCCGGGATGCCTCCATACCAGGCATCCCGGTCGAGGACGTCGAGACTGCCCGGGCCCAGCATGAAGTCATTGAGGACCACGCCTACGGGCGCTTCGGCCCCTACACCGGCATGGAGAGGAACGATCCCAACCGGGAGACGTACCTCAATGGTCTGATCCTCAGGAACACCCTCAATCTGGCCATCCTGGGTTTCGGAGTAGCCGACATGGCCATCGGTCTGGGGGCCGTGACCATCTTACTCGGCGTGATCATGATCTTGATGACCATCCCTGTACAACTGCTGCTCACGAGAGCATGGAGATAGGAGCGCCGTTCGAGATGGCGATAGGCACAAAAGGCTTTTCGGTAGCCGTCGGCATCTCTTTCCTCAACGTCAGCGAATGCATTGAGTGATATAGGGGGAGAACAATGGCCAGAACTAGGCCTTGGCACTCGGTCCTGTCCTACTTCTATCACGTCTGCACCGAGTGCAATGCGGGCAAAGACATCGCACCGAGGAACCGGAGAGAGGGCACCGGCAACAGGCGGCTTTGCGATGAATGTGAGGACCTGATCAGACGAGGGGAATGCTAGGCGGCAAAAAAATGAGACGGGCACTCCTGACCCTGGCGGTGTTGCCCCTCGAGGCCCTCTGCCCCAAGAGTTAAACGAATCCCTGGTCAAGGTCGCGGCCGAAGACCGAGTGGGTTTCAGCCGGAGCAGCCAGGTCAGGAACTAACGTAGTTTCCAGCGCCATCGAGTGCGTGGGAAAACCGGCAGTGGAGGAATCCATAGCGGGGCTCTGCGGGCCCTGTGGCCTGAGTAAGCTCCACCAGACTAACAATCCAACTGTTGCCGCAAGGACTCCCAATACCAATGCAGCAAACCACCTGCGGCGTTTTGGAGTGCCGGTCTTAGTCGTCTTTCGCACTACCCTTATGTATCTGTCCATTTCAAATTACAGAGCGCAGACACATTCGTTATTCGGGCTGGTCCATCAGGCCGGGCGTCGCCCTGGTGGTCTTTGACCAGTGACCGCCCGTGATGTTTCCATCCACGACGTTGACCCTCGGGTCCCCAGCAGTGGCGACGAGGTCTCGGCCGTATGACCAAGGGCTCTCTCCCCATTCATCGCTCTGTCCAATCGAAATGCCCCAGATCTTGAGGTTGGGAGGGATCTGTTCTGACCTCTTGCGCCGCCGGCAAGAATAACAAGGCAATCGTAGTCGCCTGTTCATGAGTCAAGGTCAAGGAGCTGCTCGGCCATTCGCCGGCAGGGTCGTTGTACCCAGGTCACATATATCGGGTGTGGCATGTGACGCGGTTGCCCTGCCAGTCTGCCAGCGGGACGCTGTGATCGTTCCGGAAAAAGTACGAATTCTCCGACACGTCTGTTTCTGAGTCTATATCTTGTCCCATCTCTTCAGGACATAGGCGATCCCGACCGCTCCAGCTACAATCAGTATTCCAGGTATGACTCTGCTCATGGCTCCTCCCTCAATATCAGGCATTCGGCACAATGGCGAAGCTTAAAACCCCTGCCTCTGGTCACCCATTCGGCAGCCCACTCAGCGCTCACCATCGTAGCAAACCTGACCATGTGGAATATCTGGGGTGGAAAGCAGCCTGCTACTCCTCCATGCTGGCCGACGAACTCGCAGTCCTCGATATGAACCTTCGCAACTTGAGTCTTCAGGTCGATGACCACTATGTACGCCCTGCCCTCCTCAGGCCTGTTGCTCTCCAAGGCGAACTGGATCTGGTCATCCAATGGAGTGCGAACAACGCTATTGTTCATTTGTCCTCCCCACTAAAGTCCCGCCCCATCCCTGCTCTCCATTCTGACCGTCTCTGCGCGGTCACTCCGGAGGCGCCGTGGCAATGCGGGCAACGAGATACTGGTCCAGCCGCGAGGGACAGAGAGGCCTCCGGTAGGCAAAGCGACCGCGGCGTGACCGAACACAACAGGCAACGCGCCAAGAATCTCTGACACGGCGCCCGACAGCCTGGCTGGCGTGGGTCCCATTCCGACACCGACAACAGGTTTGCGTGTCAACCTTGGGGAGTTCATTGAGGAAGGGAGGTCTTCCTGTATTCCAGGAATTGCCAGTGGGTGAACGCTCGGCAATGGATGCCTGTCTCGCTGCCCGGTCCCTTCGGGGCCCCTCATTGATGTGGAGGTTGGCATCGCTCCCCAACGCGCGAACCACTGACGCGACAAGGCAATCTGCCGTCCAGTGTCATGAGTCACTCTCGACATCAGGCACTCCTCCTGATGGATCGCATGTTGAATGCTCGGACTCTGTAACCCCTCCGGCGAGCTCTTACAGACGACGGTTGGGGCATGGGATAGGGGTTCGACCCCTTTACCATGCCCCAACTGTCAAACGTTGTCTATCCCCGTGACCGTATGAAGAGTATCCCACCTCCCACCAACGCTAGCGCAACTACTATGACTATCAGCAGAACCACTCCTACTGGGAATGCGCCTTCCTCTTCCGGCGGTACCGGAGTAGGAGCTGCAACCGTTGGCGTTGCGACTGGTGGGACCGCAGTGTCCGTCGGCATTGGCGTGGCCGTGGGCTCCGGTTCCGCCGTTGGCGCGACCGTGGGCGCCGCCGTCGGCATGGCCGTCGGAGCTGTCGTCGGCATGGCCGTGGGCGCTGTCGTCGGCGTAGCCGTGGGCGCCGCCGTTGGCGTGGCCGTGGGCGCCGTCGTTGGCGTGGCCGTGGGCGCTGCCGTCGGCGTAGCCGTGGGCTCCATCGTCGGAGCTGGCGTGGCCGTGGGCGCCTCCGTCGGGACCGGCGTGGCCGTGGGCTCCGGCGTCGGTGTGCTTTCGTCCTCCACGTCCGTTACCGTCACCTCTACCAGAATTGTGTCGGAGAGCCGATCAGAGTCCGTTGCCCCGACCTCCACAAGGTAGACGTTGTCTGCGCCTGCATCTGCCGGGTTCTCAAAGTCCGGCGCAGTTCTGAAAGCCAGCGCGCCGTTCTCAGCGCCAATCTCAAACCTGGCGGCGTCGAACCCACCTGTGATGCTCCAGGTTACCCGTCGGCCGTCGACCACTGCCAGGGTGGCGACCGCTGTGCCATTCTCAGGCACGCTGAATCTCTCCCGGACGCCACCGGCGATTATCGGGGGATTGCTCGGCGTGGCCGTGGGCTGCGGCGGGGCTGGAGTGGGTGCGACGCCTCCACCGCCTCCACCGCCTCCACCGCCTCCACCGCCGCCGCCTGTCGATGGCGTCCTGACAGTTATGCTGGACTGACCGCCTACACCCGTATCAGCCAGGTCACTGTCCCTGAAGGTCCCTACAAATGGGTAGGTTCCGGTCGAGCCGGGCGCAGTAACCGTATAGGTGAATGACGTGTCGGATTGCAGCGTGAACCTGATTACCTGGCCTCTGCTGGTATCCACCTGGCTGTCGTCCAGGCTGGAGGACACGTAGGTGAAGCCCGTGGGGAGCGTCTCAGTGAGACGCCCGAAGCCTCCGTAGTTGTTGGCAGTGATCCTCACCGTGACCGTCCCGTTTGGGCTCACCTGGGAAGGGGAGAAGGAGCGGGAAGCAGGCCCCGCCGGGAGCTGGACAGTCACCGTGCTGGCGCCGCTGACCACAGGATCGTCCATCCCGGGACCTATCCTCAAAGTACCGGAGAAGTTATAGACACCCGCCGTAGCAGGCGCGGTGACGATGTACGTGAAGGGAGATGTCACCTCAAACAGGGTGAACCTGACCTCCTGGCCGTTGACCGTGACATTTTCTGTTGGAACGCTGCTGGACACGTAAGAGAACCCGGACGGCAGCGTCTCCGTGATCCGCCCGGTGTCGCCCGCGCCAGAGAACCTTATCGTCACCGTCACGTCATCGCCCGTGTCCACGTTTGCATTGTCAAACGCCCGGCTCGCGCTGCCTGCTCCCATAGCCTGCGCGGCCTGGACCGTTACGCGGGAAGCCCCGGTAAGCCTATGGTCCATCCCGGGGCCGGTCCTCAACATACCGGAGAAGTCATGGGGCCCCGCCGTATCAGACGCGGTCACGGTGTACGTGAAGGGAGACGTTACTCCAAAGAGGGAAAATCTGACCTCCTGGCCGTTGACCGTGACATTTTCGTCTTCAACGCTGCTGGACACGTAAGAGAACCCTGCCGGCAGCGTCTCCGTGATCCGTGCGGTCTGCCCCTGGTTGGC
>DAOUKT010000014.1:0-39090 GCA_034421015.1 Dehalococcoidia bacterium
GGTTTACTCAGCTGGTGCGGGCCTACAACAATACCCCTCGCAAGTGTCTGGGCTACAGGACTCCCGCTGAGATATTCTCAAATCAGGTGTTGCACTTGAAATGTGAATCCACCTTCCGGCTTTCGCCGGAATGACGATAAACGCCCTTCTCTCAAGATGCCATCGCAGTCGTTCGAGGGTCTTCTTCAGGAATGACGAACCCTAGGCTTCCTGGTCTCCGGTCAGCTTCTCAATCAGCCACGTCTTCAGCAGCGGATAGAGTTCGTCCCGGCACTCGCGAAGGCTGTGGCCCGCGCCCGGGTACAGCACCAGCTTCTTCGGCTCCTCTGCAATGTCGTTGATGAGGATGGAGCAGTGAGGCCCAAGCCTCGTGTCCTCCTCGCCGTGGACGAGCAGGAGCGGCCTTGGCGTGAGCATGTTGGCGTACTGCGCGCCGTAGGTCTGGCTGGCCAGGCCCACCACAGTCACAACGGCCTCGCTAAGGGGCGCGGCGGCGATGACCACGGCCCCGCCGAAGGAGTGGCCCACAAGGGCAACCCTGTCGTGGCCCTTGTCCTGGAGGAAGTACACCCCCGCCAGCACGTCCATCATTGAGTGCAGGAAATTGTTGGGCTTCCGGTAGTTCAGCCTCAGGGAAGATACGCCGTCCTCGATAAGCTCATCGGAGAGGATGGGGTAGAGGCCGCCGCCGCCGTTGAACCCGCCGCCTGCGCCAGATACCCAGATAACGCCCTGTGTCGCCCCCTCCGCCGGATGGTACATGCAGCGAATGGGGCCATAGTTTGTGCGCACGAGGACGCCCGTTCCGCCAGTGGCCTCCGGCAGCCTCCAGGGCGCAACTCCCTTGTACTCAATGGGGACCGGCGTCCCCTCAAGAATGCTCTCCCAAGACGGCTCGCTAACCACTTCTGACCCTCCCTACAAATCTTCCCATTCTCACCAGGGCTTCCTCTATCTCGTCCGTGGCGACGGCGTAGCAGCACCGGACGTGGCCTTCGCCGCTGGGGCCGAACGCCGAGCCCGGGACCAGGGCCACCCTCTCCTCCATCAGCAGGCGCTCCGCGAACTCGTCCGACGACATGTCCAGGCTCTTGATGGACGGGAAGGTGTAGAACGCGCCCTGGGGCTCCAGGCAGCTCAGGCCCAGCCTGTTCAGGCCCCGGACCATCAGGTGACGGCGTCGATTGTACTCCTCGCGGGTATCCTCCACCGCCCTGTCGCCTGAGCGCAGGGCCTCGATGGCCGCCATCTGGCCCTGGATGGGGGCGCACATCATCGTGTACTGGTGCACCTTCATCATCGCTTCGATGACCTCTGGGCGGCCGCAGGCGTACCCTATGCGCCAGCCCGTCATGGCGTAGGACTTGGAGAAGCCGCTGAGGTGAATGGTGCGGTCGGCCATATCCGGCAGAGAGGCGAAGCAGGTGTGCTCGATGCCGTACACCAGCCGCTCGTATATCTCGTCCGAGACCACCATCAGGTCTCTCCTCCTGGCGATGTCCGCAATGTCCTCCAGCTCACGGCGGGACATCATGGCTCCCGTGGGGTTGTTGGGATAGCCAATCAGGATGGCCTTGGTCTTGTCAGTGACCCTGGCCTCGATGTCCGCCGGGCGCACCCTGAACCCGTTTTCCATGTGCGTGGGCACGGTGACGGGAACGCCGCCTGCCAGGGAGACGCAGGGAATGTAGGAGACGTAGGTAGGCTCAGGGATGATCACCTCGTCGCCGGGGTCGAGGATGGCGCGCATGGCCAGGTCAAGCGCCTGGCTCACACCGACCGTCACCAGCACCTGGTTCGCCGGGTCGTAGCTCAGGCCCGTGCGCCTGTTGATGTACGCGCTTATCTCCTGGCGCAGCTCCATCAGGCCGTAGTTGGAGGTGTACATCGTGTAGCCCTTTTCGATGGAGTAGATGGCGGCCTCCCGGATTCGCCAGGGTGTGACGAAGTCCGGCTCACCGACGCCCAGGGAGATGACGTCGTCCATGGTGTTCAAGAGGTCGAAGAACCTGCGGATCCCGGAGGGGGACAGGCTCTTCACCCTGCGTGAGACCACAGAACCGGCGCCGTTGGCTTCGCGTTCGCTGCTCAAGACCTTCTCCTAGGGCGCGAGGGGCAGCCTCATTGCCCTGTCCTCTCCTTCCAGAATTTCCCCGTCCTCCTTGAAACGCTTGAGGAGGAAGTGGGTTGACGTGCCGTGCACCTCCTCCAGGGCCGCCAGCTTCTGGGCGACGAAGTTGCCGACCTCGTTCATCGACCGGCCAACGAGAAGGACCGAGAGGTCGTAGTCGCCCGACATGAGGTACAGGGAGCGCACCTCCGGGAAGCGGGCTATGCGCTGGGCCACGCTGTCAAAGCCGACGTCGCGCTGGGGGGCGACGCGCACCTCCACGTGGGCCATGACAACCTCCTCGCCAAGGGACTCCCAGTTGACCAGGGTCTTGTACTTGACGATGGTCTTGTCCCGCTCCGCCCCGGCAATGATCTCCCTCACCTCCTCCGGCGTCTGCCCCGTCATCTCCGATATCTCTTCCGGCGTGGCCCTGGCGTTCTGCTCCAGGATTGCCAGCACGTCCTTCATAGCTTCTTGCGTCACTCTACTACCGCCTCCGATATTTCTGTATGCTCAATCTGAGGAGATTATACACTTAATTTGATAGTCTGAATCTTGCTGCCGCGTTGCCGTGCAATACCAATTGATTTGTCAGGTCAACGCTTCTTGGGATGGCGTCTTTCAGAATCCTGTACACGTTGCCAGCGTTCAAGCGGAACTTCATCTCACGGTAGTGCCTCTGGCTATCGTGCCGATCCTCCACCTCTCCGATATTGCGCCCAAGTAGTTGTGATCGGAACGTAACCTTCTGGTCATTCATTTGATTGCGATTGCGGGCCCTAGAGTTCAAAACCTCAATATCATTAGCCAAGGCGTTCACAACTTCATCTTTGTGGAAAATATGGAATACTTTGTCGTCCCGGCTGCGATTAGCGGGACCAAGCGTAAAGCTCAGGTAGTCCGCATTGCCACCGTCAAACAGAGATTTGTCCAGGAAAGCTCTGAATGGACGCTCATTACTAAGTTCAGCTTGGAGGCGGCGCATCGGTTCTTGAAGCCTTTGCTTGGCAGTTAGCTTATCCCGTTGATAATCCTCATACGAGACTGGATAAGCATCTATGCAGGCTATCATAATGTCAGCCAATTCTCCCAAGCCCTGGAAGATGGTATTTGTTGCTAGGCGCTCACGTCCATATAAGAACACCTGCCACCATGTACCGGCCTTAACAGAATGTGATCGATGTTGGGCATCAATAACGTCTTTCTTGTCCTGGTGGGAGCCAAGATTAACTTCACCTCCGATTAGATAGGCAAAATCGTCTTCATTACGATGGCCGGAAACCTTTACGTCGCTTGCGTGTTCGGACGACATAGCCCGGCGTCTGGGCATTACTACGCATCCTTGATTATCAGGAGCTCGTGCGAGCCTTTGACGTATCCTGTATCGCCCCTGTCCAGACGGTTTTTTCCTATCCGCGTCTCACCCTGGCCCAGTGTGTACTGCCACTCCACCTCAACAATGCGGTAGTCGGCATACCACTCCCGCACGGTGGAGCAGTCGTTGTAGGACAGGACAAACCCACCCCTATGCTGATGCAGCATGTCACGCAATAGGGCATGGTCGAATCCCCTGTGATGCACAGGGAAGTTCCGCTGTGGGTAGATGCCGCGGAACATCCGGCTGTCTCCGTCCAGGTAGTATGGCGGGTCGCAGTAGAGAAAATCATCCCTGTGCCCGGGCATTACCTCCTCAAATGAAGCCTGTTCCACACTCATCAGAGGGCAACGGAACGTCCGCACCTTGTCCAGCAAACGATGAAAGCGGTCTGGTTCCTCGTAGATGCCGGACATCCAGCCGAGGAAGCCTGGCCCATAGCTCAGGTTGTGATTGAACCAGTAATGCGCCGCAAGCTCAAGGCTGTCCTCAATAGGTTCGCTCCCGTCCCAATGTCCCTTCAGGCGCCTCTTGACTGAGGTGTAAACCTCCTTGGTGGGCTGCCACTCTCCAATTCGCCGCGCCAAGTCCTCAGGAGAATCCAACTGCACCTGCCAGTAGTTAGTAAGGATGTCGAACACATCGTATGCCTTCACCTCTATGCCCAACTCCCGGGCGCATGCTATCTCAACCGATGCCCCTCCCACAAAAGGAGCCACGAGCTTCGAAAGATTGGTTGGCAGCTGCTCAACCACGTACCCTACGGCCAGGCTCTTGCCCCCGGCATAGCGCAATGGCAGACCATTGTAGCGGCTGTATCGGTACTTGCCCTGACCGCTCAGCTGCCTCAAGAAGAGGTCACGAGGATAGACGTCCGGCAGTAAGGAACCCTGTCGCCACGGGTCCCCGTCGACCGGCTTCAAGCCATATCCCGCCCTTGGCTCGGAAATCGACGGGGCTTCCTTCACAGCTCCGGCCTCATCTTGTGCCACTCCGTCGCCTGCTCATAGGCGTAGGCGGCCCGGAGAATCGCCTCCTCGCCCAGAGGGCGGCCCATGATCTGCATCCCCACCGGCAGGCCGTCGACGAACCCGGCGGGAACCGACATCGCGGGTATGCCTGCGATGTTGATGGGAATCGTGCAGATGTCGCTGAGGTACATCTGCACCGGGTCTTCTACCTTTTCGCCCAGCTTGAACGCAACCGTCGGCGAGGTGGGGGCCACCAGCGCGTCGTACTTCTGGAACGCTTCCTGGAACTCGCGGCTGATGAGAGTCCGCACCTTCTGCGCCTTCAGGTAGTAGGCGTCGTAGTAGCCGGCGGAGAGGGCGTAGGTTCCCAGCATGATGCGGCGCTTCACCTCCGGCCCAAAGCCGTGCTGCTTGGTCTGCTCCATTGCCTCCCACATGCTGCCCGCGTCCTGGCTGGAGAAGCCGTACTTGACGCCGTCGTAGCGGGCGAGGTTGGCCGACGCCTCCGACGGCGCGAGGATGTAGTACACCGCCAGCGCGTACATCGTGTGGGGCAGCGAAGTCTCCTCCACGACCGCGCCAAGCTCCTCGAACTGCGCCAGCGCCTTCCGAAGAGTGTCGGCAACCGCTCCGTCGATGCCCTCGCCGTAGTACTCCTTTGGCACGCCTATCCTCATTCCCTTGATGTCGGGCGAGAGGGCAGCGGTGTAGTCCGGGGCCTCTCGCGGGATGGACGTCGAGTCCCTGGGATCGTGGCCTGCGATGGCGTTGAGGGCCAAGGCGCAGTCGGTCACGTCTTTAGTCATTGGGCCAATCTGGTCAAGGGAGCTTGCGAAGGCCACCAGCCCGTAGCGGCTCACCAGCCCGTAGGTGGGCTTCATGCCAACGATGCCGCACAGGGCGGCGGGCTGCCGGATGCTGCCTCCGGTGTCGGAGCCCAGGGCGTAGAAGCACTCCCCGGCGGCCACCGCCGCCGCGGGCCCGCCACTGCTGCCGCCCGGGACGCGCTCCAGGTCCCAGGGGTTGCGCGTGGGGAAGAAGGCAGAGTTCTCCGTAGAGGATCCCATAGCGAACTCGTCCATGTTCCCCTTGCCCACAACCACCGCTCGCTGCGCCTGCAGCCTCTCCACCACCGTGGCGTCGTAGGGGGGAACGAACCCCTCCAGCATACGGGAGGAGCAGGTGGTTGGAACGCCGCGGGTGCACATGTTGTCCTTGACCTGCATCGGGATGCCGGTCAGGGGCGCGCCCCGGCCCTGGGCAATGGCCTCATCAGCCTGACGCGCCTGTTCGAGGGCAGCGTCTCCGGTGACCGTGACAAAGGCCCCAACCCTTGATTCCACAGCTTCTATGCGCTCAAGGGCGGCCCTGGTGAGGTCCTGGGAGGAGACCTGTCCGCTTTCCAGAAGCTCGCGGGCCTCGTGGATGGTGAGATTGAATAGGCCGTCGGCCATCAGTCCAACACCGCCTTGACGCGGAAGAAGTCATCCTCCCGGAGGGGGGCGTTGGCAAGGGTGTCCTCCTTGGGGGACGGCTCCTCCGGCTCGTCGTCCCGCATCACGTTCTGGACGGTCACCGAGTGGCCGGTCGGCGGAACGCCGGCGGTATCCACCTGGTCGAGCACCTGGAAGTTCTCCAGGATGTCCGACAGCTGATGGCGGAACCTTTCGATGTCCTCTTCGCTCAACCCCACGCGGCAGAGGAGGGCCATGTGCTGGACTTCGTCCTGGCTCAGTCTGGGAGAGGTCATGATTGCGTACCGTTTCTAAGGCGAATAGCGCAAGTGTAGCAAAGTGGCCCCCCAGCTTCAAGGGGCGATGCGTCTGGGCATTCTCTACAGGCGTTGGTAATTCCAACGTCGGATGTAGTGCACCTCCCTTTCCACTCATAGCCTGCCCCGTACTGGATACGGGGGTGAGCTTGTCGAACCATTTGAGCGGGAAGGCTGTAGGCGTATTCGACACCGCTCATTTCCTTCGACAAGCTCAGGATGAGCGGTGTCGCGCGCCTTAACCAACGCCTGTAGAGGATACCGGAGGTACACCCTACACCGTTCTTGACAGATGCGATTACAATGTAACTGGTAGAATCGGATATTGTCCCTGCCTCACCAGTGCAAGGCAGGGCCGGTTGAGACTTTCGACAGGAGTCTATAGATGCGAAACTGTATTCTGTCTTTCTCTGCAGTCGCGCCTTGCCTTACGTTCTTTCAGCGCGGCGGCCGGGCCGCCCGCCTCATCCTCGTCGCACTGCTCATAGCGGCCTTTGCCATCGCCACTCTGCCGGACCGCGCCTCCGCGCATCACACCTCAGGGACAACCTACGCGAACCACTGCCGGGACAACAGCGACGGTCGGCAGAACGGAGTTCTGGGATCTCTGATTAACGACATCGCGGAGAGCGAGGACTTCATACGTGACTGCATAGCGTTGCTCAGGGCGGCGGAAGAGTTCACCCCGGGCGACGACACGGACATAGACTGGCTGTTCAAGGAAGACCCCAATCTGCCGATTTTGCTCTACTCCGACATGAATGAGAGCCAATGGGACGGAGTGTACATCGACGAGGTTGGCGCCGCGCCCAACCAGGAGTACAGGATATACCGGGTTGACCTCTCGGACAAAGACCTGGGCGGAACGCTCGCGCCGGAGTGGGCCGAGCTGACCGCGCTGACCTCCCTTGATCTCTCAAGCAACCGGCTGGGCACGAACGAGAGCGGCGAGTCGGTCCCCGTGCCCCTTGTGGTCTGGGAGTTCCTGGACGGGCTGGAAGCGATAAATATCGACGGCAACAAGGACCTCCGGCCGTCGCCTCCCCTGAACCTGCGCGCCGACGCGTCCAGGGCAGCAGACAGCGAGACGCAGATAACCCTGTCCTTCGACAACGTCTGGTACACCCTGGAGATTCCCAGGCACGAGTACCGGTACAGCGTGAACGGCGGGGCCACGTGGGGCCCGGACAATTTCGTGGGCGACGGCGGCTGGATTCCCGCGGCCACAGGCTGCACCGACCCCGCGGACTCGGCCATGACTCCCGGAATCGAGCCCGGCTCTCCGGTCCTCTGTGACAAGGACGACGGCGCCACGACTCCCACACGCAACAGAAGCGAAATCCAGACCGGCGCGCTGCCAAAATCTGATACCTACGTCTTCCAGGTGCGCGCGGTCAAGGAAGTGGTGACCATCACCGACGACAAGGGAAACAACGACCCGGCGGACGACGTAACCGAGACTACCACCACAAGGAGCGAGATAGCCCAGCTTGACGCTTTGGGGCCGCAGGTCCTGACCGCTGAGTCGGACTTCCTCCTTGCGACGGACGCCGGATACACGGTGGCCGATCCCCTGCCGGCCGCAGCGGTCCTCGTGGTTGAGGGCAGGGCGGGCGGCGTTTACTTCAACCCAATGGTCGCCACCGGCGGCAACGACGTAACCGTCAATCTCACCCAGGCCGCTTCTCCGGTCACCGACTCCAGAGGCAGCGCCATCGGTCAGGCCGGCGGCCGAGTCAGCTTCCCGGTTGACATCAAGCCCGCATCAGGCGCGCCCACAAGGATCAACATTCCGCATCAGTCTATCGTGAGGGACGAGAAGCCCGCCCGGATGAACATAGCCGGTTTCTTCCGGGGCCAGGGCCTGACCTTCACAGCTGAGTCATCGGAGCCGAACTTCGCAACCGTTGAAGTCGAAAGCGATACGCAGGACCTGGTGGTGACCACGCTGCGCCCCGGAGTGACGGTGATCACGGTGACCGCCACGGACGTGAACAGGGGAAAGGTCGTCGAGACCTTCCGGTTGACGGTCCTGTCGCCCAACAACGCCCCTGTGGAGGTGGGAGAGATACCGGACCAGACGCTCCTCCTGAACGATGAGGGTACGGAGCTTGACATGACCCCGTACTTCCGCGACGAGGACGGCGACACCCTCAGCTTCATGCCGCAGTCGTCCAATCCAAGGGTGGTGACGGCGTCTTCGTCCGGCCCCTCCATCAGATTCAACGTCGTCGGTGTGGGTCAAGCCCGTATGACTGTCCTCGCGGAGGACCCGGAGGGAGCGACTGCATCCCTCGACTTCACCGTAACCGTGCTGACCCCCAACGCTACCCCGGTTGTGACGGAAGCCATCCCGGACCAGACGCTCCGGGTGGGCGACCCCGGCCTGGCGCTGAACCTGGCGCCCTACTTCACCGACCCCGACGGCGACGCGCTCACCTTCTCGGCTGAGTCCGAAGACGAGTCAATTGCGACTGTGGAGGTAGCAGGGAGCGTTGCCATCATGACGGGCGCGGCAGCCGGGGAGACCACGTTGACCGCCGTGGTCATGGACACAAGGAACGCGTCCGCCATGCAAGAATTCTCGGTGATAGTGCTTGCGGCCAACAGCCCGCCGGAGGCCGTGGGCGCCATTGAGAACCGGGCGCTCGTGGAGGGAGGCAGCCCGCTGAGCATTGACGTTGCTGAGTACTTCATCGATCCCGACGGCGACGCGCTCAGCTACGCGGCGACCTCGGCCAGCCCCAATGCGCTGCAGGCTGTGATTAACGACGGGAGCAGTATGCTGACGCTCTCGCCCCTCGCTCCGGCGGAGGACGTCACCGTGACGGTGACGGCTACGGACGGCGATGGAGAGTCGGCAGAGCAGACGTTCATGGTCACAATTGCAGCGGCCGCCGATCCCGCAAGGCCCACGCCAACGACGCAGGCCACCTCTACCGCTACACCCGCGCCACAGCCAACTGCGACTCCTGAGACGCCGGTAGCGCCAGAGGCGACGCAGCCACCCGAACCCACGCCTCCTGCTCCGGAAGACGTCGGTGGGTTCCCCTGGGGTTGGGTCCTGGCGCTGCTGGTGCTGGTGGCAGGCGCGGCAGCCGCCGTGTTCATCGTCCAGCGTCGCGGAGGCGCAGGGCCTCCGGCTGGGACCGGATAAACGAGGTTTGGCCTCTCGCCGGAGGTGGGGGCGTCCAAACTGCACAATGGGGGCGGTTCTCGAACCGCCCCTACGGCATTCCACCGTCGCATTCGTTCCCGCAGCGACGCGCCGGGATGAGCAACTCACCCACGTTCCCTACCCCTCTGGACTCCTGCCTGCGCAGGAGTGGTCGGGGCGCGCGGGCCCTACGTCCACACCGCAGTGACCACCGCATCCAGGGGATTGGACGGGTCAAAGAGAATGACGGCGCACTTGCTGCCGGCCCTCATCCTTGAACTCGTAATGTTGCGGGCCACCGGCACACCGTGGAGCCACGTGGTCACGCTCCCAGCCATCTGGACACTTGCCGTGTAGCTCCCGCTGTTGAAGCTCCTGACAATACCCCTTCTTATCTCCATACCCGCGCCTCCTGTACCACGGCCCTATACTCCGCCCAGCCGCAGCGTTTGCCTGTACTCCGGCCTGGGGACACGGGAGTAGTCCAGGCGAATGCCCAGAACTCGGCGCTTCTCGGCGTCAAGGCCGGCGGCCACATCCGTCAGCTCAATCACGTCCAACAGCTCCTGGCCGAGGTTGGGCGGCACAACCACCTCGCCGCCGAAGGAGGCCAGCCGCTGCTTGCCCAGCGCCGCCTCCGCCCTGCCCTGGGCCTTCTCATGAGTGTCCAGGTTGAGATCGTGGACCTGGAGCAGGCGATCTGAGACGTAATCCACCTCGTCCCAGGCAAAGGCCTCGCCCACGTGCGCGTCGCCAAAGGCCTGCACGCGGTTGTAGTCCCGGGCGCCGGAGGCGTACCGGCCGCGCAGGATGGCGTGACCCGCCCCGTAGCTGTAGTCGACGGCGTCCTCAGCCTGCGGGTGGACCAGGTAGCCGCGATGGCCTCGGAACACCAGCGCGTCCGGCAGCCTTTCCAGGAGGCGCTTCACCACCGCCGCTCCACTCTCGCCCGGGTGGATGGTGAAGGCGGGCGCGAATGTGGCGGCGTACTCGCTGGCCCCGGATGTGTCAGTCTCCAGCCCGGCCCTTGCCAGCACGAACTCCAGGATGGCCGACGCGCCGGTTGTGCCCGGGCCCCAGGCGTACTGCCGCCCGGCCGTCCACTTGCTCAGAAGCCGCCAGGCGTTGTAGGCGCGGACCACCAGCGCCGAGTTTCCGGGCGTGGAGCGGCGTTCAAACGACTCTATCCAGTACGCCGGCCCCTCGGAGACCTCCCGCCCGGCCGCCGTCAGATAGCCCGGAGATATGCGCAGCTCGGAGCCCCACCGGAGGGCCGGGGGCGAGCCTCCGTCCACGTTGCCAAAGCGGCCGTCGTCGTTACGGAGGGTCACCACCGCCTCGCCGGACTCCGCGTCCTCGCTCAGGGACATGTCCATGACGTCGCCGGTCAGGTCCCTGGTCTCATTGACAAGGGAGCCTCGCCATACGCCCGAGGGAGTGGTGAGGTACAGGTAGCTGCCGGCGACGGCCATTGCCAGGCCGTATCCGACGTTCATATCCATAGGCACGGGCTCCCGCCACAGGTTCCTGGAGAACGAAGCCCCCGCCAGGCTGTGGGAGCGGATGGGCCGCTCAAACGACGGGACGCCCGTGGACTTCTCGACGCACGTCATGCGGGTGACGTCCGGCCGTGCCATCGAGGGGAAGTGGAAGGTTGTCAGGGAACTCGGCCTGGACGTGGCCACCTCGCGAAGGGGAGACCAGGAGCTTCTGGCCTGATCGCCGCCGTCGCCGTATACGCACGTCCACACCTTCGAGTCGTTGGTTGTCCGCTCCGTCCCTGTGAGGACAAGGTTCCAGTCGTTCTGATATAGACATGTCATGCCGGTGATGGACGCCACGTTGTGCCTCCACCTGGCGGGGGCGCTCCAGCGGCTTCCGGTGCGCCGGGTGAAGTACACGTCATGGTTGGTGGAGGCGTAGAAGAGGGCGAGGCCTCCCAGGTCGCTGTAGGCGGCTGCAAGCCAGGCGATGCCGCTGAGCCTTGGGTATACGACGTGCATCGGACTGCTCCAGGTGGCCCCGTAGTCCGTGCTCTCCAGCCGGAACAGATTCCTGCGGGAGGCGTTGACGTAGAAGAGGTTCACCGTTGCCCCGCGACTCACCAGGGAGATGCTGGTCCCGGTGGAGACGGAAAAGATGTAGGTCCAGGAGGAGAAGTCGCTGGTTGGGCCGGGGTCTTCAACCCTCTGAGTATAGAGCCAGCCGTTTCCAGGAATAACAACGGCCCTCACCAGGGAGCCGTCGCCCGGGCAGGTGGCAGCGTGGTAGAAGTCCGACGTTGAGCTCTGGTGCAATCGGGTGAAGGCCAGGCGCGCCACTCCTGCAATCCGGTCCAGAGCCTCCACCTTGACGTGGGGAGACCCGGCGGCCTCCTGCTGAGCGGCCAGCAGCGTGGGGGTAATGTTCCTCATGGCAAGGCCGCGCGTCGCCTAGTGGCCGCCCCAGCCGGTCGCGAGGCCGCGTCGGCCGGCCGAGGGCGCGCTGTACAGCCGACCGGCCCTGAGCCGCGCTCCGTTGCTGGCAAGGCCCTTCCGAAAGGAGTCCAGTCGCTCTCTGCCCCAGTCCCTGAAGTGCCGCCACACGTCCGCCCCGCCGACGTTGACGCGGTTGGTGGCAAAGCTGGCCCACTCCAGGGCGGCGTAGCCCTCCGCGCCTATGGCCACCAGTTCCTCAAGGGAAACCGGGACCGTTGAGGAGGATGCGTCCAGGGTGTGGAGCTTCCCGTAGTAGACGTTAACCCTCTCCCCACCGGACGGAGCGCCGTCCACCAGCAGGGTGAGTGTGTCGCCCCAGAGTTTGAAGGGCGCGAGGACCGGAGGGTATTCGTCGGCGGGGTACTCCACCGCCTCAACGGCAACCAGGTCCGTAAGGGATGCGACCGACAGCTCGCGGCTGCCGGCCGAGGTGGTGAGGGCGACCCTGGCCTCCTGTGGAACAGCCATGCTCAGCTCCCTCACCGCATGGACGATGTGCCGGTCCAGCTCGGCGTCGCTCCAGCGATAGTCCGCGTCATCCAGGTCGCGGAGGTCCTGCCGGACCCGGGACCTCATCTCGGACAGGTTCATCGACGTCCTCCTGCCCTAGTCCCTTACACCCGTGAGCCTGGCCAGCTTCAACGAGTTGAACACGGCCACGGAGACGTACCACTTCACCCGTGTCCTGGTGGCGTCCTTGACCTCCAAAGACCCCACTCGCTCCACCTGGAGCCCTCCGGGGCCGGTCAGCCCGGCGATGGCGCCCTCTCCAAACTGGACTGCGTAGACCGTGGAGCAGTCCCGGCTGGTGCCGACGGTCTTGGCGTCCGAAATCCAGTCGTTGACCCCTATGGGGACGCCGTCGTAGAACTGCACCATCTGCCCGAACTGGTTGCGGTCCGTCTCCAGCAGCCCGCCGCCGGACGCCCTGGACAACGATGTCAGCTTACGGCGGCTTCGGCGGCTCATGAGCAGCATGTGAGGCTTGCCCGCCTTCACCTTGTCTATAAGCTCGTCCAGCTTGTCCAGGGTCAGGGTCGCGCCGTTTGCGCCCATGGCCACCGTCTGGCCGGACGCCGCCAGCTTGTCGATGCCGTCGAAGGACTTGGAGTCCGTCTGGGAGTCCCCGTTGATGAACGTATCATCGAACTTCTGCTGCACCGCCTTGGCCTTAAGCTGCACCACGGCGGCCTCCAGGTCCTGGAGATTGGACCGCGTGGCCTTCAGGAAGTTGTCCACGTCTGCGTCGCCGCCCAGGATCTTGAGTGTGGCGGTCTGCTGGGTGAAGGTTGGAGTGGACTCGGCCCACGCGTCTCCCACGTCGTAGAAGGACACCGTTGGCGCCGCGTTCTCCTGGTTGTACGTCAGGCCGTTGCCCACAATCTCTATGAAGGGCAGCGCCTGCAGTATCGGGCTCTCGTTCACAACGGTCTCTATAACCCCCGTTGCCAGGACGTCGTTGGAGAGCTTTGCCGCTTCCGTAAGGGTCAGTGCCATGTTCCATCTGCCTCCTGTTCTAGCAATGGGGCGAGAATAGAACAAGAGAGCGCATCAGGCAATGGGAGGATGTCACAGTGACGCGCAGGGAAGATATCGCTCAAGAAAAGAGGACCACCTACGGGGTCGCGTCAGGCCGCTCAAAGGATGGGATACAGCAAGGAGGCGTACGAACGCCGGACCGGGCCGGGGACTACGGGAAGGTCAGGTTCTGGAATTCGAAGACAAGGGACCTGCCATTGTAGGTGGTCGTCTCGTTCGCCTGGCGGTCGCCAATGTGGAAGGTGATGGTCTGTCCCTGCAGCGCCCAGTCGTTGGGTGACACTATCAGTCCCTGGTATCTGCCATTGTACGTCCTGACCGTATCAGACCGCCACCAGCTCACCCTCGCCTGGACCTCCATCCCGTTCGGGGCCGGACTCCCGCCGATGGTCACGCTGCCGGCGTACTCGTTAAAGAAGGGCGGAAGCTGCCCCTGGCCCAGAGGAAGCGGAGTGGGAGTGGGTGTGGCCATAGGGCGCGGGGTGGGTGTGGCCGTGGGCGTAGGAGTCGGTGTAGGCGTAGCCGTAGGCTCAGGCGTTGGCGTGGGAGTGGCCGTAGGCTCAGGTGTGGGCGTAGAAGTGGCCGTTGGCGTAGCAGTGGGCCGCGGCGTGGACGTCGGCGCGGGTGTGGGCATGGGCGTGGGAGTTGGCGCCGGCGTATCCGTAGGTACGGGCGTTGGCACGGGGGTAGCCGTAGGCACAGCCGTCGGGGCCGGCGTATCCGTGGGGATAGGCGTAGGAGTTTCTGCGTCCCCCCCGCACGCTGCAAGCAGCAGAATCATTATAAGAAGCAGGCTAAAGCCTAGCTTAGTCAGGTTCACTGAGTGAAGCATCGACTTAGTCTAGCACTTGGAATAAACTATTTCAAGCCCTTTTTCGTGCACATCGCGCAATTTCCGCAGATTCGTGCACTCTCAGGGCGACCGGGCAGGGATAAAATGGCCCAGAGCATCCTCAGAAAGAGAAGGCAATGGCGATGAGTTCGCGAAGAAGGCGAAGGCGCGCGCTGCGCAGGGGCGGCTCAGCCAGAACCAGTGGCGGCGTTCCCTGGTGGATTTTCCTCCTGCTGCTCCTCCTGGTGATGCTCGTAGGACTGGCCAGGACCATCAGGTAGGCCGGGGCATTCCACGCGGCCCGCTACCGGGACCCCTGGGACTCGGAGGCCGCCATCCGCGCCACCCGCACCTTCTTGATGCGCCTCCCCAGGGTGGAGATCACGCGTATGCTCAGGCCATTGACCTGCGCCTCGTCCCCCGGGCTTGGTATCCTGCCCAGCTGGTGGTAGAGAAGCCCGCCAAGAGTGTCGAACCCGTCGCCCTCCAGCCTGGAGTCGAAGACCTCGTTGACCTCGTCCAGCGAGATGCGGGCGTCCATCATCGCCTCGTCGTCGCTCAGCATTTCGCTCAGCGACTCCACTATGTCGAACTCGTCCTCAATCTCCCCGACAATCTCCTCCAGCAGGTCCTCAATGGTGACCAACCCTGTGGTGCCGCCGTACTCGTCCACCACCACGGCAACATGGACGTGCTGCTCCTGGAACTCCCGCAGCAGGTCGTCAAGGCGCTTGGATACGGGGATGAAAAGCGGGGGGCGGGCGATTCCGGCCAAGTCAACGTCGGGGCTCCCAGTGGCCAGCTGGCGCAGCAGGTCCCGGGAGTGTACCACGCCCACAATGTTGTCAATGGTCTCCTCGTAGACGGGTATGCGACTGTGGCCGCCGGTCCACATCAGCTCCGCCACCACGCTAAGGGAGGAGGTTGCCTCCGCGGCCAGAATATCCATGCGGGGCACCATAATCTCCCTTGCCGTGGTCTGGTCCAGCTTCAGAATCGACCTGATCATCTCCTCTTCGTGGGGCTCCAGCTCCTCGTTGAGGTCGGTTTCAGGAAGCTCGCCCAGAGCGATGAGGTTGAGCGGCGCCGATGGGGCAACCGCGTCGCCGTTTGTCGCTCCCCTCTTTGACAGCGCCGATGAGACCGACACTTGCACCCTCGCCAGGAGCGACGCCGGCGCCGCAAGGGGCAGCAGGATGATTGCGGGAACGCGCGCCCTTCGGCCCAGTCGAGCGCCCAGGCCGGACATCACACCCTGATATAGGGGAAGCAACGCCAGGAGCCCCAGGGTCCCAAGCGCGACGCTCAGCCACGTGAAGCCCAGGGACCGCAGCAGAAACGCCCCCGAAGCTACGGAGGCTGCAATCAGCCCCGCCTTCATCAGCGACCGGCCGGTCTCATCCCTCAGCGCGGGATGCGCTACCGGGTCTTCACCCGGCTGGTTGATTCGAAGTCTGGGAGACAGATGCCCCTCTACCAGGGCCAGAAGGCCGCAGTGGGCCAGCGAAAGGCCCAACGCTATGGCTGCTAACCAACTATCAGGGTCCAATTCATACCACCTCCCCGGCGTGGGTAGTCAATGCCACCTCTTCTGAGGAAGGTCTGAACAAGTCCAATCCACTCCCGCGAAGCCTGCCCCGTACCCCGATACGGGGGCGGGAGTCCATGCCCCGCCACCCCTGGATTCCTGCCTGCGCAGGAATGGTGATGAAAGTGTCATTAGGCAAGATGGTCATGTTTCTGACTTGTTCAGAGTATCCCTAAATGGAATTGACATTGCTGTACGCTCTTGCGAGGGTGACGGCCGGTTGAGCCTTTCACCCTTCTTCCTTGTTGTTGTGGCCTCCGCCGGGCAGCGGCCTGGCCGGGACCCCGGCCACCTTCGCGCCGGCGGGGACGTCCCTGGTCACCACTGAACCCGCCCCCGTGCTGGCCCCGGCGCCAATCCTCACCGGCGCAACCAGCATGGAGTCGCTGCCTATGAATGCGCCCTCTTCAATCACCGTCTGGTGCTTGTCCACGCCATCGAAGTTGCAGGTCACCGTTCCCGCCCCCACGTTGACGTCCGGGCCAACCCAGGAGTCGCCCACGTAGGAAAAATGGCCCACCTTGACGCCTCTGCCCAGGCTGCTCTTCTTCACCTCGACGAAGTTGCCAATGTGCACGTCCCTGTCGATGTGGGTCTCAGGCCGGATGTGGCTGTATGGACCAATATCGACGTCCTCCTCCAGCACGGCGGACTCCAGCACGGAGTACCACACCCGGCAGCCGCCGGCGATCACGGAGTCCTCGATCATGGAGCCGGGCCCAATCCGGCAGCCGCCCCCTATCCGCGTCCTGCCCTGGAGGAAGGTGTTGGGATAGATGACGGTTTCCGGCTCAATGGTCACGGACAGGTCTATGTACGCCGGCTCCATTACCGTGACGCCCCGGAGAAGCCAGCCCTCGTTTATCCTGCGCTGCATGACCTCCCTGGCCCGGGCAAGTTGGATGCCATCGTTCACGCCCAGCGCCTCCAAAGGGTCCTTGAGGGGCATTGTGGCCACCTTGTGCCCCTGGCCGGCGGCCAGCGACGCCAAGCCCGTCAGGTATATCTCGCCGTTGGGGGACGGCGACAGCTGTTCCAGCGCGTTCCAGAGCCACGAAGAGTCGAGGCAGTACACGCCCGCGTTGGCCTCGCAGCCGGAGGTGGCGTCGTCCCCCAGCTCAGCCCTCTCGACGATGGCGCGCACCTCGCCGCCGTCGTCCCGCATCACGCGCCCCATGTCCTCTGATGGAGGCTCGCTGCACGTCAGCATTGTGAAGCAGCTCCGGGCGGACTCGTGTCTCGTTCTCAACGCCGACAGCGTGTCCGAGGTGATGAGAGGCGCGTCGCCGTTGATGACCAGGATGTTGCCCCGGAAGTCGCTCATCGCCGCTCTGGCCTGCGCGACTGCGTGGCCCGTCCCAAGAGGATTGGCCTGCTCAACCAGGCAGACGCCGTCGCCAAGCGCATCGGCAATCTGCGAGGAGTCCGGGGGGACAACGGCCACTATCTCCTCAAAGCCGGCGGCCTTCAGAGCGTCCGCCACAAGCCCCACCATCTCCCGGCCGCAGATTGGCTGCAGGACCTTGGGCGCGCGGGACTTCATCCGAGTCCCCCTGCCCGCAGCCAGTATTATTGCCCTCCAGCTATCCACTTTCTTCACCAAAAAATATAGGGCATCCGCACTCCCGTTGCTGCGCCAGGACCGCGGCTACCCTATCCGATTAGTTCTGGACAAATCCTCATCCTGCCCAAATGCTAGCACGATTGAATTTGGGGTGTCAAGGACGCCGCTGGCCGCAATGCGTAGCCTCATTAGCGCAAAGCGGTGTAATTCGTAGCGCAGCCTTCAGTCACCGCGCGCGTATGGACACTCTCTACAGGCGCTGGCTGTGGCGCGAGACACCGCTCATGCTGAGCCTGTCCAAGTATATGTGCGGTGTCGGTTGTGGCGCGAGACACCGCTCATGATGAGCCTGTCGAAGTATATGAGCGGGAAGACTAAGGACGCACGGCTCCCGCTCGCCCTTCGACAAGCTCAGGGCGAGCGGTATGGTCCGGCAATACCAACACATGCCAGGAATACGCGGGAAGGCAGCTGCGCTTCAACCGCCGTTGAGGTGTGATATAATCAAGTTTCGGATGGAGAGGTGGCCGAGAGGCTTATGGCGCCGCTCTCGAAAAGCGGTTCCCGGTTGCACCGGGACGTGGGTTCAAATCCCACCCTCTCCGCCATTGGGTCGGAGCATGACCCCTCTGTTGCAGCAGATCCGGAGAGGTGCTGGAGTGGCCGAACAGGCGCGACTGGAAATCGCGTAGGGGAGCAATCCTCTCATGGGTTCGAATCCCATCCTCTCCGCCAGTCTCAAGTTAGGCCACCCGCTCGCCTCTGGCGGCTCTCTATGCAACCTCTCTATCACTTTGCTACGCTATGCCCGCTGAGGCCACCCGCCTCACGACACAGGTAGTCCCTAAAGTAATGAAATTCTCCAGGAAAGGGCTAGTCTATCTGGCGGTTATGGCGCTCGCCCTTCCGGGCGCGTTGCTCGCGTGTGGAACGGGTACCGCGCCCGGCGACGCAGCGACGGCGCATGACGGCGGCAGGCTGAGGCTGGCCACAACCACCAGCCTCTACGACACCGGCCTCTGGGACGTCCTGGAGCGCCGATTCGAGGATATGTACAACGTGGAGCTTGACATACTGACGGGTGGCACGGGCAAGGCCCTGGAGTTCGGCAGGCTGGGCGAGGTGGACGTTCTCGCCATTCACGACCGCGTCCGGGAGGAGGCGTTCATCGCCGATGGGTACGGCGTGGAGCGGCGCCCCATTGCCTACAACCGCTTCCTTATAGTGGGGCCTGCCAACGACCCGGCCTCTGTCACCGGCCTGGCTCCCGAGGATGCCCTCTTGGAGGTCATGCGCCGGGGCCAGGGCAGCAGCGACAGGGTGTGGTTCGTGTCCAGGGGCGACGAGTCCGGCACCCACGCCAGGGAGAAGCTGCTCTGGCAGAATGCCGGTCTCGACTACAACGTAGTGCGGGATTCCGGCGACTGGTACCTGGAGTCCGGGGCTGGCATGGGCGCCGTCCTGCTCCTGGCCGACGAGAAGGAGGCCTACACCCTGTCGGACGCCGGCACGTACCTCGCCTTCCAGAAGGATCTGGACCTCAACGTGCTGGTCGAGGAGGGCGATTCCCTCCTGAACGTGTACTCCGTCATAGCCGTGAACCCGCAGCGGTTCCCCGACATCAACCACGCCATGTCCGAGAACCTCGTCCGTTTTCTCCTTTCCGATGAGGCGCAGGACCTGATCGGCGCCCACGGCATCAGTGAGTACGGCCGGCCTCTGTTCACCCCGGCCAGGGGCCAGGAGCCGTGATGAATACTCGCCTGCTTCTTTCGTCACTCCCGTGCAGACGGGAGTCCATATCCCCCACCTGGATTCCCGCTTTCGGAGACCGTTGCGTAACCCGCGCGGTGGCTCCGTTGAATGTCATTCTGAGCCGAAGGCGAAGAATCCAAAGGGTTAACAGAAGACTTCGTAGCCTTGCGGACAGAGGCTTTGGATTCTTCACTTCGCTACGCTCCGTTCAGAATGACAGTGGCCTTGCCAGACCGCGCGAGTTGGTGAAAACGCGCGGCCTTTCGTCATTCCTGCGGAAGCAGGAATCCAGAGCGTCCGCGTCCTGCCCCTCATGGATTCCCGCCCCCGTATCAGAGTACGGGGCAAGCTTCGCGGGAATGGAGGCTGGCGACCACCGCCCCCTGCGTGTCGAATCCGGCCAGAGGGAGTCCTGACCTCATGGAACTGGTGCTGGACAGTCTCCTCACGGCCCTAAGGCTCATCTTCACCGGCGACCGGGACGTGTTCAGCATCGCGGGGCGGACCATCCTCATCGCCGGGTCCTCCACCCTCATCGCAACGCTGCTCTTCATACCCATCGGCAGCCTGATACACTTCCACCACTTCCCCGGCAAGGGCGCGCTGGTGTACCTAATCCAGACCCTCTACAGCGTGCCCACCGTCTTCGTGGGGCTGCTGGTCTTCATCACACTGTCCCGGGAGGGCCCCCTGGGGAACATGGGCCTGCTCTTCACGCCCCAGGCCATCGTCATCGGGCACGTCGTTCTCATATCGCCCATCGTCACCGGCCTCACCATCGCCGCCCTCAGAGGCGTGGCCCCTGAGATAAAGGACACCGCCATGTCCCTGGGCGCGGACCGGATGCAGACCATCTACACAATCGTCAGGGAGGCCAAGTTCGGGGTGTCGACTGCGGTCCTCCTCGCCTTCGGGCGCGCCGTCTCCGAGATTGGCCTGGCTATAATAGTGGGCGGGAACATCCGCGGGTACACCAGGACGCTCACGACGGCCATGTCCCTTGAGACTTCGATTGGCAACTTCGAGCTGGCGATGGCCCTGGGCATCATCCTCGTGTTCCTGGCCCTGGTTGTGAACGTCCTGGCCGGAAGGCTTCAGCGGAGGTAGGCCGCCTTGATAGAGATCCGGGACCTGACCAAGCGCTACGACGGCAACACCGTCCTCCGGGGCATCAGCCTGGAGGCCCCCAGGCACGGCGTCACCGCGCTCATCGGCCCCAGCGGCTCAGGCAAGACGACCCTCCTGCGCCTCATCGACCTCCTTGAGGAGCCAACCTCCGGCTCCATCCTCTTCGACGGCGTGGACGCGGGCGCGTCGGAGAGGGCGCGGCTGGAGATGCGCAGGCGGATGGTCTTTGTCTTCCAGAAGCCTGTGGTCTTCAGCTCCACCGTCCACGACAACGTGGCCTACGGCCTGAGAGTCCGCGGCGTGGGCAAGGGCGTCGTTCAGGAGAGGGTGCGCCACGCGCTGGAGACCGTCGACCTCGCCGGCTACGAGAGCAGGCAGGCCCGGACCCTTTCGGGGGGCGAGATACAGCGCGTCGCCCTGGCCCGGGCGATGGTGACGGAGCCGGAGCTGCTCCTGCTGGACGAGCCCACGGCCAACCTGGACCCGGTGTCCATCGCCAGGGTGGAGGGTCTCATAGCAAGGGTCATTGGGGAGCTTCGCGCCACGGTCATCATGACCACCCACGACATGGCTCAGGGGCAGCGCCTCGCCGACCGCATAGGCGTGCTGATGGGCGGCGAGCTGCTCCAGGTTGGCGCGCCCAGCGAGATTTTCAACCTGCCCACCAGCGCCCAGGTCGCCCGCTTTGTGGGGGTGGAGAACATACTGGAGGGCGTGATCGACTCCAAGGAGGCGGGATTGGTCTACGTGAGCATTGGCGGCGCGATGATCGAGGGCGTATCCGACTTTGAGCCGGGCGCACGCGTCTCCGCCTGCATCAGGCCGGAGGAGGTGACAATAGCCCTGACCCCGTCCCCCACCAGCGCGCGCAACTCCTTCCCGGGCGCCATCACCGGCATGGCCTCGTTCGGGCCCCTGGTGCGGGTGGGCATCGACTGCGGCTTCCCGCTGGTGGCCCTCATCACCGGCAGGTCTGCGGAGGACCTGGGGCTCCGACCGGGGGCGCAGATAAGCGCCTCCTTCAAGGCCACCGGCGTCCACATTGTGGAGCGGTGACGACACTCCGCCGCCCGCATTTGAATAGCGATACTCCCCGTGCTAAGCTAGGCTTAATGAGGCTGCACGCGGCCGGACCCGTCGAAGGCATCGAGTCCAGGGCCGCACGCGGCGTCCGCGGAACACAATCGCAAGCGGCAAGCGCTCCGAACCCCCGGCGGAAGGGGCGCTTCTTTTGGAGACATCAGTGAAGATCGTACTCGGAGTCGTCGTAGCGGCAAGCGCCCTTGTGCTGGGGCTGATGGGCCTCTGGCTCGTCACGGTCTCCGGGGAGCGCAACGAACTGGCGACGGAAAACGGCGTGCTGGCTTTCGAGAGGGACGGTCTCCTGGCCGAGAAGGAGACCCTGACCGATGAGAACAGCGACCTCAGCTTGGAGGTGACCCGGCTCAAGGGGGAGAGGGACGCGCTCACGGCCGAAAGGGACTCCCTGACCGCGGACCTGAGGCGGGAGCAGTCCGAGAAGGACGACCTCTCCCGGCGGCTGTCGGACTCCGAGGATGACGTGGATTCCCTGACGGAGGACCTGGGCGACGCCAGGGACTCCCTGTCCGAGCTGAACACCCGGATTTCGACTCTGAACACCGAGAACACGGGACTGGAGTCCTTCAGGGACTCCATCCAGGGCTACTGGGCCATCTCGGAGGACAAGACCCTGACGGTGGACATCCCCTTCAGCAGCGGCTCCGAGCTTTTCCCTCTGGTCTACGTCTACTCCTACAGGAATCTGGACCCCGTCTTCATTGTGGTTGAGGACTCGTCCTTCTTCAGCTCGGACGAGATAAGCGCCCTCAACATAGTGGAGGCCCTCAGGTGGGAGGAGACCCGCACGTCACTCAGCTTTGAGGTCGACCTGGGCCTTGGCAGGTCCACCCTCACCAGGGGAGCGTACTACGCGGCGATTCTGTTTGACGTGGACACGGAGTTTGAGCTTGTGACCTACCTGGACTTCAGCGTGGAGTAGCCGCCCCGGCGCGGGGGGCGGCCGGCGACGGCCGGTACGTCACGCTGTGAACAGCGAGCGCACGGCGGCGCGGACTAGAAAGAGGAGCGTCAACTGTCATTCTGAACGGAGCCCTTCGGCTACGCTCAGGGTAAACTAAGCGCAGTGAAGAATCCCAAGCGTCTGCTCACAAAGCTACGCCACTCTTATTCTGAATCCTACGGCCACTCTGCGCTCAGGTCTACCCACTTGGGGTTTTCCGATTCTATCAAGGCAACCTTCTTGTACCGCTTCCATCCCTTTATCTGCTTCTCGCGAGCTATTGCAGAATGAACGTCTGTCGTGGTCTCGTAGTACACCAGCCACCGCAGGTTGTACCTGCTTGCAAAGCCGGGGGTTAGCTTGTTCTTGTGCTGGTACATCCTGCGCTGGAGGTCATTGGTTACGCCGACGTACAGTCTGTGAGTCTCGTTGGTCAGGATGTAGACGAAGTATTCGCGCAAAGACTTTGGATTCTTCACTCCGCTTAGTTTACCCTGAGCGTAGCCGAAGGGCTCCGTTCAGAATGACAGCCAAGGCGCCCAGACTATGTCTCCAACCACGCCGCCTCCCATTCCGGGTCTTCAGGCTCGTTGAACCATTGTGACAAGGCCAACGCCGCAAACTCGAATTTGTCCCGGTCGCCGAACACTATCAGATCGTCTCCGTCCCAGTACGCCATGCCGTCCACTATCTCCATTGTGCGAACGCTGACGGCGCACACCCGCTGGAGCAGGTCGATCACCCGCTCCTTGTAGTCGGCGAACCGATACGCGTTGAACTTCTCCGCAATGGTTGGGTCCCGAGGCTTGCGCTCCTTGTACTGGTCCAGCACCCACTCCAGGGCTGAGCGGCTCCCCAGCCGGTAGCGCCCCGCGCCGGGGCCAATGCCGGCAGCCCATCCGCTGGGCGAACGCGGGAGTGTCACCCCCCGCCTACAACATCTGCTGCGACCGCCCCGCCGAGCGGCGACGGCGCGGGGCGCGGCGGAAGGTAGGCGCGTCCGCGAGGCCCAGACGCGGCACATCCGGCCCGTTGCCATTAAGCAGGTCTCCTATGGTCGCTATCTGCACGCGCGGGTACTGACGGTCAGGGAAATGCTCCGGCACGTAGAGACCGGCCGCAGCAGCCTCCTGCTCCATTGGACCGGTGGGCGGCTCCAAAGTCACCAGCAGCCCCATCTCCGCCTTCTCGCGCTCCATGTCGCCCTTGAGCGTTGCGATGACGTTTCGCTGCACGTGGCCGCTCTTCACCTGCACCAGCACTGTCTTCGCCTTGCCGGACTCGTCGTCGAAGAAGTTGATGTAGCCGTCGACGCCCGCGTCCGCGCCCCTGCGACGGCTGTTGCCCGGGCGCGCGTCTACCAGCCCCAGCGCCCAGTACTCGAACTGGTATCGCCCGTCATGCTCGCTCTCCGTCGCCAATGCTCGGGCGCTTGCGAGGTCTTGCGGCGCGCCGACCACATCGTACTCGGAGAGTTGTGTTCCGAAGGTATCGCGTAGACGGTACTTCATCAGGGAAACAGCGATGTGCGTGATGTCGATGCCTATCCACTTTCGCCCCAGGCGCTCCGCAACCGCAAGCGCAGTGCCGCAGCCGCAGAAAGGGTCGAGCACCACGTCACCCTCGTTGCTGCTCGCCTGGATGATGCGCTCCAGCAGCGCCTCCGGCTTCTGTGTGGGATAGCCGAGGCGTTCTCTCGACTGCGAGTTGATGGGGCGAATGTCTGTCCAGACGTTCTGCAACGGGGTACCAGGCATCTCGTCCAAATAACGGATGTATTCAGCCGTGCCACTGGACGTGTAGTGGAGGCGGCCTGCATCATGCAACTCTTGCATACGCTCCTGTGGGTAACGCCAGGTTTTGGTAATCCCGTTCCATTCATACGCATATCCACCGCCAGACAAGCCTGTCGCAGTCACGTTGTCTGTCCGGTAGCGCCGTCCTTCAGGAGTCTGGCGCCGGTAATGCGTTCTGATGTACTCCTCGTCGTATGGCTGAAAGACCCTGTTCCACGCGAACCCGTCATCCTTCACGTGATAGAGGATAATATCGTAGACCCTGCCCATGGTTCGCGCGTCGTTGTGTGATGAGGTGCGTTTCCAGATAACCGCGCCGCGGAAGTTCCTCACACCCCACACAGCGTCCATCAGCAAGCGGAGGTAATGCCCTGCCGTTGGATCGCAATGGAGATAAATGCTGCCCGTCGGCTTGAGGACGCGATGCAACTCCACCATGCGCTGCGCCATCATCGTCAGGTAGGCCATCACGTCATTCTGGCCCAGGAACGAGCGCATCGCTTGCAACAGGTCTCCCAGTTGCTTTGGTCCTAGAGTCACTACCTCGCGGTACGCCAGCTCCGACTCGATTCCCCAGTGCCACGTGTCGCCGAAGGCATGTATCTGCGCAGCGGAGCCTTCGCCGCTCGCCTCGCGGAACAGCACGTTGTAGGTGGAGTTGGAGTTGAACGGCGGGTCGAGGTAGATCAGGTCCACAGACTCGTCGGGCACGTGTTCCCGCAGGATGTCCAGGTTATCGCCGAAGTACAGCTTGTTCTTCCAGACCGCCATGCGTCTCCTGTCACAGTGTGTGAGGATAAGTCGGCATAGTGGAAATATACAACATCGGCGGTAGCCGCGCCATTTGTCGCCCAATACTATTGACCCGCCCTGCGGGATGGTGTATGCTACAGCAAATTTGTCAGTCGTACGGGTACGACTGGCGGGTTAAATTTGGGAAGCAAAGGCAAATTTGCAAGGAGGGGACAGATGGATTTTTCCACCCAGTACACGGCGGAGCAGGAGGAGTTCCGGAAGGAAGTCCGGGCATGGATTGAGGCCAACATTCCGGAGGAGAAGAAGTCTCCCGTGGATCCTGAGGGATTGACCGCGGGTCAAGAGGGCGATAACGCCGATCTGTACTATTTCTGGAGGGAGAAGCACAAGGAGCTTGCCGAGAAGGGCTGGCTGTACCCCACCTACCCCAAGGAGTACGGCGGCGGCGGTCTCACCGGCGAGCACGAGACCATCATTGAAGAGGAGTTCAGCAAGGGCGGAGTCGTACGCGGCTTCACCAACGGCCTGGTCTTCCCTACCCTTCTGGTGTGGGGCACCGAGGAGCAGAAGCAGAAGTTCCTCACCCCCCTGCTGAAGGCTGAGAAGATTGCCTTCCAGAACTTCACCGAGCCCAACGCCGGCTCAGACCTGGCCAGCCTTGAGAGCCGTGCGACCCGCGACGGCGACGACTGGATCATCTCCGGTCAGAAGCAGTTCGTCAGCGGCGCAGGCGTGCCCGACATCCTCTTCGGCCCCATGGTCACCGACCCCGACGCGCCTCGCCACCGGAACCTGGGCTACTTCCTGATTGAGAACCCTTCCGACGGTCTTCAGATCGGCCGGATGGGCCTTCTGGGCGGCAGCCGCCAGAACCGCATCTTCATGGACAACGTACGCGTGTCCGGCGGCAACCTCATCGGCGGCGACCACCAGGGCTGGCAGGTAACCCAGACCACCCTGGAGCAGGAGCACGGCGGCAGGGGCCAGGCGTTCCCTCGTGACGAGGCCCTTGAGAACCTGATGGACTACGTGAAGAACACCGACCACGGCGACGGCAAGGTCGGCAGCGACCCGATCGTGCGCCAGAAGGCCATGACCAGCGTCATCAACTCCCACATCAACACGCTGTTCGCCAAGCGCAACTTCGCGATGTACCAGGCCCGCCAGGAGATGAGCTACCACGGCTCCCAGAGCTCCATGTATCGCAAGTCCTACAACCTGGAGAACGCTCTGCGGCAGCTGGACATCATGGGCCCCAAGGCCCTCCTGGGCACCGAGGAGCCGGGCGCCCCCTACGGCGGCCACACCGAGGTCAACCAGAGGACCAGCCTCCAGGGCCTGCACCCGGGCGGCACCGTAGAGGTGCAGAAGGTCATCATCTCTCGCCGGATTGGCATCAGCCGGACGCAGGAGCGGGCCGCTCCCACGCCGTCCACAGCCACCCAGCACAGCAGCTAGAGACCTTTTCAGAGACGCCTCGCAGTAGGCGTTACTCGGAAGACGTTGGAAGAGCGGGGCCTGCAACGTAGGCCCCGCTCTCTATTGGCAACCACGCGACGCGCAACCCTGCGACCTAACACTGTTACCCTTCATTCATGCGTATTGGCCTGATTGCGGACACCCACCTGCCAACCTCCATTCGCGACCCGTGGCCGGAGGTGGCCGAGGCGTTCCTCGGCGTTGACCTCATTCTCCACGCCGGGGACATAGTGTCCCATCGCGTGCTGGACTGGCTGGAGCGCATCGCCCCGGTGCTGGCCGCGCTGGGCAACAACGACTTCGATATGGACGACCCGCGCGTGAAGCCCACTCACGTCCTGGACATTGAAGGCTGGAGCCTGGGCCTCCTGCACGACGTCACCTCCGGCGTCCAGCTGGAAAGGCCGGTGGACATCCTGATCAGCGGCCACACCCACTTCGAGCGCCTGGACTACGTCAACGGCGTGGTGGAGATCAACTCCGGCAGCCCCATCCTGCCCCACCACCAGTCGACGCGGCTGGGCACAGTCGGCATCCTGGACCTGACCGCCGAGCGGCTGAAGGCGGACATCCTGAGGCTGGGCGACGGCCCAATGGCACGGGGCGAGCTGCTGGTGAACCCCGGCCGGGAGTTGCACCTGGAGGTGCCTCGCAGCGCGCTGGCAAAGGACGGCTAGAGGTCGCTGCTTAGGTCAGTCAATCACCTGCGACGACCGCCGCGCCCGTCCTGGTCAGGGTCGTTCAGGTTCCTGCGCCGCAGCACGCTCTCAGCAGTCTCGTCAATGGCGGCGCTGCCCTTGGCGACGGCGGCAACGGGGAACATGGCCTCGGCCTCGCGCAGGTCCTCAACGGTATCGACCTCCGTCCACTTGCGGTCTCCCGTGACGTGCACCGCCATGCTGAGGTCACCTCTGGAGACAAGCTCCGCGAACACGGCCTCGTAGAAGGTGTTGGTAATGCCGGACTGCACGTACCGGTCGAGGGCCGGAAGGAACCTGTGCGCCATAGTCTCACGGGATAGCGAGTAGATGTTGACGGTCTTGAGCGCGTGGGTGTAGTCGAAGTCCTCCGACTGCTGGGACTTGAGCGCCATCGACTCTGCCACTCCATCCCGGGCCAGTATCACAGTCCCGTCCATGGGCGGCCTGAACCAGTCCACCACCGCAACGTCCGGAAGCCTGCTCTGAGCGATGTCCTCCAGAAGGCCGTCTTCAAATATGAGGTCGCTCTCCAGGAGCAGAATGTCGTCGTCAAGATGGTTGCGGGCCAGCCACAGGGAGTAGATGTTGTTGGTTTCATCGTAGCGATCGTTGTAGACGTAGGTCAGTTCCAGGTTGCGGAACCCGGGCCCGAACTGGTACTCCACCTGGTCTCCCCTGTACCCGACGACCACCACGCACTCCCGGAAACCGGCCCTGTCCAGAGACTCAAGCTGCCTCTGCATTATGGGCTTGCCGTGCAGCCTGACCAGGCACTTCGGCGCCCTGTTGGTGAGGGGCTTCAGCCTGCTCCCCCGGCCGGCGGCAAGAATCACTGCCTTCATTCCGCGTCCCTCCTAAGTGTACGCCCGCTCCCCGACTGGAATGGTAGAACCAAGCTCCCGCATGGCCTCAATGAGCTCGGCGTTCTCCTCGACGGTCCGGGAAGCGAACCTGACGAAGCCTTCGCCAAGGCCCTTCTTGCGGCTGCAGTTGTTGATCAGGACGTTGCACTCCCTGAATAGGCGCTCGGTCAACTCTTCACCCGCAATCCCGTCCTGCAGGCGGCACAGGACGAAGTTCCCCTGGCTGGGATACGGCCGCATGTAGTGCAGTGACTCCAGCCCCGAGTAGAGGACCCGGGTCGCCTCCCGGACCCTGGCGCACGACTCCAGGTACTCGTCCTGGTACTTGTCGATCTCCTCCAGGAAGAACTGCGCAAGGGAGTTGATGCTCCAGATGGGGACGCTCCTTCGCAGGGTCTCCACCATCTCCTTGTTCGCGGAGGCGGCGTAGCCCAGCCGAATGCCGGGGATGCCGTAGTTCTTGGAGAGGCTCTTGAGCGCCACCACGTTGGGAAAGTCGGATAACCTTCCCATTACGGTTGGGGTTGGGATACGGCTGGAGAACTCAAGAAAGGACTCGTCAACCAGGACCAGGTCAAGGCTGCGCAGGGACTCCAGCAGGTACCAGAGCGCGTCATGTGACAGGAGTGTGCCCGTAGGGTTGTTGGGGTTTATGATGAGCGCGGCGTTGGCCTTGACGCTCAGGGTGTGTCGGATAAAATCTTCGACGTCCAGTTCGAAGTTCCCTGTCAGCTGATACGGGCTGACCCGCTTGCCCTGTGCCACGGCGCGATTGACGAACTCGTCGAAAGTCGGGACCGGCACCGAAAGATGCTCCACGAATCGGTCCGAGATGGCGCTGATGAGCTCACTGGCCCCGTTCCCAACCACCAGTTCCTCGTGGGTCAGACCCAGGGGCCTGGCGGCCAGAGAGGAGATGTGCCAGTTGGTGGACGGATAGGACTTGACCAGCTGCCTCAACCTGGAGCCCAGGGCGTCAATGAACTCCTGCGGAGGGAAGTAGGGATTGGTCATGTAGCAGAAGTCCTTGACGTCAAAGCTCCAGAATCCGCCGTACAGCGAAGAGACGTACTTCACGTCCGGTCCGTTCACAGCTTTCCTCCTCTCGGAACAGGTAAGCATCTCGGTTTTGCCCTGCCGACCGGCCCTGGAATACGGGATGAGCGCAAGCCGCGCCGCTCAAGGTGAATTGAGACCGGAATCAAGCAGGAAAAAGAGTACAGGTCGACTCAGATGGAGAGAGTTATCCGGCGATGGCGGGAGGGAGCTAGCCCTCGCCCGGGAGTAGTCGCTGCCGGGGATCGAAGAATCCGCCGGGAAGAAAGGTGGACGCGCCAACCGGCCCTTCGCAGCAACCCGCCCTCAGTCGGCTCGTGCAGGCGCTTCCGGCTTGCGTAGTTCGTACGTTTCTCATGCGCTCTGCACAACCTCCTCTTCAGGAATAGATTGCCGCCATTATCCGGTTGCACAATCCTATTATTCGCACAGGAAGTTTGTCAAGATGGACGGTTGAGAAGGCATATCGACGTAAAGCAGTCCTTGTCTGGCGCAAATGCGAATCGCGCGGCAGGGTCCCTCAGAACAGGTCGTCTATGCGGGCCACCAGCTCCGGCGGCAGGGGGCCTTTGGCCTCGGCCTCCACGCACTCCCTCAGCTCCTGCCGGTTCTTGACTCCCAGGACAACGGTGGAGACGCCCGGCATGGTCAGGGCGTACCTGTGGGCAAGGGAGGCCGGAGACTCGCCCACCTCTCTTGCCAGGTTGCGGAACGGGCCGCTGCGAACGTAGTCCGCCATGTCCCCATGATCGGCGGGCAGGTCCCTGTCGAAGGCGTCCGTCAGTGCGCCGGCCTGAACGGCGCGGATGCCCATCACGCCGACCCCGCGTCCGGCGGCCGCGGCGATGATGTCCCGGGGTCGCGCCGGTTCATCAAAGCGTTTGAGAGCGCCCGGAGAGTCCAGCAGGTTCGCTATGGCCTGCACGGCCGCGGGCGGCGGGTCCTCGCGGAGGGTCTGGATTATGGAGTCCGGCACGCCGATGCCCGTGATGCCCCACGCCCCGATCCGGCCGCTCTGAAGCAGGTCTTCCAGGGCGGGGCGCACCGCTTCAATGAACAGGCTTCGCGGTGTGCCCTGGTACGCGTCTGCCGCCTCGTCCGGGATGATCATGTTGTGCAGGAAAAACAGGTCAACCCTGTCCAGCATCATGCGCTCCAGGCTCTCCTCCAGGCTCTTTGCCAGGATGCCTGCCACGTCGCCGGGGGCCGGGTTGCCCAGCCTGCACTTGGTGGAGACCTTCACCCCTGCCGGAAGGCGACCGCCGAACGCCTCGCCAACCACAAGCTCGGCCTCCCCGTTGCCGTAGCCCGGCGCCACGTCCAGGAAATCGATGCCCGATTCCACTGCCTCCAGGACGGTTGCGACGGACTCCTCGCGGGTCGTGGGACCCCACACCTGCCCTATGCCGCCCCCACCGAGGGTGAGCGCGCTTACCGGGCCCAAACTGCCGAAGTCTCTTTTGTGCATAGGCCTCTAGCTTTTCCCGTCTCCTGAGCCAAGGGTTCTCATATGAGACCAGCTACTGAGACAAGTTTCTGATGTACCGGGTCCACCCCCAGGAACGCCATCTCAAGAGCCAAGGCTCCGAGCAGGGGCGTAGTACCCTCGTCATTGAACAGGACGTATGTAAGAATTTCTTCTCCTTCGACACTAACCCACGTCTGGCCGACTTCCATCTCCCTGGACACGCCGTGCGCCGACTCGAACCTGCGGCGCATTGTAGGTTCTACTCCCAGATCGCGCAAGACGGACGCTGGTACAGCTGTTATGGACGCGCCCGTATCCACAAGAGCTTCAAGCGTTGTCCAATGCTCGCGTTCCGCGTCGCCTATGCCTATCTCTATTCTCAAAATTCCCAATGAGCCTTCTGCATTGCCCTTTCGTTTCAGATCAAATTTGGTCAGGTGTGTCTTACCCATGAGACTCCCACAATCACAAGGTGAGGACTATCTTGCCAAAGATTACCCGCTCTGCCAAGAGCCTCTGCGCCTCTGCAGCCTCCTCCCAGGGCAGAACCCTGTCCACAATCGGGCGCATTGTCCCGTCCTCGAACCACGCCTTCAGCTGCGCCCAGCCCGCGCCTTCGACGTCTTCCGCGGCATCGTTGAAGACGCCCGACTGGTGCACCGACTGCCCCCTGGCTTCCATAACGCTCTGGTCCTGCTCCGAGCGGGCCCCGGACGGCGCGCCGACGTTCACGACGCGTCCGCCATCGGCAAGCACCTTCATCGTTGCATCGAAGACCGCGCCTCCAACGGAGTCCAGGACAACATCCACGCCCCGGTCGCCGGTGAGGCGCTGAAGCTCCGCAGCAACGTCCTGGGTGGAGTAGTTGATGCCGGCCTCCGCGCCAAGCTCCACTCCCATTGCCACCTTGGCGTCGCTGCCCGCGGTCGTCAGCACGCGTGCGCCTGAGGCCCGGGCTATCTGGATGCCGGCCGTGCCAACACCGCTTCCGGCGGCGTGGACAACGACCGTCTCGCCGGGCTGCATCCGCCCCAGCTTTTTCAAGCCGTACCAGGCCGTCAGGAACACGCACGGGATGGACGCCGCGTCCACAATGCTCATCCCTTCAGGCAGCCTGTAGGCCAGGACGGCTCTGGACGGGACGAACTCGGCGTACGCGCTCCTGGCGAGGGCGATCACCGGGTCTCCGACACTCCATCCGTTCACCTCGGAGCCGACGGCCTCTATTGTGCCACCGACGTCCAGGCCCGGGATGAATGGCCCGCCGGTCGCGCCTCCACCCACGGGGCCTCTTCCCAGGTCGGCCCTGTTCACGCCGATAGCGGAGGTGCGAATGAGCACCTGGTCAGGTCGCGGCTCAGGCGTGGGGACCTCCTCCATACGGAGGCTGCGCTCGTCTCCTTCTACGTGAACTCTAATGGCTCGCATCTGCCTGCTCCTTTCGCCTATCAAGAGGAAAGAGCCTTCACATCAGGCCCTCCACAGGGATCAGTCTCCCGTCGACCGGGTCAACCGCCATATACACGGCTTCCAGGGTCATTGCTCCAAGCAGAGGCGTAGACCCCTCGTCGTTGAACAGGACCTGGGTCAGCGTTTCCCGCCCGTCTACTCTCACCCACGTATGACCGACTTCCATCTCTCTCGACTCGCCGTGCGCGGAGCGGAAGCGCTGGCGCAATGATGGTTCCACGCCCAGTTCACGCAGGACAGACGCAGGCGCAGCAGTGATGGTTGCGCGCGTGCCCACAAGGGCGTCAAGCGTCCTCCAACGGCCGCGCTCCGGGTCGCCTATGCCAATCTCCATAGTGAAGGTTCCCATTGGGCCATCGCTCCTTTCGCCTACGAGGAGGGCGGCGTCAGCGGCCAGGTGCCCGTCGAGGGGACGCCCTGCTGGGACTCCCGCCGCTCGCGGATGCGCGTGCCCGTCGCCGGGTCGATGGCCCGGGACCACGTGCGCTTCATCGAGTCGACAACGTTGTTATGGCTGCGACCCACGCGTTCGATCTCAATCTCTCCCACGTCCCCGTCCTGGAGGGGGCCAAGGCCCTGGTGGTTGGTGCCGCACAGGATGAGGTCACCGGGCTTGAGGGTCATGTTGGCAGAGAGGGCCGCAATGAGGTAGGCCACGCTGTGCTCCATGTCGCTGGTGTTGTAGTCCTGGCGCAGCTGCCCGTTGACGGTGTACTTGACGTTAAGGGTGTTGGGGTCGCTGATCTCGTCGGCGGTGGTTATGGCCGGGCCAATCGGCAGGAAGGTGTCGAAGGACTTGCCGTACTCGCCCGACAGGGTGGCTTCGCCCTCAACCGGCGCCCTGGCCGAAACGTCCACCGCGGTGGTGTAGCCAAAGATGTGGTCCAGGGCCTGGGCCACCGGCACGTTGGAGGCCGCCCTTCCAATGACAAAGGCCAGCTCAGCCTCGTGGTGGAAGATAACGGGCCGGAAGTTCGGCAGGACGATGGTGTCGCCAGGGCCGATGACCGCGTCCGGCGACTTGAAGAAGGTGGCCAGCGGTCGCACCGGCTCGACGGGGACGCCCTCCATGAAGTTGCCCCGGCCGCAGAGCACCTTGCCGGGCCGCGGGACCGGCGGCCGCAGTCGCACGTCCCTCAAAGGAATGGCTTGGGCATTCTCCTCCAGCCTCTCCAGCATGGGCCTGAGAAACTGGAAGTTGACGATGATGTTCTCCAGGGTGAGCTGGGGGGAGCCGCCCTGGAGCTGCTGCACCTCGCGGCTGATGTCCACCACGCCGTCTTCCTTCAGAATGCACGGTCGAAAGTCGTTGTAAAACCCTATCTTCATTTGAAACCTCCTGCCCCTCATACAAGGGGAACTGCTTTGAGGATGTGTAGCCTGCCCACTTTATACCCCTCGCGGCAAGGCGGGCGCAACCCCCAGCCACTCCAATTGTGCAGCGCTCAGGGATATGTGTTATCTTCCACCTGTCATGATGGAGGAAGCGACTTTCTGTCCACGATGCAGCGCGCGCCTGGAGATGAAGGAAGTCAACGGAGCGCAGAGGCCGCGCTGCCCGGAGTGCGGCAGGGTCATCTACTACGACCCAAAGCTGGCCGCAACGGTGGTGGTGGAGCGCGACGACCGCGTGTTGATGGTGAGGCGCGCCATCCAGCCGGGAATCGGCCTCTGGAGCCTGCCCGGCGGCTACGTCGACCGCGGTGAGGTTGTGGAGAAGGCGGCGGCAAGGGAGGTGCTGGAGGAGACGGGGCTGCACGTGAACATCACCGGCTTGCTGGGCCTCTTCTCGGAGGAGGGGCACCCCGTTGTGCTGGCGGCCTTCAACGCTCAGGAGGTCGGCGAAGAAGAGGCGAAGCCCGGGCCTGAAGTCTCGGAGCTTGGCTTCTTCCACCTGGACGACCTCCCTCCCCTGGCCTTTCCCAGAGACCCCATCATCCTGGAGGCGTGGAAGAATTCACGGTAGAAGCGCAGGTTGGAGCGGGCGCGGCTAGGACTCCGCCCGGCACCGCTCCAGGTCGGACCGCTCCTCCGGTATCTCCGGGTACTCATCGGCTACGCAGTCCCACAGACCATCCTCCCAGAGGTCCAGCGAGGTCAGACTGACGAGCCGGTAAATCCCCGGGGGTATATTCGCACTGAGCCTGTTCCCGCTCAGGGTCAGCTTGGACAGGCTTTCCAGCATTCCAAACTCCCGCGGAATGGGGCCTTCCAACCGGTTGCCGGAGAGATACAGCTCCTCCAGCCTGGAGAGGAAACCCAGATCAGATGGTATCGAGCCGGAGAGGACGTTGCCACGAAGGTTGAGGATGCGGAGGCTCTCCAGAGACCCCAACTCCTGCGGAATGTTGCCGCTCAGCAAGTTGGCGCTGAGGTCCAGCGCCTCAAGCTCCTTGAGGCCGCCAAGCTCAGGCGGTATCGGGCCGGTCAGCCAGTCACCGGAGAGGTCCAGCCCCATCAACCCGGTCAACTGCCCAAGCTTTGGGGGAAGAGCGCCGGTCAAGCCCAGATTTCCAAGCGCCAACTCTTGGACTCTTAATGGCTCGCCACCCACGCCGACACCCTGCCAGTCGGAGATGGAAGTCCGCCCGCTCCAGTTCAGCTCAGCCCTCCCTGCAAGGGCATCTCGAATGGCCAGCAGCGTCTCGCAGTCCTGGACAAGTCCGGGATTCTCCCCGGGATTCGTGACCACAAACCCTTCGGAACAGGATGAAGTGTCGACTGGACTTGCGGACTCAGGCCGGTTCCACTCAAACAGGCGTCCAACGGACTCATCGTAGTGTCCACTGACCAGGTCCAGGACGGTATCCCCTGCCGCCAGCATGCGCATGTTGCCTCCATCCGGGTCAGCCGTGAGGACCACCCTTCGCACCGCGTGTTCACTCCCCGGAAACTGGGGAATGTCGCCTGATACGGCCACTTTCGACCCGTCCGGCGACCAGGCGGCTGCCGTCACTCGAAGGAACGCCGGAAGAGGAAGGTCCAATTCGACAACGTCACCGCCGTCCAGACCGACTGTGAAGACGCGGCTGGGCACGAAGTCGTTTGAGTCCGCGAGTAGACCGGGGGCAATCTCCCTGGTAATGAAGAGCAGCCTCTTGCTGTCCGGAGACCAGGCCGGACTCCCTCTGAAAAGACTCACACCCGCTGGAAGCTCCGCTACGTCAAGCGGCCAGAGCGGCCCCTCGCCGGACGCATCTACGATACGCCGGAGATTGTGGCCGTTGGGACGAATTACGTAGACCCCCGCATCCTCCCCGCCACTCCTGGTGAAGGCGAGATACTCCCCGTCGGGAGACCACGACGGAGGGCCGGTGGCTTCCGTCATCCTGAACACTGCTGATCTGGTAGTCCGATACTGGATCACTCCCGGGTCCCTTGCTCCGCCCGTGTACAACCACGACCGGCGGCCGCCAGGCGTGGACTCATAGCCAACCAGGGCCAGGGACTCGCCGCTTGGCGACCACGCCGGGGGCGAGCGCACGGCTTCAACGCCCTCGCCTCCCAGCCACCACCTGCTCGGCGGCAGACCGTCTTCCAAAACGTCCTCCAGGAGGTAGACCCACGTATCGTTAAAGAACCCGCCGGTTCGTATGAATGCTACGCTGCTGCCGTCAGGCGACCACACGGGGTAGCTGTCGAATCCCTGGCTTTCCGTCAAACGCTGTCGTCCCCCGCCGTCCAGGTCAGCCGAGGCAATCTCATGGAGGTGGTATGCCGCCGTGCCCTCCAAATCCGAGACGACAAGGGGATACTCGCAGGTGGAGTAGACCATCCGCGAGCCGTCCGGAGACAGGTCGGCGTAGAACTCATAAACGGACGTGTCATCAGATTCCGGGTCGGCGTCGACTATTGCGTCTACGTTTGTGCCCCGGCTATCGACGGCCCAGATAGTATCCGAGACATTGAAAATGAGCCGGGAGCCGTCAGGCGTCCAGTGAAGAAAATGGTGGGAGTCGTTCGCAGGCTCGCCGTCCGGGGGCGAGCAGGAGGCGGTTGGAGGGGGGCCCGCCTCTTCCGGCGCAGTCGGCGTGGTGGGCCTTTCGGCTGCCCAGGCCTCACCAAACGCGACGGCAGTCGCCATCACGTCCTCAGCGGCTATCGTGGCCCTTGGCCGTGAGTCGGCGGCCGGGCTGCCGTCCGGGGCCGCCGTGTCCTCTTCGCAGGCCGCTGTCAATACAGCTGCCGCGATGAGCAGCGTCAGCAACAAGAGCCACTCCTGTATGCGTCTTCGGGGTGTGCGTGAGTTGCCCATGACCATCCCGTACAGTAGCCGCCGCCGTACCGACGGACGTCCGGCTAGTAGCCCCGGTCGGGGTCGTACACGTTGAGCAGGTCGCGGCCGTCCAGGTATCGGCGCAGGTTGTCCAGGAACAGGTCCACCGCCCGCTCCTCGTACAGGAGCGAGTTTCCGGCGACGTGGGCGGTCATCAGAAGGCGCGGCTCTCTCCAAAGGGGGCTGTCCGGTGGCAGGGGCTCACGGGCGAAGACGTCCAGCGCGGCTCCCGCCAGGTGCCCGTCCCGAAGGGCCTTCACAAGCGCGTCCTCGTCCACGATGCCGCCGCGGCCGGCGTTCAGGACGTAGCTGCCCCGCTTCATGCGACGTATCTCCGGCTCGCCTATGAGGCCGAAGGTCTCCTGAGTCCCGGGCAGGCAGATTATGAGGAAGTCGCTTTCGTCAAGGATACGGGGCAGGTCTTTGGGCGGCAGCAGCAGGTCGACGTCGCCCTGCCCTGCGACCGGCTCAGCGATCGTCCGGCGCATTGCCAGCACGCGCATGTCCATGGCGCGGCACAGCTTCGCCACCCTTGAGCCGATCCTGCCCAGCCCCAGGACGCCCGCCGTGCGCCCCGCAAGCTCGCCGCCGATGTACTTCCAGTAGTCGCCCCTGTCCTGGGCGCGGACGGCCGCCGGAAGCTCCTTGGCCAGGGCGAGCATGCTGCCCAGCGCCCACTCCGAGATGGGCACGGCGTGAATGCCGCTGGCGGTGGTGAACACAAGCCCACTGCGCTCCAGCCCATCCCTTACGGCCACGTCCGCGCCGGCGCTGATGAGCTGCACCCAGCGCAGGTCAGGCGCGGTCTCCCGAAGCCCGGCGGGCAGCCGGGAGGTGAGCAGCGCCTGGGTCTCCGGCACAAGGGGCAGAAGCTCGTCGGGGAAGGGGAAGGGGGGCCAGACGTCTGGCCTTGGCAGGTCATGGTTGGGATCGTTGATCAGCCGGACGCGCGAGTCCAGCGCGCGGATGCGCTCCATCTGCTCCCGCGGCAGGCCCCATCCTACGAGTAAGTTTACGGTGTCCAATACTCCCTCATAGTTATGCCAAAGACCAGAGTGACCAAGTAGTCTACAGGTCTGTCTCGTTACGCCTCATTTTTCGATAAACTCTGTTGCTATCTCCCATTCCAGGTTTGAGTTCCAGTCTTCCTTGCCTTGCAGATAGTCTACAAATGCCTTAATGATTACCTCAAGTCCGAACAGCCCGGACAATTCACTCGAACATCTATAGTGCTTGTCACCTGAGCCCTCACGATACTCAAGACCAAAGCTATTCTTGTCGCCAGTTTTTGGCGTACCGAAGTAGCACTGGAGATAATGCTCTTCATTTCCAGGCTCTTTCTCATGATCTGCCAAGATGACGAAACGGTCCTTTCCCCCCACGTATAGCAACTCTCTCAGGACTTGCTCAATATGGTCAGCCTGTTCCCTGTCAATTGTTCTCTCAGATTCCCCCGACCTCCCCTCGCTAACCGATAGCAACATTGCCAACAACCTCCATTGATGATAACTCTCCGTCCAAACTATAGCACACGCCCCTGAGAGAACGCTGCGCTAAAACAGTCGGGAGATACCCAACGGGCGGCAAGCGCCTACACAATCCCCTTTGCTGGTATAATATCGGTAGTCAAGAATTGGCGCGCCCGCGGGGATTGGGCATGGGTCGCTGGAGAGTCTCGAAGCGCATCCAGGACCGGAAAGGAGGGTCATCATCATGGCATCATCCGGACAGTTGGAGTATGAAGTCGTTGAGGGCTGGGGCAAGCTCCCAGATGGCTGGCAGTGGGGACAGGTGGGCGGCGTCGCCGTCGACTCCCGTGACGAAGTCCACGTCTTCACCCGCAGCGATCATCCCCTCATGGTGTTCGACACGGAGGGCAACTTCCTGCGCTCCTGGGGCGAGGGCGTGTTTCTGGACGCCCACGGCATCTGCATCGGGCCTGACGACAGCATCTACCTGGTGGACCGCAGCCCCCAGGTCGCTATGAAGTTCACCCACGACGGCGAGTTGCTGTTCACGATGGGCAACCGCGACCAGCCTTCGGACACAGGCTACACGGACGACAACCGCACCGTCCTCCACGCCGGCCCTCCCTTCCATCATCCCACTGACCTCTCACTGACGCCCGAGGGTGATATGTACATCTCCGACGGCTATCGCAACTGCCGCGTCCACAAGTTCTCCCAGCAGGGTGAACTGCTCTTCTCCTGGGGCGAGCCGGGGGACGGCCCCGGGCAGTTCCAGCTTGTGCACAGCGTCTGGGAGCACAAGGGCAGGGTGTACGTGGCGGACCGCCAGAACAACCGCATCCAGGTGTTCACCCCGGAGGGCAGACACCTTGCGATTTGGCCCGGCTTCCTCCAGCCGTGCAAGATATACATCGACAGCGACGACATCATGTACGTGGCGGAGCTTGGCGACCGCGTTAGCGTTCTTGACCTCCAGGGCAACGTCCTGGCCCGATGGGGCGACCAGCGCAGCCACGATCCCGGTCTCTTCTGGGGGCCCCACGGCATCTGGACCGACTCCAAGGGCGACCTGTACGTCGCCGAGGTGCTGGAGGGCCAGCGGGTGCAGAAGTTCCGGCGGAAGAGGTAGACATTAAACCTGTGTGCATACGCGCGTATGCAAGCGTATTTGAGCGCCGGGAAGCGCATGGCAGTTCACAGGCACAAATCGCCGTCCCACCGCCTCGTCATTCCTGTGGAAGGAGACCTTTGCGTAACTACGGCGACATCTTGGAGGTAATACGTTTCTCGTCATTCCGGCGAAAGCCGGAATCTATCTTCGTCTATTCGACCCCCCCCCCCTGGATTCCTGCTTCCGGAGACCTTTGCGTAACTCTTGGGATTAGGGGAGAATACGGAGGGAGAGTCTCAAGGAGCCAGGAGGGAATCATGCACCGAGAGATGGG
>DAOUKT010000015.1:0-167607 GCA_034421015.1 Dehalococcoidia bacterium
AATCTCTTGAGCACCTCCAAATCGGCATTCCTCCAACGTCAAGGTGCTCTCTGCTAAGGGGTGGGTCAATTCCTTTCCGGCGCTACTGGGTCATTCTTACACCGGCGATGACATAGAAGAACTTCGGGATGCTTGGGTAGTTAGCACAGAGGATGAGAGTCTACTCTGGGATTGGTATTGGTTTCAGGCCGAGGGTTGGGCAAAAGCTAAATTATCCAGGAACGAGTACCTTGAACTTAGACACCAAGACGAAGAGGGCGCTTCTCTGAAGCGACTTGTAAAGTATTTCTTCGGAGAGACTTGGGCCAACATACCAGAAAGAGCGCGAGGGCACTTAGTTAACGTCGATAATCTCTGGTTTACAGAGGCCAGGGGTGCAGCCATTGATGCAGTGCTGAATGACTTACAGGTAGCCGCCGAGACGATGTGCTACGGCTTTATATGGGAACCCCTCCGAAAGGCGGAAGGGGATCAGGAACTTCTAAGGTTCGTGGAAAGGGACAATGAACTCAACAAAAACTATCGCTTTCCGACACTATCAGACTACAGCTGGGTATGTGGGCAGCGCTTCTTCAAGGCATTTGTCCAGGGATTAGGGCTGAGCGAGGAGGAGCAGCTGTTCCTGACCTCAGATCTTGAAAGTGCCCTTGATTTTCTTCGCAGGGGCCGCGATGTTGCTCAGCATGACCCCAATACTCGGTTGCGCCGGGAAGATGTGGAGCGATTGATAAAGCTGTTCCTTGGCATCGGGCAGCCCGGGATGTTGCGCCGCCTAGCGGAGATAGGCCCTAAGCTGGCGGGCAAGTGACCAGCGCATAGCCGCAATCTGCTATCATATCGTGAGTTGTTAGCTTGAGGTGTGGCATGGGTACTGAAAATGTGAATTGTCAGGACAACGAGGATGCGGACAAGATCATAGACTGCGCCGTTGAGGATGACATGGTGGAGAAGCTCAGGGCATTTCGTGAACTGTCGGAGAGTATGCGCCGGTGGACCGCCGGCACTCCCCAGACTCCCTCAGAAATCCTGATCAGGGAAGACCGTGATAGCGGTCATAGGGATGGCTGAAGCAGTCCACATACCATTGACGGTAATTCCCTTGGAGAGCCTTGTGCTTTGACAACCACACCGGCAGGGGAGCGGTATGCTAGATTCGTCGGGGCGCTGGCGCCCAAGCTGGCCCTGGCCGTCTTCATCCTGGCGATCCCCACGTTCCTGGTAGCCACCAACGTCCGACTGGCCTTCAACAGCGTCCAGCTTTACACCTACGGCTTCGAGCGATACAACGTCACTCGCACAACCGGCCTGGACGCTGCCCAGCTCAGGATGGTAGCGGAGGAGTTCACGGCCTACTTCAACTCCTCTGACGAGTTTCTGGACGTCACAGTGGTCCTCGGCGGCGAGGAGCGGCCCCTCTTCAACGAGAACGAGCTTATACACATGCGGGACGTGAAGGGCCTGGTGCGGGGCGTGTACACAGTCCAGCTTATTACAGGCGTCTACATGGTGGCGTATGCGGCCGTTGCGCTGGCGGTCTTACGGGGCAGGGGCCTGCAGAGGGTCGCCGGGCTGGTCATGGCCGGCAGCCTGCTGAGCATCGCAATGGTGGGCGCATTGGGACTTGCCTCGCTGGTGGGCTTCGACTTCCTGTTCGAACAGTTCCACGTCATCAGCTTCAGCAACGAGCTGTGGAGGCTGGACCCAAGGGAGAACTACCTGACGCGGTTGTTCACGGGGGGGTTCTTCCTGGAGGCGACACTGCTTGTGGCCGCGAGCGTCATACTTCAGGCGCTTCTGCTGGCGGCCCTGGGCTGGATAGTCAGGCGGTTGGTGGCTCGGAGACAGACGGCTAGGGCGGCTGCCTAGAATCCCCCCGCTGCGCAGGCGCACGCGCCGCCCGATCCGCACGCGCAACCGCCGCCGGAGCCGAGGTTGAAACTAGCCCTCGTGTTGCCGTAGCTGTCCGTCATAAATGCCGCGAACACGGACAGCGCCCTGGACGCATCGCCGCCGCAGGTGGGACAGGGGGCCTCGTCGTCCATCTGGGCCATGGGCCGCAGCTTCTCAAACCGGTTTTTGCAGGTGGCGCAGACGTACTCGTAGACTGGCATCACATCACCTCTGAGCGTACTTCCTCGATTTTATCCCGCCTGATTTCGGGCGTCAATCAGCCTGGATAAGCGGTATTCTCTACACGTGTTGGCATACCAGCGTTGGCTATAAAGCTACTTCCTTCCCGCTCATGGTTCGACATGCTCAGGATGAGCGGTAATATCAACGCCTGTTGGGAATACCGCGTCAGCCGTGGCCCACAATGGGCTGTGCCACAATCCACAGGCTGACGACGGTGTAGATCACCATCAGCGCCAGCATTGGGTACTGGCTTCGCATCGCCGACCTGTGGTCGTTCATAGCGCGGAGGGCGATGACGTGGGACAGGTAGACGGCGACGATGTGCCCCAGCACTATCGCAACCACGCTCAGAATCCATGCGAACCTGGCGTTGACCAGGGCTATGTTGACGACGTAATCCGCCGTGCCGAACAGGTCCCACCCGAAGCCGAAGGGGTCCGACGCCAAGGGGATGAGCAGCTGGCCCTGAATTGCCAGGAGCGTGAAGAAGTGGGCGATGTTGTAGGCCAGGGCTATGGGCACAAGGGAGTAGACGAAGGTCCGGGCGATCTCCGAGACCGAGAGCTCGTCCCCGGCGGCCAAGGCCATGAGCCGCGAGAAGAAGAGGTACGCCGCGATGAATACGGACGGGAAGACGATCAGGCCCAGGGTGTCCGCGGCGATGCGTGCGGTTGAGGTGAACTCGCCGCCGCCCAGGAGCGCGGACCAGGCGTCCCAGAGGCCGACCTTGATGTCCAGCCACAGGGGCGTTGACTTGAAGCCGTCGAAGGTCACGGCGGCCAGCGCCAGGATCACGAGCGCCAGGATGTCGGTGGTCACGTTCTCCCGCCGCGCGAGGCCAACGGCCCATGGCCGCAGGTTGAGCTCCCGCTCGCCGCGGGCGGCCTGCTCCCAGCAGGCGTAGCAGTTGACGCAGTCGTCCTGGGAAGGGCCGCATGCGGCCTCGCAATCGTCGGAGCAGGAGCCGCGGGAAACTCTCACCTCCGTCGGCGCGAAACGCGCCAGAAATCCGAAGACCACGGAAAAGCACTCCCCGTATCGGAGCCAGACGTGCCTGCCGAAGAGCAGCATACCCACCCAGGTTATGGCGGAGTAGGCCAGCACCAACAGGGCGATGTTCAGGGGGTCGGAGGCGCTGGGGTACGCGTTCTCCAGCCAGGCAAAGACGGAGAAGAGGGCAAAGGCGGGCCACGCTCCAAGTCGGCTTGGGTACTCGAAGCCGAGGTCAAGGTCGGAGTCCGGCCTGAGTCGCCTGTTCAACGCCTCCGCCCAGCCGAACAGGATGCTCCAGGGGTTCATCAGCGCCCACAAGTTGCCGACCAGGGCCACGAAGAAGCCCACGCCCACCCACCAGATGACCCAGACGAATGTTGGGGCGAAGTTTGCGCTGGGAGACCGGTCTCCGAAGAGACCCGTCGCGATAACCAGCAGGAACAGGAAGACCGCCGCCGCCTGCATTGCGACGACGAAGGCGCGGCCCTGGAGCGACGCAGCCAAGGGCCGTTGGGAGAACAGGTTGTGTCGCCGGTAGCCGCTCACTCCCGGCGCGCCCCTCACAAAAACGCCGATCACAACAAAGGAGAGGGCGACCGTCGCGCCTGCCCCGATCATGTAGTAGCCCAGGGGCACGGGCAGGTCGTACCGCTCCCCGAAGCCGTGGGCGTATACGGGCTGGGCCGCCAGCGCCCCCGCCGCTATGAGCAGGAGCGCAGGCAGCTTGTAGGTCAGGTGTCTCATTTCGGCTTACGTCACAGCTGTGCCTGGAGCCTAACGGGGCTGCACCAGCAGCCGGCCCAGCTCAATCTCCTCTTCTTCCTGTGCCATGTCCATACCCGCCATGTCGCTCATATTGTCCATGCTCTTGGTGTCGCCTGTGTTCCCGGCGTCCTGCATGGTGACGGTCGTCATTGCCTGAATGCCGTAGTCGCAGTGCTGGGCGTCGTTCAGGCTCACCATGATCTCGTATTCGCCGGAGCCCTCGTACAGGCGGGTGTCAAAGGTCATCCTGGGGTCAGCATACATCCCAACGGACTGTCCGTTAACCGCCAGGTGCCAGTGGTCTCCGTTGGGCGACAGTTCGATGTTCTGCGTCTCAACCGCCACGTCTACCAGGCGGGGTTCTCCTGCAGGCTCTGCGCTGACCGAAATCTCCGGCATAGCTTCGCCCTGTGCAATCTCCGCCGTGCATTGCTCTTCACCCGTCCCGTGGGTGTGGCTGCCTGCGCCACCGACGTGGGCGGTGAACGGAAAGCTTCCCGTGGCGTAGGCGTCGAACTCGATTGTAACCGGCATATCCGGGCCGACCACTCCCTCAAAGTCATAGCCGTGCAGGTGGTAGTTGACAACCTCGTCTGACTTGAGATGAATCGTAATCTGGTCGTCCTGTTTTACCTCTATGGTAGCATTCTCGCCCACAAGCGCGCCGTCCCTGATCTCCAGGTCGAAGGTCAACTCCTCAGGCTCACCCCCGCCGCAGGCGGCGATGAGGGCGGTCAGCGCGAGGGCCGTCGCAAGGGAGACGAGGGAGAACCATCGCCCCTTGAATCGCTGGCTGAATATCTGTTGCATACTCTTTCCTCATTGTATTCACGTTCTGCGTCCGGTTGGGCCTCTCCGGGTGGACTGCCTCAGGTACCATGCCGCGGCGGTGAGCAGGGGGATGGCAGAGATGACCACGATGATCACCCCCCAGTTCACCCTTGCGTATGTCACGCTCAGGGGGAACTCCAGCGCCGTCATCTCCTCGCCCCTGGCGATGTCCACCTTGAAGCGCCACTCTCCCTCCTGGGCCAGGGCGATGTTCAGGTCGTACCAGTTGAAGGTTGGGGGAGTTATGTACGTGTTCAGAGGCCCAAGCTCGATGGACTCAGGCTCCGGGCCGATGGCGCTTACGCTGACAGCGGCGTCGGTTACCGGCTCACCGGTGTCGGCGGTGAGCAGCACAATAGACAGGTGCAGGCTGCCTACCCGTGGATTGGGCGGCGATACCCTGACGTCGATATCGTAGGGGCCCCGGCTGGTCTCCAGGATGGAAACCGTCTGCCCGTTGGCCTCTGCAAGGTCGGCGTCGACGGTAATCCAGAACGCCAGCGCGGTCAGCGCCAGCCCGGCTATGAAGGTGGACCCGATGAGATGCGACACTACACTCCCCAAGCAGCTTCTCGGTGAATGGCACAACCCTCTCCCTGCCGTGAGAGAGCAATAGGATGCGGGGAAGGAGCTACCAGCCTGGAGGTCTGCCCGGGGGCGCGGTCTCCGTCTGGGGACGCCGTGGGTTGAGGATGACGGGTATGGAGTAGTGCGTGATGACCAGGGCTGCGATTGCGGCCGCGAGGAGCGCCGCCGTTGCCGCATCGAAGTAGCTTGCAAGATCGGGAATGAAGGCCGGGGCCATTACCGCTGGAAGCGCAAAGGCCGCGACCCCGTGGAGCATTACGCTGCCTGCGCCGTCACCGTCAGTGGCCGCGTCCTGGCCTGCGGACGGAGATACCGCCGCGTGGTGATGGGAGTGTGGGGCAAGCTTCTCCATCAGGTGATGGCGGTGGACGTGGCTTTCGCCTGCGTGTCCGCCGGACACCCACGCGTAACCGGCGGCCAGCGGCGCAAGCAGGATGACCGCGGCCAGGAACCAGGCCGCAAGGGTCGGGAAGGCGGTGGGCTTGACCAAGAACTGAGCGCTAGTCAACGGACTCCTTCAATCCATGATAGCTGGCGCGGTTGGCAATCGCAAGAATGGAGCGAGAGCCTCCCACAGGGAGGAGTCACATCTCTATGCTCTTCTCGCCGGAGAGGTACGCCTCAGGCTCCTTGGAGAAAGCCACGCGGCAGCCAGGGGCGCAGAAATAGTAGGTCTGGCCCATATACTCGTGGGTGCCGCCCCGGGGGTTCTTGACGTTGACCTCCATCTTGCATACGGGGTCGGTAGCGGTGTCTCCGCCGCCGCTCAGGAAAGGTATTCGCAGCATCTGATTCTCCTTTCGTGCTGGAGTCCTGGCTAGTCCAGCCGTGCCTTGCGAAGTCGCAGTGAGTTGGTGACCACGGAGACGGAGCTCAGAGCCATTGCGCCCGCGGCCATGACGGGGTTGAGGAAGCCGTAGTCACCCAGGACGTACCGCAGGGGGCCGTCCGGCACTCCGCCGCCCAGGATTTCGTGGAACAGGACGTAGAGCAGGCCGGCCGCTACGGGAATCAGGACCGTATTGTAGCCGAACGCCCAGAACAGGTTCTGCCATATTGTCCTGGTCGTGGCCTTGGAGAGAGCGATTGCCTGGGGCACGCCCCGGAGGTCGCCGCGCATCAGGGTCACGTCCGCGGCCGCAATGGCGACGTCGGTGCCCGTTCCAAGCGCAATGCCCACGTCCGCCCTTGTCAGGGCCGGGGCGTCGTTGATGCCGTCTCCCACCATCGCCACAGTCTTGCCATCCTCCTGGAGCAGGCGTATCTTGTCCACCTTCTGGTCCGGCAGCACCTCCGCAATCACCCGGTCGATGCCCGCCTGCCCGGCTATCGCCTCCGCCGTGCGCCGGTCGTCGCCCGTGAGCATGATGACCTCCAGGCCCAGCCTGTGCAACGCCTGCACGGCCTCGCGGGACTCCGGCCTCAGGGTGTCAGCGACGGCGATGACGCCGGCCGCGGCGCCGTCCACGGCCACGAATACGGGCGTCTTGCCCTGCTCCGACAGCTCCCTGCCGCGGCCTTCGAGCGCGTCCAGCGAGATGCCCCGTTCCCTCATCAGGGCCGGGTTTCCGAGGACGACCGTCGACCCGCTGACCTCGGCCTCGACGCCGTGGCCGGGCATGGCCTGGAATCGGGATGCTTCGCCCAGGGACAGAGACCTGCCGGCCGCCGCCTCTACCAGGGCCTTGCCCAGGGGGTGCTCGGAGCCGCGCTCGGCGGAAGCCGCCAGTCGCAGAAGGTCGTTATCAGGCATATCGAGGGAGACCACGTCCGTAACCGACGGCCTGCCCAGGGTCAGAGTGCCAGTCTTGTCGAGCACCACCGTGCGGAGGTTCACGGCCCGCTCCAGGGCCTCCGCGTTGCGTATGAGAATGCCGCGCTCCGCGCCCTTGCCCATGCCGACGACGATGGCGGTGGGCGTTGCCAGGCCAAGGGCGCAGGGGCAGGCGATGACCAGGACTGCAACCAGGTTGAGGATGGCTATGGGCGCCACCGGCGGCACCGGGGCCCAGATCAGCCAGCCGACGAACGTTATCAGTGCGATGCTCAGGACAGCGGGCACAAAGCGGCTCGCGACCTTGTCAACCAGACGCTGGATGGGGGCCTGGGAGCCCTGGGCCTCCTGCACCAACCTGATGATGCCGGCCAGGGCGGTGTCCTTGCCAATCCTGGTGGCCCGGAACCGGAAGCTGCCCACGTTGTTCATCGTGGCTCCGTACACGGGCGAGCCGGCGCTCTTCTCCACCGGAAGGCTCTCTCCGGTCAGCATGGACTCGTCGACCGCCGACGCTCCCTCCGTGACCTCGCCGTCCACGGCAATGCGCTCGCCCGGCCGCACCACGAGAATGTCGCCCAGAGCGACCTCCTCGACCGGCACGTCGGTCTCCTGGCCATCGCGGACTACCCGCGCCGTTTTGGGTTGGAGGACCATCAGCCTGCGGATGGCCTCGGAGGTCTGGCCCTTGGCCCGGGCCTCCAGCAGGCGGCCCAGCAGCACAAGGCAGATGACGATGGCCGAGGCGTCGAAGTAGGTGCCGGTGCTGTGGCTCAGGGCGCTGTTGGCGTGGACCAGGTGCGCGTCGGCGAAGTAGCCCTCGAAGAAGGTGAGGAAAGCGCTGTAGCCGTAGGCCACGCTTGTGCCAATGGCAATGAGGGTGTTCATGTTGGACGTGCCGTGCTTCAGCGCGCCCCACGCGCTCTGGTAGAAGGTGGCCCCAATCCAGAACTGCACCGGCGTTGCGAGCATCCACAGGATGAAGTTGAGCTGGAATGAGGTCAGGCGCAGCGTCTCTAGGGGGATGTACATGGCGACCATGATCACCGCGCCGACCACGCCCGCGAACACGACCTTGCGGGCAAGGGCCCTGACCTCCCGGGTGCGAGCCAGACGCTCCTCGCTCTCCTCGGCGGCCTCGTCGCCGACGCCCTCCACCGAGTAGCCGGCGTCGTCCACCATTGCCCTCATGTCGGGGAGGGTTGCCTGCCCCTGAATGTACTCGACCGTCGCTTGCTCAGTGGCGAGATTGACGCTGGCGGATATGACGCCATCCACCTCCCGGAGGGCGTTGCCCACGTGGGTAACGCAGGCGGCGCAGGTCATCCCGCCGATGTTCAGGGTTATGCGGGCCACTCCGGCCTTGTACCCGGAGTCGTCGACTGCCTCAATGAGGTCCGGGATGTCGGCCAGCGCGGGGTCGAACTCCACAGTGGCCTGCTCCATCGCCAGGTTCACGGACACATTCTCGACGCCGTCCACCTCGCGGAGGGCGTTGCCCACGTGGGTGACGCAGGCGGCGCAGGTCATGCCTTCTACGGGGAGGGTGATGATTTTCAGGTCTTTGATGGTCACGGCAGTGATTCTTCAGGGAATTACACAGTTAACTTCGCAAGGCTATGGACGGAGGCGCTCTAGCTCTTCAATAAGAAGACTGACTTTTGCAAGGTGAAGAGCCACACTGCGTTGTGCCATATACCCCTCATAGAAGTTACTATGCAAGGCGTTTGCGCTGGCAAAAAGTAGTACATAGTTGTCATCGTTGGTTACAGCCGTCAAATGGTCAATCACCTCTTGCAGGTAGTCGTGACGCCTATGCCTCCAGCCCCTACCCTCAGCTACGGCCTTCACTATCTGAGCAGCCGCGCCCCAGCCCTTCTCCGACGCTTGATAAAGATTGCCTTCTTCCAGGTACTTCTTAGCGTCTTCAAGAAAGACTTTGCTTTGCTGTCTGTACGTCTCCTGCTGTACCATTTTGTTACCCTCTTGTACCTGTACTATTCTGTCAACGAATTATCCAACATCTACAGGAATGACGGAGAGGGACTCTATTTCAATAGCTATGCTGTAGGTCTCTCCGGCTCACACTCGCTGTGTCGCGCTACTTGGCCCATTGCTCGGGAGTGCGCGTCTACATAAGTTTACACCATTTGGCAATGACGGCGCGTCCCGGCGTCGTCTGGGCTGAGCGCGACGCGGCTACCCGGCGACCAGAGAGCCGTGCCTTGGTGACGGATTGCCGGACGTGAATTCCACGACTTCAACGCCGGCGGCCGCTTGCTCCACAAGGGCCTCGATGTCCAGGGCGGACTCCAGACGCTCCACCTCTTCGGGAGTGGTGTGGGTTACGGGATGCCGGGGAACGAAGAGGGTGCAGCAGTCCTCGTCCGGGATGATGGAGACGGGATATGTCCCAATGCCCCGGGCCTCGCCGACAATTTCCTGCTTGTCCATTCCTATCAGCGGGCTGAACACGGGAAGGTCCAGCACGCTCCTCACCGTAGCCAGGTTCTCCAGGGTCTGGGAACCCACCTGCCCCAGGCTCTCGCCCGTGACCAGGGCTTTCGCGCCATGCTCCCGGGCCAGCCGCTGGGCGATCCTCGCCATGAACCGCCGGTAGACCACAACCCTGTACGCGGGCGGCACCGACAGGATGATGTCGCGCTGCACGTCGGCGAAGGGCGCCAGCAGCAGCCTGGAGCGGTACTGATGTCTGTTCAGCAGGCCGACGATCTCGCGCGCCTTCTCCCTGGAAGTGCCGTCCACCAGGGGGAAGCTGTGGAAGTGTACGAAGGTGACCTCGCAGCCGCGCTTCATCATGCGCCAGGCAGCGACGGGCGAGTCTATGCCCCCTGAGAGCAGCGACATCACCCTGCCGCCGACCCCCACCGGCAGTCCTCCCGGCCCCCGCATCTCCTCGAAGTACACCAGGGCCTCTCGTGGCAGTATCTCAACGAAGATGTTGACCTCCGGGTCCTTGAGGCTGACCGCCGCGCCCGTCAACCCCTGAACGATAGTCCCCAGGTCCCGGTTGATCTCCGGCGAGGTCAGCGGGAAGGACTTGTGGCCCCGCCTTGCGGTGATGCGGAAGGACTTGAAGGAGAGCTTGGTCGCCTCCTGCGCGACGAACTCGCGGATTGCCTCCAGATTAGGGGGCAGCTTGTGGCAGCGGTAGAACTTGACCACGCCGAAGACCTGGCTGAGCCTTTCGCTCACCTCCTCCCAGGAAGCTTCCGGCGACAGTGTGACCTCCACTCCCATGTGCCGCTTGCCGACGCGGCTCACCGGCAGGCCTCGCAGCGCCTGGCGGATGTTCCGCGCAAGCTGGGTGAAGAAGGTGGGCCGGTTCTTGCCCTTGAGGGCAATCTCGTGGACGCGGATTATTACGCTGTTGTTGGGGTATCTCATGGGATTCCGGCAGCCGGTTGTCGACTGTCCATGTGACGCTGGGGAGCAGGGCGTTTCCATCTCAGGAAGGCCCTGCTCCGAAGTTCGTCTGTTTAAGTGGCGGTGTGTACCGGGAGATTACGCTCCGGCCGGCACGGGGATGTCGATGCGGTAGTCCTTCAGCATGGCCTGGAGCTGCTCAGCCGTCTTCTCGTCCGGCTCGGTGAGGGGCAGCCGGGGCTTGCCCACCTGGAAGCCGACGTGGTTCAGGCCGTACTTCACGGGGATGGGGTTGGACACGATGAACAGGCCCTTGAAGATGGACATCATCCGCAGGTGCTCTGCCGCCGCCTCCGACGTCTTGCCCGCAAGCACCATTTCCATCATGTCTTTGATCTGCCGTCCCACCAGGTGGGATGCAACGCTGACCACGCCGTAGCCGCCCATGCACATCATCCCAAAGGTGTCGTTGTCGTTGCCGCTCCACACGCGGAAGTCGGACGGCGCCCCCGAGATGATCCGGGCAATCTGGTCGAAATCCCCGCTGGCTTCTTTGACGCCAATGATGTTGTCAACCTGGGCGAGCTTTACAGTCGTCTCCCAGGAGAGGCTGGTGATGGTGCGGCTGGGCACGTTGTACAGGATGCACGGCAGGCCGGTGCTCTCAGCAATGGCCTTGAAGTGCTGGTACAGGCCCTCTTGTGTGGGCTTGTTGTAGTAGGGGACAACCAGCAGGCAGGCGTCGGCGCCGGCGCGCTCCGCCTCCTGGGTCAGCTCTATGCTCTCGGCGGTGCTGTAGTTCCCGGTCCCGGCAACGACGGCTCCGCGGTCGCCCAACTCGGACTTGATCTCCCTGAAGAGCCTCAGCTTCTCCTCAGTAGTCAGGGTGGGCGACTCGCCGGTCGTGCCGGAGACCACCAATCCGTCGCTTCCGGACTCCAGCAGGGAGGATGCCAGGCGCTTGGCCTGAGCGTAGTCCACCTGTCCCTGCCCGTCGAAGGGCGTAACCATTGCTGTGATGAGTCTGCCCACGGAAACCATAGTGCGTACCTCCTAACCGGTTGGTGTTAGCATCTCCTCCCTCACCAGGGCCTCTGCAATTTGAACGGCGTTCAGGGCAGCGCCCTTGCGAAGGTTGTCTGCGACCACCCACATGGCAAGTCCCCGCGGGTGGGAGAAGTCCTTCCGAATGCGACCCACGAACACGTCGTCCGTCCCCGCGGCCGCAAGGGGTAGTGGATAGACCTGGTCTTTGGGAACGTCCTGCACCGTGACTCCTGGAGCCGACGCCAGGATCTCCCTGGCCTCCTCGGCGGTCATGGGCTGGCTGAGCTCCACGTTCACGGCCTCGCCGTGGCTGGTGTACACAGGCACGCGCACACAGGTGGCGCACACCGGCATGTCCGGCTCGTGCATGATCTTGCGGGTCTCCTGGACCATCTTCCACTCCTCAGTGGTGTAGTCGTTGTCCAGGAAGCTCTCCACGAAGGGCAGGGCGTTGAAGGCAATCTGGTGAGGGTACGCCCTGGGAACGACCTCGTCCTGCCTCCCTCCAACAATGCTGTCGATCTGCTCTCGCAGCTCGTCAACCGCGGCCGCGCCGGTGCCGGACACGGCCTGGTAGGTGGAAACCACAATGCGCTGTATGGGATTCACCATGTGCAGCGGGTTGAGGGCCACCACCATCTGGATGGTGGAGCAGTTGGGGTTGGCGATGATGCCCTTGTGGGAATCAATGTCGGCGGCGTTGACCTCGGGCACCACCAGGGGCACCTCCGGGTCCATCCTGAAGGCGGAGCTGTTGTCGATTGCGACAGCGCCCGCGCGGGCCGCCACAGGGGAGAACCGCTTGCTGATGTCGCCGCCTGCGGAGAACAGGGCGATGTCGATGTTGTCGAAAGAGTCGTCGCTCGTCTCTTCGACGACTAACTCTTCGCCCATGAAGCTGATGCGCTTGCCTGCGGACCTGTCCGAGGCGTAGAGGCGAAGGGAGTCCATTGGGAACTTCCTCTCCTCAAGTATTCTGAGAAACTCTCCTCCCACCAGGCCGGTCGCGCCGACTATTGCAACTCGAAAGCTCATTTACCCTCACCTGAACTGTTGAATTAGTGCCTCTCTTTATACACCAAACGCTACAGCCCCAGCAACTTGTCCAGGCCGACAACCAGCCCCTTCCACTTCGTCACCTCCCTCACGGCCAGCACGACGCCGGGCATGTAGCACTCGCGGTTGATGGTGTCGTGCTTGAGGCTGAGGGTCTGTCCCGCCGTGCCCAGGATGATCTCGTGGTGGGCCATCCGCCCCGGCATACGGACGCTGTGGATGGACACGCCGCCGAGGTCTCCGCCGCGGGTCTCCTCAACGGGTTCCCTTTCGGGGATGGGCCTGTGGAAAGGGTCGTTTCTGTCCTCGCCCAGGCTCCGGGCCAGGGCCATCGCCGTGCCGGATGGGGAGTCAATCTTGGTCTCGTGGTGCATCTCCACGATGTCGGCGTAGTCGAAGTATTTGCCAAGGCCCCGGGCCAGATGTATGAGCAGCACCGCGCCCAGCGCGAAGTTCGGGGCCACGAAAACGCCTACCTGATGCTCGTTGGCCAGGCCGTCAAGCTCCTTCAGGTTGTCCTCCGAAAGCCCCGTAGTGCCCACAACCAGGTTGACGCCCCGGGCCGCGGCCACGCGGGACGCCTCCATAGAGGCCGAGGCGTTGGTGAAGTCCACCATGACCTCAGGCCTGCAGGTGTCGATGATAGCGCCAAGGTCCGGGGAGATCGGCATGTCGCCGGAGTCGTTGGGCAGGGCAATAGATCCCGCCGCCGCGCCGGTGTCCACGCCGCACGCCGGCTCCAGATCCGGCTCGCGGCAGACGGCGTTCAGCACCTCTCGCCCCATTCTGCCCAGCACTCCGTTTATGAGCACTCTAGTCATCTGTCCGCCTTTGATAGCCGGATGTTTACGGGGCCTATCTGCCCTGTCTGTCCCTTGGGGCCCTGCGGTTTCCCTGGTTGAAGGGACGCGAGCCTCCCTGGCCACCGGGTCCGGGGCGCGGTCCCCTGGGCCGGTCGTCGTTGCTGCGCCTGCCCCTGTTGTCGGAGCGCGGGCCGTTGCTGGAGGGCGCGGGCCTGGGAGCAGGCGCCGGCGCGGGGTCGTTGGGGTCGCGTAGAAGAGCGCGGCGGGACAGGTTGACTCGCCCCATCGCATCTATCTCCGTAACAAGCACCGTAAGCTCGTCACCGACGCTGACCACGTCCTCGACCGATTCAACTCTCTCCTCTGCGAGCTCGCTAATGTGCACCAGCCCGTCCTTGCCGGGGAGAATTTCCACGAATGCGCCAAAGTTCATCAGGCGGGTGACCTTGCCTGTGTATATGCCGCCGACCTCCGCCTCTCTGGTGAGGGCTTCGATCCTCTCGACAGCCTTCTGGGCGGACTCACCGCTGACGGAGCCGATTATCACCGTGCCGTCGTTCTCGACGTTTATGGTGGTCTTGGTCTCTTCTATGATGGAGCGAATGGTCTTGCCGCCGGGGCCAATCACCGCTCCAATCTTGTCCACCGGGATGTTCAGCCTGAGCATACGCGGGGCGTAGGGGCTGAGGTCCTCCCTGGGCTGGTCCATGGTGGCCTTGATGGTGTCCAGCACTACAAACCTGGCCTCTTTGGCCTGCTGCAGCGCCTCCTCCATGATGGCGTATGTAATGCCCTTGACCTTGATGTCCATCTGAAGGGCGGTTATGCCATTGGAGGTTCCCGCCACCTTGAAGTCCATGTCGCCCATGAAGTCCTCGACTCCCTGGATGTCCGTCAGGATGGCGTAGCGGCCGTCGTCCGCCATCACCAGACCCATTGCCACGCCTGCGACCGGGGCCTTGATGGGCACACCGGCGTCCATGAGGGACAGGGTGCTACCGCAAACGCTGGCCATGGACGTGCTGCCGTTGGAGCTGACCGTCTCGGAGACCAGGCGGATGGTGTAGGGGAACTCGTCCTCGTCCGGTAGGACGGGAAGAAGGGCCCTCTCCGCCAGCGCGCCGTGTCCAATCTCCCTGCGGCCGGGGCCGCCCACTCGCCGCACCTCTCCGACGGAGTAGGGCGGGAAGTTGTAGTGGTGCATGTACCGCTTGCTGTCCTCGGGGCTTATGGTGTCCAGGTTCTGCTTCTCGGCCATGGAACCCAGGGTAGCGATGGTGAGCACCTGGGTCTGGCCGCGGGAGAAGAGGCCCGAACCGTGGGCCCTGGGCAGGACGGAGACCTCGGCGCTCAGGGGCCGGATGTCCTTGTGACCCCGGCCGTCCGGCCTCAGGTTGCGCTCGACTATGCCGGAGCGCACCTCGTGCTTGATCAGCGCCTCGAAGGCATCTGCGATTTCTGTGGACGCGTGCTCTTCGCTCAGCTGCTCCTTCACCTCTGCGCTGAGGACGTCGATAGCGCTGTCCCTTTCGCCCTTCTCGCGGTCGGTGAAGAGGGTGTTGCGCAGCCGGTCTCCAAGGATCAGGGCGGCCTTCTCCTTGACACCCAGCGCTGCGCCGCCTGCTCCGTTCATAGCCAGGTTCATCTTGGGCTTTGCAGTCAGGCGAATCAACTCTTCCTGCATTTCAATGACCTGCTGGTTGGTCTCCTGGCCCTTCCTGACGGCCTCGATTATCACGTTTTCCGAGACCTCAATGGCTCCGGCCTCCACCATGGCGATGGCGTCCTTGGTTCCGGCCACAACCAGGTCCAACTCGCTGTCCACTAGCTGGGCGTAGGTGGGATTGACCACGATCTCGCCGTCGATGTAGCCGAGCCTCGTGGCGCTCACCGGCCCGTCGAAGGGTATGTCCGAAAGGCACAGGGCGGTGGACGCTCCAATAATCCCCAGAATGTCCGGGTCGTTCTCCTGGTCCGCAGAGAGGACGGTGACAATGACCTGGATCTCGTTGTGAAGGCCCTTGGGGAACAGGGGCCTGAGCGGGCGGTCCGTCAGGCGGGCGGCCAGGGTTGCGTTTTCGGTGGGCCTGCCCTCCCTTCGGAAGAAGCTGCCCGGGATCTTGCCGGCCGCGTAAAGGCGCTCCTCGTAATCAATGGTCAGGGGCAGAAAGTCTATCCCCTCTCTAGCGTTGGGCGAAGCGCAGGCGGTAACCAGGAGCACGGAGTCCCCGTACCTGACGGTCACCGAGCCGTTGGCCTGGTTGGCCAGCTTGCCCGTCTCAATTGTGAGAGACCGGTTTGCGATCTCCCTGTTTACAGTGTTTGGCAAAATACGAAAATCCTCCTCTATTGAAAGCAAATGGGAGAATAAAGAAAGAGCGCCCTTGTATGGGCGCTACCTTCTAATGAGGAGCTTGGTTGTCAGTTCCCTGTAGCGGCTACTATCTTCTCTGCTCAGATAGCGCAGCAGCCGGCGACGTTGCCCCACCAGTTTAAGCAGTCCCCGTAGGCAGTGATAGTCCTTGCGGTGTACCCTGAGGTGGTCCCTTAGCCGGTTGATCCGCTCCGTTAGCAGAGCAATCTGCACGGCCGTGGAACCTGTATCGCCCTCTTTCGTCTGGTACTCCTCGATTAGGGCCTGCTTCCTCTCCTTCCCCAGCATCTGTATATGCGACCTTTCTCTATTCTCTTTCGAGCGGGATTATAGCACAGCCGCAGGGCAGAGTAAACCACACCTGCGGCCGCGCAGTTTATCTTGAATGAGTGGGCGAGACGCCCCGGGCAGCCTGTATCCGCGCCTCTGATGTTTCGGGTGAGCGGGTGAGTTGCTGTGCCGGTGGGCGGCCTCGCGGCACGCTACCTGGCGCTTCTCTCGGAAGCGAAGCAGTCGTTGCAGTAGACCGGCCTGCCCAGCCGCGGCTGGAAGGGGACCTCCGCCTCCTTGCCGCAGTTGGCGCATATAACGGAATACATGGGCCTGGCCCCGCCCTCAAAGTTGCGGGCGCGGCGGCGCGCCGAACGGCACTCCGAGCAGCGGCTGGGCTCGTTCAGGAGCCCCCGCTTCTGGTAGAATTCCTGCTCACCTTCGGTGAAGAGGAACTCTGTCCCACACTCTCTACATACCAAACTCTTGTCACTCAACGCTGGTAAACCCTCCTAAGGTCTATTCTGGGTCGCTACACTGTCTGTCCACACCGGCTGCCCAGAGTTCCAAGCCAAAGGGGGCCTTCCGAGCGATGTCCTGACAATCCGTTCAAAAAAGCGACTGTATGCCAGTCTATCATTGGGGACTTGACAAGTCAACCCGCCCTTAAATCGCCGGCGCGCGGCCTTCAGAACTTGGAGAATCGACGGCTTTGCCTTACAATACGACCTGAGGAGATGACATGTTTGAAGCCCTTTCCGAAAAACTGAACGGCGTTTTCAGCCGCTTCACCAGCAAGGGACGCCTCACCGAGAAGGAGGTGGAGGAGGGCCTGCGCGAGGTGCGGCTTGCGCTGCTGGAGGCGGACGTCAACTTCAAGGTTGCCAGGGACTTCATCCAGCGCGTGAGGGAGCGGTCGGTTGGCGTGGAGGTGCTGGAGAGCCTCAGCCCCGGCCAGCAGATAGTCAAGATAGTGAACGAGGAGATGACCAGGATCCTGGGAGGCGAGTCATCCCGGCTGGACATCGCGCCCCAGCCGCCAACGGTGGTGATGCTCGCCGGGTTGCAGGGTTCGGGGAAGACGACCACGGCGGCCAAGCTGGCCCTCAACCTCAGACGCTCCGGCCAGCGGGTTGTGCTGGTGGCCGGCGACTTGCGTCGTCCCGCGGCCATCGAGCAGCTGGAGACCCTGGGCAGGCAGCTGGACGTGACCGTCTACAGCGAGGGGACCGACTCCACCGCCGTCCAGGTGTGCCGGCAGGGCGTGCAGAGGGCCAGGGACCTGGGAGCGGGCTGGGTCATTCTGGACACCGGAGGCCGGCTGCACATAGACGACGAGCTGATGACCGAGCTTGGCGAGGTGAAGGAGGCCACGTCGCCCACAGAGGTGATTCTGGTTGTGGACGCCATGACGGGCCAGGACGCGGTGCAGTCGGCGGAGGGCTTCCACCGGGGCATAGGGCTGACGGGACTGATCGTCACCAAGCTGGACGGCGACGCTCGCGGCGGCGCGGCGCTGTCGATATCCGAGGTCACAGGGCTGCCCATCAAGTACGTCGGTACGGGCGAGAGGCCGGACGCCCTGGAGCAGTTCCACCCGGACCGCATGGCCTCGCGCATCCTGGGCATGGGCGACGTCCTGACCCTGGTTGAGAGGGCGCAGGAGAACATCGACAGGGAGCGCGCCCAGGAGCTTGAGCGGAAGATTCGCCGGGCCACCTTCAACCTGGAGGACTTCCTGGAGCAGCTTCACCAGGTCAACAAGATGGGGCCCATCAGCCAGGTAATGGACATGATTCCGGGCCTCTCATCATTGACCAAGAAGATGTCGCCTGATGACCTGGACGAGAATCACATGAGGAAGATGGAGGCCATCGTCTACTCCATGACCGTCAAGGAGCGCCGCAACCCGGACATCCTGAACGGCAGCCGCCGCCGGAGGATTGCCAGGGGCAGCGGCACCACGCCCCAGGAGGTCAACCAGCTTCTCAACCAGTTCAGACAGACCCAGAAGCTGATGAGGCAGATGTCCACGGGCAAGCTGCCCAAGAACCTGACGGGTATGTTCCGGTAGGGCCTGCCTGCTCACGTATCAGTTGCGCAGTAGCATCCCGGGCTGGCAGCTGCGGCAGTAGTTTGTGAGACGGTGGTTGGCCCCGATGGTGGTGATGTTGCCGCCGCATTTCGGGCAGGGCGAGCCGCCCTTGCCGTGCACCCGCAGGAAGCCCCGCACCTTCAGGTGAATGTCCTCTCCCATCCGCTCCCTCAGCACGTCGATGGCGTCGCGCAGGACCCTTGGTATGGCTTCGTGGAGGCGCGCCAGGTCGTCTTCCGATAGGGCCTTGCGCTTCTTGAATGGGAAGACGCCAGCCTCAAACAGCGCCTCGTCCGCGTAGGCGTTCCCAATGCCTGCCAGGAACTTGCCGCGGGTGAGAATGCCCTTGATCTCGCCCTGGGAGCGGCGCAGACCGCCCTTGAACTCCTCCAGCGACGGGTATTCGTCGAGGACGTCCGGCCCCTGCTCGCCAAGCCTTGGAATCTCCGCCAGCCGCGACGACTCGATGTAGTAGGCCATCCCCATCTGAGTCTCGTCCAGGTAGCGGAGCTCGCAGCCGTCGGAGAGAGACAGGGTGAAGGACGTCCGCTTCGCCAACCGCTCGGAGGGGCTGCAGAGGCGGAGCGCGCCGGTGAGCATGGGGTTGATGACCAGCATCCGCTCTCCGGAGAGGCGCATCAGCAGGAACTTGCCCCTGCGGCTGAAGTCCAGAAAGGTGCGACCGGCCGCGTCCTCGGCAATGCCCTCCGGGGTCAGGACGCGGAGCTCCAGGGGCTTGAGGACTCGCGCCTCCTGAATCCCAAGGCCTTTGACCCGCCGGTCCAGGACCTCCTTGATGACTTCCAGGTCGGGGGCTTCAGGCATAGAGCAGCCTACCACCTAGTGATGAACGGGACGCTCCCAGCCCATTCCTGCGGAGGGAGACCTTTGAATAACCTCGGCTGAGGCGCGCGCCTCCCGACCATTCCTGCGGAAGCAGGAATCTAGGACATCTGATATATAAGGAAATAGATTCTGGCTTTCGCCTGAATGACGAGAAACGTAGCATGGTGGGCGCTCCCGCTCGCGGGCGGGTCAGTTCTGGCTGAACTGGTCGCCCATCTGGTTGAGGAAGTCCTGCACCTCCTGCGACAGGGGGCTGGCCTCTTCCTGTTCCTGCTGCTGGCCGCCCTGGGACTTCTTCACGCGGTCTTCGTACTGGCTCTCCAGCTGCTGCACAAGGCCCTTCACCTCAGGGCTGCGGTTCATGGCGGCCGTGACCTCGTCGTACTGCTGGCGCGCCCGCTCCCGAACCCTGTCCAGGTCCATAGTGAAGTTGTAGAGCCTGGACAGCAGGTCAAGAATGCACAGGCGACCGGCGTGGTCCGCCTCAAGCTGGGCGTACTGGGGAAGGTGGGCTATCAGGCCCATGGTCTCAATGCCCCTGCTGGCCGCCTCCTGGGATATGACGGAGGCGATGCTGGTGGGCCCCTCGTAGCTGCTGGCCTGAACGTTGAGGCCCCTCACCTCCTGAAGGGTCTGATCGCCGGTGGCCGTCCCCGTCACCAGAATGGGCTTGGTGTGGGGGACAAGGTCGTACATGGCGCCCAGGAGGCAGTACCTCTCAACGTTGAACTTCTCAAGCAACGTGACGATGGACTGGATGTAGACCTCGCTGTTCATGTGGGGCTCCAGCAGGTGGAGGAAGATGAAGTCGTTGTCGCCCGGTCCTTTGGCGAACCGTATGTACACGTTGGGCACAGTTGTCTTTCGCTGACCATCAACTGTGTAGATGGTGGGGCGATAGCGCGTGAAGTCGAAGAATGTCCCGGGCCGGTTAAGCCTTGCCAGGTCCTGGGCCTGGAAGTGACGCTCAAGGCTGCGGAAAGTGAGCCTTCCCACACTTCCAACGTCCACCCAGGGTCGGAGGGAGGCGAAGGCGTGGGGTTTCTTCAGCTCCGGCAGAGGCTCCTCTAGGTCGAAGGCTCTGAATTTCATGGAGCTATTCTAGCACAAAAGCCGTCGGGTTGCATGGAATCATCGTCAGGGGAGGGCGGCGTTGGCATAATTGTGCGAAAAATTGAGAGGTAATTCTGCCGGATAGCGCACACATTTGAAGTTGCTCTACGGATTCTGAGTATGCGATTACGAACGAAGCCGCAAGCACAAACTGACTGAGGAGCAAGCCGGGCGGTATCCGTTCATCGAGGCCAATCTGTGCATCGCCGAGTTCTCTATCTACATCCTGCCGAAATCCCTGCAGCCGGAAGCCGGCGCCCGCAATTAGCTGTGTCAGGCCCTTGTCTTCTGAGGACGTACGAAAGAGAATATAGAGACCGCGCCGGCGGCGCAACGGCGAACGACCGCTCGGGACTCAGTGAAACTAGTCACCGACGTATGCGTTCAGACGCCGGTTTCGCGACAGCGCCACGCAAGGGATTCTATCGGGTGAGACATGTCCATCCAAACCAATCCGGATGAAATAGAGAAGTCACTGTGGATGAAGTGGAGACTGGCCGGGCTGGTCACCTTCGGGATACTGGTAGTGCTCGCCATCCTTTACCTCGCTCGCGGGGCTCTGCTACCGATATTCATAAGTGTCGTAGTGGCAGAGATTCTCTTTCCGTTGGTCTCTTACACAGAGAGGCTTCTACCCGGCCACAGGCGCTACCCAGGGCTGGCCAGGCTCTTCTCCATTGCGACCATATACTTCGCCTTCCTCGCGTTGACGGTCGCGCTCCTCATTCTCACTATCCAGCCCATAGTCAGCGAGGCCCAGGACTTCGTAGAGACCGCTCCGCAGATTTACGAAGAGGCGAAGGAGAGAATCGAGAGAGGGTTGGAAGAGTTCGAAAGGCGAGTGCCGGAGGATGTGAAGGCGCAGCTGGAGGAGTGGCTCGGGTCAGCGAGCGGAGCAATAGGCAGTGCGGCCCTGAGTCTCCTGACAAGGACGATAAGTGGCGTCACCGGGACAGTATCCCTTGTATTCGCCCTTGGGATAGTCCCCTTCTTGCTGTTCTATATGCTCAAGGACAAGGAAGATCTGTTTGCCCAGATGTACTCCGTACTTCCTGAGAGCGTTGCCAGGCACACGCACAACGTCCTGGCCCTCATCCATGGCGTAATAGGCTCCTACGTTCGAGCCCAGCTCATCAGCGCTTCCATTATCGGGACATTCGTATTCCTTGGGCTCCTTGCCCTGGATATCAAGTTCGCGCTCACATTGGGACTGCTTGCCGGCGCGCTTGGCCTGATCCCAATCATCGGCGCTTACATTGGGGCAGTGCCGGGAGTGCTAGTCGCGCTGGCGACCGACCCCGGCAAGCTGATCTGGGTCGTGCTGCTTTACCTGGTGGTCCAGCTGATCGAGAGCAACGTAGTTTCGCCTAGAATTCAGGGAAGCGCGCTCAGACTTCATCCCATTTTCATAATGGGAACTCTGGTAATCGCCAGTGAAGTTGCGGGCCTGATTGGAGTGCTTGTAGGCGTACCGCTGGTGGCGGTGGCAAGGGATATTTTCGCCTATTTCTACAAGGAATGGAGCGAACCCGGCGCGTCCGAGACGGAATTGGCGGAAGTGGAGGAGGCTGACTCCACAGAGGTCGCGGCCGAAGGAGGCCTTTGAACAGCCTCGGCTTGGGCGCGCGCCTCCCGACCATTCCTGCGAAAGCAGGAATCCAGTGTGCCAGAATAGACGAAGATAGATTCCCGTCTACACGGGAATGACGATAAACGTACTGCCCTGAAGATGCCGCCGTAGTTATGCAAAGGTCTCCGCGAAGGGGGGAAGAGGCTTTTCGCCCCGATAATTGAGTTACGTAAAGGTCTCCTTCCGCAGGAATTGTGGGGAGGCGGCGCCAATTCCTTGACACAGAGGCCGATCCCTGTAGTGTAATGGGTATCCCGGTTTCCTAATCCCTCTCGTTTACTCAAGCTGTGGCAAGTGCGTCCCGTAGTCCTGTATAGCGTAGTCTCCGCCGGCGTGCTGGCCGTCTCGACCGCGGCCGTCCTCATCCGGCTGGCCGAGGCCCCGGCCCTGGCCATAGCCGCCTACCGCCTTGGGCTGGCCAGCCTGGTTGTGTTCCCCTTTGCCGCTGCCAGAGACGCCCAGGGCCTGCGCTCCCTGAGCCTGTCCCAGTTCCTCTGGTGCATGGCCTCCGCCCTGGCCCTCGCCGTCCATTTCGCCGCGTGGATTGCGTCTTTGGAGCACACGTCGGTTGCCAGCTCCGTCGTCCTGGTGACCACCAGCCCACTGCTGATTGCGGCCGTCTCCCACGTGGCCTACCGGGAGCGGCTGACGCGGGCGGTTGCCGGAGGCATTGCGCTGGGCGTGGCGGGCGGCCTGGCGCTGGCCCTGGGAGACAGGGCCGCGGGCGGCGGCGAGCTCTACGGCGACTTCCTTGCGCTCATTGGAGCCGCGGCCTCCGGGACGTACTTTCTCATAGGCAGGCGGGTCAGACGAAGCCTGTCCAACGTCAGCTACATAGCCCTGGTGTACCCGGGATCCGCCGTGGCCCTGGCGGTTGCGGTGGTGGCTACGGGCACGCCCATGACAGGGTTCAGCGCCGGAACCTACTGGATGATACTACTGCTGACGCTGGTTCCCCAGCTTGTGGGCCACTCCTCCCTCAACTGGGCCCTGGGCCACCTGAGCGCCACCCTGGTAGCCGTGGCGGTGATGGCGGAGCCCGTCGGCGCGACGATCCTGGCCTGGCTCATACTCGACGAAGCGCCTCCCGTAACCAGCGTAATCGGCGGGACACTGGTGCTGTCCGGCGTCTACCTTGCCTTCCGCAGGCCGGTGGCCGGCCGGGGCGAGTCTTGACGCGTTCTCCCCGAATGCCATACATTCGCGGGGACATGGGCGATGCTATCCTTGGCGTGGACATAGGCGGCACATTCACCGACTTTGCCCTGGTTGACCGGGGTGAGATCAGGGTGTTCAAGACATCGTCCACGCCGGACGACCCGACGAGGGGCGTACTTGAGGGCCTGGGCGAGCTGAGGGTGTCCGAAGACACCGACATCTCTCACGGCTCCACCGTCGCCACCAACGCGCTGCTGGAGCTGAAGGGCGCCCGGACCGCTCTACTGGTCACAGAGGGCTTCGAGGACATGCTGGAGATCGGTCGGCAGAACCGGCCGTCGCTGTACGACTTCCAGGTGGAACGCCCGCCGCAGCTGGTCCCCCAGGAGCTCCGCATTGGGATAAGGGAGCGTCTGGACAGCGAGGGCCGCGTGGTCATTTCGCTGACTGAGGAAGACGCTCGGCGCATAGCACAGCGGGTGAAGGAGAGCGGGGCCGGCGCGGTCGCCGTATCCCTCCTCTTTTCGTTCCGCAACCCTGAGCACGAACGCCTGCTCCGGGACGCCCTGGAGCGGCTGGCAAGCGACGCCTTCATCTCCGTGTCCAGCGACCTCCTGCCGGAGTACCGTGAGTACGAGCGCACCAGCACGGTGGTGGTCAACGCCTATGTCGGCCCGCCAATGGCCCAGTACCTACAGCGACTGGACGAGGCCTTGGGCCGGAGGCTGCGCATAATGCACTCCGGGGGAGGCAGCCTCTCGCCGGAGAAGGCGGCGCACGAGCCGGTCCGCACCCTCCTGAGCGGTCCCGCCGGAGGGGTGGTCGGGGCCTTTCACGTGGCATCCCGGGCGGGCTTTCCGCAGCTTATCACCCTGGACATGGGCGGCACCTCCACCGACGTCTCCCTCTGCCCCGGACACGTGCAGGAGACCAACACAACCCAGATTGGGGGCTACCCCACGCGTGTGCCCACAATCGACATTCACACCGTGGGCGCGGGTGGAGGCTCAATAGCGAGGGTGGACGCAGGGGGCGCGCTGCTGGTTGGCCCGGAGTCGGCGGGGGCCGACCCGGGGCCTGCCTGCTACGGCCGCGGCGAGCGTGTTACGGTCACGGACGCGAACCTGGCTCTGGGACGCCTGGACACGGGACGCTTCCTGGACGGCAGGATGTCGCTGGACGCCGAGCGATCACGGTTCTACGTGACGCAGCTGGCCGGGGAGTTGGGCCAGGATGTCGTGACGACAGCGGAAGGCGTACTCAGAGTCGCCAACGCCACGATGGAGCGGGCGTTGCGCACCATCTCCCTTGAACGTGGCTTCGACCCTCGCCACTTCACTCTGCTGGCCTTCGGCGGAGCAGGCCCCATGCACGCCTGCGCTCTGGCCGAGGGACTGGGCATGAGCAGAGTGCTCGTGCCGCCGCACCCGGGCGTGCTGTCGGCGCTGGGGGCCGCACTCTCTGACGTGGTGAAGGACTACTCCCGCACCGTGCTGCTCCGTGAGACGGATGTGGATGCGGACGTGCTGAGAAACGCCTTCCGTCCGCTGGAGGAGCAGGCCCGCGAGGACCTGGCCCAGGACGGGTTCCGAGGCTCCCGCCTGAGGCTGGAGCGATTCCTGGACCTTCGATACGTGGGCCAGTCCTTCGAGCTTACGGTGCCATGTCCGCCGCAGGGAGCCAGGGTGGCTCAGTCGGCGGCCCGGCGCTTTCACAGAGCGCACCGGCAGCGCTACGGCCACAGCGATACGTCCCAGCCTACGGAGGTGGTAGCCGTCCGCCTCAAGGCGATAGGCCCCGTGGAGAAGCCCGCAATCGAGCCTGAGCCGCAGGGGTCGGTAGACCCGGCAGCGGCCTTCCTGGAAGAGCGCGGAGTCGTCTTCGGTGGCAGGAGTCTGCCCACCGGCTGCTATGACCGGGGGCTGCTGCGTCCGGGCAACGCCTTCGCCGGCCCAGCCCTCGTCCTGCAGATGGACTCCACGACGGTCATCCCGCCCGGGTGGACAGCGCGCGTGGACGGCTACGGCAACCTTGTGCTGGAGTCGTCCAATGCCTGACGCCATAAGCCTGCAGGTCTTTCACAACCTCTTCTCATCTGTGCTGGCGTCCGTGTAGGCCAACGTCAAGGGGCTATTGGGGGTGTAGCGTTGGACTGGTGTTTCCAGGGCTAAGAGTGACAAGATGAAGAGAAGGCTCGCAAACCGCCAAGTACAGCTGAGCGCCCTGACCGCAGCTGTCGTGCTGATGCTGGTCATCGGCAGCGTCTGGTTCATTCCGGACAGCGCCAGGGACAAGGTTGTCATTGTCCAGTCTGTCATTACCAGCGCCGCAATACTTACAGGCGGGTTCTTCGCCGTGTTCAAGCTGCAGATATTCAGGGACTTTGAACCACACCTGTCCATTTCACAAGAAGTTTCGCACAGGTTCATCGGTGACGATTATGTGCATATTGCAGTAACCGCAACCTTGAACAACAGGTCGCGAGTGAGGGCAGAACTCCTGAAGGGCTTCGTCAAAGTGCAGCAAATACTGCCGATTACGAACGAAGATGTGGAACGTCTGTATGCCCAGGCGTTTATAGATTGGGAGTATGAGAGCTTGCAATGGCCCTTACTGGACGAGGTCCTGCGTCCCGGCGCAGGGAGCAAATTGGTAGTTGAACCGGGCGAATTGAATCAGGAGGCGTGCGAGTTTATAATATCATCTGAGGTGAAGTCGGTCTTGGTGTACACGTACTTTTATAATTCCAGGTATTCCTTAGTTTCTTCAGCTGCCGAAGGTTGGGGTGCTACGACAGTCTATGATATAGTCAAGCCGCCTTCTGTTTAGCAAGTATTGTTGAGGAGGGCCTTATGCCGGACAAGGACACACTCCCCGAGAGCGAGTGGATAATCAAGAGAGGGATGTCGCCAAGGGTCGCGCCCCCCAAGGTAGGAGGCTCGCGCAAGCCCCCGGGGCCCAGGCCTGCCGTAACCCCAGAAGTGGAGCCGGAAGCTGTTATTGAGGCTGAGGGTAACCCAGCGCCAGCGTCTGCTGAGGATTCTGCATAGCGCAAGCCCCGGGAACCAAGCCACAGAAGAAGTCCTGAGCAAACCCATTCGAGGGAAAGGCGCTGGAGCAAACCCGGCGCCTTTGTTTTTGCCCGGTTGCAATTCAGAATCACCCCACGCCGGAGGTTAACCAATGCCTGACGCCATAAGCCTGCAGGTCTTTCACAACCTCTTCTCCTCTGTGGCGGAGGAGATGGGCGTGGCCTTGGGCCGCAGCGCGTACTCCGTGAACATCAAGGAGCGCCAGGACTACTCCTGCGCCCTCTTTGACCCCCAGGCCAGGATGGTGGCCCAGGCCGCCCACATTCCAGTCCACCTGGGGTCGATGCCGGCGTCCGTGGAGGCGGCCTTGGAGCGACTTACGCTGTCGCCCGGGGACGTCGTTGCTCTCAACGACCCGTACATGGGCGGGACGCACCTGCCGGACATAACCCTGGTCGCCCCGGTGTTCGCCGATATGGACGACGGCCCGGGGCTCGTTGGCTTCGTTGCCAACAGGGGACATCATGCCGACATCGGCGGGATGACGCCGGGGTCGCTGCCCCTGTCGACGGAGCTGCTCCAGGAGGGCCTGATAATTCCTCCCATCAAGCTGGCCAGGAGAGGACGGCTGAACGCGGAGGTCGTCGACTTGCTCTGTCGAAACTCCCGCACTCCAGACGACCGCCGCGGCGATCTGGCCGCGCAGCTTGCGGCCTGCCGCGTGGGTGAGCGGCGGCTGCGGGACATTGTGGCCCGGTACGGCTGGGAGGAGACCCGGCAGCACATGGACGGCCTGCTGGACTACTCCGAGCGCCTCACACGCGCCGCCATCAGAGCTATGCCGGACGGCGAGTTCTCCTTTGTGGACTACCTGGAGGGCGACGGCTTCAGTGACGAGCCTCTCCCAATCCAGGCTAGCGTGCGTGTAAGGGGGGATGAGATGGAGGTGGACTTCACGGGTACGGCCCCCCAGACCGACGGCTGCGTCAACGCCCCATTCGCCATTGCCCTCTCCGCCGTGCTCTACGTGGTCAGGTGCATCGCAGGCGAGCAGGTCCCCGCCAACCAGGGCATCATGCGGCCGGTGTCGGTGTATGCGCCGGTGGGATCGCTGGTCAATCCGACCTCGCCACACGCCGTCGCAGGGGGCAACGTCGAGACATCGCAGCGAATAGTCGACGCGCTCATGGGCGCGCTGGCCCAGGCAATGCCCGACGTGATTCCGGCGGCCAGCCAGGGCACGATGAACAACATTCTGGTGGGCGGCCGTCACCCCAACGGGGAGGGATTTGCTTACTACGAGACCATTGCGGGCGGCATGGGGGCGAGGCCGGGCAGGGACGGGCTTTCGGGCGTTCATACGCACATGACCAACACTCTGAACACACCCATCGAGGCGCTGGAGCTGCAGTTCCCGATGCGCGTTCGCCGGTACGCCCTGCGCAGGGGGTCCGGCGGCGACGGCGAGTTCCGGGGCGGCGACGGCATTGTCAGGGAGACGGAGTTCCTTGGCCCCGCGACGGTGACCCTCCTCACGGAGCGGCGTCAGAACGCGCCCTACGGCCTCCATGGCGGCGAGCCGGGGGCGGTCGGAGAGAACGTCCTGTACAGGGTTGGCGCGGAGGGGGAGCGGCTGCCGTCCAAGGTCACATTCAGGGCGGAACCGGGCGATGTTCTGAGGATGCACACGCCCGGAGGCGGCGGCTGGGGAGCGAAGGGTAATAGTCCGTAAGCCTCCGGCTAGCAGCCAGGCTGTGTCTGCACTGGGAAAGAGAATAGACTTTCCCACAAAAATTCCAATAAATTCCCAAAAGAATTCCAGCAGATTCCCACTGGGGTCCCACCAAAATTCCTTTACGCATAACTGCCCTCATGCTAGCCTGGAGGCACCTTGAGTATGGAGGGAGACAATGCAAGTTAAACTGCCTGATGGGAGTGTGATTGAAGGAAATGAAGCCCAGCGTATAATTGAGTGGGTGGAGAAATATATAGAGAGAAAGAACGGAAGAAGCAGACGCGTGTGTTCAAAGGACCGAACAAGCCTAGAGCCAAGGGACAGGTGTTTCGTCGGGTGTGCCAGAACAACAACAACCACGTTTTCGACGTGCCAGCTCACGAGATAAACGAACCGTACTGCTTCTGCGGAGGACGACTGAAACTCCTATAGCAGAGCAGACTCAGTTCACGGCATTTATTGACGCGTTGTAGTCAGTATCAGCCTGATTTGGAACTGAGGAAGGAAAGGAGGCGCAGAATTGGAAAGACCACACTACACGGGAATCGCTGTGGAGGAGGTAGGCGGTAAGGTGCGCATTGTGATTCAGGATGAATGCCATAACAGCGTGCAGGTTATTCACGTCGACGAGCAGATGATTCAGGAAATCACGGACGCGTTTGACGATTACCTGGGCAGACATTCGCAGGAATGGTCTGAATAGTCTGAGAAATCTCTGAACAAGTCCAATCCACTCCCGCGAGATTGCCCGGCGCTTGATGCGGGGGTGGGAGTCCCCGCCCCGCCACCCCTGGATTCCTGCCTGCGCAGGAATGGTTGTGAAGATGTCATTAGGCGAGACGGTAGCGGTTACGACTTGTTCAGAGATTTCCCGGTTCTCTATAGGCATTTCCGCTTTGTCCCGATGAAATTATCAAGTTAATCTATTGGCTCTATGCGTACTCCTTGGTATGATTCCCTGACATAAGAAAAGGGAAGGTGAAAGCAGCCATGAAAATCGAGTCATACGTGCAGGGAACGCCGTGCTGGGTAGACCTCTCGACAACCGACCAGGAAGCGGCCAAGTCGTTCTACGCTGAGCTCTTCGGGTGGACCTACGACGACAACCCGATGGATGAAACCGGGCAGAACATGTACTCCATGGCCATGAAGGGGGACTCCTACACGGGCGCAATGTACACACAGCCCCAGGAGCAGGCGCAGATGGGCATCCCGCCACACTGGATGGTGCACATTGCCGTTGACAACGCCGACGAGGTTGCCTCCCGCGTTGAAGGCTGCGGCGGCAAGGTGGTGGCAGGCCCCTTTGACGTGTTCGAGAACGGGCGCATGGTCTTCGTCAGTGACCCAACGGGCGGTATGGTGAACCTGTGGCAGGGGAACACCCACGCCGGAGCGGGCGTGCAGCACGAGCACGGCGCTATCGGCTGGTGCGAGCTTCTCTCCACCGACCCGGCTGCGTCCATACAGTTCTACACCAGCCTCCTGGGGGTGGAGTCCGAGACAGCGATGATGCCCAACGGCGTGGAGTACACGGCGTACATGGCCGGGGGCGTACCCCTTGCGGGCACGATGGAGATGCCCCCTGAGGTCCGGGAGTTGAACGTCCCGTCCCACTGGAGCGTCTACTTTGACGTGGACGACGTGGACGAGACCTACGGTAAGGCCCTCTCGATGGGCGGACACGAGGCCCTCACCCCGACGGACATAGAGAGCGTCGGGCGTCTGGCATTCGTGATCGACCCCCAGGGCGCGGGCTTCGGCCTCATAACCCCTGTGCCTGAATCGGGTATTCAGGGCTAGCCGGGGCGGCCGGCCCGGTAGTCGCGCTCGTGCCCTGCCAGGGCGTCCGCGTCCTGCCGTAGGGAGACCAGGACCTTGAGCAGGCCCAGCAGCTGTATGTGCGTTATGCCAATGGACACCGCTAGAAGCGAGCGGCCGTCCAGGGTCAGGCGCGCCAGAGCTATCTGCTGAGGCTCCTGCCAGTGAGCGACTTCCACCTGGAGTGACCTCCCGTCGATTTGGATGGTCACGCCCCTACTGGAAGCTCGGCTGAGGTAGTCCAGGTTCCAGTCTCGGTGGACGTTGCGGCGGTCCATGTAGAACCTCCTCTGCTCCACGGGAGCGCAGCCGAGGACAAGCCCGACGACGGCCTTCAGCTCAGCGTTAAGACGCTCCTCCGCCGAGTCACGGGTAGGGAGGGCGCTTTGGGCGAGGTCCAGCGCCGTCTGCGGATGGTCAGGCTCTCCGGCGGTGTAGCGCAAAAGGGCCTGGCCTCGGCTGCGATTGCTAAGTTTGAAGTCGCTCAGCCGCAGGCCAAGTGGGTTGCCCTTCAGCCCGTAGACCGAGAACGGGGCCTCTGCGAGAAGCCGCGGTAGGTCGCCGGCGCCAAGTGCGTCATCAGGGTCTGCGCGAGGCCCGCTGAAGGGCAGTTCCTCATTCCAGGCGGAGCTCTTCCCGCAGCGCTGGCAGTAGCTCTCCCAGCCGCCGGACAATCCTACTGCCAGGGATTTCCGGAGGGTCGACAGCCAATCGACGCCAAGGCGCACGGCGTTTACCGGGCTGGGTTGATAGGCGCGCATGACGCTCCGGCTCATGCCCAGGAGCTCTCCGCACCTGTAGCAGCGGGTGTAGGGCAGTGGTTCGCCTAATGGAGCGTAGCGGAACATGGGGCATTCAGGTCGGATGTGCCGGGTAGCTTTGTGCGGGTAGAGCGGGCCGCTCTACTTCCAGGGGCGCACCCAGATGCGGTCGGCGACGTTGTAGCCAAGGGCGTCCTCACCTGTCTCGGTCCTGACGGTGATCACGCCGCGATGGGGGCTGGCGTCTGCAATCGTTATCTTCCTGTCCGGCAGTATGGTCAGCTCTACAAGGAACTTCAGAAGCTCCGTGTCCTCCTCCGGCACGCGGTCAACGCAGTAATCGACGCCGGTCTCCGCTTGTTTCAGGGTGAGCCTTGGGCCTGGCGGCGGAACGTAATCACTGCCTGGAATGGGCCTTCCGAAAGGGCACGTGGTGGGATTGCCCAGCCGCTCGCGGATCTTGACCTCCAGGTCCGGGGAGATGGCGTGCTCCAGCCGGTGGGCCTCTTCGTGGGCCTTGTGAAGCTCAAGCCCCAGCAGGTCGACCACCATCCGCTCAGCCAGGCGATGGCGTCGGGCCATTCCCTCTGCCAGCACCACGCCTCTGGGCGTCAGTTTTATTTCCTTGGTGGAGGTAAGCTCAACCAGGTCCTCCCGGGCCATACGGCGCAGCATGCCGGTGATGGAGGGCAGGGTGGTTCCCAGGCCCTCGCCTGCGGGGATGGTCCTGATGAAGTCCGCCAGCTGTCCGGAGGTGGCTCTCATGCCCTCCTCTCCCATAACGTAGAGCGCCAGCAGGTAGTTCTCCGCAACCTGGGACAGGCGCTCTGGGCCATGAGAACCGGTGTCGGTTTCGGGCTGGGAATTACTTCGACGGTTGGTCATGATGCACCTGGACAAAAGATAGCCCCCACTTGGGCACAGAGTCAATATATTGTTCTATTAGGGGGTTGACAGCATTTAATTAGTATGGTAAAAACCTTATAGTTAGTATGCACTAACTAAATAAATATGTGGCACAACCTAGCGCAGGGGTATGGGTACACATTTGTGGAGAAGGGTGTATAAACAAAAGGAGGCGAGTCGAACTATGGCGCTGGGTAGAACAACACTATTACACCGGATTTCCCCTGGTCTTGTTCTCTTGCTACTGATGTCGGCAGGCCTTGCTGCCTGTACAAGCTCGGATCCAACTCCGACCACAGGCCCCGCTCCAACGGCCCGCGTCGTTGAAGTCGAAAAGGAGCCTGGAGACCTCGTCCTGTACGTCGGCAGGAGCGAAAGCCTCGTGGGGCCGATAATCGAGCAGTTTGGTGATGCCACCGGAATCAATGTCCAGGTGAAATACGCCGGCACGTCGGAGCTTGCCGCCACCATCCAGGAGGAGGGGGACAGGAGCCCGGCCGACGTTTTCTTCGCCCAGGACCCCGGAGGGCTGGGAGCGGTGGAGGACATGTTCGCCCCAGTTCCTGACTCGGTCCTCAGTCTCGTGCCGGAGTGGGCGCGCTCTCCTGAAGGAAGGTGGGTTGGCGTTTCAGGACGCGCGAGGACCGTCGTCTACAACCCTGAGACGCTGTCGGAGGCCGACCTCCCGGATGACGTCTGGGACTTCGTCGATCCCGAGTGGAAGGGACGCATAGGGTGGGCGCCGACAAACACATCCTTCCAGACCATGGTAACGGCCATGCGCGTCCTGTGGGGTGAGGACCGGACCCGGGAGTGGCTGGAGGGCGTGCAGGCCAACGACCCCACCATATACCCCAAGAACACCCCCCAGGTTGCGGCTGTGGCGGCAGGCGAGATTGACGTGGGGCTGGTGAACCACTACTATCTGTTCCGTTTCCTCGCAGAGGAGGGGGACTCCTTCCCGGCTCGAAACTACCATCCCAGGGCAGGCGGCCCGGGGGCGGTTGTCATGGTTGCCGGGGCGGGCATACTGTCCTCCGGCGAAAACAGGGAGAATGCAGAGAGGTTCCTGGAGTTCATGCTGTCGCCGGTCGCTCAACAGTACTTTGCCGGTCAGACCTTCGAGTACCCCTTGGTGGAGGGGGTCAAGACCGACAGGCTGCTGGTCCCGTTCGACGAGATCAACCAGCCCAGCGTTCCATTGAAGGACCTTGCCGACCTCGAGGGCACGGTCAAGCTGCTCCAAGAGACCGGCGTGCTGCCGTAGTTTTGCGATGGCCGGGATTGTGATTCATAGTGAAGCTTAGGGAAATATCCGCTTCTTCTTCTCAGTCCGGGGTGGTGGGAGGTGGGCAGCGGGCGCGCCGGCCGCGGCCGCCCGCTGTAATATGGGCGCCCGCGGCCATTGTAGGGATGGGCATGTTCATCCCCCTTGCCTATCTCGTACTGCGCACACTGGGCGCGGGCGCCGAGACCCTTGACCTTCTGCTGCGGTCCCGCACGCTGGAGATACTCCTCCGGTCGGTGTGGCTGGCCGCCGCGGTGACCGGCGCTTCCGTGGCGATTGCCGTGCCTCTGGCCTGGCTCACCGTTCGCACCGACCTGCCGCTCAGAGGCGTCTGGTCGGTGGCGACGGCGCTGCCCCTGGTCATCCCCAGCTACGTTGGCGGTTTCCTGGTTGTGCTTGTCCTGGGGCCAAAGGGCGTGCTCCAGGGATGGCTGGAGCCCCTGGGTGTGGAGCGCCTGCCGGAGATTTTCGGCTTCCCCGGGGCCGCGTTTACTCTCATTATGCTCAGCTATCCCTACGTGCTGCTGCCCGTCCGAGCCGCCCTGGGCAGGATGGACCCCTCGCTGGAGGAGACGTCCCGCATCCTGGGAAGGAGCTCCTGGGACACCTTCTTCCGGGTCACGCTTCCGCTCCTCCGCCCCGGGATTGCGGCCGGGGCTCTCCTCACTGCGCTGTACACCCTCAGCGACTTCGGCGCGGTCTCCCTGCTCCAGTACGAGACCTTCACCTGGGCCATCTACATACAGTACGGCTACTTTGCCCGGGACCTGGCGGCGGCCCTGTCCCTTGTGTTGGTGGGGATTGCCCTGACCATACTGGTCCTGGAGGCGAGGGCGCGCGGGAGGGCCACTTACTACAGAAACGCCACCGGCGCCGTGCGGCCCGCGCCCGTCGTTCGCCTGGGGCGATGGCGATGGCCCGCGCTCGCCCTCTGCGCCACAGTCGTCACGCTGTCTCTGGCCATGCCCATGTCTATGTTGGGCTACTGGGTAATCCGCGGCGTCGCGGCCGGGGAGCCGCTGCTGTCCCTATGGGCGCCGGCCAGGAACTCCCTGTCGGTCTCGGGGCTTGCAGCGATTGTGACCATTGCGGCTGCGGTGCCGGTGGCCGTCCTCGCGGTGCGTTTCCCCGGACGTCTCAGCAGCGCCCTGGAGCGGTTCGCCTACATCGGCTTTGCGTTGCCCGGCGTAGTCGTGGCGCTCGCGCTGGTCTTCTTCGGAATCAGATTCGCTACGCCGCTGTACCAGACGCTGGGGCTGCTGGTCTTTGCATATATGGTCCTGTTCCTGCCGACAGCGGTCGGGGCAGTCCGGTCTTCGCTGCTTCAGGCGGACCCGTCCCTTGAGGAGGCAGCCAGGAGCCTGGGGCGAACGCCGTTCAGGACCCTGCTTGAGGTCACCGTCCCACTGGCGAGGCCGGGGATACTCGCAGGCGCTGCCCTGGTGTTCCTATTGACCATGAAAGAGCTGCCCGCTACGCTTATACTTGGCCCCATCGGATTCAAGAGTCTTGCCACAACGGTATGGGGCGCGGCGGAGGAAGGTTTCTTTGCCCAGGCCGCCATTGGCGGGCTTGTCCTCATGCTGGCCGCCTCTGTGCCCATGGCGTTCCTGGTATTGCGCGGCGAAAGGAGCCAACGTTGAACCCTGCGGCGGTGCAGTGTGCCGGTCTGTCCAAGGCCTTCGGCGATGTGGTGGCCGTGGCCGATCTAGACCTGTGTGTCGGTCAGGGCGACGTCCTGGCGCTTCTTGGGCCGAGCGGGTGCGGCAAGACCACCGCCCTCCGGCTGATCGCCGGCCTGGAATCGCCCGACGCCGGAAGCATCGAGATTGGAGGGCGCACGGTGGCCGGGCCCGGGGCGATGACGCCGCCCGAACAGCGCCGGGTGGGGATGGTCTTCCAGGAGTACGCTCTGTTTCCGCATCTCAGCGTGAGGGACAACATCGCATTCGGTCTGCCGCGGTCCGCCGCAAGGAGGGAGCGCATTGAGGAGATGCTGTCCCTGGCAAGCCTCGATACCCTGGGCGACAGGATGCCCCACCAGCTTTCGGGGGGGCAGCAGCAGCGCGTCGCTCTCGCCCGGGCCATTGCGCCCAAGCCCGATGTGCTCCTGCTGGACGAGCCGTTCTCCAACCTGGACTCTGCCCTTCGCAACCAGGTGAGGCGCGAGACGCGCGAGATACTGAAGGCCACGGGAGCCACCGCGATATTCGTCACCCACTCCAGGGACGAGGCGCTGGTCCTGGGAGACCGCATCGCAATCATGAACGAGGGCAGGGTGGTGCAGGTCGATACGCCGCAACGCATCTTTCACGCCCCAACCACCCGGTTCGCTGCCAGCTTCATGGGCCTTGCGGACTTCCTGCCGGCGCACGCTTCAAACGGGTCGCTGTGGACGGAGGTGGGCCAGGCGCCTGTTCCCCAGGGCCTGCCTTCCGGCGACGGAGTGGAGATTATGGTGCGCCCCGATGACGTCAACCTGTCGCCGTCGGAGGAGGGGACCGGCGTGATAGTGGAGCGCAGTTTCCAGGGCGCATTCTTCCTCTACCGGGTCGTCCTGGCGTCCGGCAGGGTTGTCCACTGCCTGGAGCCCCACACATCGGAGTACGAGGTCGGCGCAAGGGTGGAGGTCAGCCTTGACCCGGGCCATCCGCCACTGGTGTTCCTGGGCGAGACGGCCTACGGCGCGTAATCGCCGCCAAAGCTCGCCTGGCCTTCTTGCAGTTCAATAGCTCCTTGGGTAATATAGACGCTGCAAATTCGGGGACTAAGTGATTGGCAGGGGTGCGACATGACGGACGTAGTGCTGGTGGTGGACATGCTGAGGGGCTTCCTGGAGGAGGGAAACAACCTCTACTGCGGCGACGACGCCAGGCGGATCATCCCCAACGTGCAGGCCCTGCTTCAAAGGGAGGTCTCCAGGGGTTCCAGCGTGTTCTACATCTGCGACACCCACGCGCCGGACGACCTGGAGTTCCAGATGTTCCCGGTGCACTGCGTGGAGGGAACGGCGGAGTCTGAGGTCATCCCGGAGCTGGCCTCCTTCCCCGGTGAGCGGATAGAGAAGCAGCGATACAGCGCTTTCTACAATACGGACCTGGAGCAGCGATTGAAGGATCTGGCTCCTGAGACGATCACCGTCTGCGGCGTATGCACGGACATCTGCGTGCTGCATACAACGGCGGACGCCCGGAACAGGGACTACTCAGTCCAGGTGGCGTCGGACGCGGTGGCGTCCTTTGACGGGGACGCACACAAATGGGCGCTCCAGCATATTGAGAGGATCCTTGGGGCCAGGCTGGTGACAGTCCAGGCCGCCCCGGCCGGGTAGCGGACGTGGCCGGCGCAGTTAGGAGAGACGAATTTCGCTCATGAAAGGCCCTTCTCTCCGGCTCAGCCACCCGTTCGCCCGGGCCTGCTTTCAATTAGATTTTGCCGGATTGCCATCGTAGATTGAGGAGTATTGAGGGGCCACTATGCCTGATCAGGATTTTGAGGTAAGGCCTTCAGTCCAGGTGGGAGAGACGGCGGATGTCGGTCTTCGCCACGGGCTGGCCGTCCTGCGCAGTGAGGGAGTCAACCCCGTGGTGTCCGTGGAGTTCTCGCCAAAGAGGGACGGCGTCCTCTGCGGTATCCGGGAGGTCAAGTCCCTGCTACAGAAGGTGCTGCCGGAGGGAAACAGGGAGGCGTGGGCCCTGGACGAGGGCTCCCCGGTCCGCGCCGGCGAAGTCGCACTGCGCATCACTGCGCCCTACGGCTCCTTCGGCCTCTACGAGACGGCCATCAGTGGAACGTTGGCCCACTGCACAGGGTGGGCCACCGCCAGCCGGGAGTGCGTGACCGCGGCCGGGGGAATTCCGGTCATATCCGTGGGCGCGCGCCACGTGCACCCCAGCGTAGCGGGGATCATGGACTACTCGGCGATCACCGGCGGGTCCGTTTCGTGCTCCACCGGTATTGGCGCAAGGCTTACAGGTACCACTGCCACCGGGACAATTTCTCCTGATGTTGTCCTCATTATGGGTGACACGCTCCGTGCCATGCAGGCCTTCGACAAGCACATGCCGCCGGAGGTGCTGCGGGTCTCTCCGGTGAACGTTGTCAAGGATGAGACCGAGGAGGCCATCGGCCTTGCGAGGGCGCTCCGCCAGAGGATTCGCGGCGTCATCCTCGACTCCTCCCAGTCCTCCCACTACGAGGTGAATCCGTCGATGGTGAGGGAGCTGCGGGCCAGGCTGGATTTGGCCGGCCACTCACACGTGGAGATCTTTATATGCGGCGGGCTTGACGTCGACCGCATCAGGCAGTTTGTTGAGGCCAGAGCCCCGGTCAACGCCTTCGAGGTGGGGAGCTACATCAGCAGCGCTCCACCCTGCGAGTTCAACGCCGATATCCACGAGGTGGACGGCAGGGCGGTGGCCAAGCGGGGCCGGATTCCCGGCCTCACCCCTAACGACCATCTGATGGAGCTTCTGCAGCGTCGGCCGGAGTAAAGTCCAGGGCCAGAATCTCGCGGGTGTTGTCCCCCACCCTGGCCCACTCCGCAATGCGGTGTCCCACCACCCACACAACGCCATTCCGGGAAACTACCAGCGGCACGCCGTCGCGGGAGCCAGCAGGTATCCTGGCGTCCACCATGAAGTCCTGCAGCTTCTTGGACCCCGCCATGCCCAGGGGAGTAAACCTGTCGCCGGGCCTCCTCCCGCGAACGTGCAGTTCCGCGCCGACCCGATCCACATCCAGCATTGCAGTGTAGGCCCCGCAATCCAGCAAGCCTTCCGCTTTCGCCAGCAGCCGCGCGGCGACGTTCCATCCGGGTATGCTCGTCTCTCCGGGTACGGCGAGGGGATACTCCCCGGAGAGAGCCACCGGCGTTGCGCCTCTGCCATCGGCAGCCCTGAGTGTCAGGGAGTCGTACCCCACTGAGAACACAAGGCCGCCCGGCAGGTCCACGCTTCTTCCCGCTCCGGCCTCTGACGCTCTCACCATGGCCTCCAGGTGGCTGCGCTCAAGGCCCTCCGGTGAGCCGGTGAGTTGCTGATGGGCCAGCCTGAGCACGTGCCGCTTCAGGGAGGGGTGCAGCGAGGCGAAGCCGCCGCGTTCGATATGGACGGAGCTGCTGTCGGAGGTCGCCAGTCCATCCAGCGCTTGTGACGCTGCACTCAGGATGAAGTTCTGGTCCAGCGCTGCCGATGAGCTGAGTCGCAGCAGCGCCTCCCGGACCCGGGGATTGTGAGCCTCCAGGCCGGGGATAAGCTCCAGGCGCGTCCTGTTGCGGGTGAAGTCGAGCGAGCGGTTGGTCTCGTCATCCCTGGGGGCGATTCCCCTCCAACGGCAGTACGCCGCCGTCTCAGACCGCGTGACGTCCAGCAGAGGGCGCAGCAGTGCAATGCCATCTTCATGCGCTGGCGAGGATCGGTGGGCGAGGGGCGACATTCCCGCCAGTCCGGTCAGTCCGCTGCCTCGCAGGATGTGCATGAGGACGGTCTCTGCCTGGTCATCCGCCGTGTGGCCGAGGGCCACGGCCCGGGCCCCCAAGCCGGCGGCCACCCCGGCGAGGAAGGAGTAGCGCACCTCACGGGCGGCCTCCTCCAGAGACAGGCCGCGCTCCACCCTGTAGGACTTGACGTCCTCAGTTCCGAGGGTCGATGAGAGACCCAGGGCCACGGCGGTCCGCTCCACGAAGAGGGCGTCCTCCCGGGCAGTGTCGCCTCGAAGTCCGTGGTCCAGGTGGGCCACGTGCAGCGTCAGTCCGAGGGCGTCCTTCAGCCGGTCCAGGAGCAGCAGCAGGGCCATGGAGTCGCCGCCGCCTGACACCGCGACCACAACGGGCGACTGTGTCAGGGACGGGTCAAGGTCTGCCAGCAGGCGTTCGACGCCCTTCAGGAGCCTGCGCTCCAGGGCCGCTCCGCTGTCCCGGCTGACCTTCTTGCTCATTACTCTCCGATTGTTGAGGGATTTCCGCCGGAAGACTCCTCCCGACCATTCCTGCGGAAGGAGGCCTTTGCGTAACTAAGGCGGCATTTTGGAGGCAATACGTTTATCGTCATTCCCGCGAAAGCGGGAATCTAATTCCTTCTATATCGAACCTTCTGGATTCCTGCTTCCGCAGGAATGGTCGGGAGGCGCGCACCGCAACTGAGGTTACGCATAGGTATCCGAAGGGAGGAATCCGGGGCATTTCGTCACTGGCCCTGGGCGGAGTGCCCTCTGGTCACCATCACCTTCTCAATCCGCATTCCCCTTACGTGGGTCACCACCAGACGCAGGCCGCTGTGATGGAGGTGCTCCCCCTCAGCCGGGATGTGGCCCAGGGCCTCGAGGATGAACCCGGCCACAGTCTCGTAGTCTCCCGTCGGCAGGCCCAGGGAGAGCTCCTCGTTGGCCTCGTCTATCTGCATCCCGCCGTCGATGTGGTACGTGTTCTCGTCGATGGTCTCGTACTCCATCTCCGGCTCCATGCCCTCTTCACCAACCGGGCCGAGCACCACCTCCATGAGCTGTTTCAGAGTCACCAGGCCGGCAATCCCGCCGTACTCGTCGACGACCATGGTCATCTGGCTGCCCACCTTCTGCATCTCGCGGAAGAGGGAGCCGGCTGTCTTGGTGTCGGGCACGAATTCGACTGGACGAAGCAACCCGGTCACGGGGTTGGTCTCAGCGACGTCGCCGCGGGCCATGGCCGTGACCACGTCCTTGACCGACAGGACGCCCACCACGTTCTCCATGTGGTCCTGATAGATCGGGAATCGGGTGTGGGAGTGATCGCGGTAAATCGCAAGGAAGTCTCCCAGGGATGTCCCCGCCTCCAGCCAGACCACCTCGGTCCGAGGAGTCATTATCTCCCTAACGTGGCGGTCGCCGAAGCGGAACACCTTTTCCAGCATCTGCGCCTCTTCCTCTTCGACCTCTCCCTCCTCCATGCTGATGGAGATGGCCGTCTTAATCTCCTCTTCCGTGAACATCGCTCGCGAGTCGCTTCCCAGCCGGGACGCCACCAGTCGATTGACAATCTGGAGCAGTGCGACCAGGGGCAGCAGAAGCGTTTCGACCCACTGGAGAGCGCGGGCGTATAGGAAGAACAGAGTCTCCGAGTGACGGAGGGCGACGGTCTTGGGCAGCGTCTCTCCCAGCACCAGCAGGGCAATTGTGCTGGCGACTGTTGCGGTGATCACGCCCCGGCCCTCCCCCATGATGGTGACGGTAATGACCGTTGCCAGGGCTGCAAAAGCGGTGTTGACCAGGTTGTTCCCAAGGAGAATCGTGGGTAGGACCCTTGCGGGTTCGTCGGCCATCTTCGCAACTCTCTTCGCGCCCGGCGCTCCCTCTTCCACCATTCGCCTGAGTTTCAGCTTTTGCAGTGAGAGGTAGGCGGCCTCGGAGCTGGAGAAGAAGGCCGACAGGAGCAGTGTCGGCGCCAGAAGGATGAAGTATATGACGGGTACTTGGTCCATTGTCTTACCTCTGCAGGGCTGATGTGGCTGGATGCCGTCTGGTGTCCGGCTTGATTGAAGACCGGGAGCGCTCCGGAGTGAGGGACGGCCTCAAAAGGGAATGGGACAGGACGCCGCCTGGCGCAGCATGGCCGCAAGGCGTCCGGCTGAGAATACCATTGTCGCAGGCAGCTTCCCGGGCGGCTACGGTTCTGCGGTCAGGCAAATCTGGCGTTTGGCTGCCATTCGTGGCAAGATGTGAGGCAAGCTCGAATGGTCCATCCGGGCAATCTGTATTAGGTGGACAACACATGTCCGTAGTATCGCGAATGATAGCAGTCTACCCCTGGAGTGTCAAAGAGACCCGGCCGTGTGCAGGCAATTGGGGCCGTTTTCGCCTTGGGGAGACGCCGTAAGGATGAGCGTGCAGCTGCCGGACGAATCGTCTCTGAAAGAGCTTCACGAAGCCTCCGTCCGCCTGGCCCGGGGCGCGGGAGAGATACTGATGCAGTACCAGCCGGGCAGTACCAGCGTGGATTACAAGGGGGTGTGGAAGACCGACCCCGTGACCGAGGCCGACCTGCGAATCGAGGAGTTTCTGCGCGAGGAGATTGCAAGGGAATTCCCGGACCACGGCATTGTGGGTGAGGAGAATGAGGAGTCGGCCGGGCCGAAGGACGCGGACTACGCGTGGGTCATCGATCCGGTGGACGGCACGGCAAACTTCGCAGCCGGCGTGCCCTTCTACGCCGTGTCCATAGGGCTGCTGTATCGCGGCGCGCCGGTGGCCGGCAGCCTCTACCTGCCCCACTCCTTTGCCGGCGAGGGCGTGTACCACGCACGGGCGGGTGGCGGCGCGTTCGTTGAAGACGAGCCGGTCAGTGTTGCCTCGGGCCCTTTCCCCAAGTCATCGGGACTGGCCGGGGTGCCGGCGGGGTTCTCCTGGGTGTTCTCAATGAAGAGGGGAGAGGGAAGGGCGCCGGGCGAGACGCGGACCATGGGCAGCATAGCCTGCGAGATGGTGCTGGTGGCCAGGGGAGTATTCGAGTACTCAGTGTTCGGGGGATCCCGGATTTGGGACGTGGCCGCCGGGGTGATGCTGGTTCAAGAGGCCGGGGGCATGGTCATGGAGTGGAGAGACGGGAAGTGGCAGCCGCTGCAGAGATTCGAGGGCCGCGCCAGGGATGCGGATGAGGGCGCCCAGCAGACCCTGCGGCGATGGGGCGCGCCGCTGTTGATCGGGAGGCCGGAAGCGGTGGAGTATATGGCGTCGCGCCTTGCTATTCGTGGTGGGCCGCTCAGGGACCTGAGGGTGAGGATACAGCGCCTACTGAGCAGGAGGAGACACGCCCGGCAGTTAAAATCGGGTTGATTGTTGGAAGGACTGCCAGGCGGGAGCAGGTGGGACCTGCCCACCCGCTCCCATTGGGGGAATAGCCTCAGCTTCTTCTAGGCGGCGGCCGTCTCCAGCATCGTTGCGTCCAGGGTCTCCTGTGGCTCCTTGCCGTTGCCCTTGCGGGCCTGGACTTGGGGAGTCCCCTGGATGGTGGCGGTCCTGGGGTCTATGGTCCTGCCATCGGCTATGAGGCCGTACTTGTGCTCCAGGTCAAGCACCAGCCTCTCCAGCTCCTGCTGGGACTTCTGGGCCTCCAGCCTCCGCCTGTCCGCGTCCATCTGCGCCTTCCGCAGCTGATACCTGTCATCCGAATTCAGCTCATTCATTACGCCCTCCGGTCGTGTGTTGGAGGCATAATAGAACGCTAGTGCGCTTTTGTCAAGGGTTTTCAGAAATTGCGTTCCAAATTGGGGTTTGTGTGTGAAGGCGGTGTGAAGGGTGTTCGGCTGGAGTGGCCTCATCAGGAACACCGTTGTTGACAACAGGCGTAGGCGAGCCTACAATGCCAAGAATAACCAGGGTTTCCCTGGCACATTTGATGGGCGGGGAATATGTTACGGATTCGACTTCGCAGGGTAGGGGCCAAGAAGAAGCCCAGTTATCGAATAGTGGTAGCCGACTCCCGGGCGCCGCGTGACGGCAGCTTTGTGGACCAGGTAGGTCACTACAATCCCCTCACGGATCCTCCCACCATAAGTCTGGATGAGGACAAGGTGGCGAGGTGGCTCGGCAATGGAGCGCAGCCCTCAGAGCCGGTGGAAAGGATGCTGAGAAAGATCGGTATCTTTGACAATCCGAGGGGGCAATGAAAGAGCTTATTGAGTACATCGCCAAGTCGCTTGCTTCCAACCCCGATGAGGTAAGGGTCACAGAGGAACCCGACGAAGACGGCCAGATTGTTCTCAAGCTGGTAGTCGCCGATGAGGACAAGGGCAAGATCATCGGCAAGCAGGGCAGGGTTGCTCAGGCCATGCGGGTTCTGCTCCGCGTCAGGGCCGTCAAGGAGGACACCCGGGCCAGCCTGGAGATAATCTGACCCTTCACGCTGTCTTGCACAGCCTCCGGAAGCAGGGCTGGATTCCGCGGTGAACGACGAGTCCCTCACTCCATCCACACATCGCACTCCCTCATCCCTTGCGCTTGTGGGCATTGTGGTCGGCGCTTGGGGCGTGGCCGGCGAAGTCAGGGTGCAGCCTCACTCGGACAACCCTCGACGGTTTACCAGGGGCAGCCGCGTCCTGGTCGAGGGGCAGCCCCAGCGAATCACGGGATGCAGGTGGCACCAGGGGTACGCCCTGGTCAAGCTGGACGGCGTCCGTTCCCGGGAGGAGGCGGCGGGCCTCAAGGGCGCCAGGCTGGAGGTGCCGATGGAGGAGACTCCCGCCCTGGCCGCGGACACCTACTACCACTTCCAGATTCTGGACATGGAGGTCTGGACCTCGGAGGGCGAGTACCTGGGCGTCGTCGAGGATATCCTGTCTACCGGCAGCAACGACGTATATGTCGTCCGTGGCGGGAACAGGGAGGCGCTCATACCGGCCCTGGGAGACGTGGTGACGGAGGTGGACACGGAGAGAGGTCGGATGACAGTGGACCTGCCGGAGGGTCTAATCTAGCCCGCGTCGAATTTCGACGCGCACTTGACCTGCCGTCGGTCTCAATTTAGAATGAGGCTTGCCTTTTTTGGTGTTACAGGCATGGGCGCGCAGGCGAACTTGCGGCAGGCCGCCGCACTCAAAATCAGGTTGTGGAGGAGTTGCTGAAATGACCATCGAAGGATTGCCTTTGTTCCCGGTCACCGTGGTGGGCAGCTGGCCCAGGACCCCGGCCCTCCTGGAAGCGCTCAGGCAGCGTCAGGCAGGCCGACTTAGCTGGGAGGACTACAACAAGGTTGCAGACGAGGCCGTCTTGGAGTGCCTGAAGTACCAGGACGACGCCGGAGTCGACATCGTAAGCGACGGCGAGCAGCGTCGGGACAACTTCTACTCCTTTGTGGAGGAGAAGCTGGACGGCGTCAGGCTGATGAGCCTTGCCGAGCTGATGGATCACGTCGAGGACAAGGCCTCATTTGACGAGCAGCTCAGGAGCCTGGACGCGCCGGCGTTCGCCATTCACAACGCCACTGTCGTCGGGAAGATCTCCCGCCGCCAACCCCTTGCCATGGATGAGGTGGAGTTCCTGCGAAAGCACACCTCCAAGCCAATCAGGATCGCCCTGCCAGGCCCGTACCTGCTGACCCGTTCCATGTGGGTCAAGGGCGTCTCGGATACCGCCTACCCCACCCTGGAGAGCCTGGCCGATGACATTGTCAGGGTGCTCCGTGAGGAGCTCTTTGAGATGCAGGAAGCGGGAGTGGAGTTCGTTCAGATTGACGAACCCGTGCTCAGCAACGTCCTGTTCAAGCCGGACGTGCAGGAGCGCACCTTCATGTGCGCCTCCATGGCCGCCTCATCCGGTGACCCGACGCGTGAGATGGTGTGGGCGCTGCGTTTGATGAACACCGTCCTACGCGACATCAAGGGGATGCACCTGGGAGTCCACGTCTGCAGGGGCAACTGGAGCCGCAAGGAAGAGTCGCTGCTCAACGGCGGCTACGAGCCCATGCTCACGTATCTCACCTCCATGCAGCTTGACCAGCTTGTGCTCGAGTACGCAACGCCCAGGGCGGGCCCCCTCTCGGCCTTTGAGAAATACGCCAATAAGCGGGAGATCGGCTTGGGTGTGGTCAACCCCCGGACGGACGATCTGGAGTCACCCAAGGAAGTGGTCGATCTGGTTAACGAGGCCCTGAAGTATTTCGAGCCGAACCAGATATATCTCAATCCCGATTGCGGCTTCGGCACCTTTGCGGAGCGGCCCATGAACTCCGCTGAGATGGCTTTCAAGAAGCTCCAGATCATAAGCGAGGCGGCCAAGGAGCTGCGCACAACCTATTCATAGACGGCCCGGAGAGAGTGAGCTAGACCCATGGAAGAACCCACGCTGATCAATGGCCTGAACGTCAAGGAGTTTGAGGAAGCCGTCAATCAAGTGGCTGAGCAGGACGGCGCGCAGAAAGCCCCCAAGAAGTCCCGGGTGCGATGGAAGGGCGGCTTCAAGTTCAGCGCCCTGGTGAGAAACCACACCTTCCTGGTGGACGAGCCAGCCCACCTGACCGGCGAGGACGAGGCGCCAAACTCCATGGAGTACGTACTCGGCGCGCTGGGCGCGTGCCTGGCCACCGGCTTTGTGCTCAACGCCTCCAAGCAGGGCATCGAGATCTACGACATGGAAGTGGTGATGGACGCCAGCCAGGACAACGTGTTCACGTTCCTGGGCCTGGGTGGAGACGGCCACTCCGGCTTCGACGGCATCACGGCCAAGCTGTTCGTGAAGTCCAACCAGGACGAGGAGACGCTGAGCAAGCTCTGGGACGACACCGTCAAGACGTCGCCTGTGGGCAACTCAATGGTCCACGCCGTGCCCATCCAGACTGAGATTGGCGTTGTTTAAGGCTTCGGTAGAAACACCCCTGGAACAGCGCAGTTCCGGACGAGAGAGTCGGGGATGAATCTCCCGGGATGCCGATGACGCGAGCTGACCTTGTGGAACGTTGCCTGGCCCTTTAGCAGCTCGCTTGGCGGGGTGGCCGATGCCCCTGCCCCGGAGGCCGCGCGGACCCGGCACGACCAGGCCGCCCGCTGGTTTCTATACTCCGCCGTCGTCTGGCTGGTTGTTCCCGGACTGGCCGGCCTGTTCATGGCCTTCTTCCTCTTCTTCCCCGTAATCTCTGACCACATCCCAACGGCCCTCCAGCCGTACCTGCAGTTCGGCCGCGTGAGGCCCATGCACGTGAACCTGGCCCTATTCGGCTGGCTCTCGATGGTCTACGCCGGGGCCATGCTGTTCATTGTCCCGCGCCTCACCCGCGCCGCCCTGTTCTGCGAGCGGCTGGCTTGGGTGAACCTGGGCCTGTGGAACCTCACAATTCTCGGCGCGCTCGTGACCCTGCTCATGGGGCTGAACCAGGGCAGGGAGTACGCCGAGATGATATGGGGCCTGGACCTGATGATGGTTGGCTGCTTTGCAATGCTGGCCGTCAACGTCTGGGGCACGGCGCTGCGGAGGCGTGAGCGCCGCCTATACGTCAGCGTATGGAACTTCATGGCCGCCACGTGCATCATCGTGCTGGTGTACGGCATCGGCAACGTCATCTGGGACACCTCCGGCGCCCTGTACGGCATGAACGACGCCATCCTCAACTACTTCTACGTCCACAACCTGTTCAACGTGTGGTTCACCACGGGCTTTCTGGGATTGGTTCTCTATCTGCTGCCCAGGATGTCGGGCAACCCCATCTGGAGCTATCGACTCGCGGTCTGGGGCTTTCTCAGCGTGTGGACGGGCCAGCATCACCTGCTCTACGGACCCGGCCCGGAATGGCTCGAGCTCATGTCCGTGTCCTTCAGCATCATTGCCGCTCTGCCCAACATCGCCTTTACGTACAACTTCTACAAGACCATGCAGGGGGCCTGGCTCAAGGTGCGTGACGACGTGCCCCTGCGCTTCCTGACCACGGCCTGCGTCTTCTACATCTTCACCTGCTTCCAGGGGGTTGCCCAGTCCTTCCGCAACTTCAACGCCCAGGTCCACTTCACCAACTGGGTGATTGGGCACAGCCACCTGGCCTTCTTCGCGGCCTTCAGCTTCATGGCCTTCGCAGCGATTTACCACATTCTGCCGCGTATACTTGGCCGCAACCCCTTCCAGCGCAGTGCGATGGAGCGGCACTACTGGCTGGTGCTCATTGGGATTCTGACGTTCATGATAACCCTGTGGGCCGCAGGGCTTATCCAGGGCCAGAACTGGCTAAGCGGCAACATCCCGTTCATCAGGACTGTGGAGGCGATGAAGCCGTACATGTTCCTGCGCCTGGCGGCCGGCCTGACCATCGCTGCGGGCGTGTGGTTCTTCGTCATCCCCGTCTTCAACAGCCTCCGCCGGTCGGAGTCGACTCCCTCCGAGGCGGAGCGCGTCTAGGTCCGTCATGCGACAGCCGACTATCGCCTACCTAATTGTCGGGTCGTTGCTGGTGCTCTTTGCCGGGCTGGCCGTGACCGTGGGAATCCCCGCCATCCAGGCCCCGGAGGCCTCCGAGAACGCCGTGGACTACAACGAAATCCAGCTGCGGGGCCGCGACATCTACATAAGGGAGGGGTGCTGGCATTGTCACACCCAGCAGGTGCGGTCGGTTGAGGTTGGGATTGGCATGGTGCTGCAGACGGGAGACGTTGGGCCTGAGTCCGTGGCCGGCGACTACGTATACCAGAAGCCGGTGCTGTGGGGCACCAACCGGCAGGGCCCAGACCTCAGCTTTGTGTCCAGACGACCGCACGCCAACGCGGCCTGGCACCTGGCCCACCTGAAAGACCCCAGGGCCCTGGTGAAGGGCAGCCTGATGCCCTCCTTCGCCTACCTGTCGGACGAGGACCTGAACGCCCTTGTGGAGTACCTGCTGGCGCTGAGATAATCGTGTGAGGAAGGGATAATGTACCAGTCGACACTCATAGTTGTATCCGCAGTGGGCTCCATTGTGTTCTTCTGGGTGCTCTTCATGGTCTGGGTCGTGCGCTCAGGCCAGTTGAAGGGGTTGAAGGAGCTGAGCAGGATGCCCCTGGAGGAGGACGCTCCGGAGCAGGGCAGGGGAAATGACTGAGCGAAGCGAAGAGACCCCGGCGGACTCCGACGCCCCTAAGTCTGAGCAGCCCCAGGAGCAGGACGACGCCATCGGCGGCGAGGTGCGGGTCACCGGCGGCGGCATGCCCATCATCCTGCGATGGGTGGCCTACGCCCTGTTCGTGTGGGCGGTCCTTTACATAGTGGTCCATCCCCGCGTTGAGCACATGGAAGTCATTTGGGTGACCGCTGGCCTGCTGACGGCCTGGCTGCTCTTCTTTGCGCTGACGAAGCGCCCGGCGGACCCGTAATCGCTCAGTGATGCCCTGGCTGCTTGCCAGTTGTGGAGATAGTATCGCAGAGAGAGGTGTGCCATAATAGGCTCATCCAGGCAAGGGATACTGCGGCGATGACAACCGATAATCAGCGCTACGTTGATCAGGCCCAAACGTACTTGAGGCAGGCGTGGGAGGAGCTTGAAAAGCAAGACCTGCAACAGGCCTCCGAAAAGGGCTGGGGCGCGGCTTCACAGATGGTGAAGGCGATAGCCATGAAGCAGGGATGGAGGCACAGCCGTCACAAGAGCCTTCATCAGGTGGCGCGGAGATTAGCTGAGATGACCAACGACCCCTCGTACAGGCGTCTGTTTGACGTAGCCGATGTGCTGCATTCCAACTTCTACGACGGCTTTCTCGATCCAGAGGATATTGAAGGGCGTCTCCGGGACGTGAGCGTCCTTGTGGAAAAGCTGCGCCCCTGGACTTAGGGCACTTTTCTTTGCGCTGACGAAGCGCCCGGCGGACCCGTAGTGGTCAGACTAGAACTCAGACGTAGATTCCAGGGTCATTGGATACGGGTGTTTGAAAGGAGATTGATTCCGTTTCAGAGACCTTTAGGGGGCATTGGGAGCGGACAGTCTTACGGTCCCGTTTGGGCCGTCTATGGTTAGAACGTAGCTGCTCAAAATGTCCATTCCAATTATGGCTATGATGTGAGGGTCACCCTCTTGGTTGGCTCGATTCAAGTCGAAAGAGGCAAAAGTTGCTGGCACAGTAATATTCCAAGCCGGAAGGTGCAGCAAAGCAGTGAACTGGCGCGATTCCAACTCTTCCCCTCCCGCCCCATGAAGTGTAGTCTCGCTGTCAGTTTCCGGCAGCTCTAGCCAAAGGGCAAAGCTCAGGTCCAATACTGATATCTGAGCGCCGGTGTCGATCAACATGGCTCCCCCTCCACCTCTCTTTGCAAGACTCACCTGTAAGGAGTCTTGAACGACCATATCGTCGATGTGCCCGACAATGCCATGCACCAGAGGCTGATAGTTATGGATGCCTTGCAGGTACACGCCTGACCTGTGAGTTCAGTTGGGACGCGGAGAGAATATACCCGACACGCTTGACCAGGCAGACCTGCTCTGGGATTCGCCGGAGCGCCGCCTCGGAGGCCTCGCGGTTGGAGTCATACACGCCTATCAGCTCTTCGTTGGACACGACTGCCCACTTGCCAAAGGAATCTGTCTCCAATTCCTCGCGTATCGTTTCGTAGAATGCGTTCTGCCTAGCCAGAATTGTCTTAGTGTCTTCCATGCCGCGCCTCATCGTACTTTGGGTTAGACTTAGGTTTAAGATACAGAGAAAACTGGCTCAAGGCAAGAAAGTGATGTAGTTCACTTGCTTGTGCTCAGCCAGGCCAATCCTTGACATACCACCACTGCGCCATTAGGATAAGCCGTGCAATGGATAACCATCCCTGCCGCCGGTGTACCTGCTTCTAGAGGGGTAACCCAATAAAGCCTTCTGCGCGCCCCTCAAGCCACCAGTCGCTGAGGGGTGTTTTGTTGAGGCAGCCGTCTCCGGCCAAGCGGAGGGTTGATCCAGTACAAAGAACCGGGAGGAGCCGATATGGACGACTTGCCTCCGGACTTCTTTGGTTGGTTATTCGGCCGCAGAGGGCGGCCGGTGGAAGCCGCGCCGGCTCCCGCGGCAGCGGGTGCGACGGGCGGCCAGGCGCAATCGGAAACCGTAGACACATCACCAGAACCAGAAAGGGAGGAAAACATGGCTGACAGGGCAGAGCAGGCAAACCAGTATATGAAGGACAAGATGCTCTTTACGCCTCGGATGTTCCAGATCATCAACACCGTGGCCCCGGAGGCGGGAGAGCGCTTCGCCGACTTCTACGACACCATCTGGCAGGACGGCGCTCTGGACCGGAAGACCAAGGAGTTGATGTTCACGGCCATCGGCGTGGCGTACCGCTCCCCGGCGTGTCTCATCCACGTTGTACCGGCCATCGAGGCCGGCGCAACCGACGGTGAGATCTTTGAGGCGGTGTCCGTCGGCATGATCGGCGGCGGCTTCGTCCCGGGCGGCCCCGGCATTCCCTACGCCTTCCAGTACGCTCTCAAGGTCCTTGAGATAGCCGGCAAGTACCGCGCCGGCGAGCCTTGGGAGTACGTGGAGCCCGCCGAGTTCAAGATGTAGCTCCAGGCCCACCGCCGTTTGCGGCGGTTGACCTTCTGAAGATATACTTACGGACGGGTGTGCGGGGTGTATGCCCTGCGCGCCCTCCGGTACGATACTGAGGTGTAACCTTGGCAATCGCGCGCTTTCACAGTGAGACGGGGACCAGCTACAACATGGACCTGCGGGAGGACCGCATGTCGGCCCTCTCGCCCCAGGAGCTGGGCATACTCATTCCCTTCGAGTACGGCCAGGCGGACGATGAACCGGCCGTGCTGAAGTGGGACCTGTCCTACCTCTACGCGGAGTTGTGGATGCCCCAGGAGCGCGGTCGCAGGCTGCTGGCCCCGTCCCTCCCGGAGTTCTCCACCCAGGACTCCAGGCCGGAGTGCATTCGGATTCCCATATCATCCCAGGCGGCCCGGCTCATTGAGAGGACCAGGCGCGGAGGAGACGTCTCGCTCATCCTCCACATCCAGGCGACAATGGTCGGCAGCGTAGCGACGGACGACGTACCCGACGAAGGTCGAAGGGAGACGCTGAAGTCACTGGGCCTGGCGCGCGACACCTTCGGCCCCATTCGCCGCAGTGACGACGTTGCCATTCACATCGACAGGTCGGTGTGGGCTGAGGAGATACTGCCCCAGTGGGACCTGGCGGACGAGTTCGAGTCCTTTGCGCCCTTTGCCGCTGCGTGGCAGCCTCCCATGGAGCACGCCCGCCCGCTGGACATACAGGCCGTCGCCAGAAGCCTGCAGGGCACCGCTCACGGCAGCGACTTGCAGGACATCCTCCAGCAGTTCCGCAACCCCATAGTGGGGCTGTAGCAGGACGCCGCTCCAGCGGGAGGCCTTGGTTTGACAGACCAGCAACCCGGCAGTACCGCCTCCGTGCTGGCATGGGGACTCCGCCAGCTCCACGAGAGGCTTCAGGTACTGGTCTCAGACCTGAGCGACGAGCAGCTTCGCTGGTCGCCGTCGCCGGGGGCTCACTGCCTGGCATTCGCCCTGTGGCACATCGCCAGGTGCGACGACAACTACCTGCGCGCCCACGTCCAGGGCCGCCCGGAGATATGGGACGAGGACGGCTGGGCCCAGCGCTGGGGGATGGATGCCGAGAGCACGGGGATGCTCCTCTCGGACGATGAGGCCGCCGATCTCACCTTTCCACCCAAGGAGGACATCCTTGCCTACGCCCGGCGGGTCTGGGAAGAGGTTGAGGAGTTCGTGGCAGGCCTTGGCCCGGAGGAGATGGCCCAGGCGGTTGACCAGGTGGAGCGCACGACCGGCCTCAGCCGGGGGCAGCTTATAACCACCCACATCTACGGCCACGACAACCGCCACATGGGCGAGATGGAGTACATCAAGGGACTCCTGGGTCTCCGGGGGTCGATTACGCTGTAGGGATACTTTGAACAAGTTGGAAACAATTTCATTCTGCCTGATGTCACCTTCACCACCATTCCTGCGCAGGCAGGAATCCAGGAGGGGTAGGGTGTGGACTCCCGCCTTCGCGGGAGTGGATTGGACTTGTTCAGGCCATTCTTAGGACTGCCGCTATTGCCAAGAGGCTGAAGAGATGACGCAGGAGCTTGGACGCATCGAGAGGCCGTCCGCCGAGGACTTCCGTGGCAGGAGGAAGCTGCTTCTCGTGCCGTTGCTGTACCACCCGCCGGACTTGGAAGAGGACGGCGCGGCCATCCTCAACACCCTCTGGGAGCAGACGCGGACACAGGTCTCGTCCTTGCAGGCCGGGCTTGGGCCGGTGAAGCACATCTACCACGAGAGCGTAGTCGAGGGCGGTGAGGACGCTTTGAGGAGCCTCGAGGCTGGAGAGGTCCCAAGTGCGGCCCTGGTGCGGGAATCGCGCCAGGCCGGGGCAATCCTGGAGGCCACCGAGGACCCGGACGCGCTGCGGGAGACCCTGGACCTCCAGCGGTGTCTGATGCTGACGTTCAGCAGCGAGAAGGTCGCCACGCAGCTCCGGGAGTGGTTCAACGACTCCGCGCGCAGGCGTTACGAGCACATAGCCGCCCGCATCGACGAGACTCTTGGACAGGACGAGGTCGGCTTGCTTATCATCAACGAGCGGCACCAGGTTCAGTTTCCGCCGGGCGTCGACGTCTTCTACGTCGCGCCTCCGGCCCTGGACCAGTTCCGTCGCTGGCTGGATGCGTGGGTGGCCAGGCAGCGCTCGGAGATGGAAGCCCAGAGCGACTAGTGGGCGTGCACGTGGCCCATGTCCTCGCCAATGGTGCGCAGGGCGTGGAGGATCTCCTCACGGCTTGAGGGCGCCCGCTCAGCCCACGCCCGTATCAGCCCGAAGCAGCCCGCCACCATCATCGAACCGTGGGGCGTCGCAAAGTATGGGTTCAGCCTCGAACCTTCCAGCAGTCCCCGCATGGGGCCGATGACGCTGAGAAAACCCAACTCCTCTCCGCCCTGCACGACTATCGCTCCGTGGCCCTGCTCCTTCCAGATGGTGTCGCCGTCCACCTCGCCCCTGGCCAGCTCCAGCAGGTGCTCCTCCAGCCGCTCTTTGTTCACCATGTGGGTGTGGTGCTCAAAGAGGCCCAGGATGGTTGTCCCGTGAAGGTGGAAGGCCAGGGTGTGCTCGTTGCCCAGGTTGGCGACCACCTTCCTCTCGTGCGACGCAACGTGCTCGTCCTCCAGTGAGCCGAGCACCGCGGCCTCCGCCGTGTCCACCATCAGCAGAGGCGCTTCGCCGGCCGCCGTGTCCACCACCGCGCGCATCCTTGTCAGGTAGTCCGGCACCTCGTCCGCCATGTAGATGAACGAGAACACGTCCTGCCTCTCGCCAAGCACCTGCTGCCGCAGATGGTCGAAGCGGAACTTCCTGTCGCTGTAGCCCGGCGGAGAGTTCCCGTGATCGAACACCGCCACGGCCAGGGCGTCCCAGTCGGGCTTCACCTCAAAGGCTCTCAGCGACCGCCGCACCATCTCCAGGTCCAGGTCCTTCAGCTCTACGCGGACTCCGTCCAGAGACTTTGTCTCATCTTCCGACACGATTGTGAGGCCCATGCGCCGCACCATTTCGGGGTCGTCGTCGAAGGTGACGCCGGCCGCCGGGGTGACGTAGGCCGGAAGGCCCGCCGCGATGTGCTCCACGATGGCTCCGGTGACCGGCCCGCCGCCCATGTTGGTGCCGGTGAGCACCAGGGGGCGTCCCGCCTCTGTGGCCGTGTGGATCCTGCCGGCCGCGATGACCGTCGGGGCGGGCATGACCATCTGCACAGAGTTCTCTACGGCCCTGGTCGAATCGAATAACACTATGTCCTGGGTGCCTGTGCCTACGTCAATTGCAAGAATTCGCACGTGTTCGCTCCTTTTGCTTAGCTGAGGCGCTTGATGCCCGCAGCCCTCCGGCCGGGCGCGCGCCTATTCGATTACTTTGACTCTGGACCATCTGCCTCCAAGGAAGTACGGGAAGTAGACGGCGGTCCTGACCACCATTGCAACGGTGATTGCCAGGGGTATGCCGTACTGCCCCATTGGCGTCCACTGGGACAGGGCAAAGGCCAGCGGCAGCTCCACGCCCACCATTGATATGAAGGTGACGACCATTGGAGCGAGGGTATCCCCCGCAACGTTGAACGACTGCTGGAACACCATGCCGCTTCCCATGACCAATCCCGATAGCGCTTGAATGCGCACCCACCAGACCGCGACCTCCATCAGCTCAGGGTCGCTGTTGAATATTGAGATGAAGAGGGCAGGGAACAGGAGCAGGAGGATGGCGATGGACCCGCGAATTGCCGTGATGTACGCGATGGCCCACAGGATGGTCTTCTTGGCGCGGTCGACGTTGCCCGCTCCCAGGTTCTGTCCCACAAGGGTGCCGGAAGCCCGGCCAAGGCCCATGCTGCCCATTGCGGTGAACATCTCCAGGTTCCTGGTTATGCCATAAGCAGCCAGCGCCACGTCTCCGAAGGGCGTTACCAGACGCGCCAGGAGCAGGTGGACTATGGAACGCTCCATCCCCGTGCCTGATGCCGGCGCTCCGATGCGGACCAGCCTTGCCAGCAGCGGGAAGTCGATGTAGTAGTTCCGCAGGCTCAGATGGAGCCGCGAGGTTCCTCGAAACAGGGCCTGTGCGTTCCAGGCCACTCCAAGGCTCTGGGCAAACACGTTCGCCAGTGCCGCGCCGGCAAGGTCGTACTGGGGGAACCAGCCCCAGCCAAATATAAGGACTGGAGTCAGCACGATATGGGCCAGCCGCGATATGGTTGTCGCTTTCATGGGCGTCAGGGGGTCGCCGGCGGCCTGGAGCGCGCCGCCCGTCATCATGCGAAAGGCCTGGCCCGCGAACCCAATGAACTGGATCTGCATGTAGACGCCGGCCACGTCGATGACCTCCTGGCTGACTCCCATGATACGCAGCAGGAAGTCCGTGAAAGTAACCCCGATGACCACCATCAGCAGCGAGAATACGCCGGTGATGGTGAAGGCCTGGAGCGCAACGTGGTTTGCAAGCTGGATGCGGTTGGCCCCGATGGCCCGGGCTATCATGGCCTGCATTCCCATGTCCAGGCCCATCCGGCCCGTCATCACGAGGTTGGTGTACAGCTGGGCGACGGTCAGTCCGCCAAGCGCGTGAAAGCCGAAGAACCGCCCGGCCCAGAAGAGGTCTGCCACCCTGTCCAGCATGTTCAGGGTGCCCTCGATCATCTGCGGCCAGGCCAGGAACCACAGGTTTTTGGAGATGTTGCCCTGGGTCAGGTCGCGAGTGGCGTAGGCTGAGCGCCTCCGGCCGCCGCCACCGCCTCCTCCCCTTCTGCCCCCGCCGTGAGCGCTCAGCCGGACATCCAGGATCTCTTCCGTGGAGGGGTTGTTCAGGTCGTTGGAGGGCTCCTGCCTCTCGGAGCCTGCGCCCGCGGGCACGACGCGCGTGGCTTCATCCTGGCGGCCGTCGTCTCCCGAATTGTCCCTGCCGTCGGGCGAAAGAGGTGGACGTTCCTCGTTATCCGCCAAAGAGACATCCTCCTTTGCCTGTACACATCGCCGGGCTCTAGAGTCCAGTGAGGCTTGTCAGCGGGGTGGCCGGGGACGCTGCGCGCGTCAGTTTCCATCTTAGACCCGCGCCAGAATGGAGTCAACCGAGAGGGTCAGGGAGAATACGCTGCCGCCCGGCGACAGAGCTTCTTGACAGCCGCGCCTCATTCCCAAAGAATGGGGGCAGCTCACCAAGGAGACGCAGATGATAATCGTACCGCTGGTCGTGGGCGGCGCAATGCAGGAGAACGCGTACATTGTGGGGTCGGAGGAGACCAGGGAGTGCATCGTCATCGACCCGGGCGCGGAGGCCGACCTCATCCTTGAGGAGGTTGAAAACCTGGGCCTCACGGTCAAGTACATCCTCAACACCCACGGCCACGGCGACCACATTGGAGGCGTTGCGGGCGTCAAGGAGGCCACCGGCGCAATATACGGCATTCACGAGGCGGACGTTGAGCTGCTGACTCGGGACAGCCAGTGGATGAAGCTGATGGTCCGCGACTCACAGGAGGCCCCGGCCCCCGACATCTACGTCAAGGACGGGGACGTGTTCACTGTGGGCGACGTTGAGCTGACTGCCATCGAGACGCCCGGCCACACCCAGGGAGGCGTCTCCTACTACACCGAGGGCGTGGTGTTCACCGGCGACACCCTGTTCCAGGGGAGCGTCGGAAGGTTCGATACGCCGGAGGGCGACGGGCGACAGCTTGTGCTGGGCATCTTCACCAAGATAATGACCCTTCCCGCGGACACCAAGGTCTATCCGGGGCATGGGCCGGACACCACCATCGCGCGGGAGAAGCTCACCAACCCGTTCCTGTCGGGGACGCACTAGCCTGGAAGCGTCCCGCCGGCGTGGGCTTTAGGGATACTCTGAGCAATTTGGAAACCGGGTCATTCTGCCTAATGGCGTCCTCCCCCCATTCCTGCGCAGGCAGACCTTTGAATAGTCTCAGTTGGTGCGCGCCCACTGACCATTCCTGCGCAGGCAGGAATCCAGAGCATCCGAATAGACGAAGATAGATTCCGGCTTCCGCCGGAATGACTATAAACGTACTTCCTTGAGAATGCCGTCACGCTTACGCGAAGGTCTCCGAAAGCGGGGATGACGGAGTTCAGGGTTGGACGGAGGGGCCAGCCGTGGGCTAGGTCTGCCGGGATGAGGCCTTGGTAGATATCTTGTGATGGCTTCTGAGACAGCGGGTGCAAACGGTGGTCCGGCGCTTCCGTCCGTTGATCTGAAGGGTTGCCTTCTGAATGTTGACCATGAAGCGGGTCTTGGTCCTCCGCTTTGAGTGGCTGACGTTGTTGCCGGAGTGGCCCACCTTGTCGCACAGTTCGCACTTGGCCATGTCTTTCCTCTTTGCCCGTCCTCCGGCGGTCGCCGCTCCACGTGGGGCGGATGCGCAAGGGCCGGAGCGTTTTGACGCGATTATGCCGTTCCTGTAGAATCCAGAGGGAATCCTATCAGAAGCTACCGAGTTTGGCAATGCCCGCAGTGAGTGTTGTCATCGCCTGGTGTTGATTAGCATGACAAGCGGTACGGGCCCCACCATCACCTCCATCAACAGCGAAGACCTGCGTCGTATTCTGGCCCAGGGCCGTCGTGCCCTGGAAGAAAACGTGGAGGCCATCAACGCGCTGAACGTCTTTCCCGTTCCCGACGGAGACACCGGAACCAACATGCTGCTGACCATGAAGGCCATTGAGGACGAGCCCCCGGCAACCGGCGGCTCCATTGCGCCCGGGTCCGTGACAGCGATGGCGCGGGGCGCGTTGCTGGGGGCTCGCGGCAACAGCGGCGTGATATTCGCCCAGTTCTTCCAGGGGTTCGCCCGGGGGCTGGATGGCCTGGACAGGTTCGGCGCTGAGGACCTTGCGAAGGCCCTGGCGGAGGGTTCGGCGGCGGCGTACAAGGCGGTGGGCAACCCGGTCGAGGGCACAATGCTGACGGTCATTCGCGAGATGTCGGAGACGGCCCGGCAGGAGGCTGCACCCGGGGTGGACGTGATCGAGCTGTGGGAAGCCGTGTGCCAGGCCGCCCGGCAGTCCGTCGCAAGGACACCCAATCTGCTGCCCGTGCTGCGTGAGGCCGGCGTTGTGGACGCCGGGGGCCTGGGCCTGTCGGTAATCATGGAAGGGGTCCTGTCGGGGCTACGCGACGAGGAGCTTGGCAGGATAGAGCTTCCCGCGCCCGACATACAGGGGGACGCAGCGGACTTCCCGTCGGTGAGCGAGGCCTTCATCGACGCTACGGAAGAGGACCTGTACGGCTACTGCACCCAGTTTCTCATACAGGGCGAGGGCCTGGACCCGGACGACGTCAGGGAGCAAATGGAGGCCCTGGCGACTTCTACCGTGGTAATAGGCGGCGGGGGCGTTGTGCGAGTCCACGTCCACGCAGAGGACCCCGGGCCAGTTGTCAGCTATGGCGTGTCCCTGGGCACACTGTCCCAGGTCAGCATCGAGAACATGGATGACCAGCACCAGGAGTTCGTGGCCGCGCGCCGGTCGGAGCAGGACCTGAAGCCCGTCGGAGTGCTGGCGATAGCCTCCGGCCAGGGCCTGGCGGACGTATTCCTGGACTCTGGCGCCTCCTCCGTGCTGTCCGGCGGGGACACCATGAACCCCAGCACTCGGGAGATACTGGACGCCGTGGATGCAGTCGCCGCGGAACGTGTCATCGTGCTGCCTAACAACCCCAACATTGTGGCGGCGGCGGAGCAGGCGCGGTCGCTGTCGTCCAGGGAGATGACCGTCATTCCCACGGAGAGCATTCCGCAGGGCATTGCGGCCCTGCTGTCCTTCAACCTGATGCAGAGCTTCGAGGAGAACGTCGCGGGCATGGAGCAGTCCATCTCCGACGTGGTGTCAGGCGCAGTGTGCAACGCGCAGAGAGCCGCGGAGCTGGGCGGCGTCAGCGTTGCGGAAGGTCAGGTGATGGGCCTCATTGAACGCAAGATGGTTGTGTCCGGGGACGACAGGACCGGCGTCCTCAGCGACCTTGTCGCCCGGATAGGCCCTGAGTCCGGTTCCCTTATCACCCTGTACTGGGGCGCCGACACCCAGGAGTCGGAGGCCATGAGCGCGGGCGAGGAGCTGCTTGGCCGCTTCCAGGGCGCGGAGGTGGATGTGGTCTTTGGGGGCCAGCCGCACTATAATTACATTCTATCCGTGGAGTAAGGAGCAAAGGACATGGCCGTAAAGGTGATCACGGACAGCACTGCGGACCTGCCTCAGGGCCTGGCGGATGAGTTGGGAGTCACAGTTGTTCCTGCGAACGTGCACTTCGGCGAGGAGGTGTATCGCGACGGGGTTGAGATCACGGGAGACGAGTTCTACCGGCGGCTTGTGGCATCCTCCCGGCTTCCTTTCACCTCTCAGCCCACGCCAGGGGACTTCCTGAGCGCATACGAGAGCGTGGGCGGTACTACGGACGAGATCATCTCCATCCACGTATCGGCCAAGCTCAGCGGCACGCTGAACTCCGCCACGCAGGCAAGGGAGGAGTACGGCGGGGATTGCCGGATTGAGATTATCGACTCAATGCAGGCGTTGATGGGACTGGGCTTGCTGGTGATTGCCGCGGCCGAGGCCGCCAATCGAGGCGGAAGCCTGGACGAGGTGGCGGCGGAGACAAAGGCGGCTCTCCCAAGAGTCGGGTTCATGGGTCTGCTGGACACCCTGGAGTACCTGGAGAAGGGCGGGAGAATAGGCAAGGCCCAGGCCTTCATGGGATCCCTCTTGCGGATCAAACCCCTGCTGACCATCCGGGACGGCGAGGTGCATCCGCTGGAGCGCGCCCGCACCCGCGCCAAGGGCGTGGACAGGATGTGCCAGCTTGTACAAGAGCGCATGCCGATGGAGGGCCTGGCGGTGGAGTATACCACGACGCCGGACGAGGCCAGGTCGCTGGCCCAGCGTCTGCAGGCCTTCTTCCCCCAGGGCGAGGTGAGGTTGAGCCAGATTGGACCTGCGGTTGGGACGCACCTGGGCCCGGGCGCGCTTAGCGTAGCCTTCAGGCAGCAGGCGTAGGGGTCTCATAGGTGGAGGAGTTGCCTAGTCTCCGTCCGCCAAGGGCATTGGTCACCGTCATTCCGGCGAAAGCCGGAATCCAGATCGCTCGTCGGCAAATCCGCGCCGACTTGGATGCAGGGTCTTGAGTTCTCGCTCGCAGCTCACCCTTTACGACGATACGCGGACGGCAGCGGAACCGGCTTGACTCATTATGACGTCAACTGAGCTGGACACCCTCAAGAAGGTGCTCACTCTGGAGAAGAGCAAGGGGTACAAGAACACTGCAGTGGTCGGGGGGCTTGACCGCTTCCTGGAGCGCTGGGTGGACGGGCAGGAGGCAGGCTCGCTCATAGGCCCCTTGCCGGGAGAGTACGCCGGGTTGAAGGCGGCCCAGAGGCGCAAGTGGATCGAGGACACGCTGAAGGCCCTGGAGACCGGAGAAGTCCAGTCGAAAAAGAAGGCCTCTGCACCCAGGCCCCGGGCTTCAGCCAAGAAAGAGCCTGCGCCGGAACACACCCTGGCATCGGCGGTGTCCGTGCTGCCCAGAGTAACGCCGTCGGTGGAGGGCAAGCTGAACAAGCTGGGCGTGTACACCGTCCGGGACGTGCTGTACCTGTTCCCGCGACGTCACAACGACTTCGGCCAGATGCGGAAAGTCTCTGAGCTTGAAATAGAGGCAATTCAGACTGTGTCTGTGAACGTATGGGATGCCAGGGAGACGCGGCTTGGCGGGCGTATCAGGGCCACCGAGGCGGTGGTCGGCGACCACACAGGCAACCTGAGAGTGGTCTGGTTCAACCAGCCGTACCTGGCGAAGCGCTTCAAGTCCGGCGCCAGGCTTGTCCTGAGCGGTCGCGTAAACGTATTCATGGGCTCCAAGACCATGGAGTCCCCGGAGTACGAAACCCTCCAGGACGGCGAAGAGCCGGAGAACTCCGGCAGGCAGGTGCCCGTCTATCCCCTCATCGACGGCCTGGCGCAGCGCACCCTCCGCCGCATTGTCAGCGAGACCCTGAACGCCTGGGCCCCGCGTGTCCCCGACCCGCTGCCGGAGCCGCTTCGCCGCCGGGCCGAAGTCCTGGACCTGCCCCAGGCCATCGTCCAGGCCCACTACCCGGAGGACGACTCCGCCAGAGAGGAGGCCAGGCGCAGACTGGCCTTTGACGAGCTGTTCTCACTGCAGATGTACGTCCTGTCTCGTCGCCGTCGCTGGCGGGAGAGCGGCGGCGCGCTCCCCGTTCCCGGGAACCCTGAACTGCTCAACGCCTTTCTCTCGCGGCTTGAGTTTTCCCTGACCGGCGCCCAGGAGAGGGCGATGACGGAGATCATGGAGGACATGGCCCAGGAGAGGCCGATGACGCGGCTCCTGCAGGGGGACGTGGGCAGCGGCAAGACGGTCGTGGCGCTGGCGGCCCTTCTCACGGCGGTGGCCGGCGGACGGCAGGGGGCTTTCATGGCTCCGACGGAGATACTGGCCGAGCAGCACTACAACACCATAGCTAATCTTCTGGAGGGGTTGTCGCCCTCGGACGGCCGCGGCAACATCCTCACGTTCAACATGGAGCCGTTCGAACGTCCCGTTTCGGTTGGGCTGCTCATTGGAAGCCATACCGCACGGCAGAAGAGGGATATGCAGGCGCTACTGGCAGAGGGCGCTCTGGATATGGTCGTGGGTACTCACGCCCTATTCCAGCAGCAGGTGGACATCCCCCGGCTTGGCCTGGCCGTCGTGGACGAGCAGCACCGCTTTGGCGTCATGCAGCGGGCCTCCCTGCGCCAGAAGGGGGTATCGCCTCACCTGCTGGTGATGTCGGCGACGCCCATACCGCGCTCCCTCGCCCTGACGCTGTACGGCGACCTGGACATATCGGTGTTGGACGAGATGCCCGCGGGCAGACAGAAGATAAGGACTCGTTTCGCGGAACCATCCCGCCGCCAGGACGCCTACGACTTCATTAGAGGCCAGATCAGGGAGGGCCGGCAGGCCTTCGTCATCTGCCCTCTGATAGAGGAGTCTGAGGCGCTTCAGACTAGGGCTGCCACCACGGAGTACGAGCGCCTATCGATGGATGTTTTCCCGGACCTGTCCCTTGGCCTGCTCCACGGCCGGATGCCCCTCAGGGAGAAGGAGGAAGTGATGGGGCGGTTCAGGCGCGGGGAGATGGACATTTTGGTGTCCACGCCCGTTGTGGAGGTTGGAGTGGACATTCCCAACGCCAGCGTCATCCTGATTGACGGGGCGGACCGGTTCGGCCTGGCCCAGCTTCACCAGTTCCGCGGGCGCGTGGGCCGCGGCGAGCACGCCAGCTACTGCCTTCTCCTCTCCGACCACCCTTCGCGGGAGGCGAAGGAGCGGCTGGAGATTATGGAGCGCGTCGACGACGGGTTTGCAGTTGCGGAGGAGGACCTTAAGTATCGAGGACCCGGGGACTACTTCGGCACGCGGCAGAGCGGGCTGCCTGACCTCCGCCAGGCGCGGCTGTCCGACCAGGACCTGCTGGCGGCGGCCCGCAGGGAGGCCTCGGCCCTGCTGAAGAACGACCCGAACCTGGCGCGCCCGGAGCACCGGCTCATCAGGGAGGCTCTCGAAGTCCAGTGGCCGGAGCTTGTGGGAGAGATAAGCTGATGCGTCCGGTTGCTCGGCCAAGGACGCTTTCGCGCCAAGTTGCAGCTTGTCTCGCAAATCCCTGCTTCTGTCATTCCTGCCTCTGGAGACCTTTGCGTAACCCGCGAGATGGCTCCGTTGAATGTCATTCTGAGCCCCTCGGCTACGCTCAGGATAAACTGCGCGAAGAATCCAAGGCGGTCAATTGTATACGGGGTAGAATTGCGAATAGAGGTCTTGGATTCTTCACTTCGCTCCGCTCCGTTCAGAATGACAGTCGGGGCGCGTCTTTCGGACTTACTCAAGGGCTTGTTCAAGCGTCTCCCGTTCAACCTGGAAGCAGGACCTCCCGTTGAAGCCGGCCACCGGACGACGCATATACTACGGATGGGTGATTGTAGGGGTTGTGTTCCTGTCGTCCCTGGCGTCCGGGGCCCAGATTAACCCCACCATCGGGGTATTCCTCAGACCCATCACCGACGAGTTCGAGTGGACGCGCTCCACAGTGTCCCTGGCCGGGGCCGTGGGAACCGTCATCGGCGGCGGGCTGGCCCTGATCGTCGGCCCCGCCATAGACCGCTTTGGCGCGAGGTGGATTCTCTTCGTCAGCTTCCTGATGTCCGGCGTGGCAATCTACTACTGGGGACACGTGAGCCACCTGTGGCAGTTCGCCCTTGCCCTGATTGTCAGCAGGGTTGCCCTTCAGGGGGTGATTAACCTGACGAATCAGACCGTGGTCTCCAAGTGGTTCATCAGGAAGCGAGGCCGGGCCACGGCTATGGCCAACCTTGGGCAGCGAATCGGCGGCGGCGCGATTCCCTCTGCCACCCAGACTGCGATCCCGATGGTGGGCTGGCGCACGGCGGCAATGGGCGTGGGCGCGCTGGTTATGGCTTTGACTCTGATCCCGATTGCCATCTTCATGCGACGCCAGCCCCAGGACATGGGGCTGCTGCCCGACGGCGCACGCCCTGAGGAGGGAGGAGGCCAGCAGGGGCAGGGAGGGGGCGGCAGGCGCGGGCAGTCAACCGAGGTGAACTACACCCTGAGGCAGGCGCTGAGGACGCGGCCCTTCTGGATAATCCTGGGGGCGTTCTGCCTGACCAACTTCGTCAATACGGGCGTCAACTTCAACCTGGCTCCGCATCTGCTGGACAGCGGCCTCTCGGAGGTCCAGTCGGCGGTGGTGATGCTGGCCTGGGCGATGGTGAGCGTCCCCGCGTCCCTGAGCGCCGGGTTCCTGGCGGACCGGATGTCCGTCCGAATCCTTATGGTGGTGTTCTCGGCGGGGCTGGGAGCGGGGATATACCTGTTCCTCATGATCGACTCCTTTGCCGTGGGGATGTTCTTCGCAGTCCTCCACGGAGCCGCCTTTGCCGGCTCCTTTCTGATGCTGCAGCTTCTGCTGGCAAACACCTTTGGGGCGGCGTCCCTGGGCACGCTGCGGGGCTTCATTGTGCCGTGGCAGATGGTGGCCAACGCCCTTGGGCCCCTGGCCGCGACCCTGGTCTTTGACACAACCGGAAGCTACGGCCCGATCCTTCGCACGTACATTGTGCTGCAGGTGGTGCTCGTCCTGGTGCTTCTGTTTGCCCTGCGAGGCGTGAGGCCCAGGGATTCCGAGTGAGGCCGCGGCCATTGTCACACTTCCTTAATATTTGTAATGTAGAATGCCAGCGGCGTTGTCCTACACTATGTCCATACGCAGGAATCTTTGCCTTTGCGCACGGATTAAGGTAATATTAAACTGACGGACATCAAGAGGACCCGGCAGGAAAGTCTCCCATGAATAATCGGTGGATGCGAAACAGCTTTGTGTACCTCCTCATAATTGTGGCGGTGCTCACGATTTTCTTCACCTTCTTTCAGGCCCCGTCCGGCTCAGAGAACATCCCCTTGAGCCAGGTCATTCAGATGGCCAAGAACAAGCAGGTGAGGAGCATTGAGGTAAACGACAACACCCTCAGCGTCGTTGGCATCGACGGGCAGACGTACCGTTCCCGCAAGGAGAGCGGCACCAGCATTTTCAGCATTCTGGAGGAGAGCGAAGCGGACATTACTGCCGTCAATATAGAGGTCAAGGGCAACAGCGGCCTTGGCAACCTGTTCGGCGTGCTCATCAACTTCCTGCCCCTCATCTTCTTTGGCGCCATCATCCTGTTCATGATGCGGCAGGCCCAGGGCAACAGCAATCAGACAATGAGCTTTGGCCGCAGCCGCGCGCGCATGTTCGTGGGCAACAAGCCGACGGTCACCTTCTCGGACGTGGCGGGGGTGGAGGAGGCCAAGCAGGAGCTGCACGAGGTTGTGGAGTTCCTGAGATTCCCGGAGCGTTTCGCCTCTCTGGGGGCAAAGATTCCCAAGGGCGTCCTCCTGGTGGGCCCTCCGGGTACAGGCAAGACCCTGTTGGGCAGGGCGGTGGCAGGAGAGGCGGGCGTCCCCTTCTTCTCCATCAGCGGCAGCGAGTTCGTTGAGATGTTCGTGGGCGTTGGAGCCTCCAGGGTGCGCGACCTGTTCGACCAGGCCAAGCGCAACTCGCCCTGTATCGTGTTCATAGACGAGATTGACGCCGTGGGCCGTCATCGAGGCGCGGGCCTCGGCGGAGGCCACGACGAGCGAGAGCAGACCCTCAACCAGATCCTCGTGGAGATGGACGGGTTCGATACCGGGGTCAACGTCATTGTGCTTGCGGCCACCAACCGGCCGGACATCCTGGACCCGGCGCTTCTGAGGCCGGGACGCTTCGACCGCAGGGTTGTTCTGGACGCGCCGGACATTCACGGCCGCAACGCCATTCTGGACGTCCACTCCAAGGGCAAGCCCCTGTCCCAGGACGTCGATCTGACCAGGGTGGCCCAGCAGACGCCCGGATTCAGCGGGGCGGACCTGGCCAACCTGGTCAACGAGGCGGCGATTCTGGCGGCGCGCCAGAGCAAGAAGGACATCGGGCCAACGGAGTTCGCTGAGGCCATCGACCGCGTGATTGCCGGGCCGGAGCGCAAGAGCCGGGTCATCACCGTCAAGGAGAAGAAGATTACGGCGTTCCACGAGGCGGGCCACGCTCTGGTGGCTCGTTTGCTTCCCAACGCTGACCCTGTCCACAAGATATCCATTATCGCCCGCGGCGGAATGGGCGGCTATACCCGCCTGCTGCCGGAGGAGGACCGGTATCTCATGTCCAAGGGCCAGTTTGAGGACATGATAGCAACCGCCCTTGGAGGCAGGGTCGCGGAGGAGATCACCTTCGGCGAATGCACAACCGGGGCCAGCAACGACCTGGAGCACGCAACCAACCTCGCCCGCAACATGGTCACCCGCTACGGCATGAGCGACAACCTGGGGCCCAGGACCTTCGGCAAGAAGGAGGAGCTTGTGTTCCTGGGCAGGGAGATATCGGAGCAGCGCGACTACAGCGACAAGATCGCCGAGGCCATCGACAACGAGGTGCACCACTTCATCCAGCACGCCTACACCACGGCCACCGATCTGCTTAAAACGCACAGGGCCAAGCTGGCGCAGATTTCCAAGTACCTCATTGAGAACGAGACTGTGGAGGGGGATGAACTGGTGGCGCTGTTTGACGCAGAGGTTCCGCCGCTGGAGCAGCTGGAGCGCGAGCTGGAGGTCCTTAGCACGAGGCCCGGCTCAGCCTCTCCCAAGGTGGAGGACGTTCCGATGAACGGGGCGTCGGACGACGGCGCGGCTCACGCGGTTAACGGCGTATCGGACGATGACACGGCGGCCGGCGCCTCAGGCGAGACCCCGGCTGAGGACGCGGACGAGCAGGCCCAGGGGCAATCGCCGGACTAGGGCTGTCACTCCTCGGACTCGATGGGTCTGGCCCGGTAGTACAGGCCCCAGCGCTGCATCAGTTCCTGCACCCTCGGATCGCCCAGTTCCACCAGTTCCCTCAGAAACCCGGCCATCGCGTGGGCGTGGATGTTCTCTGGCTCGCACACCCAGCTTGCCTCCGCCGGCACCACGTACAGCACGCCGCTCTGGTGGGTGCAATGGATGTCCACCCGGGTGTCGCCCGTGCCTTCCTTGATTGTGACTCCGTACTGCATTCTGCTCTCCTGTCGACTTGACGTAGGTTCAATTGTACAACTTTGCCGCTCTACGCGATATGAGGAGGGGTATACACGCGCTTGACATCTTCGACAGGGGTGGTAAAATTTATCGCGTCGGGGAAGGCCCGTCTGCATGGCGTGCCTGACAGGGATGGAGGCTCTCCGGCAGAGTATAAGAGGGGGTCACCCCAAGGAAAGGAAGGTAGGAATGGATTTCGCACTACCCTATACCAAGGAGCAGGAAGAGTTTCGGCAGGAGGTACGGTCCTGGCTTGAGGCGAACGTCCCTGATGCGATGAAGGAGCCCTACGACTCCAGGGACTTCAGCCAGGAGCAGTACCTGTTCTGGCGAGAGACGCACAAGAAGCTCGCTGAGAAGGGATGGCTGTTCCCAACGTTCCCCAAGGAGTACGGCGGCGGCGGCCTGTCCGGTGACCACGAGACCATCATAACCGAGGAGTTCCATAACTTCCGGGTCCCCAACAACTTCACCAACCAGTTCGTATTCCCGGCCCTTCTGGTCTGGGGCACCGAGGAGCAGAAGCAGAAGTTCCTAGTTCCTCTGCTCAAGTCCCAGATCACGGCATGGCAGAAGTTCACGGAGCCCAGCTCCGGCGCAGATCTGGCCGACTACAAGAGCACCGCAGTCCGCGACGGAGACGACTGGCTCCTGACCGGCTCCAACGTGTTCGTGAGCGGCAAGCCCAGGCCCCAGTGGGGAGTCGAAGGGCCCAACTACCTCTTCGGCCCCATGATGACCGACCCGGAGGCGCCGCGACACCGCAACTTGGGCTTCTTCATGGTCCCGGTCCCCTCCGAGGGTCTGGACGTCAAGGAGCAGGCGCTTCTCCCCGGCCATGACCAGCACGCCATCTTCCTGGACAACGTCCGGGTGCCCGGCGACCACCTCATCGGCGGCGACCACCAGGGCTGGCAGGTATCCAACACCAGCCTTGAGCAGGAGCACGGCGGTCGAGGCCGGGCCTTCGCTCGCGACGAGGTTGTTGACCAGATGGTTGAGTTCGCCAAGGGGAACAAGGGCGCCGATTCCGTAGCGCAGCAGACGACCATGGACGCCGTAATCGAGGCCCACATCCATGACCTGCTGCTCAGGCGCACCTACTGGATGTACCAGAACCACATGGAGATCAACTACCAGGGCAACGTAGGCAACGTGTACGGCCGAGAGTCCAGCCTGCGCATCGCCAGCCGGGCCCGGGAGCTCATGGGCATGAACTCCCTGCTGGACAGGAACGAGCCGGGCGTCCTCTACGAGGGTCGCCAGGAGGTCAACCAGCGGTCCAGGGCAGGGCAGAACCACGCCGGCGGTAGCACCAACATCGCCAAGGTGGTCCTTTCACGGCGCATCGGCATCAGCCGGACCCAGGAGCGGGCGGCCCCCACGCCTTCCACCGCCACATCCTCGGGCAGCTAGCTCACCTTTCGCCCGAAGCAACACCGCCCGACCAGACTTGGTCGGGCGGTGTTCTTTTGTTGGGGAATGTGGGATTTCCTAGAACCAGGGCCAGGGCACGTTGCGGCGATAGGGATCTGAGGCCGGGAAGCGGCCCATAGCCAGCAGCTCCTCGATACGCCTGTCCAGCGCCTCAACCTCCTCCGGATACAGCAGGTCCGACAGCTCATCCGCAAGCTCCCCGGCAGATCGCAGGACGGTCAGGAACGCGGACATCTCATCCAACAGGCGGGCGGAAATCGGCTCCCCCACGAAGTCCCAGATGACGGTCCTCAGCTTGGGCTCCTCGTGGAAGGTGATGCCGTGGTCAATCGACCACACCCTGCCGCCCCAGTCCTTGAAGCAGTGGCTCGCCTTCCTGTCGGCGTTGTTGGCAAGGAGGTCAAAGAGGGCAATGCGCTCCATCTCGTCCCGGCGTTCCACAATGAGGTTGAAGTAGTTGGACTCAGAGTCCGCGTCAATGAATTGCTGCACGGAGCCCACGCCAAAGGGGCCGTCCCGGATGACGGTGCACGGGACGAAGTCCCAGGTCAGGGCCCGGGACACCAGGTAGGCGGCGTACTCGCGCTTGTACAGCGTGCCGGGGGGGAAGTCCCACAGGGGGCGCTCGCCCCTGCGAGGCTTGTAGATTGCCTCCCTGGTCTCATGGCCGTCGGACACAGACACAAGCAGCGTATCGTTGGAGCCCTGGGGCATGAGCATCGGATGGGATATCTCCCCGTCCAGCAGAAAGCGGCTCATCTCGTCCTCGGGGTTCTCCGGCCTTCTCTCCGTATCCATGTCGCCTGTGAGGGATTCGGGAAAGCGCAATTACGACGGCGATCCCGCTTTGTCCCCTTTGCAGTTATCTCAGCTCGAAGGAGTTGTGGCCGTTGGCGCGCGGGCAGACGTGGGGGTCGGCGCCCATCGGAGCGCTGCACAGCGGGCACAGCGGCCGTCCGGCGGCGACTACGGTCTGGGCCTCCTCTGCCAGGTCCGTCATCTGGGACCGGGACGCCCAGAACTCCAGCAAGGGGACGTCTTCGTCTTCATCCTCGCGGTCGTGGGCCTCAATGAGGAAGAGGTCTTGCCGCGGCTCGTGGCCCAGGCTGAGCTTGCCGACCTTGAACTCCACAGGCTCCCCGGCCTCGCTTGACGGCTCGGCAGGCGGCGGCGACGGGTAGACCGGCGAATCCTCCGAGGAGGACAGGGACAGCAGTTGGCGTATGGCCATGGACAGCTGGGAAAGCTGCTCCTTCTCCAGCCACATGCACGCGCCTCCCCTTGGCCCGTCCAGCAGCAGTCGGAAGGTGCGCTGTCCCGGCTCGCCAATGGCCTCGGCCTTGACGGAGGCTACTCGACCGAAATCATGTCTGGCGTTCGGCATGATGCTCTATATCATACTACGGAGAAGATGGGATGGTAAAAGCAAAGGGCCGCTCGCCGGCGCCGTTGCAGTTGGAGGGGACCGAAGAGCCGCGGAGCCAGGAGCCTAGTCCACTTCCTCAATGCGGTAACGCATGGCGCCCCTGGGTGTGGTGACCTCCACCTCGTCGCCGGCCTGGTGTTCCATCAGCGCCTTCCCCACCGGGGAGGCCACGGACATCTTGAAGTCCATTGGGCTTGCTTCCGAGGCGTTCACCAGCGTGTAGACCATCTCGTCGTTGGTTGAAGCGTCCGTGAGCCTGACCCTGCTGCCCAGCTTGATGCGCCGCTCGTCTTGTGCGGCTGGGCCGGACGCGCTCCCATCGACTATGTTGGCGCGCTGGATGGAGTCCTCAACCTCGCGAATGCGGGCTTCCAGAAGCCCCTGGCGGTCCCGGGCCGCGTCCAAGGGAGCGTTTTCTCGAAAGTCCTTGTCCGCTGCCGCTCGGCTGATGTCCTGGGCCACCGAGACTCGCTCTCCCTTGAGCGTCTCCAACTCGGTGAGAAGGCTCTCGTAGCCCTCCTGGGTTATGTCGATAGTGGCTCTTGCGCTCTCCTTGGGAGCGGCCCTGCGGCCAACCCTGCGCACCTTGATGTGCTTGGCAAGTGACCTGTCGGTGAAATTGCTCTTGTAGCAGAAGGTGAGGAAGTTCTTCACGGCCTGGAGGTGCTCGCCCGCGTCCTGCCTGGCCTCCGAGGTCACTTCGTCGCCGTACTCCGCGGCTTCGTGGGGCCTTATGGAGACCACCGTGCGCTCTCGACCAATCCAGCGAATGAACTTGGTGAGCTCCTGCTGGGCATCCTGCCGCGCCTGCACCTTCCGGCCTGAAAGGTACTGGGTCAACGCTTCAGAGACACTGACTTGAACGGACACCATACTCTGTGAGTCTACTCCCCCTAGTCTGAGTTGCTCCATTGTAGGCGGACGGGCTGGCGACTGTCAACGAGTGTTGCACTTGGGAAAAGGCATTTTCCGTCGTGAAATGGAAGTGGTCTGCCAGTAGTCGGACTCCGACGGGGTTGACACATCGGCTCAATATGGGGTATTTGCTCTAGGGTCTCCATTAACTGACTGGCACAGCCGGTTTCTGCGAAAGGTCCCTGAATGCTTGAGATATTCATAGAGGTGGTGTCGCCCGTATTCCTGATGGCCGGGATTGGCGCGCTTATCCGCAGGCTGAGAAACGTCCCCAGCGACTCCATCAGCCAGATAACTCTGTACATATTCGCTCCGGCGCTGGTGTTCAACTCCCTGGCCGGAACCGAGATTCCCCTGGAGGAAATGGGCAAGATTGCCCTCTTCACGGTCTGCCTGGCCGCGGCGCTTTACCTGCTCTCCATTGCCGTCGCCCGCCTGCTGTCCCTGGGGCGCGAGGGCACAAGCGCATTCCTCCTCACCACCCTCTTCATGAACGCCGGCAACTACGGCCTGCCGGTGGCCCTGCTGGCCTTTGGCGAGGTTGGTGTGCAGTTTGCCGTGGTCTTCTTCGTGTGCCAGGCGACTCTGGGCGGCACGCTGGCGGTGTACCTGGCGTCCCGGAGCCGGCTGGGGATAGGGGACGCGCTGAAATCCGTGCTGCGGATGCCCCTTGTGTACGCTACGGTGTTCGGCCTCGCGGTGAACCTCCTGGAGCTACAGTTGCCCACGACCATAGCGGAGCCTGCGAGGATCCTGGGCAACGCCGCCGTGCCCTCCATGCTGATGGTGCTGGGCATCCAGCTGGCGACGCGGTTCTCCCCGGAAGACCTGCGCTCCCTGACCGCCGCCGTCTTCCTGCGGCTGGTGGTTTCGGCGGGGGCCGGTTACCTCATCACCCTGGCCCTGGGCATCGACGGCCTTTTGCAGCAGGTACTGGTGGTGGTATCGGCCATGCCCACGGCCGTGTTCACGACGATACTGGCGAACCAGTTCCAGGCAAAGCCGGCGTTTGTGACCAACGGCGTAGTGCTGGGGACGCTGCTGAGTCTTGTCACCCTGACTGCGATCATCTCGGTGGTGGAGGCCATGCTGTAGGCGAGGACTGCGGTATTCTCTACAGGCGTTGGCTATGGCGCGCGATACCGCTCATACTGAGCTGGTCGAAGTAAATGAGCGGTATCGCCGTGTTCACGATTTCCCGCTCATATGGTTCGACTGGCTCACCCCCGTATCAAGTACGGGGCAGGCTATGAGCGGGAAGAGAGTTACGCTCCACGCGACGTTGGCCCTACCAACCCGTATAGAGAATACGAGGATTGCGTCGCCGTTGACTGAGCTTCTGCAGGGGAGTATCGTAATTGCCGGTTCAGAGATTCTACAGCCACTGCATTCAGGAGGGCAGCATCGAATGAAATCCGTGCCGTGGGACGAGGTCAACGAGGACCGCCTGATTGGCGGCATACGCAGGCGCATTGTCACAGGGGAGAAGGTGATGCTGGGGCGTATCTACTTCCCGGAGGGGGCTATTGTGCCCGCGCACCGGCACGAGAATGAGCAGATTACCCACGTCCTCTCCGGCGCGTTGCGCTTTATTGTGGACGGGCAGGAGGTGATTGTCAGGGCGGGGGAGACCCTCAACATTCCCTCCAACGCTGAGCACAGCGCCGAGGCCCTGGAGGAGACCGTGGAGATAGACGCCTTCAGCCCGATCCGGCAGGACTGGCTGGACGGCTCCGACGCCTACCTGCGGGAGCCTGAGTCCTAGGCTGTCAGCCCCTTCACCCCTGGATTCCTGCCTGCGGAGACCTTTACGCAACTATGGCAACACATTAGGGATAATACGTTTATCGTCATTCCCGCGAAAGCGGGAATCTAATATCGTCTATTCGTATGCTCTAGACCCCTGCTTTCGCAGGGGTGACGAAGAGGGAGCGCCTCAATTTGAATTACGCAAAGGTCCCCATAGGCGGAAGTCCAGCCCCGCCACCCCTGGATTCCTGCCTGCGCAGGAATGGTTGTGAAGGTGTCCTTGGGCGAGATGGACAGGCTTGTGACTTGTTCAGAGGACTGCTAGACCAGCACCTGCTCCACCGTCAGCGTCTCTATCTCGTCGGCGCTCATGCCCAGGATGTCTTCCAGTACGTGCCGCGTGTGCTCGCCCAGCGGGGGGGCCACGGCGTAGAAGGGAGTCGGCGAATTGCTCATGCGCCAGGGGTGGGCTATCTGGGAGAAGGGCTTCTCCTCCAACACGCCCACGGGCACAAAGTTGCCTCTCTCGTTGAGGTGCGGGTCGTCCGAAAGCCCGCCGCCGTCCAGGACCGGCCCGGCGGCCACGCCGGCCTTCTGAAGGATGTGCATGGCCTCGTAGTCGGTGCGCTGCAGGGTCCACTCCGTGATTAGCTTGTCCAGCTCGCCCTGGTTGTGCCACCGGCTGAGGGCGTCGGAGAAGCGAGGGTCATTGGCCCACTCCGGGTGGCCCGTCGCGCTGCACAGGGCGTGCCACTCCTCCTCGGTGGATACGGCTATCGCAACCCACTTGTCGAAGCCCTGGCACCGGTAGACGTTGTGGGGCGACATCGCCACGTCCACGTTCTCCTCCCGGCCCCGGTCACGGCTGTTGACGGAGTAGTCCAGGATAGCCTCAGGAATGGCGGAAATGATGGTCTCCGCCATGGACATCTGGATGTACTGCCCCTCGCCCGTCCTGCGGTGATGCCTCACGGCCGTCAGAATGGCGAAGACCATGTGCATACCCGTGAGGTGGTCCGCCCAGATGGCGCCCACCATTCCCGGCCGTTCGTCCTTGTAGCCGGTGAGGTGTGAGAAGCCTGCGAAGTTGGACGCCTCGGCAAAGTAGCCGATGGCGTCCTTCATTGGCCCGGTGTTTCCGAGGGCCTGGCTGGACAGCATGATGATGTCCGGCTTGACCTTGCGAAGCTCGTCGTAGCTCAGCCCAAAGCGGTCCATCACCCCGGTGGCGAAGTTCTCCATCGCCACGTCGCTGACCTTCACCAGGCGCTTGGCCACGTCCGCGCCCCTGGGGTCCTTGAGGTTGAGGGTGATGCTCTTCTTGCTCCCGTTGAGGTTGGTGAAAGCCCCGGACATTCGCTGGTCCATGGCCGTGCGGCTCTCGGTCTCCACCTTGATGACTTCCGCGCCCATCTGGCCCATGAGCATGGTGGCGTAGGGCCCCTGGACCACCTGTGTGAAGTCGGCGATTCTGATTCCCTCCAGCGGCAGTTTGCTCATTGTCGATCCTCCCGGTTTCCTGCTATGGGCTTCCTGCTAAGGCCTCGTTGGTCCGGCCGTGCGCCTCAAATGGCGCCGCTCTGTCGCATCTTGGTCAGGTCCTCTTTGGAATACCCCAAGCGGTCGCAGAAGACCTCTGAGTTGTGCTGCCCCAGGTAGGGCGCGGGGGTGGATGCGTTCCAGGGCGTTCCCGAGAACCTGTAGGACGGCCCCGGCGACTTGAACCTGCCGACCTCCGGGTGCTCCATGTCAACAAAGGTGCCTCGCTCCAGGTAGTGGGGATGGGAGAACAGGTCCTCCATGGTGTTAATGGGCAGGCAAGGGATGTGGTTCTCCACCTGGAGTATCTGGTACACCTCCTCGCGGGTGTAGTCCCTGGACCACTCCTCCACCATCAGCTGGATCACGTCCAGGTTCTCCATCCTCATCATCCTCTCAGCGAAAATCTCCTGCTCCATCCACTCAGGGTGCCCCAGCACGTTCTTGAGGGCCTCCCAGAAGTGGTCCATGAAGAATTGGGCCGTAAAGTAGCCGTCCTTGGTCTCAAGGGGCTTTCTGGTGGCGATGGGCCGCCCTATGCCTGCAATCCTGCTTGGCGTCTCGCCCCGGTGCATGTGCGACACCACGGCGTTGCCGCTGGCCCTGAGCAGGACCTCCTGCTCCGACACGTCCACGTGCCGGCCCTCGCCGTCGAACTCACGGGCGAAGAGAGCGGTCATCGTTGCCGCCGCGCCGGTCACGCCGGCCATGATGTCGGCCTGGTGGCCCGGCGCCTTCATGGGCGGGCTGGCGTCCGGGTTCTCCACGTCGCCGGGGGTGGGATAGCCTATGCCGCCTATCTGGAAGGAGACCAGGTCCGTGGACTTGTAGTCGCGGTACGGCCCCGACTGCCCGAAAGCCGTGATCGACGTGACGATCAGCGCAGGGTTGACGTCCTTGATGGAGTCGTAGTCCAGCCCCAACTCCTCCATTACCGACGGAGGGTTGCCCTCCACAAGCACGTCGGCGTCCTTGAGCAGCTCCCTGAACAGCCGCTTGCCAAGGGGCTTCCGCACGTCCAGGGTGACGCCCAGCTTGCTGGTGTTCAAGTAGGTGAAGAGGAGGCTCCGCTCCGGGTGCGGCTCGTCGTTGGGGAAGGGGCCGTAGCGCCTGGCGGAGTCGCCGGCGGGCGGCTCGATCTTGATGACCTCCGCTCCCATGTCCCCCATCAGCTTGGTGCAGTAGGGCGCGTTTATGAAGTCGCCCAGTTCAACAATCCTCAGTCCCGAAAGCGCGCCGTTTGCCATCTGAACCTCCTTTCCGGAAGCCTGGCCGGATTCGCCGGGTCTATTACCATGAAAACAGATGAATTGAGGATTGTCGCCCCGCTCTGACCATTCCTGCGGAGGCAGGAATCCAGGGGCGGCGTGGAGTGGACTCCCGCTTGCGCGGGAGGGTCTGGCCCTGGCGTTCCTCTATTTTCATCGTTCTTATGTGGCCCAACAAGGCCATGGCGATTCTAAGCGTGTGGCTATGGAGCCGTGTGCCCCTCCGCGCTCAGCTGTTTGAGCGCATCCACAACCCTTTCCACCTCCTCCTCCGTGTTGAAGAAGTGTGTGCTGAAGCGAATGCCGTCCGGGTCGTGGACCGTCCGCCCCACAACATTGAGTCGCTCCTGTAGGGCGGTAGTGAGATCCGCGGGCGGCCAGCCCTCCAGGCTCACGGTGACCAGCCCGCAAGCCGACTCGCGGGATGTTGGACTGAGAAGCGTGCAGCCGGGGACGGAAGCGACCTCCCGCCGGAGGTGGTCGGCGAGGAGCATGGCCCGCTCCTCGATGTTGCGTATGCCGATATCGGCTGCCAGCCTCGCGCTCTCCGAGAGGCCGGCCACGAGGCCGGGGTTATGCGTGACCAGGTTGAACCGCGCCAGGGGCGAGAGCTCCGCCGAGCGCGCCGACTCCCTGGCGTTGGTTGAGAATAGAGGCTCCAGCCAGTCCCACCGCTCCGGGTTCACGTAGAGCGCCCCCGTTCCGTTGGGGCCAAGAAGCCACTTCTGGCCGGGCATGGCGTAGTAGTCCGCTCCCAAGTCGGCAAGGTCAACCTCAATGTGCCCGACGCTCTGCGCGCCGTCCACCAGCAGAGGCACGTCCCTTTCGCGGCAAGCCTGGGCAATCTCCTTGATTGGCATCCGCAGCCCGCAGGTGTACTGGATGTGGCTCAGGGCCACCAGCCTGGTCTTGGGAGTGATGGCGGCCGCAATGGTCTCCAGTATCTCCCCCTGCTGCGCCGTGTAGGGGATGTCCGGGCTCTTGATGGTGACTGCGCTCCGCTCGGCCAGCACTTCTCCGGGCAGCGTCAGGGCGGGATGCTCCAGGCCGCAGATCAGCAGCTCGTCGCCCGGCTGCCATCCCATTCCATAGATGACGATGTCCAGTCCCTCCCGGGTGCTGTGGGTGAGGAGCAGGTCATTGGCATCGACGTTCACCAGAGCGCCGAGGGCCTCACGCGCCTCGTTCTGCAGGCCCCGGGTCAGGGCCAGTCCCTTCTGGCTGGCGGGGCCGCCATTGGCCTCCTGCTCCAGGGTGTCGCGGATACGTTTCAGGACGGGTGTGGGCATGGGGCCAGACCACCCTGTGTTCATGTAGACCATGTCCCGGGTCACGGGCAGATTGTCCCTGAGCTGTTGTACGTTCATAGTGTTTTGTCCGTGAAAAGAGTCTTGATGTCTTGGCTTGGATAAGTCCATATTCTACCACGGAGTCACGCTGCAGACCACATTGCCGTTGTAGTGTCGTTCTTGTGCCCTGGCGGTAAGGCCGCTAGAATTCTTCAAGAACACTGTTTCACACATCGAACCAGGTTCCTTTTGCGAGGGTGGTATGGCATTGCGCACCAGGGTTGAGATGCGGAGTGAGAAAGGCCCTGTCCGGCAGAACAACGAGGACTGCATGGGCGTCCTGGAGGCGCCGGAAGTCCTGACCGGCATTGACGCCGTCTACGTTGTTTGCGACGGGCTTGGGGGCCACGAGCGCGGCGAGGACGCCAGCGCCATGGCCGTCGACCTGCTTCTCAAGGAGTACGGCGCCTCGGGAGCCAACGCGGACGCGCCGGATGACGAATCTCTTGAGTTGTCGCTGTCCCGGGCCCTTGGCAGCATAAGCCAGGCCGTCTACGAGGCGGGCCTCTCCGGCGAGTCGCTGCACCGCGACCCCCAGCGAGCCGGCATGGCCACTACCGCGACCGTCGCCCTGCTGTCGGGCGGGCGCATCCACCTGGGCCACGTGGGGGACAGCCGCGCCTATCTCATAAGGGGCGGTCGGATCTCCCAGCTTACTGAGGACCACACCGTTGCGGCTGAGCAGGCCCGCGCCGGCGTCCGGCTGCCGGAGGAGACTATGGCCTATTTCAGCAACACCCTCACCCAGGCGGTGGGCCTGGAGCAGCCCATAAACCCCTTCACGGCTTCACTTGCAGTGGACGAGGGAGACCGCCTGCTGCTCTCCTCCGACGGTCTCCACGGCTTCATTGACGACGAGACCATCGCCTCTGTCGTGATGGCGGAGACGGAGGGCGGAGCGGTTGACGCCCTCATTGCCAGGGCCATAGCCGAGGGCAGCACCGACAACATCACCATCATCCTCGTTTACTTTGAGGGGATGGACGGGGGTTAGTCATGCCCAAGGATACGGTGGACCACGCCTTTCAGTACGCCCCCGGCGAGGAAGCGCCTCTTCCTGAGAGGATAGGCCGTTTCCAAGTGATGGGCAGGGCAGGGGGCTCCCAGGCGACGGTGTTCAAAGCCAAAGACCCGGATACCGGCTCTGGAGTGGCGATCAAGGCCATCAGCAACCGCTACGACTCCTTTGCTCATTCGCTGATGGTGGCCCTACTTGGGGACGTGGACATGGAGGAGATAAGGCGGGAGGCGGAGCTGCTGGCCGGCCTCAAACACCCCAACATAGTTGCGGTAATCGAGGTTGGGGAGGGCGCCAGCCTTGGCCCTTACCTGGTTATGGAGTGGGTCCCGGGCGGAAACCTGAGAGCGCGCCTGGACTCGGCCGAAGGCGGACGGCTGCCGGTCGGGGAGGCGTTGCGAATTGCCGGCGAGGCGCTGGAAGGGCTGGCTGCGGCCCACGAGGCCGGCGTAGTCCACCGGGACGTCAAGCCTGAGAACATCCTGCTTGGCGAGGACGGCACAGCAAAGCTGGCCGATTTTGGGATAGCAGGCGACGCTGCTCTAGCGGGGCGGGGAACTCCGGGCTACATGGCCCCTGAGCAGCGTGAAGATCAGGAAATCGGTTCCGTTGGCCCCGCCGCCGATATATACGCTGTGGGTGTCGTGCTGTTCGAGATGCTCACCGGCAGGCTGCCGGCCCCGGGCGAGGACGTAGAATTGTCCCTCGCGGAAGTGGGGGAGGGTGTGGCGGCTGTCATCGCCCGCGCCATCCACGAAAACCCCGGAGAGCGGTTCGCGTCCGCCGCGGAGATGGCCGCGGCCCTTTCGCGCTCGGCATAGCGCTTGCAGGCGCTACACTTCAACAAAGGTGGGAGCCTCTTGCCTGTAGGACGTCGGCTGGAGCATGGCGCGGGCCCTTGCCAGGTCCGGGTCTCCCGCCTTTGCCCTGTCCACCAACTTGCCGCTCTCCAGAGAGCAGACCGGGACGCCGTCCCTTAGCGCCACTCGATTGCCCGGAATCGAGGGAACCCTGTCGCCCGGCGTGAGGATGCCGACCACGTTTAGCGGGTCGCACGCCGATACGGTCACCAGCTGTCCCGTCGGCTCTATGCTCCTGACGTTGCGAAGCAGCTCCACCGCCTCCGGCAGTGCAAACTGCTCGCCCACAAAGCCGGACACAAATAACCCGCCGCGGATCTCCCCCCGGGCCTCCAGCCTCCTCAGCACCCGGATCAGGTCACGCCAGCGAGGGGCCATTGGCTCCCGGCCCAGCAGCTCCGGGAACAGCACGCCGTACCTCCGCAGAAGCTGGCGCGCCCTTGCCTCTACCGGGGTTTCCGGGGCGTCGGGCTCAGGATTGGGGGCCTCCAGCACGGACCAGCGGCTGAAACCGCCGCGGCGGCCCCCGGAAGCTCGCCTTGTGCGCGTGGAGCGTCTACCTTGCTCGGAGTTGCCCCGGATGCGCTGCCGGAGAGTTGCCATGCCGTCGGCCGTCGCAATTCCACTGGCAGCCAGCAGCCACAGCGCCTCCTCAACGTCGGAGGCCAGGCGTCCCGTTGCAGACTGGATCTCCGACGGGAAGGACGCTCCCCGCCGTTGAAGGACTTCCAGGGCCTCCCTCGCTGCGCCATTTATGTTCAGCTCGTCGTGGTTCCGGCCGTCCAGGAGCCAGTCGAGGGACTCCCTGAGGGCCAGGGTAATGGGCGTGTTGCGAGAGAGTGGAGAGCGCGCCGGTGAGTCGTGTCCGTTGTTCTGGTGGCCGGTGATGCGTCCCCAGATCACCTCGCCGCCAAAGCAGAGCGCGTCCAGAGTGGAAGCGGCGTAGTCGGAGACCCGGGATGGCAGGATGTCCGACTCCCAGGCCTGGGCCGCAGCCTCGAAGCCCTGGAGCCTTTCAATCACGTCTTCCACGCCGTCCTCGCCGTGCAGCTGCCAGCCGGGCTCGACGCACTGCCACCTGAGCAGGAACCTCACGAAAGCCGCCGGGGTTGCGGGCTTGATCTCCTGCCTCAGGCGGCCGATGGTGGAGCGGTGTATCCGGGCCAGAATCCGGCGATCGCAGAACTCCTCATCCTCAACCCACTGCCTGAACCGGCCGCGGAGTATCACGCCCTCGTTTTCAAACCTCGCGAGGGCTATCTTCACGTCCGACTCCGGGATGTCCAGTGTTCTGCGCATCTCCTCGGCCGTGAACGGGCCGGAGCACTCTATCCAGCCTCGCAGCAGGGTGTAGACGGCCTCCTCCCTGTCCGGCTCATCCGGGTGAGCAAGGCCGTTCAGGGGCGTAGGCTCAAGCCTTGCCTGGGGATAGATTGTCGCGGCCAGGTGAAGCCTCTCTGTGGCAACCCAGGCCGCCTCGCCGTTGGGGTGATTGATGGTGTAGACCCGGCCGTCACGGGCCAGCTCCTCAAACCAGGTTTCCATAGGGTTGTCCGCGCCCTCGTAGTCCGGCATTGGGTCCCTGACGTAGATGACCTTCTCCGGTAGCGCGATCAGGTGCATAAGGGCGTCGTGAAGCTCGTCAGCGTCCCTTATCCGTGGCCATGCGCGTTGCGATTCCTCCGCGACCGACTTCGGGTCCAGCGCGCCCAGGTCCCTGGTGTCATCCGGCAGGGCGCGCCGCAGGGGCACGGCCCTGGAGCGTCGCTCCTCCAGGGGAGCGTCGTCCAGGAAGGCGTAGGGCATGGTATTGAGAAGCTGGTGGGAGAACACGGAGGGCTGCACCGTGTCCCGTGCGTACACCTCAATCTCCCCCTGCTCAATGGCGGCCAGCACCTCCTTCAACCCCTCGGCGTCCATCGCCTCCGTGAGGCAGTCGCGGATGGTCTCGAAGACCAGGGGATGGTCTGGCGGCTCGATGTCGCCCGGCGGCGCGTTGTCCTGGCATGCGACCTGCGCCGGAAATACGGCGGCCAGCAGGTCCTCCGACCTCATCCTCAGCAGTGGCAGGGGAACCTTTCGACCGCCGGTGTGTCGCAGCACGGCCAGTGACCGGGCGGCGTCCCATCGCCAGCGCACTCCGAAGAGGGGTGCCTGGAAGACGGCCTGCATGACCACCTCCTCCGCATTGCGCGAGGTGACGTATGAGAACACGTCCTCCAGTGGAAACGACATGGATGAACCAAGGGCGAAGTTGAGGCCGTCGTCAGTGGCCGCCGCCTGCAGCTCAAAGTCGAAGGTGCGGCATATCTGCTTGCGCAGGGCCATTCCCCAGGCCTTGTTGATTTGAGCTCCAAAGGGCGCGTGGACGACAAGCTGCATTCCGCCGCTGTCGTCGAAGAAGCGCTCTGCGACAACCCTGCGCTTGGTGGGAACCATGCCAAGGACGCGCTTGCCCTCGATGAAGTAGGCCACAATCTGCCGGGCGCACTCGCCTGTTACGCCGGTCTCACTGACGACCCATCGTTCAGCCTTCGGCGGGTCGTGAAGACGCTCGTCGATGGCCTCCCGCAGCTCCGTTACCTCCTCCGAAAGCTCGCGGGTCCTGCCCGGGGCCTCGCCCAGCCAGAAGGGGATGCTGGGGGCTTGGCCCTCCGCGTCCACCACCCGGACGCGGCCGCTCTCGATGCGCCTGATCTTCCAGGGCGTGTTGCCCAGGAGGAACACGTCTCCCGCCATGCTCTCGATGGCAAAGTCCTCGTTGACGGTGCCGACGAAAGTCTCCTCCGGCTCGGCGATGACGTCGTAGTCGCCGGTGTCCGGAATTGCGCCGCCGCTGGTCATGGCGGCAATCCCGGCGCCCCTTCGCCCCTTGAGCCGTCGGTTCACGCCGTCCCGGTGCAGCATAGCGCCGCTGCGCCCCAGTCTTGGGGCGAACCCATCAGAGAGGACCTCCACCAGGCGGTCGTACTCGTAGCGGGGCATGTCGCGGTAGGGGTAGGCTCGGCGGCAGAGTTCGAAGAGCTCATCCTCGTCCCAGTCCTCGACGGCGCATGCGGCCGCTATCTGCTGGGCCAGGATGTCCAGGGGCCAGGGCGGGATTATCAGAGAGTCCAGGCTGCTGCGGCGTATCGCCCTGACCAGGGCCGTGCACTCCACAAGCTCGTCCCGGGTGAGGGGGAACAGGCGGCCCTTTGGGGTGCCAAGGAGGCTGTGCCCGGAGCGTCCGATGCGCTGGAGCAGTGTCGCAATGGAGCGTGGCGATCCTATCTGGCAGACGAGGTCGACCACGCCGATGTCGATGCCAAGCTCCAGGGATGCCGTAGCCACGCACACCTTGACCTCGCCCCGCTTCAGCTTCTCCTCGGCGGCCAGCCGCGTGGTGCGCGCGAGGCTGCCGTGATGGGCCACCACCGCTTCCTCTCCGAGCCTCTGGGACATCTGGTGGGCAATGCGTTCCACCATCCGGCGGGTGTTGACGAAGACCAGGGTTGTGCCGTGGGACTGCACAAGGCCAGCAATGTCGTCCAGGGTTTCCGCCCATTGCTCGTGGGAGGCGATGGGGCCAAGCTCCCTTGGCGGCATCTCAATCGCCAGGTCGATCTCCCGGGCGTGGCCGGAGTCGACAATCAGGCAGTCGGGCGTACCGTCGTCTGCAATGTTGTCGTTGCCCACAAGGAAGCGGGCCATATTCTCTATCGGTCGCTGCGTGGCCGACAGCCCTATGCGGGTGACGGGCCCCTCCGCGAGGGCGCAGAGTCGCTCAACGGACAGGGTGAGGTGGGAGCCGCGCTTGTCGTCGGCGACGGCGTGGATTTCGTCCAGAATGAGGGTGCTCACTCCGGCCAGGGCCCTGCGCCCGCTCTTGGAGGTGAGCAGGATGAACAGCGACTCCGGGGTGGTTATGAGGATGTGGGGCGGCTTCCTTGCCATACGCTGCCGCTCCGAGGCCTTGGTGTCCCCGGTGCGGACGGCGGTGCGGATCTCAGGCAGGAAGCGCCCGGACTCCTCGGCCAGGGCCTGTATCTCCTCCAGGGGCGCGGCCAGGTTCTTCTGGATGTCGTTGGAGAGGGCCCTGAGCGGGGAGACGTAGACAACCTGGGTTGTGTCCGGCAGGCAGCCCTCCAGCCCCTGCCGCACCAGCCCGTCGATGCAGGTAAGGAAGGCGGCGAGGGTCTTGCCGGACCCGGTTGGGGCGGCGATGAGGGTGTGGCGGCCTTCCGAGATGGCCTGCCAGCCCCGGGCCTGGGCCTCCGTGGGGGCCTCAAACCTGCTGCTGAACCACTCCCTGATTATGGGATGAAAAAGTGAGAGCGACATGGGCGCATTTTAGCATAAAGGTTCTTATGGATGCCAGTATTCACTCAACACCGACCGTTCATAATATAGGCTCTGGCGAATGAGAGTGCAACGGAGCAGCAGTAAGTTCTTGACACTCCAACCTCGTAACGCTAGTCTAAAGTCAGGCTGAACTCAGATAGGTAGTCGTGAATGTTCGTCCAGCTCTTGCAGGGTGGTATGTCGCTCTCTCCGGCGTGCAATGTCTCGCTTCCCTTGCGTTTGTCATCTGGTACGAAACCCGGACGATGGCCCAGGACGGACTGCCAAAGACCATCCTGGAGATTGGACAAGGCTCAGCGCCATTCTTCATTATAGCCTTGACCGGCTCACTGTTAATTGTGGAAGGAGCCGCTATGCTAGCAGAGCGTTACCTGAAAGAGCGGTACAATAAAGGCCGTGAAGAAGAGCGCAGAGCGTGGATAGAGTGGAATCAGCGGCGGGAGCAAGCCATAAAGGATGGGCAAGACTTCACCGAACCGCCTCCCCCTCCGTCCAAGCCTGAGTAGCTCATACCGCTAACGCGGTAAATTCGGCGTGGCGCGCAGGGCGCCATTACACGTCTCTGGCCGTGCTCGCCGGCGCATCTACAGCCAATCCCGCGCTCTACCCCATGCTGTGGCCGAGGTCCGAGAAGGACACCAGGCCGACCAGCTTGCCGTCCTCCACCAGGGGCAGCCGCTTTATCCTCCGGGACACCAACATGTGCGCCGCGATCTGGACTTCGGTGGACGGCGATTCCGTGATGACGGGGCTGGTCATGTACTGGGACACCTGGCTCTCGGCGGGGTTGTGGCCTGCGCCCAGGCAGCCGATGAGCAGGTCCCGGTCCGTAACTATGCCCACCAGGGAGTCGCCGTCAACTATCACCAGGCAGCCGATGTTGGCCTCCCTCATGCGCCTGGCGGCTTCGGAGACGCTTACGTCCCGGGTCGCAGTGATCACCTCAGTTTTCATTACGTCTTTGAGCTGCATAATCACCTCCTGTCTTATTGTATTCTACACCCACCCTTAGAGATATGGCTAACCGCTAAGTTTGTCGCCAGTGAAAGGCCAAATTGACTGAGAGGTCAATTATGTGCAAATATCCCGCAATATCACCCTCGGTTTCCCGCCTGCACTAAGGCATGGAAAGATTCTCGCAAATGAAAGGGGCTTACTAACAATTTTACCCAAGCACGGAGATGTAGCTAATGACTACACAAAATGAGTGTGATTACTGCGATGTACCACACACTGATAAGACTTACAAAAATCAGGCCAGAATGCCTATCAATGGTAGAGTGTGTGCGATCGACTTCTGTATTCATCAGATAGTTGCGGCTCTGAATGCTGGAGGGATACAGACAGAAGCAAGTTGTTGTGGGCATGGGACAATGAAGGGGTGTATTACGCTAGCGGACGGGCGATCTCTAATCATCATACCAACTCCAGAGTCGATTGAAGAATGGGCGGAAGTAGTTAAACTCTAACGCCTGTGACACGGTCTCGAACACCAGAAACATCCGTCTGATGGTATATAGCCAAAAGCTCTGGCTCTCACTACTGCCGGTTGGCAAGATGTGAATACGCCAAGGTAGACAGGGTTAGTAACCATATCTAGCCAAGCGCATCCTTGCTGATGTACCTCGTGGTAGCCATCGTTTTGAGGGTTTGGATTCACATAATAGAGATTCATAGTGAATCTTCCGTTGGCTAGGATGCTCTGATAGTACGCCTTCTATCTATGCTTGGCAAGCGCAGGCATTGACTGGTATCATCTACGTGACTTAGCCAAGTCGTTTTCGCTTTATCCCGCAATAGGGATGTAGAGCGCATAAGCCCTTAGACGTCCTATGGGCTTTTCCTGCGGCTCTACTCCCCGAGCGGGCGACTTGGCTAGGTAGTCTGAGCGGCTTTAGTCGCAGGGAGGCCCACCAAGTTGTTTTTCGATCCCGAGAGAGCATATAGTCCATCATCATTTCCCAAGTGGCTAGGATACATAGCACTCCTCTTTGTCGTGTTCGTTGCAGGAGTATGTGTAGGTAATGCAGAGACAGAAGAAGTCCCTGAGTCTCAACAGGTAGTAGTAGGCCCTACTGCTATTCCGATTCCTGAACCGATAGACTATCCAACTCCTACTCCATTCTCAATTGATGATTATCCCGAGTACTTAGGAGTAGTAGGGGATTGTGATCTCGCTCTAACGTGGAGGGGTTTAGCTGGAGTCACTGAGGCAGACTATGCGGAGATGGGGCGTCGTGACGGATGCTCTGAGCAGCGCGTTCAGGAATCTTTGCTCTACTTTCACATCTGGCAAAAAGTCGCTAGAAATAGCATTGCAACTGAGGATGCTGCTATAGCTTTGGGAATTCCTACGCCCACACATGAGCCTTCGCCCACACTATTTACAGATGACCCTACTGGGCGTTGCTCTGCATCCCCGGATTGCGCTCTTGAAGTGTCCAGTTCGGAGCTAGAGGACTACTATCGGAGTGATAGTAGTTATTGGGACTTGAGTATGGCAGATGGAAGAGGAGCAGGAGCGGGAAAGCACATTTTCACGGCAAACTCGAAAACCGATGCTGGCTACTATATCACTTGGATAGAGCGTGAAGGTGTAGGGGTCCAGCTTGTAGAGATGGTAGCACCTCTACCAATGGCTTGCTCGGATTGGGAGTCTTTCGCCAATGTCCGTTATAACCTGGTAGACATCATGCAGTTGACTATCCCGTCACCCTTAGAGTCGCGTGATTCACATAGTTTGTATGACGCTGGGTGTTCTCTAACTACATCTAACAACAAGGCAAGCTCCGTCATCAATGGTGTGTTAGCGAGCGTCAACTATGTTGATGTGGAAGATATAAGGCTACTGGATTTCACCTTCTGGCCCTGCGGGGAGAGAGCAGAGAACGGAGCGTGTCAGTGGTCTAAGTCCTAAAACGTGTTGACTTTACGCCTATTTTGTGGTACTATGTTACCCAGAAAGGAGTAAAGATGGGGAGAGCACCCGGCAAGTTTTACAGGAAGGGAATGACGATTGTAGAGGCGGTAAATCGCTTCACGGACGAACAGCAGGTAGAGCAATTCTTCATAGAATCCCGTTGGCCTAACGGCATCGCCTGCCCTTTCTGTGGTTCAATGGATATCAGGGAGCGGACAACTCGCAAGCCTCAGCCTTATAGGTGCGGTGATTGCAGAAAGGATTTCTCGGTAAAGACTCTGAGCGTGATGCACGGATCTAACTTGCCTCTGAGCAAGTGGGCATTGGCAATCTATCTTATGAGCACAAGCCTCAAGGGTGTATCGTCAATGAAGTTGCATCGGGATTTGGGAGTGAGCCAAAAGACTGCCTGGCACTTGGGACACAGAATCAGGCGAGCTTTGGAGACACCTGGAGGCTTGTTTGGAGGCCCGGTTGAGGTAGACGAAACCTACATCGGGGGCAAGGAGAAGAACAAGCACTCTGACAAGAAGCTCAGGTCTGGACGGGGAACCGTCGGTAAGACTCCTGTAGTCGGAGTCAAGGACCGAATCACTAATCGGGTGATTGCGATGCCGATAGCGAATCCTGATAAGCGCACTCTCCACAGATTCATCGAGACTCACATTGAAGCTGGTGCGCAGATATACACTGATGAGGCTCGCGCATACGAGGGACTCACAAACTATCTGCACCAGGCCGTCAAGCATAGCCAAGGGCAGTATGTTGATGGCGATGCTCACACCAACGGGATAGAGAGTATTTGGGCGATGTTTAAGAGGGGAATCGTTGGAGTGTACCATCACATCAGCGTGAAGCACCTGCACAGGTATACAACCGAATTCGCAGGTAGGCACAGCGATAGGAAGTCGGATACAATGACTCAGATAGCAAACTTGATAGGAGCGATGCACGGGAAGCGTCTGCGCTGGGCAGACATGATAGCGTAGAAAGAGAGGCTAGAGTGTCACGCGGGAATCGCAGAAGGAAGAAACCCAGAGGGGTTACACCTGAGTCGGAGGAAGTCAATTACATCTCCCCTCCACCACTACCAGCTTCCTTTGAAGAGATAGTGAGAGCGGTAGTCAGGACTCGGACGCCGGAAGAGATAGAGCAGATGTTGGCGGAGGAGAGAGATGAACGACAAGGAGATAAGCAGACCGGCGAAAGTTGAAGCAGACCGCAAGATGCCCTGGGATGAAGAGGACGAAAAACCCGAAGGAATCGTAGGACTCATCAAGGAAATCAAGGAGATATTCAAGAAGGCGGACGAGAAGGAGAAGGATGTACGTCATAATTGATGGCAAATTGAACAAACATAGATTGTGGATTCATGGCAAAGACCTAATCAGCATAGAACATGTAAATGCCTTTGATGAAAGAGAAGAAAAGGCACAAGAAGCTGAACAAGAAAGAATAGGGAATGCCGCCTGGCAACTTTTAGCAGATGATCAACCTGTCAATAACGAGACAATAGCTAGAATAATCAATCGGGGTAACAGAAGGAGTTAGAATGCCTGAGCAAGAGACTGAGATGAAGGTGGTTGTACGGACAACTGATGGCGATGCTGGAGAGCATATTTACACCTTTGTTGGTCCGCTTGGTGAGGACGACAGGAGGCTTATTCGTGCTGTGCGGGATCACATCGTGAACGCGATGACGAGTGATAGCCTTGGCGTTCTCAGGATGGATCATCCGATAGCTTGGTATAACGGTTCCCATTTAGTGAGTGTGACAATCAAGATTACACGCGAGGACGAGCGTATACCCGTTGATGAGTTGAGACAACTAGGTCTGATGTAGCAGGGAGAAGAGCATGAGCACCTTTTCAGTCAAGATAGACATAGGGAACAAAGACGGTGGTCCAGTTGAGTCGTTTGAAGCGTTGGTAGATACTGGTGCTTTCTTGTCTCAGGTTCCATCGTCAGCGCTGGAGCTATTAGGGGTTCAGCGACAGAAGCCCGTAGAGGTGGAATATGCGGATGGGCGTGTGCAACGTAAATGGGCTGGATGGGCTAGGATTGTCTATGAAGGCCAAGAGGAGTATACCCTAGTAGTATTTGGGGAAGAAGGAGTAGAGCCGATACTAGGATCTTTCGCGCTAGAGGGAATGAGACTGCTGGTAGATCCGGCTAACGAGAGGTTACTGCCCAGAAGATTTAGAGTTACTGAGCGTATAAGCTAGTAGATTCAGCAACAACCAAAATCCCCTTAGTCAAATCAGACCGAGGGGATTTTACTATTCCGGGTGTAATGAAGGAATTGAGAGGAGAGACTTATGATGGGTAATGTCACAGTGTCTAATATCTTACCTGCGATTCGACTAGCTTACATATTTGTCATACTGCTAGTAGGAGTCATCTACTCCGGCGAAGATGGGATGTATGAGACGGTTGACGATATCCACCAAGTAAGAGCTGCGCTACTTTCTGTAATGTTGGGGAGTGCCCTATTCGCGTGTTTGATTCCAGATGGTAAAGGAACAATTGCACAGCTCAATAGAGCATTCTCCCCTGTATGTATGGCGTTCTTAATGGTGATGGCGTCTCTTTCTTGGTTGCAATCAGCAACAGACAATCAGTTAACACCTTTTGTTCCTATTCTGTTTCTCACTTACATAGCGGTGCTTTTAGGTCTGATTTTTGGCATTTTTCTAAGGCTCAAAGAGGCTGCCGAAAGCAGCGAATAGAAGATTGGTGTTTTCGGCGGGTAAGAAACTTACTAGGTTCGGAGTATAATAGAACTAGACAAGAAAATACGGGGACGGAGACTCAGGGACGCGTAAAAGTGCCCTGGGTAAGATTCGATATAAGCCCCAAATGAAACTCAGAATGCTCTTTGTGTTTCTGGCAATGCCGGTGTTGCTTCTGGCATCTGCTTGCGGCGACGGCGCGGACGGAGAGGTAGAGGACTTTCTGAAGATGCTTCCAAGCGACGCTGAGGGAATGCGCTTTGTGAACATGGCCGAATTGCAGGAAGACGGCGCACTGCGTAGCTTTCGCAGCTTGATAGTGGATCGATGGGACGGCATTTTCGCGCCTGGATATGGCATAAGACCGGCAGGCGCGACATACATCGCTTTTTCCAGGGTGGGCCGCGATAGAGCCTTCGCCTTGGGTGGACTCGGCGGAGGAGAAACACTGAGAGGCGTATTGCAAGAGGGCTATGAGGAGAAGGAGATACATGGTGTAGAGGTGTGGAGACGCGGCTCTGGGTATTGGCAGGCGTTTGCGTTTCTTCCTAACGGAACAGTCCTGGCTACGGAGTATGAAGAGCTGATGGAGGACTTGCTCCGTCGGCGCGATCGGGGCACACCGTCGCTGTATGACGAGGTTTCGGACGTTATGTCTCCCCTCTCCACGGAGATAGCCATGGTAGTAACGCCGTACTGCTCATTCTCTTTGGATTGCATCCTTGAGGGAGTCTCCTTTGAGAAGGAAGGCTTATGGGATTTCAGGATGAAGCAGGTATTGGCGTTCGAGTCTGAGAATAACGCTGAGGACGCCCACGCCCGCTGGGAACCATCAATAAACCGCAATCCCAATTGCTACAACGAGAAGCTCGGCCGGGACGGGAGCAGGCTCATGTATGAAGTTGTATGTGACAAAGGAGTTCTGAGTCAATTCTTCAATACAGACTTCTCATGACGCTCGTCGGCGTCATGTTCACTCTGTCTGTTTGGCGGGCCTCTTGAGAGGATCTGTCGCTGCATAGCCACGGCGCTCCCGGTCCGCTGCGAAGGCCAGACACGCTCGAATGTCCTCGCGCTCCAGGTCCGGGAAATCGGCCATTATTTCATCCTCGGACATGCCGGACGCCAGGTACTCCAGCACGTCATAGACGGTGATGCGCAGGTCACGGATGCACGGCTTTCCGCCGCGCTTCCCCGGATCTATGGTGATGATCTCTGAGTACTCCATCTCCGCCTCTAGGCCCTCTGTCAATCAATGATAACGCGATTCTAGCATAAACCCGGCTGTTTGATGAGCGTCGTATTCTTAAACCGCATTCAGGGTTATGGCAAAAGGCGGTTTGACGTACATTTGGTTTTGTGCAACTATCCCATCATAGCTATCCTATCTTCCTGACTACGCTGAGTCTTCTATTTAAGGCGCCACCGGTGAAACTTAAACTGCTAGCTGTCAACTTGGTCGTTTTTGGCGCTATTCTCGCCACAGCGTGCGGCGGGGGAGGTGGTGGCAGTGGCGAGGCGGACGCATTTCTGAGGATGCTCCCAGGCGACGCCAGAGGAATGCTCTACGTCAATATGGCCCGGTTACAGGAAGACGGCGATCTGTTGTATTTCCGTCGCATGGTAGAAGGCCAGTTGGATGACGATTTCTCGTCCGACTTTGGCATTAGCCCGGGAGACGTGACATACATAGCGTTCGCTCCGGGTATATACGTCTTTGGCGGAGCAGGCGAGGGGGAAGCGCTGAGGAACGTATTACAAGATAGGGGTTATCAGAGGGAAGAGGTACGTGGGGTGGAAGTAATGGCGAGCGCCTCGGAAAATTGGGAAGCCTTTGCGTTCCTTCCCAACGGGTCTGTACTGCTTGCGGAGGACGAAGAGTTGATGGAGGACTTGCTCCGGCGGCGCAATAGGGGCACCACGTCGTTGTATGACAAGGTTTCGGATGTTATGTCTCCCCTCTCCACGGAGATAGCCACGGTGGTAACGCCCTACTGCTCATTCTCTTCGGACTGCATATTTGAGGGAGTCTCCTTTGAGAAGGTAAGCTCGTGGGATTTCAAGCTGAAGACGGTAATCGCATTCGAGTCCGAGGGTAATGCCGAAGAGGCCCATGACCGATGGAACCCGGTTACAACCACCAATACCTATTGCTACAACGAAAAGCTCAGCCGAGACGGGAACAGCGTCACCTATGAAGTCATCTGCGATATGCAGGACCTGGACAAAGTGTACCTCTTGGCCTTTGGTTTCCTGTGACCCGCGATTGGGTCGCGCTCTTCAGGACAAGCGTAATCCATACCTCTATGATATGCTTGTCATAGACGCCACTATAATTGCGACGCAAATCGGCCCGCCAGGAAGGAGTATGCAGTAATGGCCCAGGCAGACAGGACCACCTACAACCCATTGACCCCTGTGGAGGCATACGTCATTGAGGGAAAGGGCACGGAGCCGCCCTTCAGCGGGGAGTACGACAACTTTTACGAGCCGGGCGTCTACCTCTGCCGTCGCTGCAACGCTGAGCTGTACCGCTCTGACAGCAAGTTCGATGCCGGGTGCGGCTGGCCCGCGTTTGACCAGGAGGTGCCAGGAGCAGTCAGACGTCTGCCGGACCCCGACGGGATGCGCATCGAGATCGAGTGCGCCAGCTGCGGAGGCCACCTTGGGCACGTCTTTGTCGGCGAGCGGTTCACCCCCACCAACACGCGCCACTGCGTGAACTCGCTGTCCCTGAAGTTCGTGCCGGCGTCTTAGCCAAGCGGAAGGCGGCCCTTCGCAGCGGTATTCTCTATACGAGTTGGTAATACCATTTCTTGCCCGCTCATGGTGAGCTTGTCGAACCATTTGAGCGGGCAGACTGTAGGCGTATTTGCCTCCGCTCATTTCCTTCGACAAGCTCAGGATGAGCGGTGTTGTGCGCCATAACCAACGCCTGTAGAGAATACCTTCGCAGCAGTGGTAGGGCAAAACGCCCTTTCTTGTGATATGCTACTGCGAAACCTCGTTTGAGGAACACTCGTCGCAGGAGCGCAGTCAATGCAGGACAACAACAACTCCCAGCCTCTTTCCGGCCTCCGAGTAATAGACCTGACCCACGGCATATCCGGCCCGTACTGCACCAAGCTGCTGGCGGACTTCGGCGCGGACGTCATCAAGGTGGAGAAGCCCGGCGCCGGCGACTACGCGCGCACCCTCGGTCCCTTCCCCCAGGACGCGCCACATCCCGAAAAGAGCGGCATCTTTCTCTTCCTCAACACCAACAAGAGAAGCGTCACCCTGGACCTCAAGACCTCCGAGGGGCTGGAGGCCCTGAAGAGGATGGCCGGGGACGCCGACGTGCTGGTTGAGAGCTACAAGCCCGGTGTCATGGACGAGCTTGGCCTCGGCTACGACACTCTCCACGAGATCAACCCGGACCTGATCTACACGTCGGTCTCCAACTTCGGGCAGACCGGCCCGTACAGGGACTACATTGCATCGGAGCTGACCCTGTACGCCATGGGCGGCAGGATGACGGCGTCCGGCCTGCCTGACATGTACCCGCTGAAGCTGGGCGGCAACCACGTCCAGTACCAGGCTGGGAACAACGCGGCGATGGCCACCCTCTTCGCTTGGTACGGCCGCAAGTACCAGGGCCTGGGCGGGCAACAGGTGGACGTGTCCATCTTCGAGACGCAGATGGCCTCCATCAACGGCCGTCTGCTGGGCCTCATCACGTACCAGTACACCGGCGAGCGCGGCAAGCGGCTGGGCGGAATCCGACAGGGCTATCCCTCCGGCCCCTATCCCTGCGGCGATGGCTACATTCACGTCTCCGGCGGCGGGCAGCGATGGCCCCTGGCCGTGGCAACCCTGGGTATGCCGGAGCTACTGGACGACCCGCGTTACGCGCCTCCCATGGGGCAGCTGGACCTGGACGCGCGTGAAGAGTTCGAGATGACAATCTGGTTGCCCTGGCTCCTGGAGAGGACACAGCAGCAGGTTGTGGAGGAGGGCCAGGCCAACGGTCTCCTGATAACCCCCATCCTCACCCTTGACAGTGTTGTGAACAACCCGCAGATGGAGGCCAGGGGCTACTTCGGTGAGATAGAGCACCCGGCAGCGGGGACCTTCCGCTATCTGGGGTCGCCCATCTACAACAACGAGGACTGGTGGGTGGTCCGCAGGCCCGCGCCCATGCTCGGCCAGCACAACACCGAGGTGCTCCAGGGCGAGCTTGGCTACTCCGAAGACGCCGTAGTCCGCATGACCGGCGCCGCCGGCGCAACCGACGGGGCCGGCCGCGCCTCAACCACCCCTCCTGCGACGAGCCGCTCGTCATCGGCTGCCTCTAGGACCGGCAACGGCAACAAGAAGCTGCCCCTTGACGGCGTCCGTATAACCGACATGACGGTCATCTACGCCGGGCCATACGCCACAATGTTCCTCGCCGACATGGGAGCGGAGGTGATCCGCGTCGAGTCCCTGAACCAGCTTCCAGCCACCAGCCGGGGGCAGTTCGCGCGGCCCTCCAAGGAGTCCCAGGAACGGGCGGCCTTTTCGCCCTACCCCAACCGCGACCCGGGCGAGCGTCCCTGGAACCGCTTTGGAGGCTTCACCCAGCACTCCCGGAACAAGCGGGGCATCAGCCTGGACCTGACCAAGCCCGGCGGCCTGGAGAACTTCCGGCGTCTCATTGAGAAGAGCGACATCTTCATTGAGAACAACGCCGTCGGCTCCATGGACCGGCTGGGCGTCTCCTGGCCCACGGTCAGCCAGTGGAACCCACGCCTCATCATGATCTCCGCCACGGGCTTCGGGCAGACCGGCCCCTGGAACTACTTCCGCGGCATAGGCAGCCAGTTCGAGGCCGCCACCGGCCACGCCTCCGTGACGGGCTATCCCAACATGGACGCGGAGGGCATACCGGGTTCCGTCGCCTCTGACGCCTCCACCGGCGTCACCCTGGCAATGGCCGCGGTCATGGGGCTGCACCACCGCGAGAAGACGGGCAGGGGAGTGCGTCTGGACGTGGCCCTTGGTGAGAACTTCATGCCGCACCTGGGCGAGCTGTTCATGGACTACACCATCAACGGGCGAGTGGCGAGCTCCCCGGGCAACCGCGATGCCTGGTTTGTCCAGGGCGCATACCGGTGCGCGGGCGACGACGAATGGATCGCCATCTCCATAGGCAGAATCGAGCAGTGGCACGCCCTCTGCCGGGTGATGGGACGCCCGGAGCTGGTTGAAGACGAGCGGTTCGAGGACATGGCGAGCCTCCGCACACACCACGACGACTTCGACCGGATAGTTGAGGAGTGGACAGTCGACAAGGACCCGATTGAGCTTTTCCACACGCTCCAGAAAGAGGGCGTCATTGCCGGGCCGCTGCTTCACGAGATCCACGCCTTCAACGACCCCCATCTCAAGGAGCGCGACTTCTTTGTTTCAGTCACCGCCCCGGAGATAGGCACTCACCTGTATCCCAGCACCACCTTCAAGATGTCGGAGACGCCCTTCATCGTGCGCAAGCCGCCGGTTCGGTTGGGCGAGGACAACGACTACGTGTACCGCGAGGTGCTTGGGCTGACGGAGGAGGAGTACGACGCTCTGAAGGCGGCGGGACAGATTGGGATGGATTACGCCCCCCACGTGGTGTAGGGCGCAGGTTAGCGCAATAGGACCTGCGCCCCGGGCAGAATGCCGTACTCCTGAGCCAGACCAGCGTTCATCTCGATGGCGTACCTAGCGGGCGCGGCAGAGGGGTAGACCGTCAGCTCCGAGTCCGGCGCGCCGACCTGTGGCGTCATGGTCTGCACGTCCACCACAACGCCGCTTGAGTCCAGATACAGGATGTCCAGCGGGATGAGGGTGTTCTTCATCCAGAAGCTCCGGTGGGCCTCATCTGCATAAACAAAGATCATGGCGGCGTCCCGCGCCAGGCTCTCGCGGCCCATTAGCCCCCGGGCCCTGTCCTCCGGCGTGCGGGCCACCTCCAGCCGGAAGACCTGCCCGCCGACGAGGGCTTCCTGAACGTCTCCAAGGCCTTCTACCGGGTCCGGCGCATGGAAGCCGTCCTGCTCCATCACGACGGTTGGCTCCAAAGCGACCGTCGGCTCAGAGGTGACGACCGGCTCCATTGCCACGGTGGGCAGCGTTTCGATTGTGGGATCCACGGCGAATGTAGGCTCCATTACGACCGTGGGCTGCAAGGCGACGGTGGGTTCCAAGGCATAGGTGGGCTCCATTACGACCGTCGGCTCCAGGGCGGCGGTTGGCAGCATGGCAACGGTCGGCTCTTCCGTGACCGTCGGAGCGAGGAAGCCAGGCGGCGTCTGAATGGGGCGGCTCTCATCGCAGGCCGCGGCCAGGAGCGCCAGCGCTGCCAGGAAGAGGCACACTGCCGGCAGCCGCTTCAATTGGCCTGTCCCCGGGATAGCATGGTCGCGGCTTTAGCGACAACTCATGAAACTTCTATTGGTGAATCAGTGGTGAGCCAACCCTTCTGCCTCAGGTTCTGAATTGCTATGCCTATCTGGCGCTTGGTGAACTGCCTTTTTCGATGTCCCCATTCATAGGTATGGGCAATAATATCTTCGTCCGTACTGGATGGGTGCTCACTAGCAACGTAGTGCACGGTGGCCAGAAGTTCGAGTCCAAATGATGATTCGAATCCATCGACGAGTTGGGCTACACGGTCAAGGCGATCTTTAGTCTTCGGACGGCCACTCAAGAATACCTTGGCATCCTCAAGAGCCCCCGGTACTAGTTCAAGTTGTCTGTCGGGAGCGTCACCACCATCCCTATATCCTGATATTAGGTGTCCTTCCAGAGGGCGAAGTACGTGTCTGATTGTCTCTGAATATGGGCCATATAGGCCTTTCTGAAATCGCAACTTAAGTGGCTCTCCAGCTACTTGCATGAAATACATGAGTTTATGGACTTCCAAGAGCGTGACGAATGGATCCAGTAAGCCTTCAAGGTAGCGATGCATCAATCCGACTAACGCTGCTCGGGCAGGAGTCATGATCGGGACTTTGGTTGAGCGATTCGGTCGGTCGTCAGTTGGAACACTACCTGGCACGAACAAAATAGCCCTAACTTTATCCAGGTTACGCAGTGCAGATTCGATACGCTGGCGCACGTCCTCCCACGCCAGTCCCCCAAGGTTCGTACCTAGCGGCGGAATCGCGATTGATTGGATATCGCGTTCCTTGATTTCACGGACTAGGTCAAGAAGGCCAGATTCTATGTCTTCTATTCGGCTCTTGCCTCTCCAGTGTCGCTTGGTTGGAAAGTTGATGATGTATCGTGGGTTGGTCAACTGTCTTAGTTCGTAAGTGAACATTTGACCGGGTCGTACTTCATCGCGCTTGCATGCCTCTTCGTAGATCCTAAAGTTTTCAGGAAACATATTCTTAAATTGAAGTGCAATCCCACGTCCCATTACACCCACGCAATTGACGCTGTTCACAAGTGCTTCAACATCCTCAGCAAAGATGTCACCCTTCTTATACTCGATCATGCCGGCCTCCCCTATAGTCAATAGTACCAGTCCGGTTTGATCACTACAGGAGGACAATGCGCAGTGGCTTGCATCGCTTCCTGAACTCTGTTAAGCGTGCTAGGGTTTTTCACGCCAATGCGGATAATCATATTCCAAGGGACCAGGCGTTCAACTAGGAACTCAGCCTGCTTGGGTTCCTTGCGTTCTCCAGACCAGTCTCGAGCTTGTATAGCATCCCAGTGTAGCTTGTCCAGCCAATTGAGGTCGCAGTAGTCCTCAAAGTAGCTGGACGCCGCGTTTGATGAAGTGAATGCCCATCTGTGTCCATTAGAATCAGCCCAAGCCACTGTTTGACGTAGATCGGCCTCTAAGTGGACGATAGGTTCTTGACCGCCTCGGTAGCCCAGTTCAGAATGGTTTGCTCTCCATATTACGAAGAGCATGACAGAGCGTGGGCAAAAATAGAACGGCACGCAGTCACCCACGCGTAGTCCGGGATGACTAGAGAGTGTAATGCCTCGTCTACGCTGCTTGATGTTGCTTATGCCTATAGCGGTTCCAGTTGCCGACCGGCTATCCATAGCTCTATCGCTCCACAGACTTCCGTCCGCGATGATGGAAGACAACCTATCCACATGGACGATGTGGTAGATTCTCGGCTCTGTGGGTACGAGCATTTTCGCCCCCAGTACGCAATCACTGTCTCATCACTGTCGAACTGTCGGGACAGATTATTTTTGTTCCTTCGCTTCTGATTCGTCTGGCGGGACTGTCAGCTTTTCCCTCTACGCGTATCTTGTGTCTAGTATAAACATATTTGAGACGATACGAAAGACGCACTCGTCGGAGTCAATCTACCGAGTACCGAGTCATGAGCTGGGGTTTCCTCAGTTAAGGGTTTTGTAATGTTTTTCACCTCCTCGCAACCTTGCCAGCGTAACATAGTGGCAAGGGACCGGATGGAGACCAGTCATTCATCGGCGTTTTCGGGTGTATACTGGTAGGACTAAGGGAGGGAATGATGGAGAGAGTGCTTGTTGTAGACGATGAGCCAACCGTCACGGAGGTTGTGGAGAGGTATCTCAGCCTGGAGGGGTACGACGTGTCCCTGGCGGCCAACGGCAGCGATGCCCTGCGGCTGGCCCAGGAGTGGGCGCCCGACCTTGTAGTCCTGGACCTCATGCTCCCCGGCGTCGATGGCCTGGAGGTGTGCCGGCAGATCCGCAAGGACAGCCAGGTGCCCATCATCATGCTGACGGCCAAGGGCGACGAGACTGACCGGATTGTTGGGCTGGAGCTGGGCGCGGACGACTACGTGACCAAGCCCTTCAGCCCCCGGGAGCTGGTGGCCCGGGTCAAGACCGTCCTGAGGCGCATGTCTTCCGGCCCCACCCAGGCTACCGGCGGCACGCTGCGCTTCGATCAGCTCACGGTCAACCCCCAGACCCGCGTTGTGACCACCAGGGCCGGGGACGTATCGCTGACGGGGAAGGAGTTCGACCTGCTCTTCTTCCTGGCGTCGAATCCGGGGCAGGTGTTCACCCGCGAGCAGCTCATGGACAAGGTCTGGGACTACAGCTACGCGGGCGATTCCAGTACCGTCACAGTCCACATCAGGCGGCTGAGGGAGAAGGTGGAGGCGGAGCCGGTCAAGCCCAGGTACATCAAGACCGTGTGGGGTGTGGGGTACAAGTTCGAGGAGTGATGGCTATGGGCGGTTTATCCCGGAGGGTGGCTCTGGCGGCCGTCACGCTCCTTGGCATGACGGCCCTGGTGATACTTCTCACCATTCTTCTACTGGGCCCCCCGCTGGGAGACCTGGTTGCCATAGCGTCATTCCTTCTGATTTCCGGGGGCGTCACGGTCCTGCTCGGACTGGCCGTCCCCCGGATGCCGTCGCCGCCCTGGCTGGGATCCCTCCGCTCCAAGCTGGTATTGGTATCGGTGCTGACGGCCATCCTGGCCCTTGTGAACGTTGGATTCACCGCCGTGCTCATGTTCCTGTCGGGCCACGACCTGGCGCTCCTGGCCGGGCTTCTCGGCTTCTCTGTTGGCATGGCGATCTTCGTGGCCTACGCCCTCTCCGAGCCCACCACCCGCTCCATACACGACCTCATGCAGGGCGCCCGCAACATGAGCGCCGGCAGGCTGGACGCCCAGGTGTCCGTCGAGACCAATGACGAGGTCGGAGAGCTGGCCTCCGCTTTCAACACGATGTCGGACCGGCTGAGGAGCAGCTTCGGCAGGGAGCGCGAGCTGGAGCAGGCCCGGAGGGAGCTGATCTCCGCCGTCTCCCACGACCTCAGGACGCCCCTGGCCTCCATCAGGGCAATGCTGGAGAGCATAAACGACGGCGTGGTCGCCGATCCGGCCACGGTCGGACGCTACATCCGCACGTCCCTGACTGAGGTTGAGAACATGGGGCAGCTTGTCAACGACCTCTTCGAGCTGTCCCAGATCGACGCCGGGGTGCTGGAGCTCCACGTGGAGGCGGCGTCCCTGCAGGACCTCATCTCCGATACGCTGGAGAGCATGTCGGCGCAGGCGGCAGTGCACAGCCTGAGCCTGAAGGGGAGCCTGGACGGAGAAATCACGCCGGTGGTCATGGACACCAGGAGAGTGCAGCGAGTGCTCTACAACCTGGTGCAGAACTCCATCCGCCACACGCCGCCGGACGGCACCATCCTGATACGGGCCAGGGATGCCGGCGAGGTGGTGCAGGTGGAGGTTGCCGACACGGGAGAGGGAATCCAGGAGGAGGACCTGCCCCGCCTCTTCGACTGGTCGTACAGGGCGGACAGGTCACGATCTAGGGAGTCCGGAGGCGCGGGCCTGGGGCTGAGCATAGCCAGGGGCATAGTGGAGGCGCACGGTGGCCGCATCTGGGCGGAGAGCGTACTGGGGGAGGGCAGCACCTTCAGCTTCACGCTGCCCAAGGTCCAGGCGGGAGGCGCGGCAGTGGGATAGCGGCTGGCTCAGGACTCCCTTGCTGCTCCGACATCTTCAGGCGACTCCTGCTCCTGGAACTGCGCCTCGTACAGCCGGGTGTAGAGGCCGCCGCGGTTGAGCAGCTCCCGGTGGGTCCCGCGCTCCGCTATCCGGCCGTGGTCCATCACCAGTATATGGTCGGCGTTCAGGACCGTGGACAGCCGGTGGGCAATCACAAGGGCCGTGCGCTCCCTCAACAGAGGCTCCAGCGCCCGCTGTATGAGCCGCTCCGACACCGAGTCCAGGGATGAAGTGGCCTCGTCCAGTACGATGAGGCGCGGGTCTTCCAGGATCACCCTGGCTATTGCCAGCCTCTGCCTCTCGCCGCCGGACAGCCGGTAGCCCCGCTCGCCCACAATCGTCTCGAATCCCCAGGGCATGTTCATGATCGTGTCGTACAGCTGGGCGTCCCGGCACGCCCGCTCAATCTCCTCCTGCGCGGCGTCGGGCCGGGCGTACAGCAGGTTGTGGCTCATTGTGTCGTGGTAGACAAAGGTGTCCTGGGTCACCACGCCAACCTGCCTCCTCAGAGACTCCAGCGTCGTCTGCCGGATGTCCCGGCCGTCGATCAGGATGCGACCGGCGATGGGGTCGTAGAAGCGGGGCAGCAGGTACGTCAGGGTGGTTTTGCCTGCGCCGCTGGGCCCGACCAGGGCGAAGGTCTGCCCCGGCTCCATGGTGAAGGTGACGTCCTTAAGCACGGGGTTCCCCTCCCGGTAGTGGAAGGACACGTCCTGGAACTCGACGCGGCCCCTGGCGCGGGCCAAGGGCGAGGCGTCCGGCGAGTCCTGTATCTCCGGCTTCATGTCCAGGTACTGGAAAATGCGCTCGAAGAGGGCCAGGGACGCCGTCACGTCCACGTGGACGCTGGCCAGGGACGACGCCGGCCCGTAGAGCCTGCTCAGGTAGGCCACGAACGCCACCACGGTCCCAACGGTCATGGACTCTTGGAGCACCAGCCAGCCGCCCAGCCAGTACACCAGGGCCGGGCCAAGGGTCCCGAAGAGGCCCATAATCATGAAGTACCACCGGCCAACAAGGGCCTGGCGCACCTGCAGCCGCATGACCTCCCGGTTCTTCTCCCGGAACCGCTCGCGCTCGGCGCGCTCCTGTCCAAAGACCTTCATCAGGATGTACCCGCCCACGCTCAGGGTCTCCTGCAGGATGTGGGTGAGGTCGGCGCGCTGCTGCTGGGTCTCCCGCGTGAGGTCCTGCCGTATGCGCCCGACCCTCCGCGTGGGCACAATGAACAGCGGCAGGATCATGACGGAGATGAGGGCAAGGGGCCAGCTGAGGTAGAAGATCATCGCCAGGGTTGTGGCCAGGATGACGGCGTTGGACACGATGCTCACCATCGTGCCGGTGACCACGTTCTGGATGCCGGCCACGTCGCTGTTGAGGCGTGAGACCGTCTCCCCGGACCGCACGCCGATGAAGAACCCCAGGTGCAGGCCCTGGAGGTGCTGGTACAGGTGGTTCCGCATGTCGTACATTACGCCCTGGCCTATCAGGTTGCTCAGGTAGTTCTGGGCGACGCTGACGAAGCCGGAGAGCAGGGCGGCGATGACCATTCCCATGGACAGGATGCTCAGCAGCGACATGTCTTTGTTGGGGATGGCGTCGTCGATGATTGTGCGGATGAGCAGCGGCGGCGCGAGTCCCAGCACGGCGGTCGCGGCTATGCACAGCAGGATGTAGACCGACTTGGCCTTGTACGGAACGAAGTACTCCAGGACGCGCCGGATGCCGACCATCGTTATGGGAGTGGCCGGCTGCGAGGGGTCCCTGTCTCGCCAAGACCTATCGTGTCTTTCCATTGTTCTCTGCCGTCCTCTCCCGGCGGCCTACAACCTTCTGAACCTGGGAAAGAGGGCCAGGCCCCCCACAGCCAGGACCAGCAGTCCGGCCCCGTGAGTCGCCAGCGCGAACGTCACCCCGAAGGCGGCGGCCAGCGCCCCAATCTGGAAGTGGCCCAGGGGCCCCATGCCGACGGCCAGCGTCCACGATCCCATTGCGCGGCCCCTGAACTCGTTGGGCACCACGCTCTGCACCAGGCTCTGTGACAGTATGTCCGACAACGCCCCAAGGCCGTTCACCAGGGTGATGCCCAGAATCGCCAAGTAGAAGGTGTCTGCGAAGCCCAGGAAGATGAGGGAGAACCCAAATATGAGCAGCACGAACAGGTAGAGCGTCCCCTTTCGCCGCACGTCACCCATTGCTGACAGTACCAGTATGGCGAGGATGCCGCCCACGGAGCGCACGGCGTTCATCACGCCCAGGCCCTCTACTCCGACGTCCAGAATATCCTTCGCCAGCGTGGGCATCAGGACCTGGTGGGAGAACCCCAGGATCTCCGCCATTGCAGACAGGACCACCAGCATCTGCAGGGAGCGATTGCGCCGAAGCTCGCTCCAGAAGCCCTTGAGGTTCTGCCATACGGGCTCCCTGACCACCGGGGCCGCCTGCCCGCGGTCGCGGATGAACATGATGGAGATGGCGGCCAGGACGTAGCCGACGGCCAGGGCGGCGCAGGCGGCGTCCGCGCCCAATCGCGCCATGAGAGACCCCGCTGACAGGGAACCGGCGATGGCTCCCACCCTCATCCCCATCGACATGAAGGCCAGCCCGTTCACCACGTTGCCTCCGCCCACGATGTCGTAGGCCAGGCTCTGGCGGGCAGGCATGTTGATGGCCCTGAGGCAGCCACCCGCAAACCCGAAGGCCGCGAGGTGCCATACGCCCACCAGGTCCCGCATGATGAGCAGGCCCAGTGCGGAGATCAGGGCGGCCATCGCAATGTTGACAATGGCGACCATGCGCCGCCGGTCAAACCTGTCGGCGACGGCGCCCGCGGGGACGCCCAGGAGGAAGAATGGCACCATCCTGATTCCCAAGACGATTCCCACGGCGAAGGTATCCTCTGTGAGTACCTGGGTTACCCAGCCCAGGATCACCATCTCGCCCACGAATCCCCAGCTGCTGAAGGCCGTGGACAGCCACAGCAGCCGGAAGCCCCTGTACCGAAGGGCCGGGGTGCTGAGCATGTTGGAGAATGCGGATCGTGGGCCGGAAACGCGTGTGTGTTCAGCCATTCGTCATCTCTGCGCAAGTAGACGCTGGCACAGATGATAGCACTTCAGAGAAGGGGCGTCATTTCCGGTACTATCTACAGGCGTTGGTATGGCGCGCGACACCGCTCATACTGAGCTAGTCGAAGTAAATGAGCGGTGTCGGATATTTCCGCGGTCTTCCCGCTCAAATGGTTCGACAGGCTCACCCCCGTATCAAGTACGGGGCAGGCTATGAGCGGGAACGAATGGCCTAGCACCGAACGCCTACTTAGCTGTCCTGATAATTGAAAGGCCTTGGGACCAGGCAGGCTATTGTATGCGACGCAGGGAGGCTGAGAAGGACATGAAGACGGCAGTGATGATGAGCCCCGCGCCGAAGAGAATCTGCGCCATCTGCGCGCCCATAGCCTCGGCCATGAAGCCGGCCGCGACTCCCCCGGCCGTTGTCATCGTCCTGTCCAGGGCCAGCACGCCCAGCACGCGGCCTCGCATGGTCTCGTGGGCCTTCTCCACCAGCACCGCGTTGATGAGAGGGAAGAAACCGGCCTGGCCCACGCCCAGGAACAGGAGGACAAAGAGGGCCAGGGGCACCGAGTTCAGGTAGGTGGAAGCTGAGAACGTTATCAGCAGGACGCCGAATGCGAAGAGCAGCATGAGCATGATAAGCCCTCTGTGCTTTGAGGGGTTGGTCTTGGCCAGCACCAGCGCGCCTACGGTACTGCCAACGGCCGCGATGGACAGCATAGCGCCCAGGAGACCTGCGCCCCTGACCTCTCCCTCTCCTTCACCTGCTTTGCCCCAGGAGATCATTCGCACCATGCTGTCGACGATACCAGTGCCATCCGGGTCAACCTTCAGGACGTCCGCGGCAAAGAGGGGGGCGAACACCTGCATGAAGGCCATACCAAAGGCGAACCACCCCAGGGAGATGATGAGGATGCCCCGTATGTCCGGGACTCTCCAGGCGTACTTGACTCCCTCCGTGAAGTCGTTGCCCATGCTGCGGATACCCTGGTAGCCGGAGCGCTCGTGGTCGGCGGGCCTCAGCAACCAGGTGAAGAACACGGCCACCAGGTAGATGGCGGTCATAACCGCATAGGTGACTCCAAAGCCGGTTGTGGCAACCAGGCCTCCGGCCACGGCCGCTCCAGCAATTCGCATTGCCGTCATGCTTCCCGTGCTCAGCGCCATTGCGTTGGTCACAAGGTATGAGGGCACAATGGTGGGGATCATGGCGCGGCGAGCGGGCTGGTCGAAGGCCATGGTCATGCCGCGTAAGGCGTTGTATGCGAAGATATGCCACATCTCCACCAGGCCAAGGAAGATGATCGCGGTGAAGATCACGCTGAGGCCGAACACGGATATCTTGGTCAGAAGCAGCACCAAGCGCCGGTTGAAGTTGTCGGCGATGACGCCCGCAAGCATCCCGAAGACAACTGCAGGCACGGTGCGGGTCAGCAATACAAGGCCAAGCTCCAGGCCGCCGCCGCCGAGATGCAGGATCATCAGCGGCTTGGCAATCTGGTCGATCCACAGGGCAAAGGCGTGGGTGATCTGCCCAAGCCACAGGTAGGTGAAGTTACGATATTTTAGAGAGGCGAAGGTCTGGCCCAGGACGCCGCCGTGGTCGCCCATCCCGGCCGTCGCCACGTCGGGGGACATCTGGCCTCGGCCGTTGCCGCCGCCTACCGCCGTGTCGTCTCTCCAGGGCCTGCGCTGCACTGTGGACTTCCCGCCTTCCTAGTCCAGCTTCCTTATGCTGGGGACGAATGCAATTGCGTAGACGGAGAAGATTATCAGCAGGATGGCGAGGCCGCCTACCGCCCACTGAACGCCAATCACGTCCGTAAGCAGGCCGGCAAAGAACACCCCGAAGCTGGTCAGACCGAACTCCATCATCATCAGGCTCATCACACGGCCCCGGTACTCGTCCTTAACGTAGTACTGCAGCAGAGTGTTGCCCAGTGTCATGCGGGCCGTCTGCCCAATGCCGACGAAGAAGATGAAGCCGAAGGCCAGTGGCAGCGCGATCATCGGGAACCAGGAGGGAGAGAAGAACATCCCAACCAGCGCAATGCCGAGCACAAGGCTCCCCAGGATGAGCATGAGGCCCCGCTTCTTGTTGGGCAGCGACGCCAGGACGATAGACCCGAGCATCGCTCCGATGCCCGACACCATCAGGAGAGCGCCGTAGCCCCTTTCGTCTATGCCCAGAATGTCCTCGGTCAGGGCCGGCAGGAGCATCATGTAGGGCATTGAGAGGAGCGTCACTATGAAGATCACAATGAGGACCATCAGGATGACCTTCTCGTTCCTGACGTATTTCAGCCCGTCCACCACGTCCCGCATTGCGCCGCGGCCCCTGAGGGAAACCGTGCCGGTCTTGGGCATGAGGCTGATGAAGATGACGGCGATGACGTACATGGCGGTCATTGCCAGGTAGACCGCCTCGTAGCCGAAAAGGAAAATGATGAACCCAACCGGCACGGGGGCCAGCAGGCGCATGGCGTTCATCCCGAAGGTGTTGAGTGCCACCGCGTTCATCAGCTCTTCCTGCCCCACGATCTCTGCGATCATCGCCTGGCGGGATGGCATCATGAGCCCCATGACCGTGCCCTGCATGAGAGCGGCCACAATCAGGATGAGCCAGGAGCCTGCGCGCTCCTCGGTCATCAGCCCGAGCATCAGCGTCACCGCGACTCCAAGGGAGATCAAGGCCGAGACCGCCTGACCCACCCACAGGACGTACTTCTTCTGGACGCGGTCGGCTATGACCCCGCCGAACAGGGAGAAGAAGAGCATGGGCGCGGCGTTTGCCAGGGCCATCAGCCCCAGGGCTGCGCCTGACCCGGTCAGGTGGTAGATGAGCAGGGTACGCGCGACCATCTGCATGTTCATGGCGGCCATCTGGCCCACCATTGCGCCGTAGTAGAGCCGGAAGACCGGATACTTGAAGGACGTGAATGTGGTCAGGTTCTTGAGAGATACGGGCTGGCCGCCGCCCATACCCATGCCGCCGCCGCCCATGCCCATAGGAGGCACACCTCCGCCGCCTCTCGCCGGGGGCGCGCCGCCCGCGTGGCCATTGTCTGCGTCTGTGGCCGTCGGCAGCCTGTTCCCGTCGTTATCTACGGTGGGCGCGTCAACAACCCCGCCGCCCCTGGACGATCCGCCACCGCCGCGGCCGTTCCCTCCGTCCAGGGCCTCAGCAACCTGGCTGTCTTCGTCCCGCTCCGTTGTCTTCTTCCTGGTAGGTCTCCACATGGAAGCTCCTTAGGACGCTAGCCGCGTCTCTCTCATCACACCTGTCAAGTGGAACGCTCCCGCCGTCTCCGACACGGGCTAGCGTCCCAGTGTTCCGGCTGCCGCTTGCTCCAGCTCCGCGGTCGCCCGGCGCGTGGCGGCGAGGACAAGCTCCATGGCCTCACGCACCTTCTCAAGGTCGTCTTCTGACATGGGCATCAGCCGCTCCTCCCACCGGTGGCGCCGCGCGGCCAGCAGTCGAAGGGCCATCTCGCGCCCGTCGTCGGTGAGGGCGCAGAGCACGGAGCGGCGGTCGTCCGGATCGGGCCACCGGCCTACAAGCTCCTTGTCCACCAGGCGGTCCACAAGGCCCGTCGCGCTGGACATGGACACGTCCAGGGTGGAGGCAAGTCCACTCATCCGGAGGGGGCCTTCCTGGAGAAGGAGGAACAGCACCCTGACCTGGGGCATTGTGAGGTCCAGGGTGAACCACTCCCGGGACACGGTGTAAGGCCCGGAGCGCGTCACCTCCTCAAAGATGTCTATCACCCTCGAAAGTAGGTACTCTTTGGCTGCCTGCTCTTCGCCTACTGTCATTTCACACTTCAGTTAATATCTCGTAAGATATTTCTATGGATGGGGATATTTCGCCTAACTTGAACATTTTATGGGCCGTCAATGAGGTCGTCAATACCTTTTGTGCGGTTTGGCGCAAACTGTAAGGATTTTAAGAATCGTGCAACATTCTCCCGTTTTGGGTTATCATTGGTAACCGGACGTATCTCTGGGGAGTGGCGCAGACAACATGGTAACCGTGACAGACAAAGCCAAAGAGGAGCTGAAGCGCATTATGGAGACGCGCGTCATGGCTCCCGGCAAGCTCCTGAGGCTGGCCATGCCGCCCGTCTGGAAGGGCGAGGGCGACTTCGGCATTGTGATTGACGAGCAGGGGTCCGAAGACTACGTGGTCTCACACGAGGGCATGAACGTTCTGCTGATGGACGCGGGCCTTGTGGACGGACTGACCAAGGCCGTGCTGGACTTCAAGGAGTCGCCGGCAGGGATGGCGTTCACACTGGACGTTTACTAGGGCAGGGGACGCGCTGAATCAAGGCGCAGGAGAGGGTGAATCTTGACTCAACCAAATGAAGATAAAGAGTCACGTCTGCTAAAGATTGTGGAATCTATAGCCATTTCGCCTGAAGATGCCCAAGCGACCGCCGAACGGTATTTGAGCCAGAGCAGGAATACACATCCAGGCGACTCTGAGTGGAATCATCAGCTAAGGGCAGCGGATCAAATCGTATCGCGCTATGCTCGGATGGCTGCAATGGTGGGTGGATCAACTAGCCTATCTGGCATTATTCCGGGCCTTGGTACTGCTGTCTCAGTAGTTGGAGGGGCCGCTGCAGACACTGCAGTTTCTATGAAGCTCCAGGTAGATATGTGTATGTGTCTGGCTGCAGTTTTTGGGTATGACATACTCTCTGAGGATGCTCGTTATCTGGTATTTCTCATTGCTGCTACGGGCAGCCTCCAGCGCGTAGGAGTAGAGACTGGCTCCAGACTAGGCTCTCAAGCTGGCGTCAGGATGCTAAATGAGTATTTGAGAGGAGCTGCTCTTCAAGCAGTCAAGCATGCTTTCAGAAGGGTCGGAATCACTTTCACAAGGAAGGCAGTTGCTAAAGCGATTCCCTTCGGTGTAGGCGTCGCGATTGGTGCGGGCGCCAACTATGGGCTGACTCGCTATGTGGGCAAGGAGGCCAAAGAATGGTTTGTTATCGATACAAAAACGCAGGACTCGTCCGATGATTGAAGCTTCACGAACGAGAAGCTCTCAGTGACAATCACAAGAAGAGATGGACGGGGCGGGTCTAGTAGTCCTATGACGGCCACACAGGTGAATTAAGTCCCAGGAGGGTGCATTGGTATCCGCGGACGACGACAGAAGCGAGATAGAGGAGTGGGCCCGTGGCAACCCGCTCAGGGAGTGGTACGCCCGTGAGATATGGGGCAGGCCCACGGATGACGACAACACCCTCTTTGAGGTCATGAGCCTCCAGATTTTCCAGGCCGGCCTCAACTGGCACATGATTCTGACCAAGCGGGATGCCTTCCGCAACGCCTTCTCCGGCTGGCGAATCGATGACGTGGCTGCCATGGGCCCCCAGGACGTGGAGCGTCTGCTCCAGGACCCGGCCATCGTTCGCAACCGCAAGAAGATAGAGGCGTGCATCGACAACGCCCGCACAGTCCAGGACCTTCAGCAGGAGCACGGCGGGTTCTGCAACTGGTTCTACCGGGTGCTTCCCGGAGACGACCTTGCGCAGCTCCAGAAGGAGCTCAGGGCCACGTTCAAGTTCATTGGCCCGGAGATAGCCCGGATGTGGCTCATGGCCTCCGGCCGCATCCCGACTGCGCCGTAGCCCACCGCCGGTATCTGGACTGGTTGAGGCCGTCGCTTTGTGGTAAATTGGGCGTGGATACAAGCCATTTCGACACTTGCACAATCGTCGGATTAGAGATTCAGGAGGAATTATGCTGGACTACAAGCCGAACATCGTTCTTTCGAACCAGGAGTACAACGTGGTGGGCACCAGGCCCATTCGCCACGACGGCCTTGACAAGGTCACAGGCCGGGCCCAATACGGCGCCGACATCAGCCTGCCCGGGCTGCTCTACGGCAAGATTCTGAGAAGTCCTCACCCTCACGCCAGGATAAAGTCCATCGACACCAGCAGGGCGATGGAGCTACCGGGCGTCAGGGCGGTGGTGACAAGCAAGGACTTTGTCCAGATCTCCAACAAGGCCTCCGACGTTGGCGAGGGCGAGATCAGGAACATCGGGTTTATGAGCAGGAACTGCATGGCCAACGAGAAGGTCCTGTACAAAGGGCACGCCGTGGCAGCTGTCGCCGCCGTCAGCCAGCACGTGGCCGAGGAAGCCCTTGGCCTGATCAACGTGGAGTACGAGGCGCTTCCGGCGCTGCTCAGCTCCGAGGACGCGATGAGGGACGACGCCCCGCTTCTGCACGAGGGGCTTGTCACTGTGCCGGAGGCCGCGGGCGCCGGCGGGATCAGCGACGACGGCGCGGGCGGCTCCAACGTAGGCAAGCACTTCGAGTACCGCCTGGGCGACATCGAGAAGGGGTTCCAGGAGGCTGATGTCATCGTCGAGCGGGAGTTCAGCACCGAGGCCGTTCACCAGGGCTACATCGAGCCTCACACGGCGACGGCGCTCTGGGACATGGAGGGCAACATAACGCTGTGGTCCAGCAGCCAGGGCCAGTTCGCCATGCGCGAGCAGACGGCAAACCTCCTTGGCGTGCCGGTATCCAGGGTCAAGGCCATTCCCATGGAGATTGGCGGCGGATTCGGCGGCAAGACGATCACCTACGTGGAGCCTGTGGCGGCCGCGCTGTCTCGCAAGGCGCAGCAGCCGGTGAAGGTGACCATGAGCCGCATCGAAGTCTTCGAGGGCACAGGGCCCACTTCCGGCACCAACATCCGGGTGAAGATGGGCGCGACGAAGGACGGGCGCATTACGGCGGCAGAGGCCAAGCTGGTGTACGAGGCCGGCGCCTTTCCCGGCTCACCGGTGGGCGGCGGAGCGCGCTGCATGTTCGCTCCCTACGATATCCCCAACGGCTACATCGACGCCTTTGACGTGGTTGTCAACAAGCCCAAGACTGCGGCCTACCGTGCGCCCGGGGCTCCTGCCGCCGCCTTCGCGGTGGAACAGGTGGTAGACGAGATCTGCCAGAAGATCAACATGGACCCCCTGGAGTTCAGGCTGCTCAACGCATCCAAGGAGGGCACTCGCCAGGTTGTTGGCCCCGTGTTCGGCGTCATCGGCAACGTGGAGACCCTTGAGGCAACCAGGGACCACCCCCACTACTCCGCGCCCCTGGAGGGGCCGTACCGGGGCAGGGGAGTGGCCAGCGGGTTCTGGGGCAACGGCGGCGGCCCTTCCAGCGCCATCGCCAGCGTCAACCCGGACGGCTCCGTCAGCCTTGTGGAGGGTTCGCCGGACATCGGCGGGAGCAGGGTAGTCGTTGCAATGCAGCTTGCCGAGGTGCTTGGCATCCCGGTAGAGGACGTGAAGCCGTCCGTCGGCGACACCGACTCCATCGGGTTCACGTCGCCCACGGGAGGCAGCAGCGTCGCCTACAAGACCGGCCTTGCCTGCTACGAGGCTGCCCAGGACATCAAGCGCCAGATGATGCAGCGGGCCGCCACCATCTGGGAGACCTCCGTTGAGAACGTGGAGTACCAGGACGGCGCGCTTGTCCACAGGACGGAGCCGGACCTCCGCATCTCCTTCAAGGACATGGCCGAGAGGCTGAACAGCAACGGCGGCCCCATTGTGGGCCGGGCCACCGTCAACGACCGCCGCAACGGCAACGCCTTCGCGACACACATCGTGGACGTGGAGGTCGACCCGGAGACGGGCAAGGTGGACATTCTCCGCTACACGGCCGTGCAGGACTGCGGCAAGGCTATACATCCCAGCTACGTGGAGGGCCAGATCCAGGGCGGAGCGGTGCAGGGCATCGGTTGGGCGCTCAACGAAGAGTATTTCTTCAACGACAACGGCCAGATGATGAACTCCAGCTTCCTGGACTACAGGATGCCCACCAGCCTTGACCTGCCCATGATCGACACCGTGATTGTCGAGGTGCCCCACGGCGGACACCCCTTCGCCATCCGCGGCGTGGCCGAGCTTCCCCTGGTGCCGCCACTGGCCGCCATCGCCAACGCCGTGCAGAACGCCACCGGCGTCAGGATGACCCAGCTGCCGATGTCCCCTGGCCGCATGCTGGAGGCCCTGGAAGAGAACAGCAACGGCAGCGACTCCGGGAGGTAGATATGGCTGAAGTGTGGATTCCTTCAAGGATGCAGAGCATCACCAAAGGCAAGGAACAGGTCCAGGTAGAGGGCGCGACTGTGCGCCAGATTCTGAACAACCTGGAGAAGGAGTATCCGGGCATCAAGGAGGAGTTGGTCTACGAGGACGACATCATGCCGGGGATAGCCGTCATCATCGATGGTGAAACGGGCAACCTTGGGATGCTGGATAAGGTCCAGGAGAACAGCGAGATTCACTTCCTCCCGGCCATCTCCGGCGGCTAGTTGTAAGCTACAGGTTCAACTCTTTGCGGCGGGGCGGCCTTACACAGGGCTGTCCCGCCGTTGGTATTGCGCTTTATGGTAGTGAAGCGCTAACTTTCTTGCCAGGGATCGTCTCCCCGCCCGCTCATAGCCTGCCCCGTACTTGATGCGGGGGTGAGCTAGTCGAACCATTTGAGCGGGCTTAACACGGTCGGGGATCTCCCGCTCATACCCTTCGACAGGCTCAGGGTGAGCGGGCAATCACGTCGTTTCTGGACCTCATTTGTCCGGCAGAAGAGGAATACTCCTGCCCCTTCAGCACCGCTCTTGCTATCCGCTTCTGATCTGCTCCGCAACGTCTCTGAAAGCCTGGACGGTGGCCTGAACGTCCTCCTCCGTGTGCGCCAGGGACATGTAGAACTTCTGCGTCCCCTTCACCACGCCGCTCTCCAGCAGAAGCCGGTTGAACCGCTTCATCGTGTCGGCTGAGGCCGCGAGGGTGGAGCGATAGTCGCTGATCTCCTGGTCGGTGAAGTACACGTCAAAGACCGTGTCGTCGCCGATGACCTGGGCCGGGACCTCCGCCTGCCGCATCGCCTCTTCAAGGGCCGTCCTCAGCCGATGGCCGGTGGCCCGCAGACGCTCGTAAGTCCCCGGCTTCCTCAGCTCGGCGAGGGTGGCCAAGCCCGCGACGGCGGCGATGGGGTTGCCGTTGAGGGTGCCTATCTGGGGGATGAACTCCTCACCCTGTGACTGGGCGGCGTCGTAGTGGCGCATGATGTCGGCGCGGCCGCACACCGCCGCCAGGGGGTAGCCGCCGCCAACCACCTTGCCGATGGCGGCCAGGTCAGGCTGCACGCCGAACCGCTCCTGCGCCCCGCCGTAGGCCATGCGGAATCCCGTGACCACCTCATCGAAAATCAGAGGGATGTCGTAGCGGGCAGTGATCTCCCGCAGCCCTTCAAGGAAGCCGGGGGCCGGAGGCAGGATGCGCTGGACAGGCTCCAGGATGACCGCTCCAAGCTCCTCGCGGTTCTCCGAGATTATCCGCTCGGTCTCCTCCAGCTTGTTGAAGGGCGCAATCAGCACGGTGTCCTGCAGGGCCTGGGGTATGCCGGCGGAGCCGGGCAGGGGCTGCGGAAAGTCCAGCAGCCGTGATGGGGCCATGCTCATCAGGGCGTAGTCGTGGGTGCCGTGGTACCCGCCCTCGAACTTGAGAATCTTGTCTCGTTTGGTGAAGGCCCGGGCCGCCCGCAGGCACTGGAAAGTGGCGTCGGTGCCGCTGGTTGTGAAGCGCAGCATCTCGGCGCAGGGCACGGCGCGGCACACCTCCTCCGCAAGCTCGATGGCCGGGCCGCTTGTGATGAAGTAGGTGCTGCCCTTGTCGAGCCACTCCCGCACGGCGTCCAGAACGGCAGGGTGCGCGTGTCCCAGTAACATCGGCCCGGAACCCATCAGATAGTCGATGTACTCATTGCCGCTGAAGTCGTACAGCCTGGAGCCGCGGCCCTCCCGGACGATGAACCCGTCCTCGAATGCCGACGTGGTATTGCCGAGCTGCGCTCCAGGCAGATGGCGGCGCGCCTTCTCGAAGAGGGCCTGCTCCTCGGCGCTGGCTGGTTTTCTGGGACTCATTCGATTCACTCCTGGAAAATGGATGGTGGGCCGTATGAACGGCGGGCCGCACTGACGACCCACCAATACCCTAAGGCGGGTTGACGGGAATGTCAAACGGGGCGTCAGGGTGTGCTTGACCCTGTGACAAAGTCTACTCCCAGATACTACAATAGGTTTGTGAATGGAAGGGAATTTATAAGGCGTGCCAGGAGATACGCCAGGAGGAACGGGTTAGAGTTCAGGCTGTACACTGACCGAGGAAAAGGGAGTCACGTTCGTATTCACGTAGGGGAGTTTCCGACTACTGTGCAGCACGGAGAAATACCTCCGCATACTTTAGCGAGTATGCTGAAAGACTTGAACATAGATAGAAGGGAGTTCTGACAATGCGGTACGCATTCCCATGCGACATTGTCCTTGATGATGAGGAACGGATAGCTACCGGCAGAGAGGCATACGGGGTAACCTTTCCGGACGTGTACGGAGCCAACACATGCGGGTGGTCATGGGAAGAAGCCCTGTACATGGCCGAGGACTGCTTGGGCGTTGCCCTGGGCTTCTACGTGGACACCGACAAAGACATTCCAGCGCCCAGCCCGCTCAGGGAAGGCCAGGTACTCATTCCCGTTCCTCTCCTTGTCGCAGCCAAGTTGACCATATACACGGCTATGCGAGAGCAGGGCATTACCAGAGCGGATATGGCTGCCAGGCTTGGAATGCAGGAAGACGCCGTCCGCAAACTTCTGGATACCATGTACCGCTCCCACCTTAGCCACTTGGAAAGGGCGCTCAAAGTCCTTGGCAAGGCGCTGGTGGTAGAGGATGCGGCTGGGATTCCAACCCGGAGCGAGCTTGTCGCAGCGCGATAGTGGCTGTGCTACATTCCTTGCAGCATCCCGGTTGCCGGCCTCCGGGGCCAAGCGCCAGGTTGTTGGAGAGTTGCGTATCTGAGTGATATACTTGCTTGTGCTAGGTAGTTTTGCTGCATTACGCAGCAGTGGAAGGCGGACCGGATGCCAGACTCAGAATATGACGTAGTCGTTATCGGGGCGGGACCTGGCGGCTACGTGGCGGCTATCAGGGCGGGACAGCTTGGTATGAAGGCCGCCGTGGTGGAGGCGGACGAGGTCGGCGGAGTCTGCCTGAACTGGGGCTGCATACCCAGCAAAGCCCTCCTCAGGAACGCTGAGGTGCTTTCGCTCTTCAAGCGCGCATCCGACTTCGGCATCTCCTACGAGAACCTAAGCTACGACTTCGGAGCGGCCATCACCAGGAGCCGCAGGGTGGTCAGGCGTCTGACCACAGGAGTGAAATCGCTTCTCAGGAAGAACAACGTGGACCTGGTCAACGGGTTTGGCCGTCTTGAGGACGCTCACACCGTGGCGGTGGACGGCGCGGACCAGACGCTTTCAGCAAGGAGCATCATCGTTGCCACCGGCACCCGGCCGCGCCCCGTGCCCGGCCTTGAGATCGACGGCGACGTCGTCATATCCAGCAGGGAGGCCCTTGAGCTTCCAGAGGTCCCGTCGCCGGTGGTCATTGTTGGTGGCGGAGCCACCGGCGTGGAGTTTGCCTACGTGTACCGCTCCTACGATGCGGAGGTCACGGTGGTGGAGATGCTGCCTCACCTCCTCCCCAACGAGGACGAGGAGATCAGCGCTCAGCTCGAGCGGTCCTTCGAGGGGCAGGGCGTCAAGGCGCTCACCGGCTCCAGGGTGACGGCGGTCGACAGGTCTGCAGACGGCGTCAGTCTCACCGTGGAGTCCCCGGACGGAAGCTCGACGCTGGAGTGTCGCAGGGTTCTGGTTGCGGCAGGGGTGCAGGGCAACACGGAGGGCATCGGGCTGGAGAAGGCTGGCATAGAGACGGACCGCAGCTTCATCACGGTGGATGAGGCCATGCGCACCAACGTCCCCGGTGTCTTCGCCATCGGGGACGTGACCGGCAAGATGCTGCTGGCGCACGTCGCAATGGCCCAGGGAGTGCTGGCGGTGGAGGGCATCGCAGGAATGCGCAGCCCGGCCCTGGACTACAAGAAGATGCCCCGGGCCACCTACTGCATACCCCAGGTGACCAGCTTTGGCTATACGGAGAAGGAGGCCGCCGAGATGGAGCGGCCCGTCAAGATTGGCAAGTTCCCGTTCCAGGCCAACGGCAAGGCCCTGGCCCTGGGAGACTCCGAGGGGATGGTCAAGGTTGTGGTGGACGCCGAAACGGACGAGATAATCGGGGCGCACCTGGTGGGGCCGGAGGTTACAGAGATGCTGCCGGAGATAGCCATTACCGGCCTGCTGGAGGGCAGCGTCAACGAGCTAGGCATCCTGGTGCACTCCCATCCCACGCTGTCGGAGGCCGTCAAGGAGGCGGCGCTGGCCGCCAACGGCGAGGCAATTCACATCTGAGGTCAAGGCAATTGCGAGAGTCGCAAGTGAAAATCGAGCGCGTTGGGACAATTACGTATGAACCACCCCTGCGAAGGCAGGGGTCCAGGGGAGGCTCTGGATTCCTGCGAAAACAGGAATGGCCTGCGGGGGATCTGAGAACAAGGCAACTTTCGATTGGAGTGATAGCTGGATGAAGCTTCAGGAGACGCTGGAAAAGAGCCGGCTGATGGATTTCTACAGGCAGATGCTCCTCATCAGGGTGTTTGAGGAGAGGTGTGCGGAGCAGTACACGCTTGGGAAGATCAGGGGCTTTCTTCACCTGTATATAGGCGAAGAGGCCATAGCCGTCGGCTCCATTTCGGCTCTCGAAGCCAGGGACTACATTGTCACCCACTACCGCGACCACGGCCACGCGCTCGCCCGTGGCATGGACTCCAGGGGCGTCATGGCTGAGCTTTTCGGCAAGGCGACGGGCAGCAGCAAGGGCAAAGGCGGCTCCATGCACCTCTTCGACGCCGAGAAGAACTTCATGGGCGGCTATGCGATAGTCGGGGGCCAGCTGCCCCTGGCCGTCGGCCTCGCGCTGGGGGCGAAGTTCAAGGGCGAGGACAGCGTGGCGCTGGTCTACCTTGGCGACGGCGCTATCAACGAGGGGGAGTTCCACGAGTCGCTGAACCTGGCCTCCCTCTGGGGGCTGCGGGTCATCTTCTTCGTGGAGAACAACCTGTACGGCATGGGCGCTCCCGTCGATCAAACCCTAGTCTTCCACGACGAGATATACAAGTCGGCCGACATCTACAAGATACCCTCCAAGAGGGTGGACGGGATGGACGTGATGGCGGTGCGAGAGGTCACTCAGGAGGCTGTGGAGTGGGCGCGGACCCAGTCCAGGCCGTTCTTCATCGAGGCTATGGCCTACAGGTTCCGGGGCCATTCGATGGCCGACCCGGCCGAGTACCGGACCAAGATGGAGGAGGAGCGGTGGCGGACGAGGGACCCCATTCCCACCTTCAGGGCGCAGCTCCTGGAAGACGGGGTCGCGTCCGCGGAGGAGCTGGAAGCCATCTCAGGCGAGGTTGAGGTCCAGGTGGAGGAGTCAATCAAGTTCGCAGACGAGAGCCCTTTCCCGGACCCGGAGGCGCTCTTTGAGGACATCTACGCGGAGTAACACATGCCCCAGATCACTTACAGGGACGCAATGACACGGGCCTTGAGGGAGGCCCTCCAGGACGAGAGGGTCTTCCTGATGGGAGAGGACGTTGGTGAGTACGGAGGCGCATACGCCGTCACCAGGGGCCTGCTGGCCGAGTTCGGGCCGGAGCGCATCAGGGAGACGCCCATTGCGGAGTCCGTAATCGTAGGCGCGGGAACGGGCGCGGCCATGGCAGGGCTGAGGCCCATTGTGGAGCTGATGACAATCAACTTCAGCCTCCTGGCTATGGACCAGATAGTCAACCACACGGCCAAGCTGCGATACATGTCCGGCGGCCAGCTGACGTCGCCCCTGGTTGTGCGCACGGTTACAGGCGGCGGCGCGTCGGTTGGAGCCACCCACTCCCAGAGCCTGGAGGGATGGTTTGCATCCGTGCCCGGGCTGCGCGTGGCAGTTCCTGCAACCCCCTACGACGCTCTTGGGTTATTCAGGTACTCCATGCAGCAGGAGGACCCCGTCATATTCGTGGAGCACGCCCTGCTCTACGGCACGCGCGGCGAGGTGCCGGACGAGCCCTACGTCATCCCCTTCGGCAAGGCGGACGTCAAGAGGGCGGGCAGCGACGTGACAATCGTGGGCTACGCCCGCATGGCCGTCGTGGCTATGAGGGCAGCGGAGGAGCTTGAGAACCGGGGCATAAGCGCCGAGGTTGTTGACCTTCGCACCCTTGCGCCCCTGGACGCCGACACAGTTCTGGAGTCGGTGAGGAAGACGGGCCGCGCCGTGGTAGTCGAGGAGACGTGGTACACGGGCGGCTTCGGAGCGACAGTCGTTGACCTTATACAGGCCAACGCCTTCGACTCCCTGGACGCTCCCGTAACAAGGGTGGCAGGCGAAGAGGTCCCCATGCCTTACTCACGCCCCCTGGAGCTGGCTTCCATCCCGGACGATAGCAGGGTGGTCCGGGCCGTCGAGCAAATGTTGAGCTAGTTGCAACATCGGTTAGGAGGCGCAACAAAATGGCAACTACAGTCGTTATGCCTCAGATGGGCTTCGACATGCAGGAGGGCACTATCGTCCGCTGGCTGAAGCAGGAGGGCGATGAGGTCAGCAGGGGAGAGGCCATTGCGGAAATTGAGACGGACAAGGCCATTGTGGAGATGGAGGCCTTCGCGTCCGGCGTCCTTCTGAAGACTGTAGTTGGCGAAGGAGCGACCGTGCCGGTCGGCCAGACGATTGCCGTTATCGGCGCTCCGGGCGAGCCACTGCCCGACCTGGGCGCGCCGCCCGAGGCCACAGCCGAGACCGAGGCTCCCCAGGAAGCGCCGGCAGTCGCCGAGGCAGCTCCGGCAGCCGAAGCGCCAGCCGCTTCAGCCGACCAGGTGAGGGCTTCCCCCCTGGCGCGCAGGCTTGCAGAGGAGCGGGGAATCGACCTGGCGCAGGTCAGGGGAAGCGGCCCCGGTGGCCGCATCACCCGCGACGACGTCCTGGCGGCCGACTCGCAGACGGCGGAGGCCGCCCCCGCAGCGCCCGCGTCGGCGCCGGCCGCGGCCGATGGCTCGGACGTCGAGATTGTGCAGCTCTCCCGCATGCGGCAGACCATCGCCCGCAGGACTGTCCAGAGCATGCAGGAAGCGCCTCACTTCTACGTCACCGCAGACGTCGACATGACCCTGGCCCTCACACTCAGGCAGCAGCTCAACGAGAAGCTGGCCGGGGAGGCCCGCGTCTCCATCAACGACATGATTATCAAGGCGTGCGCCCTGGCCCTGGTCAAGTACCCCGCCTTCAACTCCTCGTTCCAGGGTGACCACCTCAGGGTCCACAAGCAGGTCAACATCGGCATTGCCGTTGCGCTGGAGGCGGGCCTGCTGGTGCTGTCCCTCGGCGACTGCCGTGGCAAGTCCCTGGCCGACATCTCCAGGGCCAGCCGCGAGGTTGTGGAGCGGGCACAGGCGGGAGTGCTGCGAGAGGAGGACTACTCCGGCGGCACCTTCAGCATAAGCAACATGGGCATGTTCGACGTGGACGCGTTCTCGGCGATCATCTATCCGCCCCAGGCCGCGGTCATAGCGGTGGGCACGGTGCGCAAGCAGCCGGTGGTGCGCGACGACCAGATAACCGTTGCCCAGGTGATGAAGGCAACCCTGTCCACCGACCACCGCGTAGCCGACGGCGCGCAGGCCGCCGAGTTTGCCGTAGAGGTAAAGCGTCTGCTGGAGAACCCCGTCAACCTGCTGGTGGAGTAAGGGCGAGGCAGATCAAGCGGCCTTAGTCGCTCGCGAGCGCTTCCGCGTCTCTGACGTAGTCAATAGTCTCGCGGATTCGTCGCTCTATGAGATCAGCAGGCTCACATATACCAAGGTAGAAGCAATCGCCGTGGAGAGAACTCTGCCTGGAGTAGTAGCGGTTTACCAGAGACTGGACCCGGTTATCGGTTTGGGCTAATCTCTCAAGTCCAATCCTGCTATAGGTAGTCCTTTCAGGCTCCTCGCCGGTACGCGACAGGATCAGGGCGTTGGTGGCGCGGAGCGTAGCGCACCACGCCTTCTCGGCGGCGTTCCGGATGTCGCCCTCGGCCAGCTGCTCAAGGGCTTCGGCGTGGACCTGGCGGGCATCGGCGAATATTCTTGCTGCGTCGGCGGTTATGGTCATGGACGTGGGCCTCGCCTAGAGCATATCACAAGGGGAGTGACCTTTCACCAGAGGTGAGCTGATGGGAAGGGACGCCGTCACATCGGCGGGGTCAGGTACTCCCGGACCTCTATCTCACAGCCTTCGGCCCAGCGCAGGTGCGGGTGGCTCTGCACCAGGGCAATGGCGGCCTGCATGCTCTCCGCCTCGATTATCGAGAACCCCGTTACGTTGGGGTCTACTTGGGAGCTGCCTGTGACGCTCACCCGGGTCCCAACGTCCAGCATCCCTCCAAAGTCGACAACCGCCGCGCCCTGCTCTCCAAACCAGTCCATCCACGCCTTGCCGTCCTCCGGGGTGGCCCTGGACATCTGCTCCCTGGCGGTCATTGGGGCGCGGTAGAGAATAATGAACCTGCTCATCTTGTAGACCTCTCTTTGTGTTCTCTGTGAGCTTCAAGCCTTGGGAATGTAACACCGGGCGTTGTAGTTGGCAAGCTGGAGAAAGTCAGGTGGTAACAGTATGGTCCTGACGCGTTCGAACGGACTAGCTAGAGAGCAAAGACTATTCTCAGCATACCCTACAGGATTGGCGATTGTTCTACCTGTTCGGATACAATCTTTACAACTGGATAACAGTGAATTCTCGGTTCGACCAGGCTCGTTTACGATAAATCTCCAGCAGTTAGGAGGCTAACAAATGGTTGGGGAGATATACGACTTTAGGTTGATTGAAGTTGAGATTGAGCTAAGAAGACTCCAGGAACAGTTGGAGCATATCGAAGAGCAAATAGAACGAGGACAAGAGAGAGCAGAGGAGGAATTGGCTCCAGATACGCCGTTTGAAAATGAAGCAGATTGGGCTATGCGCTGGCGACAGTACTACTACGAGATTGACGTTATTCTTCCGCGTATCTGGAGAAGTCCGTTTCTGGTCTCCATGTTCTCTGTGTACGAGGCGGCGGTGACAGAAGTTGCAGGCCTAGTCCAAAAGAAGCAGGGACAGCAGAATGGCCTTGATGACCACAGAGGGAATTTTCTTAAACGCGCTGAGAAATATTTCAAAGAAATCCTCGAGTTCAAGTTATTAGCTAACAACGAGCGATGGGAGCAACTGAAAATACTATCTGAGCTTCGTAACGTAGTTGCACATACGAATGGTCGTATTGAAATGGTTGGCAAGGAAAGGAGGAGGAAGATTCGGAAGTACGAGGGAGTTGATATCGGTAATGGCTATTTGGTTGTAAGTGGAGAGTTCCTAAGATATACATTTACGTTAGTGAAAGATGAGCTTAAAGACCTTGTGGCAAGGTACCGGGAGTGGGATACAATCTACAGGGAAAGCTAGTGTAGGGAATGTTGTGTCAACGACACAGACAAGCAAACTGAAACCCAATGGGCCTTAACCTGAATAGCTTTATGCCAGCGTGCCTTGCTCCTTCTCGTATCTTACAACCATTTCTCTTGCGTCAGTTAGAAACCCTTGGTAAGTTGGCACAGGCGCGGCCGCCAAATCAGGCGGTGCAAAGTCCTTTATTTGCTCCCATCCCAAATTCTCATAGCGGATTGAGGATTCAAGTGCTCCTAAGTAGAGTTCACGGTGTAGGCTTCCCTTCATCAACCCCCAAAAAAGAGCGACCTCAGCCCACCTAACCGCTGCAGCACGTGTCACTCCCTTAGACCCGCTGGACTCAAGCGACTTCGTTATGTCAGTTATGCATGGGTCAGACTCAATTGATATGTCCCCAGAGTTCGAGTCTAACCAGCTTTGCAGGGTTCCCCTCATTTGCCCGTAGGCGTTTTCGGCATCATCTCCTGCTGTCTGTCTCAGGATAGGCAGAATCTTTGTAGGAAACTGTGCGCCAACTGCTATGCCAAATTTCAGGCACTCTATCGCCGCGACCTTTGCCAAAACAGTATCAATCCCAGGGCTTTTGAATACCTCTCCAAGAATTATGCGTAATGCCCAATCTCTGAATGGAACCTTTTTCTTGCGCCAGAACATCCTGCGGCCTCCCAAGTCTGTATTGCGCCAAAAGAAAAGCCCCCTCGTGGCAGGATACGGCGCTTGCTAGAGACACCTCACCCATAGCGAGGCCACTTGGGGGCACGGATGAATCCGCACCTTGTGCTCACTATGAGCGTGTCTCTAGCATTTGGAGTGTAGCACGGGAGAGCAGGAGGCTCAAGTTTGAACTGTTTGTACCTCGCGTTAAAGTCCTTGTAGCCACTCGCTGCATCTGCTATATTTGTTGTATACAGGCAGGAGGGATCGCATAGTGGCCTAGTGCGGCCGCCTGCTAAGCGGTTAGGGGGCGAAAGCTCTCTCATGGGTTCGAATCCCATTCCCTCCGCCAGCCCAATCTGAGTAAAAATGCCACGAACGCAGATGAGTCCACAGAGCTACTATATCTGGACCATCGGCTGCCAGATGAACAAGGCTGACTCCGAGCGGCTCGCCGGAGCGCTGGAAGGACTTGGCTTCCAGGAGTGCGAGTCGCCCAGGGAGGCGGGCGTAATCGTCCTCAACAGCTGCGTCGTCCGGCAGAGCGCCGAGGACAAGGTCACGGGCATGGTCACGTCCCTCAAGCCCCTCAAGGAGCGGGACCCGGAGCGGATTGTCGCGCTGATGGGCTGCATGGTGGGCCCCAAGACGGCGGAGCTTGAGCGCCGATACCCTTACGTAGACGTATTCATGTCGCCCCAGCAGTACGCCCCGCTCATCGACCTCCTTGGAGGTCGATTCGGTTTGGATACGGAGGGCTGCCTGCAGAACCTGGCGCCCGTCAGGCCACAGGTCACCACCTACGTGCCCATAATCCACGGCTGCGACGAGTTCTGCTCCTTCTGCATCATCCCGTACCGGAGGGGCAGGCAGAAGAGCCGCCCGGTTGACGACGTTGTCAGAGAGGTGGAGCTTCTGGCGCAGCGCGGCGTTAGAGAGGTAACGCTGCTGGGCCAGACCGTCGACGCCTACGGCCACGACCTGCCGGACAGGCCGGACCTGGCCGACCTGCTTGAAGCGGTGCATCCCGTAGAGGGCCTGGAGCGGATTCGCTTCCTCACCTCCCATCCTCGGTTCATGAGCGATCGCATCATCCGGGCAGTTGCAGACTTGCCCAAGGTGTGCGAACATTTTAATCTACCCTTTCAGGCGGGGGACGATACGGTCTTGGAGAACATGCGCCGCAGCTACAACCGGGACGACTATCGCAGCCTGGTCGACAGGATTCGCTCGGCTGTGCCCAGCGTCTCCATGAGCGCTGACGTCATAGTCGGCTTTCCGGGGGAGACGGACGAGCAGTTCCAGGCGACCCTTGACCTCATCCGCGAGACCAGGTTCGACAAGGTGCACGCGGCCGCATACTCCACCAGGCCCGGAACCATAGCCGCCCGAAAGATGGAAGACGACGTTCCACTTGATGAGAAGAAGGCCAGGCTTCAAGCCATTGAAGACCTGCAAGAGGACATTGTCACCGGTATCAACGCCGGCCTCATGGGTCAGACGATGGACGTTCTGGTGGACGGCCACAACAAGGGTCGGTGGCAGGGGAGGACTCGCAGCGACAAGCTGGTGTTCTTCCCCGGCGATAACGGCCTTCTGGGTGAACTGGTGAACGTGCGCATACAGAAGACCGGCCCGTGGTCGCTTCAGGGCGCCCTCGCCTGTTGACCCAAGATTCTCCACACTAAACTTGGAGTGATTCACTATGCCAGCTACAGAGAGACTTCCATATATTCCGCTAACGGAAACTGAGCAGTCCGCGTTCTGTCGCATTGATGAGCCGCTGACGGTCAAGCCCCTGGCCGAGGAGTTCGCTGCCGTTGTGAGCTGGCAGAGCATCCCGGCGGAGTACCACCACCTCGGCGGCGAGGACCTGGAGCGACGCATCGGGGACGCCCGGAACATCCTGGGCAGCAACGTAGTGGTGCTGGGTCACCACTACCAGCGGGACGAAGTCGTCCAGTTCGCCGACTTCCGGGGCGACTCCCTGAAGCTGTCCCAGCAGGCCGCGGCCCAGCCGCAGGCGGAGTACATCGTCTTCTGCGGCGTTCACTTCATGGCGGAGACGGCGGACATACTCAGCGCGCCCCATCAGAAGGTCATTCTGCCCAACATCACGGCCGGATGCTCCATGGCCGACATGGCCCGCACCGACGATGTGCTGGACTGCTGGGACGACCTGGTCGAAGTCCTGGGCGAGGGCGGCATCATTCCCATCACGTATATGAACTCCACGGCGGCAATCAAGGCCCTGTGCGGCAGGAACAACGGCATTGTCTGCACCTCCAGCAACGCGCCGGCGGTGTTCAAGTGGGCCTTCGAGCGCGGGGAGCGGATTGTCTTCTTCCCGGACCAGCACCTTGGGCGCAACACGGGCCTGAAGATGGGCGTTGGGCTGGACGAGATGGTGGTGTGGAACCCCTTCAAGCCCCTGGGTGGCAGCACTGCAGAGGAACTCCGAAACTCCAGGGTTGTGCTCTGGCAGGGCCACTGCTCGGTTCACACCCGCTTCTCAGTGGCGCAAATCGAGAAGGCCCGGGCCGCCTACCCGGACATAAACGTGGTGGTGCACCCGGAGTGCGTGATGGACGTGGTCCAGGCCGCCGACTGCGACGGCTCCACCGAGTTCATCATCAAGACTATCAACGAGGCGCCGGCCGGGAGCAAGTGGGCCGTTGGCACGGAGATTAGCCTGGTCAACCGCATCGCCCTGGAGAACCCGGACAAGCTGGTCTTCTGCCTGGACTCCGTGGTCTGCCCCTGCTCGACCATGTATCGCACGCATCCGGCGTACCTCCTGTGGTCCCTGGAGCGGCTGGTGGACGGAGAGGTGATCAACCGCATCACCGTCGACGACGAGACGGCTCACCAGGCCCGCGTTGCCCTGGACCGTATGCTGCAAGAGGTGTAGGGGGACTGCACCGGGGGTTTTGGCCTGTGAGTCTGACAACAGGCTACCAGGTATTGATGAATGTAGCAGGATAGCGCCTCAACAAATAGGGGATTGGAGCGCCAATGAACGGCAGAGAGAGCAAGGCAGAGGTCTTTCTGATGGCATTGCAGTCTCTTTCCAAGGCGGAAAGAGAGATTGTAATAGAGCGCATACTGGAAGACCCTGAATTGAGGGAGGAAGTGCTGGACATGGCTGTAATCAGAGCTACTGAAGGGGAGCCCTCTACCTCCCTTGAGGAATATCTTGCGGAGTCCAGAAGGCGGGACGTTGCGGTGTGACTTATGAAGTCCGGGTTTTGCGCCCGGTCACGAGGGTTCTCTTCGGGCTCTCATCGGCTATGCGTGAACGTATTAACTCCCGGCTTGAATCACTAAGAGATAACCCCAGGCCCAGGGGTACCAGGAAGCTCAAAGGCGGAGAGCAATACCGCATTCGCGTTGGAGACTACAGGGTCTTGTACACCATCGACGACCCGGGAAACTTGGTGACCATCAACTTCATTGAACACCGGCGTGAGGCCTATCGCTGAGGAAACCTAGAAGGCAAGAGAGCCTGCAATATGCTGCAGATCACGAACTCAATAAGGGCTATTGTTGAGCGGGCGCTTGAGGAGGACCTGGGACAGGGCGACATCACCACCGACGCCCTCATACCGCCTGGCATTCGCGGCGCCGGCTCACTGGTTGCCAAGACTACGGGCGTTATCGCAGGCGTGGAGGTGGCGCTGGAGGTCTTCCGCCAGACTGATCCTTCAGTTGAGACCCGCGTGATCATGTCCGACGGCTCGGCCGTTTCGCCCGGGGACGTTGTGGCAGAGGTGAGTGGGAGCGTCGCAGGCATCCTCAAGGGCGAGCGCGTGGCCCTGAACTTCATCCAGCGTCTCAGCGGCATTGCTACTGCAACGTCCACCTACGTGAATGCCGTTCAGGGGACAGCGGCCCGTATCATCGATACGCGGAAGACGGTGCCGGGACTTCGGCAGCTCGAAAAGTACGCCGTGCGAGTCGGGGGCGGCCACAACCACCGTTACAACCTGGCGGACGGCGTCCTCATCAAGGACAACCACATCGCCGCCCTGCGCGCCCGGGAGCTCGGGCTGGTGGAGATTGTGAGGCTCGCCAGGGAGAACTCGCCCCACACCGTCAAGGTTGAGATTGAGGTGGAGTCCGTTGAGGAGGCCAGGGAGGCGCTGGAGGCCCTGGTCGACGTCATCATGCTGGACAACATGTCTCCCGAGGAGATGAGGCGGGTGGTGGCGATGACGGGTGGCAGGTGCCTGCTGGAGGCCTCCGGGGGCATCAACCTGGACACCGTCAGGGCCGTCGCTGAGACGGGGGTTGACCTCATATCCGTGGGCGCGCTGACCCACTCCGTCCGGGCAATGGACATCAGCCTGGATATGGGGTAGAGGCTACCAACACTCTACCGGCACCCCAGACATCGGGTCGGGCGCTAATGTGAAATGGGGATCCGTACTGGACCGGTTGAAAGCGGCCTTTCCGGATAGTTACAAAGATGTCTCTACATCAAGGTACTGGACATTCAACTTCGGTCCCAGGGCTACCATATATGTACCCTATAGTGATCCCGACCGTGCCCACATTACACTGTCATCTTTGCATAACGGCAGATTCCCTAACAGCGATGCCATAAGGAGATTTGCAGAGTCCCAAAACGTGTGGGTGAATGGGACAAACTCAAAGTCCAACGTCTCAATAAAGGGTGAATATTGGTTCCGGTCACAGCACATAGACAGAGTAATAGCCATATTGAAGGGGAAGTAGGGTCAGAATAGGCCCCGGCGTCATAGCGCCTTAGGCGGTCGAAAATTCAGCAAAATACCTCCCCGAAAACATTGCTTTTACTCCTGATTGATGCTACTATCGTAATCACTTCTTCGCCCGTCCGCTGGATTATGACTTCGGTCAGATCCCTGGGCGGGTTTTTTTGTTATGCGTACACTGGTCTTAATTGACGGCCAAAACCTCTACCACCTCGCCAAAAATGCGTGGTCTTCTGTTTCAGACACGCAGTATACTTGGCCCAGTTACAATGTTGAAAAGATGACCCGCACTCTGGTAGCTATGAAACCCGAGCGCATCCTTACAGAGATACGTTTCTACACCGGTGTTCACAAGAAGGATATTGATCCATTCTGGCATGGCTTCTGGTCCAACAAGCTAAGATACTTGAGAAGCCAGGGTATTCATGTCTACCGGGGCAGGATAAATAATGCGGGCAAGGAAAAGGGAGTTGACGTCCGCTTGGCCTTGGATCTGATACGGGCAACCTATGAACAACTTTACGATGTCGCTATAATTGTCAGCCAAGACAACGATTTTGCACCTGCGGTGCGACTGGCTAAAGACATTGCTAAACAACAACAGCGATGGATTACACTTGAATCTGCGTTTCCTGTGGGCCCTGGAAGTTCATCGGCCAATGGTATACCGGGTACAGTAGCAATCCACATTGACAAAGCCACTTATGACGCTTGCTTGGACCCAGTAGATTACCGACCGCAACTGTAATGGCTCGTAGGCGGATTCACACTGAGACAATGACGCCTGCCCGCATTGTCCCACCTTATCCTATGTGATATACTTGGCGAAAATTATCGTCTAGGCGTGTGCCTGAAGGAGCGGGAAGGCAGGTCTTATGGTCGTATCTGATGAGAGAGAAGTAGCGCCGCAGCCTCAAGAGGCGCTGACAATGAAATCTCTGCTGGAGGCGGGGGTCCACTTTGGGCATCAGACCCAGAGGTGGCATCCTCGAATGAAACAGTACATATTCGCCCAGCGGAACGGGATTCACATCATAGACCTGCAGCAGACCATGCACCTCCTGGAGCGGGCGCGCCAGTTCATCGCCAGCGTCGTGGCGGAGGGGGAGAGCGTGCTCTTTGTGGGCACCAAGCGGCAGGCCCAGGACTCCATTGAGCAGGCTGCCAGGCGGTGCGACATGTTCTACGTCAAGCACAGGTGGCTTGGCGGGATGCTCACCAATTTCCCTACAATTCAGGGTCGGATAGACCATCTTGTCCGCCTTGAGGAGCGGCAGAGCCGGGGAGGTTTCGGCGCTCTCACCAAGAAGGAAGGGCTGAAGATGGAGGACGAGATTGTCCGGCTCAACCGCAACTTCGGGGGCGTCAAGGAGATGACCAGGCTGCCGGGCGCGCTCTTTGTGGTGGACATTGGACGGGAGAAGATTGCAGTTGCCGAGGGCCGTCGGATGGGCATCCCCATCGTCGCCATTGTCGACACCGATGGCGACCCGGACCTGGTGGATTACCCCATCGCCGGCAACGACGATGCCATTCGCTCCATCAGCCTTGTGACCGCACGCATGGCGGACGCGGTCGCTGAGGGCATGAACAGGCGAAGGGAGCTGGCAATCAGCATGGCGGAGGATGAGGAGGAAGAGGAGGCTTTGGACGAAATCGACGTCCAGGATATGCTCCAGGACGGGGCCGACCCGGACGCAGACGGCAGTGCGCAGCAGGGAGATGTATAGAGATATGGCTCAGGCGTCAGTAGAAGCGATCAAGGCTTTGAGGGAACAGACCAGCGCGGGAATTATGGACTGCAAGCGCGCCCTTGAGGAGGCCGGCGGCGACGTGGACCAGGCGGCCGAAATCCTGCGGCAGAAGGGCATAGCCACGGCTACGAAGAAGGCAGGTCGGGATACACAGGAAGGCGTGGTGGACTGCTACATCCACACTGGCAATCGAGTGGGCGCCCTTGTGGAGGTCAATTGCGAGACGGACTTTGTGGCCCGGACTCCGGAGTTCAAAGACCTGGTGCACAACCTGGCAATGCAGGTGGCGGCAATGTCGCCCCGATATCTGGATGGCGAGGCCGTCCCGGAGGAGGACGAGGTCAACCCGGAGGAGGCCTGCCTGCTGGAACAGCCCTTTATCAAGGACCCAACCAAGACAATCAGAGACCTTATCACTGAGACTGTAGGACAGGTTGGCGAGAACATCCGCGTGCGGCGCTTTGAAAGGTTTGCCCTTGGAGAGTAGGGGCATCCCAAACGAGGGTGTCAAATACAGCCGGGCTTTGCTCAAGGTGAGCGGAGAGGCCCTCAAAGGTGAGAGGCCCTACGGCGTCGACAGCAGCGCCGTCACCTACCTGGCCCGGCAGATCAGGGAAGCTGTGGACTTGGGAGTGGAGTTGGGAGTGGTTGTGGGGGCGGGGAACTGGTGGCGCGGGCAGGAGGCCTCGGTTCAGGGAATGGACCGGGCCACCGCCGATTACGCAGGGATGCTTGCTACAATCATAAACGCTCTTGCCCTGCAGGACGCTCTGGAGAGAGAGGGTGTCACCACCCGCACCCAGACGGCCTTCACGGTGCAGGCTGTAGCGGAGCCGTACATCAGAAGGCGAGCTATCCGGCACCTGGAAAAGGGCAGGGTGGTCATCTTGGCGGCGGGCACGGGCAGCCCGTACATGACCACCGACACGGCGGCAGGACTCCGGGCCGTCGAGTTGGGCGCAGAGGTCCTGCTCATGAGCAAAAACAAGGTCGACGGCGTATACGACTCCGATCCCAGGGTCAACAGCGATGCCATGAAGTTCGACCACATAACCTACATGGAGGCGCTGAATCTTCGCCTTGAGGTGATGGATACCACCGCCCTTTCGCTGTGTATGGACAACCGGCTGCCAATTGTGGTCTTCGATATGTACGTCTCCGAGAGCCTTACCCGCATACTGAAAGGCGATTCACTCGGCACACTCATAACGGACGGTGCCAGCCGGCAATAAACTTCCACGCATGGAGAGACCAATGACTTCGATCAAGGAAGTTCTGGAAGAGTCGGACGCCAGGAAAAAGAGGTCTGTGGAGGCGCTCAAGAGGGAGCTCTCCACCATCAGGACCGGCAGGGCCAGCCCGGCCTTGGTGGAGAACATCGTGGTGGACTACTACGGTGCCCCCACGCCGCTGAACCAGATGGCCTCCATCTCAGTGCCGGAGGCCCGCTTGCTGGTTGTCCAGCCCTGGGACCGGCAGAGTCTGCCCGCCGTCGAGAAGGCGATTCTCAAGAACGACCTTGGCCTCAACCCCAACAACGACGGGACCCTGATCCGCCTTGCGATTCCGCAGCTGACCGAAGAGCGCCGCAAGGAGTTGGTGCGTCTGGTCCGCAAGAAGACCGAGGAGGGACGGGTGGAGGTTCGCAATATCAGAAGGAGTATGGTGGAGAAGCTGAGGTCCCTGGAGAAGGACAAGGAGATTTCCCAGGACGAGAGCAAGCGCGCCCAGGACCAGGTGCAGAAGATGACGGACCTCCACATCTCCCAGATGGACTCCATTGCAGAGGAGAAAGAGAAAGAGGTGATGGAGGTCTAGGGCAGCTGCCCCATGAAGGCGCGAGACCAGGACTCTACAAATTCCCTCCGGACGGGGCCCGTGCCCGAGCACGTGGCCGTGATAATGGACGGCAATGGCAGGTGGGCCAAGCAGCGAAGACTGCCCAGGTTTGCCGGGCACAAGGCTGGCACTGAGAACATACGCCGCGTTATCGAAGGTTTCGCCGGCGCCGGCGTCAAGTACCTGACCATCTTCGCCTTCTCCACCGAGAACTGGGACCGTCCTTCTGAAGAGGTCCACGGGCTGATGGACATCCTCCAGGAGGTCATCCATCGGGAGACCCAGGCCCTCCACAAGCAGGGAGTCAAACTCCGGCACCTTGGCAGGCTGGACAGGCTTTCGCCACAGCTTCAGAAGGCCGTGTGCGATGCGGTGGAGCTTACCAAGGACAACATGCTCATGACCCTGAACGTGGCCTTTGACTACGGCGGGCGGGCCGAGATCCTGGAGTCGATACGAGCGCTGATGAGAGAGGGCGTTCCCCCAGAGGAGATTGACGAGGCCACCCTGAGCAGCCGCCTCTACACGGCCGGTATGCCCGACCCGGACCTCATCATTCGCACGGGAGGCGAGCTCAGGCTCAGCAACTTCCTCCTGTGGCAGTCGGCGTACAGCGAGTACTACACTACGCCTGCCCTCTGGCCGGACTTCAACCAGGAGGAGCTTGAGAAGGCCCTGGTGGCCTACAGCCAGCGGGCCCGGCGCTTTGGGCGCGTGGACAGTGCTCCGGATCTATAAGAAATCTCTGAACAAGTCACAAGCGTGTCCGTCTCGCCCAAGGACACCTTCACAACCATTCCTGCGCAGGCAGGAATCCAGGGGTGGTGAGGCATGGACTCCCGCCTACGCGGGAGTGGGTTGGACTTGTTCAGACCAATCCTAGACCTATGGGTTTCGCTTTCTGCTTGCCGCCTGGCTGGATCGGGGTTGAGGTGAGGTCAAGACCCCGGCAACGGGCGGAGATGCTCCTCTATCCATGTCGCCAGGGTAGAGAAACGGAACGAGTTGGTCTCGAACAGCTGCATGAAGAAAGCGTATGCCTCATCGCTGTCGCAGTCCAGGAAGTAGCCGTTCATACTGAGGAAGGCTTCAGTAGCAGCGAATGCCACCCGCTTGTTGCCGTCCACGAAAGGGTGGTTTAGCGTCAGGCTCTCCAGGAGGGCGGCAGCTTCCTCTACGAGGGTGTCGTAGTATCCCATCTGCGGACGCATGATAGCAGAGGCCAGCGCGCCTACGTCGCGGATGCCTGTAGTGCCGCCGAACTCCCTTATCAATGCGTCATGGAACTCTATGACCTCCTCAATTGTGGGGAAGTCATGGGTCATTGGGCCAACAACTCATAGAGTCGTCGGTGTCTTTCGACGCTTGCCCGGTAGTGGGCCATCACCTCCGGGCGGACCTTACCTTGTGCTCTACTTTCAAGGTATTGCTGTATGGCGTCTTCCAGAACGGCTTGGAAGTGACGCCCCTCCGTGCGGGCTATCTCTCGCAAATTGGCCAGCAACTCCGGGGCGGCCTGGCTGGAGAACTTCTCTCGTGTAGTAGCCATAGAAGGCACTCCTGTAAGGTTTCTTTCCATTGTGGGGCTGCGAAACCGATATGTCAAGACGTTTCTTGACAAACCCTGTCGACTCTGAGGGTGTGCCTGTTGCTAGTCGAAAATGGGCGAGTCCCTGAGGGCCGTAGGAAACTCTCCCAGAGTGGGCACGTGCAGGTGGGCCTCCGCGATCCTCTCCTGGCCCTCGGCGTTGCCCAGGAGGGCAGTCCACATGCCGGCGCGGTTGCCCCCGTGAACGTCGTTTGCGATGTGGTCGCCAAAGTGGACCGACCTGTCCGGCGACGTTCCAAGGGCGTCCAGGGTCATGTGGAATATCTCGACCGACGGCTTGGACAGCATCACCTCGTCTGAGAAGGTGAGGACATGGAAGAAGTCCAGCAGACCGTGCTGGTCCAGATATCTCCGGAACAGGCGGCCCGGCGTCATTCCCGTGTTGGAAATCATGCCCAGCCTGTAGCCTTGATTCGACAGCTCCTCCAGCACGGCGCGGGCCTCCGGGTCCACGCCTGGAGGGAAGTCGAAGAAGGACTCTGCGTACCAGTAGTTGATGCGCTCCACGATCTCGGCGTCCAGCCGCTGGGACAGGTCATCCTGGATGAAGTCAATGAACATGTTGACCTGCTCATCGAAGGTGACGTCCTTCTCGTCCTGGTGAATGACGCGGCAGGCCCGGTAGCAGCTTCGGTACGCCTCACGAAGGTGGTCCAGGGAGAAGTCATAGCCCGCGTCGGTGAGGGCTTCCATAGCGCCCTCGAGGCGGCGTTGAGTGCGCGCCCTGCCCCGTTCGCGGTCGTCAATGATCAGGGTCTGCCACAGGTCGAATGTGATGGCGTCGATGTCGGCCACGATCGCTCTACCCCAGTTCCAGGAGCTTCCCGGCCATCACGTCCACCAGGCCCATGTCCGTCAGCTTGAGCTCAGGAATGACTGGCAGGGCGAGGAAGGAGAGCACGGAGAAGGGGGAGTTCACCGAGCATCCCAGACCCCGGGCCAGCCCTTCCAGCACCTCGATCTTTGCGGCCACGGTCTCCAGAGGCTCCTGTGAGAGGAGCCCGGCTATGGGCAGCGGCAGAGACGCCTGCGCACGGCCGTCCGAGGCCACTGCAAGTCCGCCCTGGTTGCGCTCCACCTCTTTCACAGCGGCGAATATATCGGCGTCGTCAACGCCAACTACTACGATGTTGTGGGAGTCGTGGGCTACGGAGGTGGCCAGCGCGCCCCGAGTCAGTCCGAATCCCTTGACCAGTCCGATGCCGATGTTGCCTGTGGCGTGATGCCGCTCCACTACAACCAGCTTCAGCAGGTCGCGCTCCGGGTCGGCGACTATGCTGCCGTTGCTCCGGCTGGGACGCTCGTCCAGCCTGCCGGTCACAATCTGGCCGGGTATGACTTCAATCACGGGGAAGGTCTCGGCGGGTTGGGATTTCAGCGCCAGGTCCTCGGCGGCAAAGGGCTTGACGTTCATAGTACGCGTCATAGCCTCGTTGGGTGGCAGGGCAGCGCTGAAGAGCGGCTTGCCGCCCTCCGCGACAAGCTTGCCCCTGTAGTAGACCTGCTCAATGTCCACGGCGTCCAGGTCGCGGATGACCAGCATGTTCGCATGGTAGCCCGGCGCAATGCCACCCAGGCCCTCCAGCCGGAAGTACTCGGCGACGTTCAGCGTCGCCATCTGGATTGCCCTGACTGGGTCGAGCCCAAGGCGGATGGCCTTGCGCACGACGGCGTCGACGTCGCCCTCCCTCAGGACGTCCAGGGCGTTGCGGTCGTCCACGACGAGCATACACCGGTGATAGTTGCCGTCGTTGACCAGGGGCAGAAGGTCTTCCAGGTTCTTCTCGGCGGAACCCTCTCTGATCATGAGGCGCATCCCGCGTCGCAGCTTCTCCAGGCCCTCCTCGTACTCCGTGGACTCGTGTTCGGAGCCTATGATAGGTGAGAGGTAGGCGTTAAGGGCCTTGCCGCTCACACGCGGGGCATGGCCGTCCCTGGGCCGACCGTGGGCCGCCCGGACCTTCTCCAGCACTTGCTCATCGCCGTTGATGACGCCCGGAAAATTCATCAGCTCTCCCAGCCCAAGGACGCCCTTCCAGCGAAGGGCCTTCTTGATGCCCTCCGGTCCCAGGGTAGCGCCGGAGGTCTCCATGTCGGTCGCCGGCACGCAGGGCGGGGCCATGAAGAACAGGTCGACCGGCACCTTGCGGGCGCAGTCCATTATGTAACGCATCCCATCCAGCCCCGACACGTTGGTCACCTCGTGCAGGTCTGTGACGGCCGCCAGTGTCCCCCTGGGCACCACGGCCCTGGCGAACTGGTCGACGTGGAGGTAGGTGCTCTCCAGGTGGAAGTGCCCGTCGATGAAGCCGGGCGCAAGGTATTTGCCCTCCAGGTCGACGACCCGGCGCGCCCACGTGTAGTCGCCCACCCCGGCGATACGACCCCGGTGTATGGCTACGTTGCTCTCCTCGATCTCGCCGGTGAAGGTGTTTACAATGCGGGCGTTGGCCAGGACAAGGTCCGCCTGGGCGTCCCCCCGGGCAACTTCAATAAGTCCTCTAAGGTCCATTGCCGTCTCCAGTCAGTATGTAGATGTCAGGAAGGGAGCGGTATCGCTGGTCGAAGTCCAGGCCGTAGCCCACCAGGAACTTGTCCGGCACGGTGCAGCCGACGTAGTCCGGCGACACCGGGACCACCCTGCGGGACGGCTTGTCCAGAAAAGCGCACACCTTGACCGACGATGCGCCCCTCCTGCGCAGGTAGCGCGTGGCGTAGGCCGTGGTGAGACCCGTGTCCACAATGTCCTCTACAACGAGTACGCTGCGACCCTTAAGTGGGGTGGTAACGCCCATGTGAAGTTTCACTTTCCCGGACGAGACGGTCTCGCTCCCGTAGCTTGAGGTACGGAGGAAGTCGATCTCCAGCTCTCGTTGTATCTCGCGCACAAGGTCGGCCATGAAGATGAAGGAGCCCTTCAGCACGCCCACCAGCAGGGGCATCTCATCCGGGTAGTCGGCTTCGATCTGACGGGCAAGGCGTTGGACGGTCTCCGCTATCTGGCTCCTTGAAATGAACAGCTCCATCGTCTCTGCCGAGCTCATCACAACCCCAAGGGAATATATCAAGGGGTTATTGGGCTGTCAATTGAGGGGGATGAGTCGTGGCAGTAATATGGGTAAGCCGACCGCTATGAATTATGAATAGAGTGATATAATGTTAAGGCTAGTTCAGGACTATGCTGATATTCGTTGACGAATCCGAGTGGCCCCAACCAAAAAGCCCCGGTGGTTACACCGTTTGGGCTGGTGTGGCTTTGCACCCTAAGCGAGGAAAAGAATTTTTCCGCGAAATATTCAATCTTGAGCGCAAGTTCTGGAAGGTTGAAGAGCCGTATGATTTTGAGATTAAGGGCAGACTGCTGTTGAATAAGAAAGCGTTAACCAGCCCCAAGAAGAGGGAGTTTACAGAAGAGATTTTAAGTCTTTGTAAGCTAAATGACATACTTACATTTGCTGTTGGTCTACGCTATCCCGATACCAGCCAACTGGATTCTATGTCGGAACCAAGCATATATAGGGTATTCAATCTGTTGCTTGAGAGGGTAGAGGCGATGATGGCAGAAAACTTCCCTGATGAAATGGCGGTTGTGGCCTTCGACTCTCAAGGAGAGGGTTCTGATAGGAATCGTGCTCTTCAGTTCGGCAATTTTCTCTACGGTAACTCCTCGGGTAGAGCTATGCAGCATATTATTGATACCCCGTTCTTTGTAAACTCTCAAGCCACTAAGGGAATTCAGATAGCAGATCTTTGCGCGTATGCTGTTTCTCAGGTGAACCTGGGAAGGCAAGAGCTACGCCCCTATTACGACCGCATCCGGGAAATGGAGTGGCATAGTCAAAGGGCAGATGCCGAACACCCGATGCGAGGCTTCAGGTTCTTGGATGTGGCATGAATAAAGAGAAAGAATTGGCAGCCCTGCTTCGTTCTTGCGACGACGCTTTTGGGCTCTCGGCATTACCGCTTAGGCAATACACCAATTCTTTACTGGCTTCAGGTTAGCACATAGCTTGTGCTAAGTCAACAAGAACGTGAATTCGCAAGCCTGCTGCCTTAGCCTGCGCGTCTGGTTCCTGCAAAGACGCGCCTTCCCCAGGGGCAAGTGAGGGAAGTTACGTCAAATTCAGCCTCTCGCAGGGCGCTGACCCACACGGACTCAGGGAATATGCCCAGCACGTGCCGGTCGCTCTCCACGCTGAGCGTCCCATCAGCATGGCGGAGCAGATAGGCGAAGTCCGCAAGGTAGGTCGAGTCTGAGGGGTCAGGGTCGGTTGACCACATCAGATAGCGCAGGCCGCGCCCGTCAGGCCCGTCGTGGCCGCCGTGCTCGGTGTAAGGCGGGTCGAACAGCTCGCGGACGTGGTCCGGCAGCACAAGTACGGCTCCGCCCGGCCGGCAGTGATACGCGGCCGTTGCCGCCATTTCGCGAATCTCGATCTCTGCGGTCAGGTAGGATACCGCGTCGTGGACGAACACGGCGTCGAACTTCGGTCCGTCGATTCTCAGGGAACGCATATCGCCCTGAACGTGCTCGAGCTCCGGGTTGATGCCCCGGCTGACGTCCAGCATTTCAGGCGAGAGGTCCGACAGGGTCATGGTGAACCGCTGCTTCATGTGGAGGGCGTTGTTGCCGCCGCCGGAACCCAACTCCAGCACGGCGCGCACGGGGCCCGACGCGGCCTCCAGGATGCGCTCGACGCTGTATTCCGCCTCTTCGCTGTATTCGTGGGGCGCGGTGAGCAGATGGAACCAGCCTGCCAGGTCCGAATAGAGGCGCGGCCGGTCGCTCATCCAGCCCTCGCACGATGTTCACCTGGGTCAAGTCGATTCTGCCGCAAACCTGTTCGCTCTCCCTAGTTCACTGTGAAGGTGGACCCCTGGAGGGTCTTGGTGACCTCAATGCGCACGGGGAAGGCCTCCTTCAGCTCCTCAATGTGGGTGATGACGATGATCCTCTGAAAGTCGTCTTGGATGGCGTTTATGGCGTCCACCAGCTTCTCCAGGCCGGACGCGTCCTGGCTACCGAAACCCTCGTCTATGAACAGCGTGGGCAGGGGAGCGCCGGAGCGGTGCGCCAGCAGCCGGGACAGCGCGATGCGCAGGGCGAAGTTGATGCGGAACGCCTCTCCACCGCTGTAGGTCTCGTAGCTGCGGGTGCCCAACTCGTCGGATATTTTGATGTCCAGGGTCTCGATGGGGTCGCCTCCGCTGCTGCGCCTCTCCCGCTGCGTCTCCAGCTTGAGGCTCATGCGGTGGTCGCTTACGCGGCCGAGGATGTCGTTGGCCTGGCTCTCCAGCTCCGGGATGGCCTGCTCAATGAGAAGGGCCTGGATGCCCCCTTTGCCAAAGGCCGACGACAGCTGGTCGTACACACCCTTCCGAAAGGACGCGTCGGACAGGGCGATGTCGCACTCTTCGCGTCGCTCCTCCATTTCGCGGCAGCGGTCCAGACGCGCCTGCGCCTCACCCAGGTCTTTCAGTAGCTGCTGCCGTCGATTCTTGACGACTTCCAGACAGTCCCTGGCTTCCTGCAATGAGGCGAGGATGCCCGGCAGGGACGATACCGCTTCTCTCAGAGGTGGCATTGCGTCTGACATACCCTGCAGCCGGAGGCGGCTTTCCGCCAGCAGCGACTCCTCGGACTCAAGGGATTCAGTGAGCCGGGCAACGAGGCCGCCCGCGGCCCTGGCCTCCTCAACCTCCCTTGTGAGGTTGTCGCGGCGATCCTCCGCCTGCGAACGCTCCCTGCGCCTCTCGCTCTCCAGTCTATCCAGCTCTTTCTCTATGCCGCCTTGCTCCGACTCCGCCTCCCGGATGTCCGCCTCGTTCTGCAGGTGGGAGCTTTGTATGCCCGGCAGGGCATCGACGGCCTCCCTCAGACAGGGCATGGCGTCCTGTACCTCGCCCAGCCTCAGGCGGCCTTCTGAAAGCAGCGTCTCCTCGAACTCCAGGGAGGCGGCAAGCCGTTTCGCCTCCTCGCCGGCCGCCGTGGCCTGCTCAACTTCCCGGGTCAGGCCATCCCTCCGCTCCTGGGCTGCCGCCTGCTCCTTCCGCCGTTCGCTCTCGATGCGGCTCAGGTCTTCTTCCAGGCCCGACGCTTCCTGCTCCATCTTTCTTATGACAGCCTGGTTCTTGCGATGGGCGTTGGCCTTCTCGATGCCCTGGGCCCGGAAGGTCGAGGCCAGGTGCAGGCAGCCCTCCGCTCCGAGTATGTTGTCGCACAGGGGGCACGTGGCCCCGTTCTCGTCCGGGCCACCGGCCTTCTCAAGAAGGTCCACCTTCTCCTTAAGGTCATCCATCTCCGCCTTGAGGCGTGCGTTCTCGCTGCCAAGGTAGCGGGCTTCAGTCTGAAGCTCCTGTATGCGCTCCCTGCGACTCTCGGACTCCGCGGACGGAGCGGCAAGCTCCGAAAGGCGCGCTGCAGCCTGGGCGAGAGTGGTCTCCAGAGAGGACATATTGTCAGCCTGGGACCTCAGCCGTTCCAGACTCTTCACGTCCCTTGCTGCCCTGGACTCACGCTCCGCAATCTCGTCGCTCGCCCGCTTCTCCTCCCGCTCCAGCCTCTCCAACTCCTGCTGAAGGCCCTGGAGCCTCAGGCGCTCCTCTCTCAGCGAGGCGCCGGCGTCCCGCAGGCGGCCGGCGTCGGCCTGAAGCTCGCGTATGCGCTCGCCGAGACTCTCGGCCTCCGGCGACGGCGCGGCAAGCTCCTCCAGCCGCGTCCTCACCTGGCCGAGGTCGGCTTCCAGAGCATCCATCCGGGACGCTTTGTCGCGGGCTTCCTGAAGCTGCCTTGCCAGGTCTGCCGTCCTGGACTCGCGGTCCCCGGTCTCTTGCCGTATGCGCTGGGTCTCCTGCTCCAGCCTGTCCAGGTCCTGCTGGAGGCCCTGCAGCCTCATGGACTCCCCCTGGAGAGACTCCACGTCGGCCTCAATGCTTCTCTCCTCGCGCTCCGCGACGGCAAGCTCCGACTGTATCCCGGACAGGCGCGCCTCGTGCTCCTCCTTGCGGGCTAGCTCGCGGTCTATGCCGGCGATCTCCGTCTGGAATCGCTCCGTCGCTCTCTCCTGCTCCCTGGACTCCCCGCGGGCCTTGTCGGCGAGGCGGTCGTACCAGGAGAGGTCCAGCACCTCGCCCAGGACCTCCTTGCGCCTGGCTGCTCCGCTGGTGGTGAACATGTCGGCGCGGCCCTGGAGGATGAATGCGCTGTTCACAAAGGTCTCGTAGTCCATGTGCAGGATGGAGCGAATACGCGCCTCCGTCTCACGCACCGAGTTGCCGGTGACCGGTTGCGGCCCGTCCTCCGTGACCAGGTGAAGCTCCAGGATTGTCGATCCCGACCGTCCCCCGGCGGTGCGGGCGTGTCTCCTGGACACCCTGTATCGCTCCTCACCGGCCTGGAACTCCAGGTCCACCTGCATCTCGCTTTCGCCCTGGAATATTAGCTCCTCCTGCGTCCTGACCCGGGAGTGGCCCCACAGCGCCCAGGTGATGGCGTCGAGCAGCGCCGACTTGCCGTGGCCGTTGTCGCCGCACAGGCAGGCGACGTGGACGCCCTCCAGGTCCAGCGTGGGGACGCTGTCCCGGTACGACAGGAAGTTCCTTACCGATAGCCTTATTGGTATCACGCTGTTTCCGATTTCCGTGGAATCCGTGGCTGGCCGATGCGCCCGCCTTCACGAGAATATCAGCACACATCGGGCATTCAATGCAATATGATTGCCCGCCGCTTTGACGGATATATGATGTGTCACTAAACTTACCACATAACGCATCTGCTAGAGTCAAGAGGGGAGGGGTATGGACAAGCCGGGCGCCCTGTCGGCCGAGGACGCGGCCCTTTTCACAGACCTGTACGAGCTGACCATGGCCCAGAGCTACTTCCGGGAGGCCATGAACTCCCAGGCGACCTTCAGCCTCTTTGTGCGCCCGTCCCGGGTCAGGAGGTCATACCTTGTATCCGCCGGGCTTGAGGACGTGCTGCGATACCTTGAGGCCTTCTCATTCTCCCCCGGGGCCATAGACTATCTCCGCTCCACCGGCACGTTCACGGACGATTTCCTGGACTTCCTGGGCAGCCTGCGGTTCACCGGCCGCGTCCGGGCCATTCCCGAGGGACGCCTCTACTTCCACAACGAGCCGGTACTTGAGGTGACCGCGCCAATCATAGAAGCGCAGATCGTTGAGACCCTGGTCATCAACCAGGTCAACCTCCAGAGCCTCATCGCCACCAAGGCGGCGCGCTGCATCTGGGCCGGTGGCGGCAGGTCGCTGGTGGACTTCTCGCTGAGGCGCGCCCACGGCGTGGACGCGGGCATGAAGGCCGCCCGCAGCAGCTACATGGTGGGGTTCAGCTCCACCAGCAACGTCCTGGCGGGCAGGGCCTACGGGCTGCCCATTGCAGGCACGATGGCCCACTCCTACGTCACCAGCTTTGAGCGTGAAATCGACGCTTTCAGGGCCTACGCCGAGGCCTTCCCCGACGATGCCGTCCTGCTGCTGGACACCTACGACACCGTGGCGGCAGCGGCCAAGGCGGCCACGGTGGGCCGGGAGATGGAGGCGCGGGGCCACCGTCTGCGGGCGGTGCGTCTGGACAGCGGAGACCTGGCCGCGCTCAGCCGGGAGGTGCGCCGCACGCTGGACGACGCCAGTCTGGACTATGTGAGGATACTGGCCAGCGGCGGGCTGGACGAGTACGGGGTTGAGGAGCTTGTGCGGGCGGGAGCGCCCATCGACGGATTTGGCGTTGGCACGCGCATGGCCGTGTCGGGGGACGCCCCGTGGCTGGACGCGGCCTACAAGCTGGTGAAGTACGCCGGGCGTCCGGTCCTCAAACTCAGCACGGGCAAGGTCTCCCTTGCCGACGAGAAGCAGGTCTTTCGGCTACGGGACTCCGGCGGACGGCTCCGTGGAGACATTATCGGGCTTTCTGACGATGCGCTGCCCGAGCCGGGCGCGGAGCCGCTGTTGCAGACCTTCATGGAGAACGGCGAGATCGTCGCGCCGCTGCCAGGAATAGAGGAGCTTCGCGAGAGATTCCGTCAGGAGTTCGGCTCCCTGGACGACCGGTTCAAGGCCGTCAGAAAGCCGTCAAAGTACCCGGTCAGGCTGAGCAGACGGCTGCGCCGTCTGCAGAGGGAGCTTACGGAGCGGTTGGGGCAGGGCAACTGAGGCCGGTGGCTTACCCCAGGTCTATCTGCACCCCGTACCGCACCCTGACGTCCCTTGCCATTGCCACGTCCACAAATCCTTCCAGCCGCCACTCGATTTTCGCCACGCTGACACGCGGAGGGGCCTGGGCGCTGATTTGCAGGTCAGCCTCAATCTGGACGGCCGCGTCGCGCTGGAGGGTAGCGCTGTCGAGAATGGGCACGCTGCTGTGCACAAAGGTGTCCTTCTCCTCTTTCTTCACCCTCCGCCGCAGCAGGGGCGGGCTGACGAACACCTCTCCGGGGTTCCGGTGTGAGGTCATGCTGGGCCGCCCGGGGGACATCACCGTGTAGCTCAGGATGAAGTCCTCTTCGCACACCAGGTCCAGCCGCGCCTCCCTCACCGCCGTGTCCCTTCTGGGCGTCAGCTCCACCAGGACGTGGATGGTATCGCCCAGGGCGTAGGGCCGGTTGTCGAAGGTCAGCCGCATGTCCAGTGGGTACAATCTGCTCAGGGCCATTGACTTGTTCACTCCGGTACGTGGGTCTCGATGGTTGAATCGCCCAGGGATGAGGGCCTCATCCCTCTGTTGAGACCTTTTGCTATGCTCTAGTATAGTGTTATACTGCAATTTGCTCCAAGAGTGAAAGGGTGAGGCTGCATTGACAATCGAAATCAAGTGGCTGGAAGACGGCACCATTACGTCACCCAGGGGGTTCCATGCGGGAGGCGTCTACGCCGGCATCAAGACGTACGCCGAGGATAAGCTCGATCTTGGCGTAGTGCGCTCTGAGACGCCCTGCAACGCGGCCGGCACGTTTACCACCAACAAGCTGAGGTCGCCCTCCGTTGTCTTGGACGAGCGGCGAGTGGCTGCGGGCCGCGCCCAGGCCATCGTCTGCAACAGCGGCGTCGCCAACGCGTGCGTGGGCGAGCAGGGGATGAAGGACGCCGTCGAGATGGCCGCACTGGTTGCCGGCCGCTTCGACCTTGACCCCGAGCTGGTCCTGCCCATGAGCACGGGCGTGGTCGGAGTTGAGCTTCCCATGGGCCTGATACGCGACGGCATGAAGGGCATTGAGCTCAAGGCCGACGGCGGCCATGACATGGCCCGGGCCATTCAGACCACTGACACCCGCTCCAAGGAGGGGGCCGTGACCTTCTCCGCCGGCGGCAGCGACTACACCATAGGCGGCATTGCCAAGGGGTCGGGCATGGTGCACCCCAACATGGCTACGATGTTGTCCTTCCTGGCCACGGACGCGCCGGTGGAGAGCGCCTTTCTCAGGGAGTCGCTGAAGAAGGCTGTGGACAAGTCGTTCAACATGATCACTATTGACGGCGACACCAGCACCAACGACAGCGTGATACTGCTGGCAAACGGCATGGCCGGCGGCGAAGAGATAGGCCCTCAGAGCGGGCCTGCGGCGGAGGCGTTCATGGACGCTCTGAACGAGGTGTGCACCTACCTGGCAAAGGAGATAGTCAGGGACGGCGAGGGCGTCAGCAAGCTCATTGAGGTCGCCGTGGACGGAGCGCTAACCGAAGCAGACGCGAGCATGGCGGCGCGCGCCGTAACCTCCTCATCGCTGGTCAAGAGCGCGATTCACGGAGCGGACCCCAACTGGGGGCGCATCATAGTCGCGCTGGGGTACAGTGGCGCCGAGGTCATCGAGGAGCGGATAGCCCTCCACATCAACGGAGTGTGCATAATGGACCAGGGCCGGCCCGTCCCGTTCCTGCGAGACGCCGTGTCGGCTTCCATGAAAGGAAGCGAGACGTCCATCCGCCTCAGCCTGAACATGGGGGAGGCGACGGCCACGGCCTGGGGCTGCAACCTGAGCGAGGAGTACGTGACCTTCAACAGCGCCTACACAACCTGATTCAGGCGTTCCGTTCATCTGAAGCCTTCTGCAATTTCCTATGGCAAATCCGAACTCCACAGCTACCCCTTCCATGGTGGTCAAGATTGGCGGGAGCATCCTCGGCAGTGAGGACACCACGCTGGAGGATCTGGTAGCCCTTCAACAGAGGGGCGCCACGCCCGTTGTGGTGCACGGCGGGGGCCAGGTCATCTCCGAATGGATGGGCAAGGTTGGAGCGCAGCCGCAGTTCGTCCGGGGGCTGCGGGTAACAGACGCCGCCAGCATGGAGATAGTGTCGGCTGTTCTCTGCGGTCTCGTCAACAAGGAGCTGGTGTCGTCCATACAGTCCCTGGGGGGCAGGGCCCTTGGCATGAGCGGCGTGGACGGCTCGATGCTTCAGGGCCGCATCCTCGACCCGGACCTGGGTTACGTGGGCCAGGTCGTGAGCGTGGACACCGGCCCCATCCTGGGCGCGCTGGCCGCAGGCTACATGCCTGTCATCGCGCCGGTTGCCGTGCACGTCAGCGACTCCTCGGAGAACAGCGGCGTCCTCCTGAACGTGAACGGGGACACGGCGGCCGGGGAGATTGCCAGGGCGCTGAACGCGGAGTCAATGGTGTTCCTGACGGACGTTGAGGGAGTCCTCAACTCCGACCAGAGCCTCATCAGCAGTCTCACCACGGATGAGGGACAGGCCCTGATCCAGGCTGGAACGGTTGCAGGGGGCATGGTGCCCAAGATGGAAGCGTGCCTGCGGGCGCTGGAGGGCGTGAGTGTGGCCCAGATCTCTGACGGGAGAAAGAGCCGGGCCCTGCTGGACTTCATGGAGGGGCGCACCTCCGGCACAAGGATAGGTCAGGCGTAATGGCATCCTTCAGAGGCAACTCGGACGACGGTCCCTTCGCAGCGCCGGACGGCGACGACTGGGCGCTGCCCCTTGACCCGCGGCCACTGATCAAGTGGGGGCTAATAATCGGCGCGGTCATAGGCTTGCTGGTGGTGGCCAACCTGCTCCGCCAGATATACACCAACTGGCTCTGGTTCACCGACCTCGACTACAGCGACGTCTATCTCCGGGTGCTGACCACAAAGGTCTGGCTGTTCTTCCTCGGGGCCTTTGCCTTCACGCTGATCATAGTCCCGAACGCCATATTCGCCTACAAATCATCAAAGGGCGAGGCGGGCATTCCCGTTTCGCAGCAGGTGTACGACGTCATCACGCAGCTTTTCAGGTGGGGCATTGCCCTGGCGATATTCCTGCTTGCAATCATATTCGGGTCACTCGTGAGCGGGCAGTGGGAGACCCTGCTGCGCTTTATCAACGAGGTGCCCTTCACCACTGTGGACCCGGCCTCCGGCCAGAACATCCTCGCCCAGGACCCGGTCTTCAACAAGAACGTGGCGTTCTACGTCTTCACGCTTCCGGTGCACAGCCTTGCCCAGGGCTGGCTGCTGGGGGCGTTGATCGTAACGCTGGTGGGTTCGGCCGCCATATACATGCTGAACCTGAGCCTCAGGGGCGTGACGATAGCAGTCGGGATTACGCCCAGAATGATTGCCCACGCCTCAATACTCCTGGGGCTGCTGCTGCTGGTAACAACCTGGAACAACTGGATAGAGATTCACAAGCTCCTGTTCTCGCCCAGCGGGGCCATTTTCGGCGCAGGGTACACGGAACTTAACGCCAGATTACCGGCGTTGCGCATCCTCCTGGTTATCAGCGCGGTCGTTGGACTGCTGCTCCTTGCCAACGCCCGCTTCCGCTCCACGCGGCTCATCGTCGCGTCGATAGGCGTCTGGGTGGCGGCGGCGATTATCGTGGGCAACGTCTATCCGGCCCTGGTGCAGCGTTTCCAGGTCAACCCCAATGAGCTTGAAAGAGAGCGGGAGTACATACCTCGCAGCATCGACTTCACGCGGCAGGGCTTCGCGCTCAACAGGATAGAGGAGGAGGACTACAACCTTGCCACCATCTCCTCCGGGGACGAGGCCGGCGAGCTCGCGCCGCTGTCCGCCGCGACGGTCGCTGCAAACCCTGAGTCAATCGACAACATAAGGCTGTGGGACCACAGGCCACTGAGGAGCGTCTACAACCAGATACAGGTCTTCCGCGCCTACTACAGGTACGTAGACGTGGACGTGGACCGCTACGTGATAAACGGGCAGACGCGGCAGGTGATGCTGGGCGCACGGGAGCTGTTCCCCGAGGACCTGCCGGAGGAGTCCCAGTCCTGGGTCAACCGCCGCCTGCAGTTCACCCACGGCTTCGGTGTGGCCATGAGCCCCACAACCGAGTTCACCACTGAGGGACGCCCGGATTTCTTCATCAAGGACATTCCGCCGGGGCCGGGCAAGGAGACCCTCGCCGGACTGGTTCCGGAGGTCACCCAGCCCCAGATTTACTACGGGGAGAACAGCGCCAACTACGTAATAGTCAACTCCCTGGAACCGGAGTTTGACTACCCGGCAATTGATACGGACTCGCCCATACGCACCAGCTACGCCGGTGAGGGAGGAATACACATCAGCTCTCTGCTGCGCCGGATGGCCTACGCCTGGGAGTTCGCCGACATCAACATTCTCATCAGCGGCGCCTTGGGCCCGGACAGCCGCATCCAGTACAGGCGCGAGATCCAGGACAGGGTCAGGGAGATAGCTCCCTTCCTCATGCTGGACCATGACCCGTATCTGGTCGTGGCGGACGGCAAGCTGTGGTGGATGCAGGACGCCTACACCACAACCAGCCAGTACCCCTACTCCGACCCGTACCAGGATGAGTTCAACTACATCCGCAACAGCGTTAAAGTCGTGATAGACGCCTACAACGGGGACACGGACTTCTACATCTTCGACGAGGACGACGCCATCGTGCGCACCTATGACAAGGTGTTCCCAACCCTGTTCAAGCCCAAGAGCGAGATGCCGGAGTCCCTCCGCAGCCACATCCGCTATCCCCAGGACTTTTTCTCCATCCAGGCGGAGAAGTACCTGTTGTACCACATGCGCGACACAATCGACTTCTACAACCGCGAGGACCCCTGGAGCGTGCCCCGGGAGCTGTTCTTTGAGACTGAGCAGCCAATGGAGCCCTACTACGTCATAATGAAGCTCCCCGGCGAGGAGGAGGAGGAGTTTGTGCTTCTGCTCCCCTTTACACCCCTGGACAAACCCAACCAGGTGGCGTGGCTGGCCGCCCGGAGCGATGACGACAAGGGCCAGTACGGCTCGTTGAAGTCCTTCCTGTTCCCCAAGGGTACCCAGGTTGACGGCCCGGAGCAGGTGGAAGCCCGCATCGACAACGACTTCACCATCAAGCAGCAGTTCACCCTTCTGTGCCAGAGGGGGGCCAGGTGCATCCGGGGCAACCTGCTTGTCATTCCCATTGTCCACGAGGACGAGCAGTTCCTGATGTACGTGGAGCCGCTGTACATCCAGGCGGAGAACATCGCCTTCCCGGAGCTGAAGCAGGTCATTGTTGCAGACGCAAAGAAGGTGGTGATGGAGGACTCCCTCTGGAGCGCCCTGAACGCCCTTGTGGAGGGAGACCTGCCGGACGACACATTGCCTCCCGATGCGGCTGGACCACCGGATGCGACTACGCCACCGGGCGACGGCCCTCCGGCGATCACCGACGCGGAGGACTTGAAGGAAGCAATTGACGAGATTCGCCAGGCCCTGGACAGGCTTGAAGAGGCCCTGGATGAGATTCTACAGCCTACGGAAGGAGGCGCCCAATGAGCGAATTGAGAGACCTTGAGAGCAAATACTACATGCAGGTGGCTCGCCGCCAGCCAATCGTCATTGTCCGCGGACAGGGGACAAGGGTCTGGGACGAGGACGGCAAGGAGTACCTGGACTTCACGTCCGGCTGGGCTGTGAACAGCCTGGGGCACTCCCATCCAGTCCAGGTAAAGGCGATCCAGGAGCAGGCCGCCACCCTGATACAGACCTCCAACCAGTTCTTCACCGTCCCCCAGATCGAGCTTGCGCAGCTTCTGGTGGACAACAGCTGCCTGGACCGCGTCTTCTTCAGCAACAGCGGCGCGGAGGCCAACGAGGGAGCCATAAAGCTGGCCCGGAAGTATGGCCGCCTCCACGCCAACGGCGCTTACCAGGTGATCACGGCTCTCAACTCCTTCCACGGCCGCACGCTGGCAATGGCTGCGGCCACGGGGCAGCCCCACTACCAGGAGCAGTGGCAACCCCTTTCGCCCGGATTCGTGAACGTTCCCTACGACGACATCGACGCTATCAAGGAGGCCACCAACGAAGAGACCTGCGCGGTCATGATCGAGCCGGTGCAGGGGGAGGGCGGCGTCAACGTGCCGTCCCCCGACTACCTGAAGCAGGTGCGTGAGTGGTGCGACGAGAACAACCTTGTGATGATTCTGGACGAGGTGCAGACCGGCCTGGGCCGTCTGGGCACTCTGTTCGGATATGAGCAGTTCGGCGTGGAGCCGGACGCCATCACCCTGGCCAAAGGCCTTGGAGGCGGTGTGCCTATCGGGGCGTTCCTGGCCAAGGACAAGTTCTGCCTGCTTGCCCCCGGCGACCACGGGTCGACCTTTGGAGGCAACGTCCTCACATGCGCCGGGGCCGCCGCCGTGGTGGGATACGTGATTGAGAACGATGTTTCCGCCAACGTGAGGGCGATGGGCCAGCGCCTCAACCAGGGCCTGGAGTCGCTCAGGTCCCGCTATCCCATCATCACGGAGGTGCGCGGCCTGGGGCTTCTGCTGGCAATCCAGCTCAACGCTGAAATCGCGCCGCAGCTTGTCGGCCGCTGCAATGAGGAGGGGCTGCTTCTCAATCCCCTGCGGCCCAACGCCATTCGCCTGATGCCGCCTCTGAACGTGTCGGCGGAGGAAGTGGACGAGGCCCTGGGCAAGCTGGAAGTTGCCCTCAAAGAAGTGGCGGTGGGCTAGACATGGCGACGAAAGTAGTGCTTGCTTACAGCGGCGGTCTGGACACCTCCGTAGCCATACCCTGGCTCAAGGAGAATTACGATGCCGAGGTCGTGACTCTGACGGTGGACTTGGGCGGCGGCAAGGGCATAGGCAACGTCAAGGAGCGCGCCCTGGCGTCGGGGGCCGTGAAGGCCCTGGTTGTGGACGGCAAGGAGCCATTCGTGCGCCACTTCGTTTGGCCGGCTCTCCGGGCTGGAGCCATGTACCAGGGGCAGTACCCCCTGGCGACGGCCCTCGGTCGGCCGCTGATCGCCCGCTACCTGATGGAGGTCGCTCACCAGGAGGGCGCGCGGGCCGTGGCCCACGGCTGCACGGGCAAGGGCAACGACCAGGTGCGCTTCGACCTCAGCATAGCGGGGATGGACCCGTCCATTCGCATACTGGCTCCGGCCCGGGAGTGGAACATGACCAGGGACGAGGAGATCCAGTACGGCCAGCGGCACCAGGTGCCCCTGGAGCTGGGGCAGCGCAGCCCGTACTCCGTCGACGAGAACCTGTGGGGCCGCAGCATCGAGGCCGGGAACCTGGAGGACCCGTGGATGGAGCCGCCGGAGGAGGCCTTTGCCTGGACACAGTCGCCGGAGAAAGCCCCGGACACGCCCCAGTACATTGAGATCAGCTTTGAGCGGGGCGTACCCCAGGCGGTGGACGGCGAGGGAATGAACGCCATCGCTCTGGTCAACCACATCAACGAGACGGCCGGAGCCCACGGCGTGGGCCGCATCGACCACCTGGAGGATAGGCTGGTGGGCATCAAGTCCCGTGAGGTGTACGAGGCCCCGGCGGGCCGCGTGCTCCACATCGCCCACAGGGCCCTGGAGAGCATCACCCTCACCAAGGACCAGATACGTTTCAAGGAGAGGGTGTCCCAGGAGTTCTCGGAGATGGTGTACAACGGCCTCTGGTACACGGGCTTTCACGAGGACCTGGACGCCTATGTGGAGAGCACCCAGCGCCACGTTTCCGGCAATGTGCGACTGAAGCTGTTCAAGGGCAGCTGCACCGTGGTGGGCAGAGGCTCGCCCTACTCCCTTTACCAGCATGACCTTGCAACCTACGACACGGGCGACCGCTTCGACCATCGGGCCTCCGAGGGGTTCATCCACATCTTTGGGCTTGGGGCGCGGACGCAGGGCAGGGTGCAGCCGCTGGACCTGCCGGACCTGGGGCAGGTGGCCGAGTAGTAGGTTAGGTTAGCAGCGCTGATTGCAGGCACGCCAGAGTACGCTAGAGGTCCGTTATGGCATTGCTAAGTGAAGAGATAGCCGCATACGAATCGATGCGGGACACCCTTGAGGCCGACTTTTTTGGCAAGTGGGTGGTTGTGCAGGACGGGCAGCTGACAGGAGCCTATGAAGAGTTCCAGGATGCTGCCGCTGACGCAGTCCGGAAATTTGGGCGTGGGCCTTACCTTATCAGGCAGGTGGGAGAACCTCCGATAAGACTTCCCGCGTCTTTGCTTTTTCGGTCGGGGTAGATGCCAACAATCAGGGTAGAAGCTGACCAAGCTGCGCTTGCGAGATTAGGACCAACACTGCAAGTGCAAATCGGATTCGACCAGACTTTTCAGCCCGGCTCCGCAACCCGGCCAACTTTGCCTGAGAGCAGGCTGGCCGCATTGGTGGATACAGGGGCAAGTGATAGCTGTATTGACTCTGAGCAAGCTATGGAACTTCGGTTGCCTGTCGTTGACCAGAGGCTCATCGCTGGCATACAGGGAGCATATACTACCAACGTTTGTCTTGCCCAGATGCCACATCCCGGATCTGTCCTTTACCATCTATGGGAGATTCGCTGTTGTCCACCTTGCTGCAGGCGGACAACCTCACTTTGCCCTCCTGGGCAGGGACTTCCTGCGGCATTTCTCAATGACATACGAGGGCCGGACAGGATCAATTACACTTAGCAATGACTAAGCTATGAGGGGCTTGAAGAAGAACGGAATATTCTGGCCATGACCGATAACGACAGAACATCCTCATACACAGTCTCCCTCTCCTACGACCGGCGGCTGTACCGCCAGGACGTGGCCGGGTCGATAGCCCACGCCCGCATGCTGGGGGAGCAGGGCATCATCTCGCCGGAGGAGGCGGAGCTAATTGTTGAGGGCCTGGTCGCAGTTCGGCAGGACATAGAGGACGGCACATTCGAATGGCGCCCGGAGCTTGAAGACCTCCACATGAACATCGAGGCGGCGCTCTTCAGGAAGATAGGGGACGTCGCCGGGAAGCTGCACACGGCCCGCTCCCGCAACGACCAGGTCGCCACGGACATGCGCCTCTACTGCAGGGAGGCAACACAGGACGCCCTGCAGGGCATCAAGACTCTCCAGGCGGCCGTCCTTGGCGCTGCGGAGGCCAACCGGGACGTGATGCTGCCCGGCTACACCCATCTCCAGCGTGCCCAGCCCGTGCTGCTAGCCCACCATCTGCTGGCCTACTTCCACATGCTCCAGAGGGACCGTGAGCGCTTCCACGACTGCCTCCGCCGCACCGACGTGCTCCCTCTGGGGAGCGGCGCGCTTGCCGGCGTCCCTTACCCCATCGACCGGGAGTACGTTGCCCGGGAGCTGGGTTTCAGCCGCGTCAGCGCCAACAGCATGGACGCCGTTGCGGACAGGGACTTCCTGGTGGATTTCCACGCCGCCGCGGCCGCCTGCATGATGCACGTGTCCCGCATGGCGGAGGAGATGGTGCTATGGTCGTCGCAGGAGTTCGGCTTCATCCGCCTGGCGGACCGCTTCACCACAGGCAGCAGCATCATGCCCCAGAAGCGCAACCCGGACTTTGCGGAGCTGGCCCGTGGCAAGGCGGGCCGGGTCTACGGCCACCTGATGGGCATCCTCACCTTGCTCAAGGGCCTCCCTCTGACGTACAACCGGGACCTCCAGGAGGACAAGGAGGGCTTCTTCGATACGGTGGACACCCTTCTGGGCACCCTTGAGGTGTTTGCAGGAATGATCGGCAGCATGGAGGTCAACAGAGCGCGCGCCGCCCGGGCCGCGCGAGACGGCTACATGCTGGCGACGGACCTCGCCGACTACCTTGTGGGGAAGGGCGAACCCTTCCGCGCCGCCCACGGCATTGTGGCGGAGCTGACCAGGTACGCCGCCTCAGAGGGCAGGGGGCTGGAGGAGATGGACATGTCGGAGTACAGGCGGTTCTCTTCGCGCTTCGACGAGGACGTGTACTCCATAAGCGCCGAGTCCTCGATTACAGCGCGGGACGTCAGGGGCGGCACAGGGCCGAAGCAGGTGGAGGAGGGTTTGCAACAGGCGAGGCAGGTACTGGAGGAAATTCCATAATGCATTCAACTACTCATTCACTAGCTCACCCAGGCACGTTGCGGAATGCGGTGAGAGAGGTCATTGAGCAAAACAAGTCTATGGGACACAATGCCACGAGGTTTAGTCAAGCGACTGTGAATGGCCAAGCTCACAATTTGGGGGAAATCTGCGAGAGATTTATCTGTAGTCCCAATGCCGTTGCGGCTATAGGAAATGCTATTCGCGAGCGGGGAGGATTGCTAACGATAGAGGATTATGTGGTGCGATGGGGTTCAGAGTGGGGATTCGACGCGTTGGTGATACACGTAGCTGGAGAGAGCGCGGAATGGTTTGACAGAATCGTAGGGTACAAGCGTTACGTGTCGAAAGATGAGGCGTCCCTTGACTGAGAAAGAGCGGGTCAAGCTCGCGCCGTCAATCCTCTCAGCCGACTTCGCGCGCCTTGGAGAGTGCGTCGCGGAGGCGACGCGCGCCGGCGCAGACATGATTCACGTGGACATTATGGACGGCCACTTTGTGCCCGCCCTCACCTGGGGGCCGCGCACCGTCGAGGCCCTCAAACGCTGGACGGACCTTCCCCTGGACGTCCACATGATGGTCGCCGACCCGGAGAAGCAGATCCCCTCCTTCCTGGACGCCGGCGCGGACATCATTACGTTCCATGCGGAGGCGTGCACACACCTGCACCGCTCCATAGAGCTGATCAAGGACCGCGGCGCCAGGGCTGGAGTCGCCATCAACCCAGGCACGTCGGTCCTGGCCATTGAGGGCGCTCTCCACTGGATGGACCAGGTGCTGGTGATGAGCGTCAATCCGGGTTACCCGGCCCAGAAATTCATCCCGGAGAGCCCGCGGAAGATAGCCCGCGTGCGCAGCATCATGGACAGGCGCGGTGTGACGGCGCAGCTTGAGGTCGACGGGGGGGTGAACCTTGATACGGCGCCCCTTGTGGCCAAGGCGGGCGCCCAGATAGCGGTCGCCGGCTCCGCCGTGTTCGACTACCCCGACGGCGTTGAGGCCGCGATCAGACGGCTTAAGGATGCCCTGGCCGTCTAGCCTAATCTCGGCGGGTGGCTGTGACGCCGTTTCCCACTCATGGTGAGCCTGTCGAACCAATTGAGCGGGAAGATGTGGGCGAAACTACTCTAGCCTCACTCCATGCTGAGCACGATCTTGCCGAAGTTGGCGTTGCTCTCCATGTAGCGGTGCGCCTCCGCAACCTCCTCCAGCGGGAAGACCGAGTCCACCACGGGCCTGATGCGGCCGTCCGCCAGCAGGGGCAGCACGTGCCGGACGAACTGCTGGTTCAGGGCAATCTTCTCCTCGATGGGCCGCGCCCTGAGCACCGTGCCGTGCACCCTCAGCCGCTTGCCCATGAGCGCGCCGATGTTCACCTCGTGGGTGGCCCCGGCCATCGTGCCCACGATGACCATTCGCCCCTTAAGCGCCAGTGAAGCGATGTTCCTGTCCCAGTATGGCGCGCCGATGACGTCCAGGATGACGTCCACGCCGCGGCCGCCTGAGCGGTCGCGAATGACCTCGGCGAAGTCCTGCTCGTTGTAGTTGATGCCCACGTCCAGCCCGAGGCCGGCCGCCTTCTCCAGCTTCCCAGCCGAGCCGACGGTACCGTAGGTGGTCGCCCCGGCGTGACGCGCCAGCTGGATGGCCGCCGTCCCTACGCCGCTGCCTGCGGCGTGAATCAGCGCCGACTCTCCCATAACGAGGTCGCAGTGGTTGAAGAGGGCGTCGTAGGCGGTCAGGAACACCTCCGGCACCGACGCCGCCTCCGTGAAGCTGAGGTTGTCCGGGATGGGGGCCGTCATGCGGTGGTGTGTCACCACCCGCTCGCCGTAGCCGCCGCCGTTGAGCAGCGCAAACACGCGGTCGCCTACGCCTACGCCGACCACACGCTCTCCCGCAGCGGCCACCACGCCCGCCATCTCCAGGCCGGGCAGGTCGTCACGGGTACCGACGGGACCGGGATAGCGCCCACGGCGCTGCAGGAGGTCGGCGCGGTTGAGGGCCGTGGCCCTGACGTCCACCAGCACCTCCGCGGGGCCTGGCGTGGGCTCCTCGATTTCCTGGATTCGGAAGACCTCCGGGCCGCCTGGCTCGCTTACGACTGCTGCGCGCATTAATGCTCCTTTTGAGGGGTCTTTCAGGGCAGGGATGCTAGCCGCCCAAGAGCCTGTTGACAGCCACCACGACGGCTGCGGTGACCCCCATACCAGCTATGACAGTCCCTGCCATCCATCTGATTATCCGGGCCTCGGACTGTGCTATCTTGGCATCCAACTGTGCGACTCTGATCTCCACTTGGGTTGACCTGGCTTCTATTGCGGCCAAGTCTGATTTAGTTGCCATTTGTGACTCTATCCTGGCTAGGTCTTCTTTGGTTGCCATGTTTGCCATTTGTGACTCTACCGCGGCTAGGTCTGCCTTGGTTGCCAGGTGAGTCATCTGCGACTCTACCGCGGCTAGGTCAGACTTGGTCGCCAGGTGAGCCAACTGCGACTCTACCGCAACCAGGTCTTCTTTGGTTGCCAGGTGAGTCATCTCCGTCTTCACCTCTGCCAGGTCTGCCCTGGTTGCCAGGTGATTGTAGACTCCCTCCAGGCGGCTTAATCTCTCTTCAACAGTGGTCATCGTAAAGCGCTCTCTCTATGCCAGTGTACCTGTCCGTGACGTTCGCAGCTTACTTGATAGGTTGCTCTCATTGTAACACAGCGGGGTCAGCCTCTCCCGGCCGCCCGGCTCGCTTACGACTGCTGCGCGCATGTGGTGCTCCTTGATCGTCGGATTGTGATGTGCTACGCCCGGAAGTATATCACACGAGATTACACCACAAAGCCCCCTGCCATCTGGCAGGGGGCTTTGTCCAAGCTTCAGGTTTTCGGTTCTCTACACGAAAACGGGAGCGAACACCAGGGCCACCACTGACATGAGCTTGATGAGAATGTTCAGCGCAGGCCCGGAGGTGTCCTTGAACGGGTCGCCGACGGTGTCGCCCACGACGGCGGCCTTGTGGGTCTCCGACCCCTTGCCGTCGAAGTGGCCCGCCTCGATGTACTTCTTGGCGTTGTCCCATGCGCCGCCTGCGTTGGCCATTGTCACGGCCAGCAGGAAACCGGCGGCGATTGCGCCAATGAGCATCCCGCCCAGAGGCTCAGGGCCAAGGATGAGGCCCACTGCCACGGGCGCGATAACCGCCATTGTGCCGGGCAGTATCATTGCTCTCAGGGAGCCGCGGGTGCTGATGTCCACGCATCGGGCGTAGTCCGGCCGCCCGGTGCCCTCCATGATGCCCGGGATCTCCCGGAACTGGCGTCGCACCTCGTTCACAATGTCGAAGGCCGCCACTCCAACCGCCTGCATGGTAAGGGCGGAGAAGACGAACGGGAGAAGCGCCCCGATGAACAGGCCAACCAGGACGTTGGGGTCCAGAATGTCGAAGACCAGGGGAACATCCGCCTCGCGGAGCTCTTCGATGGTCAGCGCGTACGCGGCCAGCAGCGCCAGGGATGTCAGGGCCGCGGAGCCGATGGCGAAGCCCTTGCCGGTGGCGGCGGTGGTGTTGCCCAGGGAGTCCAGGGCGTCGGTGCGCTCCCTGACCTCCGGGTCAAGGTGTGACTGCTCGGCGATGCCGCCGGCGTTGTCGGCCACGGGGCCGTAGGCGTCGGTGGCCAGGGTGATGCCCAGGGTCGAGAGCATGCCCACGGCCGCAATCGCCACGCCGTACAGGTCGGCGGCCCAGTAGGAGATGAGGATGGCCGCTACAACGGACACAACGGGTATAAGGGTGCTCATCATGCCCGTGGCAAAGCCGGTGATGATGGTCGTGCCCGCGCCCGTCTGAGAGGCCTCCGAGATGCGGCGGGTGGGGAAGTACTCGTAGGAGGTGTAGAACTCAGTGGCAAAGCCAATGACGTTTCCGGCGATGAGTCCGGTAACGATGGCCAGGAAGATGCGGTTGCCGTCCTCCACGCCCAGCATCTGAATGACGGCGTAGGAGAGGGCCACGACCAGCACGGAGGCGAAGTATATGCCTCGTCGCAGGGCCCACAGCAGCTTGCTCATGGACGCCTCGCCGCCCGTGCGGACCAGGAACGTCCCCAGGATGGAGCTGATTATGCCCATTCCTGCGATGAGGAACGGCAGAACGAGCTTCGGTGCGTCGAAGTCGGTGCCAGCGGCGGCCACTGCGGCGGCGATGGCTATGGTTGCTATGATGGATGAGGAGTAGGACTCGAACAGGTCGGCGCCCATGCCTGCCACGTCGCCCACGTTGTCACCAACGTTGTCGGCGATTGTCGCCGGATTGCGGGGGTCGTCCTCCGGGATTCCGGCCTCAACCTTGCCCACAATGTCGGAGCCAACGTCCGCGGCCTTGGTGAATATGCCGCCGCCCACGCGGGCGAACAGCGCTATCGAGGATGCGCCAAAGCCGAAGCCTGCAACTACGGTGATGTCCTGGAGGATGAGGTAGAGAATGGAGATGCCGATGATGCTGATTCCCACCACCGTAATCCCCATGACTGCGCCGCTGGAGAAGGCCACCCGCAGGCCGGGGTTCAGGCCGGTCATGGCCGCGCTGGCCGTGCGCGTGTTGGCCCGGACGGCGATGCTCATGCCTATGTACCCTGTCCCGGCGGAGCAGATTGCGCCCACAACGTAGGCCACGGCCGTCTCCGGATCGATGAACGCTCCCAGGACGACGGCCACTATCACAACGAATATGGCGAGAGTCCTGTACTCGCGGCCAAGGAATGCGGAAGCGCCCTCCTGGATCGCCCTGCCAATTTCGCGCATGGTGTCTGTACCCTGGTCCTCCTTCAGGACGCGGCGGGTCAGCGCAAGAGCGAACAGGATGGCCATGACGCCCGTTCCTATGGCTATGTAGATGTTTTCCACTTGTTACCTCCTAAGACGCGAAAGATGGCATGCCGCCTCGTGTCTTGTGATGCCCAATTGTGCAATCTATCACTACGGCATACCCTAGTCAAGGTTTTCTCCCGATACGCGGCTCCATAGCTGGGTCAGCCGCTCCTCAAGGCTCTGCTGTCTCAGGGCGGTTGTGAGGTCTCCACGGGTGCGCTCCAGTATGCCCCGCATAGCGTCGGTGGTGCGCCGCAGGCCGCCGGTGATGGCCTCCGGGAAGTCCATCGTGAACAGCTCAGTGTAGATGTGGTCCATCAGGTCAAGGAGCTCCTCGCAGCGGGACACGTCCGAGCGGCGAAGGGAGTCCAGGAGGTACCGGCGCATCTCACCGATGGTCTCCCCCAGTCCGTTCAGATAGGCCCCGTAGGATATGCCCAGCTCATCGGGATAGGGCAGGGGTTCCCCAGTGATGAAGGCCAGGGTCGCGTTGGCCTCCACATACTCCTTCAGAGCGTCCTGCACGAATCCGGTGTAGTAGATGTCTGGGTGGTTGTCCTGTATCTCCTTGGTCTCTGCCACGCGCTCCCTTGCCGACCGGACGAGGGCTCGCGCCTCGTCGTACTCGTTGCGGTGAACGGCGCGGATGGCCGTTGAGGAAAGCTGAATTGTGCTGCGGGATAGCTGCAGGGCCCGCTCCCGGGCGGCGTGCTTGTCGCTGAAGAAAGAGCGGGCCTTTTCGGCCAGGTCCTTTAGCTCAGAGGGGCGGTCGGTCAAGGGATGTTCCTCATTCCCTGCCCTCGGCATCGACTGGCGCGCCGCTCTCCACGTCCGCCGCCTGTCTTCCGACGCTGTGGGCGTAGCCGTTGCGCTCGTCGCCTTGCATGAAGTCCCGGAGGCCTCGGGCCATGTGCCGGAGCTTCAGGTACACGCGCTGGTTGACAGACCCCTCGTCGAATGAGCCGTCCGGCAGCTGAGCGCCGGCGTTCACGCCCGTCAGAAGCTCAATGCCCTCGTCAATGGTACCGACGCTGTAGACGTGGAACATGCCCTCCCGGACGGCCTCCACCACGTCCTCCCGCAGCATGAGGTTGTTGACGTTGGAGGCGGGTATCATCACGCCCTGGTTACCGGTCAGTCCCTTGGCGCGGCACACGTCGAAGAAGCCCTCCACCTTCTGGTTCACGCCACCGATCGCCTGCACCTGGCCCTTCTGGTTGACCGACCCCGTCACTGCGATGCCCTGCTTGACGGGCAGGTCCGCGAGCCGGGACAGGAGGGCGTACAGCTCCGCGCTGGAGGCGCTGTCGCCTTCGACCTCCTCGTAGCTCTGCTCCATGGTCAGCCGGGCTACAAGGGACAGTGGAATGTCCTGGGCGTGCCTGTCAGCCATGTAGCCACCCAGGATCATCACGCCCTTGGTGTGAAGCCTTCCGCCAAGGCGCGCCTCCCGCTCGATGTCAATCAGACCATCCCTGCCCGGGGATACGCTCACAGTGATCCGGCCCGGCCGCCCGAAGGAGAAGTCGCCCAGGCTCAGGACGGCCAGCCCGTTCACCTGGCCCACGGCCTCCCCCTCCGTGTCTATGGATATAGTCCCCCTGCGTATCATCTCGACGATCTTGTCCCGGACCAGGTCTGACCTGTTGACCTTCTTTTCCACGGCCTCGGACATGTACTTGGCGGTGATGCGAGTGGAGCCGTCCTTGCTGGCCCAGAAGTTGGCCTCGCGGATGATGTCGCTTATCTCGGAGAAGCGTGTAGACAGCTTGGTCTGGTCTTCCGCCAGCCGCGAGCTGTGCTCCACCAGCTTGCTGACGCCCCTGCGGTCCACCGGCAGCAGGTTCTCCTTATCTCCGAGGGCGCAGACGAACGCGGCGTAGTCCCGGACGTTCTCCTCGGTGCGGTCCATGGTGCTGTCGAAGTCGGCCTTGACCTTGAACAGCTCCACGAAGTCCGGGTCGTAGGTGTACAGCGTGTGGTAGACCATTGGGCTGCCTATGAGAATGGTCTTGACGTCCAGGGGAATGGGCTCGGGAGCCAGGCCCTTGGTCGCCATAAAGCCAAAGCGCTCCGCTGCCTCTTCAATGGTGATCCTGCCATCCTTCAGGCAGCGCTTGAGGCCCTCCCATGCGATGGGATTGCGGAGCAGCTCCTCAACCCTCACTACGTAGTAGCCGCCGTTGGCCCGGTGCAGGGAGCCGGGGCGAATCATGGTGAGGTCGGTCTGCAGCGCGCCGAACTGGGCCTCCCTCTCCACGCGCCCCATGACGTTGTAGGGCGTGGGGCTGAACTCAGAGACGACGGGCGCTTCTTCCACGCCCGTGTTGTCCACAATGACGTTGACTTCGTACCTGCGCAGACTTTTCTGGGAGTCCGCGGTCGGCTCCACGGGGCCGGAGCTCTGGGACTCCTCCCTGGGCTTTGTCCTGAGCAGGTGAACGTTCTCGGCCATGTCCGCCTCCACGTCCTCCAGGTAGGAGACGATGTGAGGCAGGTCGGCGTACCTCTCCTGAAGCTCATTGACCAGGAAGTCCATGGCGTTACGCACCCTGAGACGGTCCATTTCCTGGATGCGCTCGTTGAGGGCGCGCTCAGCGAGGCGCACCTGGTCAACAGCCTGCTTCAACTCCGACTCCAGCGTCTGCCGCAGCTCCCCGAGCACGTTTCTCTGTTCCGGTGTGAGGGACGACAGCTCCTCGTCTGTTAGAGGTCTGCCGTCTCGATGGGGAATCAGAGCCAGACCAGTTGGGCCGCCCTGCACCAGGAAGCCGTTCTGCCGCGCTCGCTCGTCGAACTGCTTGAGGACCCTCTCGCGCTCCCGCCTGAACTCCTGGTTCAGGCTGTCCATGGTCCTGGTGTATTCGTCGCTCTCAAAGTCCCTGGTGATGTGGGTGCCCGCCTCGACCACGAGGTTTCGCATGTCGCGATGGAAGTCCTTGGCCCGCCCCGGAGGCAGGCTCAGCGCGCGCGGGTTGTTGGGCTCCTTGAAGTTGTGGACATAGCACCAGTCGGGAGGGGGGGCCTTACTCCCGGCGCGCTCCTTCAGGAAGTTGGTGATTGCGGCGGTCTTGCCCGTGCCGGAGGGCCCCGACACGAAGATGTTGAACCCCTTCTCCTCAATCTCCAGGCCGAACTCCAGCGCCTGCACGGCCCGGTCCTGCCCGATGATCGCCTGTAGAGGCGGCAGGTCAGCCGTGGTCTCGAAGTCCAGGCACTGGTTATCGCAAACCCTGAAGAGGGCGTCAGCCGAAAGCTCTGGCACCTTGGGCCTCCCGTCAGTAGGAGTCGTTGCTGCGACAAGCCCATTGTAGCACATGGCTACGAGGCGGGGTCGGGCTGCCTCCGACACCGGCCCTGTGCCGGGTATTCTCTGCAGGTGTTGGTTATGGCTGCGCGACACCGCTCATACTGAGCATGTCGAAGTAGATGAGCGGTGTCAGCCATGTCCACATTCTTCCCGCTCAAATGGTTCGACGAGCTCACCCCCGTATCAAGTACGGGGCAGGCTATGAGCGGGAAGGGAGTTGCGCTCCAACAGACGTTGGCGTTACCAACACGTATAGAGAGTACCCTGGGTCGGCTGTCCTTGAATCGCCATCACGATTGCTCTACAATCAGGCTTGGTGCCGGCCTCCGGGCTGACCGGCTTCCGGAGCCTCGATTTGTAGCTGATGTGCACTCGTTCGTTTCCAATTCTGCCAGGAGAGGTGTATGAGCAAGCTGATTGAACGCCTGGAAAAAGTGGACGCGGCCTCGACTCCCCCGCTGGGGTTCGGCGCCAGCAGGACCCAGAGCAAACCCGCCTCCATGGTGCTGGTGGCCCGCTCTGCCGGGCCTTCGGCGCCTCCAACCGGGCTTCAGGCGGACTTCTATATGGCATCTGTCGGGACGATGGCCGGGGCGGAGCTTGAGACCCTTAAGGAGTCCGCCGGAGACATCACGTGGGGCGTCTGGCCTCTTGACCCCGCTGCCGGCGAACCCCTTGGCGAGCTCAAGGGGCAGGGAGCTGACTTTCTCGTAGTAGACGCCAGGTTTCAGGCGGCAGCGCTCGCGGATGCGGAGTTGGGGAGACTGCTGGTTCTCCCATCCGAGGTGTCTGATACGCTGGCGAGGTCGCTGGAGGAGCTTCCGGTAGACGCGATTGTTCTGGATTGCGGAGGCAGTTCCAGCCTTGGCATTGGAGACCTCGTAACAGTAAGCTCAGTGCGGGTGGTTACCTCAAAGCCCATTCTGGTGATGACGGAGTTGCCCATCAGCAAAGATGAGATTGCCCTGCTCCAAGAAATCGGCATCCAGGGGCTTGTCATCACCTTTGATGAGTTGAGCGAGGAAGAGGCGGCCCAGGTCAGGGAGGCCATTGACGCTCTGCCTCCTCGCAAGACGAAGCGCGACCAGCCCGCGCCCATCGTGCCGAGGCTGGCTTCCAGGGAAGCTGACCACTACCACGATGACGAGGAGCCTGACGACAGGAGGGTGTAGAGATGGAGAGGCCCGTTAAAACGCAGTACCACATTCTCGGGGTTGAGCCATCCGCTTCACAAGAGGAGATACATCAGGCGTATCTCCGCAGGATAAAGCAGGTGTCCAATTCCAAGGATCCCAAAAGGTTGACCAGGGACGTAGAACGGGCGTATGAGGTCTTGTCCGATAGCGCCAATCGCGCAAGGTATGACGAAAATCTGGCGGCTAAAGGGGTTTCTGCTGAGGGAGCTTCTTCAAATCACCCACCAGTACCAGGAGGATCCGGACGACCGGCTGGAGTAGAGATGGAGAGGCCCGTTAGAACGCAATACCACATTCTCGGGGTTGAGCCATCCGCTTCACAAGAGGAGATACATCAGGCGTATCTCCGCAGGCTCAAGCAGGTGTCCAATTCCAAGGACCCCAAAAGGTCGGCCAGGGATGTAAATCGGGCGTATGAGGTCTTGTCCGATAGCGCCAACCGCGCAAGGTATGACGAAAATCTGGCGGCTAAAGGGGTTTCTGCTGAGGGAGCTTCTTCAGGCCGCCGAGATGCTAGTCGTCAAGCGGAACCCCGGCCACAAAAGGAGGCTCCCAGACCTAGAGTGACTACCCAACAGGCATCCAGTACAAGGAGTCCATACGAATACCGCGACGGAGAGGACGACGCGAAGGCTAAAGACAAGAGGTACTGGTTCGATATGCAGGATAACGGAGTCTGCAACTACTGCGGCCACAGGTATCTGTACTATGAACTCGAGATGGAGCACATGATTCCGAGAGAACAGGGCGGCCCGGACCACCGGCTCAACATGCAGTTGGCATGCAAAGCCTGCAACAGGTTGAAGGGGACCTCCACAGACATCGAGTTTCGGCGGTTGAACGCTCACCTGATACCTACTGAGGAGAGAACACCCCCCAGAAGGCCGGTAGACCCCCAGGCTCTGAAGCCAGGAACACAGGGCCCACGCTAGAGCGCCCGATGCCGTGGGGGCTCAAGTGGCCTCGGCTGAGGAGGCTTCTGAACCCCCGCAGGCAACTCCGCCGCCAAGCCGTCCCAAGCGGCCATCGCCGGAGAGTGAACATCGGACCACTAGGAGAACTTTCATGGAAGTCGATATTAAGACAGTTCTAAGCTGGTCGAGTCTTTCCATAGCTCTCGGCTTCATTGTTGGATACATCGTTGGCTTCAGGGCAGCGCATCCCGTTCTGGAAGACCTTTTTGGTCCAGTGGGACTAATAACTGTTGGCATAATGGCCCTTGCGTTGATGTGGCTAGTTCTGCGCCAATGGCAGTGGAGGATTCGGCTAATGTTGTCCATTGACTCACTATGGAGGTCATTGTGGTCGCTAGCTGGCGAGAGAACCCTCATTGGGGTGTGCTGCGGCATCGTTATTGGCGGTCTCTTGGGCGGCGTGCTCGGCTACGTCTCTGGATTTCAGACGGCGCAGGGCATTTACGATATAGCTGCCATCCTTGGCAAGATTGTTATTATAATCATAATGGCTGTGTTTATTGCGGTGGTGATAGTTGCGTTATTCAAGGCCATGGAGTCCAGCGCCCAATCTTCACGCCATTCAAGCCGTTCACACCGGGGCAGACACCGCTAACGGAGAACGCAGATGAGCAAGCCAAACGCCTTGCTCCGCGTGCAGGATGTGTCGTCTGTCCTGGCCCTCACACCCGCCGGCCTGATTACGGACATCGACGGCACCATATCTCCCACTGCTCCCACTCCTGAAGAGGCGACGGTGTCCCCCGCCTGCCGCGACGCCCTGCAGGCCCTCTGCGACAGGCTGGCCCTTGTGGCAGCCGTATCCGGCAGAGACGCGGCCAGGGCCAGGGAGATGGTGGGGCTGGACGGAATGGTCTACGTCGGCAACCACGGCCTTGAGCGGTGGCAGGACGGCGAAGTGCTCGTCGTCGAGGAGGCCCGTCATTACGCGCCGTTGATTCGAGACGCGGTCGAGGCGCTGCGGCGCGGCCTGGACGCTCCCGGTCTTATCGTTGAGGACAAGGGGGTAACCGCCAGCGTACACTATCGCCTGTCGGCGGACCCGGCCGCGGCGCGTGACACTGTGCTGTCGTTCCTGGCCGCCGCAACCGAGGCCCAAGACCTGCGCATCACCGAGGGCAAACTGGTTGTGGAGCTGCGGCCCCCCGTCGACGTCAACAAGGGAACGTCCCTGGAGCGTCTGGTCTCGGAGAGGGGGCTGCAGGGCGTCGTCTACATCGGGGACGACGTCACGGACTTTGACGCCTTCAGGTCGCTTCGCGCGCTGGCGTCCCGGGGCGTCTGCCGGGGGTTGGCCCTGGGCGTGGTGGGATCCGAGACTCCGCCGGAGATAGCGCAGGAGTCGGACATGGTGCTGAAGGGAGTGCCGGAGGTGGAGGAGCTTCTTCAGAGGGTCGCGTCGGGCTAGACCAGGGCCTTCAGGTCCTGAATCTGGGTTTCCATCCAGTGGATCACGTCCTCCCGCTCAATCTCCTGGGTGAGGATGCTGGCCCGCCGCTCCCGGTCCTCAACTGAGGCGTGGATGGCCTGGTACATGGCCTGGACGGTGCCCTCGATGTCCGCGGGTGAAACCGACAGAACGCCGTCCTTAAGCTGGTTGAACGCCCCGGCAGTCTCCGACAGGATGACGATGCCGCCCCGGGTGTTGACCACGGGGCCCTCTTTGGCCACCAGGTTCATGCCGTCGATGATGGAGTTGACCAGCAGGACGTCGTACAGCTTCATTGCGGCCATGGCCTGGGTGTAGTTGTTCTCGTAGAAGACTGTGATGGGCTGCCACTCCTCCGTGCCGAAGGCCTGGTTGATCTCCGTCACCATCGCGTCCACCTCCTGCAGGTACCTCTGGTACTGCCGGATGTGGGTCCGAGACGGCACGAGGAAAGCCAGGAACTTGACCTTTCCAATGAGGTCGGCGTTTCGCTCAAGCAGCAGCCGGTAGGCGCGGAAGCCCCTCACAATGTTCTTGCTGGGCTCTACCCGGTCCACCCGGATAATGGTCTTCTCGCCCAGAATGGGCCTCAGCCTTCGCTCGTAGTCGAGGGCCCTGGGAGAGTCGGCGATCTTCCGCAGCTCTTCAACGTCAATGGAGATGGGGTAGCACCGGACGGCCGTCTCATGGCCGTTCAGCGTGACGCTGTAGTTGACGTGATCGACCTTGGCGCCCTCCAGGAACATCTCGCAGCTCTGCAGGAAGCTGTGCACGTCCCGCACGGTCTGGAATCCCACGATGTCGCTCTTGCAGAGGCTCCCGCAGATGGCGGACCTCATGAAGCTTGGAAGCATCTGCCAGTAGGTGGGGTCCGGCCACGGGATGTGCAGGAAGTGGTGGATAATCGCCTCCGGCAGCGCCTCCCGGATCATGCCCGGGGCCAGGTACAGGTGGTAGTCGTGGAGCATGACGTACGGAGGCGAGGGGCTGAACTGGGCCTCCTCAATGACGGCCTCCGCAAAGGACCTGTTTACGGGGATGTAGCCCGTTTCCCAGGCGTCGTAGACGGACTCGTCGATGTTGGGGGTGAACGGGGAGCTCCACATGTAGTGCTGCAGGAACCACAGCAGCGGGTTGCAGAAGATGTTGTAGAACTTGTGGTACACCCTGCGCGGGGTCACCACGTACCTGAGGTAGAGGCTCTGTCCGGGCAGGGGAGAGCGAATGCGGCCGCCTTCAGCCTGCTGGGCGATGCGACGGTCGCCCTCGCCCATCGCGCTAGCGACCCACGTAAAATCGACGTAGTTTGTGAGGGTGCTGAGGGCCGTGACCACGCCGCCACTGCCTCGCCTTGCCTGGAGCTGGCCTTCGGAGGAGACGTGATACTCCACCGGCCCCCTGTTGCTGGCCAGAATGAGACGCCGGTCCTTCAGCATCTCGGTGCACTGCTCTATGAAGCGTGCGCTTCTTCGCTCCCCGCTAGAGACGGATCTAGTCATCTTCCTGACCTGAGGTTTATTCCGGCCCTCCGTCTAAAACCTCAATCCCCCTCTCTGGTGGGATGTTTGCCGTTACATGAACGGTCTCGATGCGGGCTTTGTTGCTAGCGAGGATGTCACTTGCGAAGGGGACAGCAAGGCTCTCCATAGCAATTGCGCAATCGCTGGAAATTTAGCATAGCCCCCACCCGTTGTCAATGTGGAATGCCCCGTCCGGGACATGGCAGAATGCCTTCCGGACGCCGGTTGGGGAGAGTGCGCAGTGCGACTGGTCCTCGCTGCGGAATGAATCGGAGCGCTCTCCGGTCGGGAGGGCGCTCCAGGAATCGCCGAAATGGGCCTTGTTGGCAGCGTGCCGAGGGCCAGAGTCGAACTGGCGACACCGGCATTTTCAGTGCCGTGCTCTACCACCTGAGCTACCTCGGCATCATGGGAATGGTAATTCACGCCCCCGTAGCTGTCAAGGCGAGGCGGCCCGGGCCCGGTCATTGCTCGCCCCGCTCACCGTGCTTATAATCGCTGCATACGTCCAGAGAAAGGCGAGACCATATATGGATAGCAGCGAGTTCCAGGAACTTGACACCTACCAGTCCCTTGAAAGGGTGGTCGATAAGCTGCTGAGCCCCGGCGGCTGTCCCTGGGACAGGGAGCAGACCCACCACTCACTGAAGCAGAACCTCCTGGAGGAGTGCTACGAGCTGTTGGAGGCCATCGACGGCGGCGAGGCGAAGAGCATGGCTGAGGAGCTGGGCGATATCCTGGTGCAGGTGGTGTTCCACATACACCTGGCGCAGGAGGAGGGCGCATTCACCGCCGCCGACGTCTTCCGCGCCATCAACGAGAAGCTGATCCGCCGCCATCCCCACGTCTTCGGCGGCGTGGAGGCGCGCACGGCTGATGAGGTGATGTCCAACTGGGAGGCCATCAAGCGGGAGGAGAAGAAGGGGGAAGCGTCCCGCCTGGGGGAGGTTCCCAAGGCGCTGCCGGCCCTGGCCCAATCGCAGCTGATCCAGCGGCGGGCCGGGCTTGCCGGGTTCGACTGGGACGACATCGAAGGCGTGTGGGAGAAGCTGGATGAGGAGGTGCAGGAACTGCGAGAGGCCGCAACGGACGAGGAGCGGGAGCTGGAGCTGGGCGACGCGCTATTCTGCCTGGTGAACGTGGGCAAGTGGATGAACGTGCAGGCGGAGGAGTCCCTGCGGCGCGCCAACGGCCGCTTTCACAGCCGCTTCACGTGCATGGAGGACATCTGCAAGGAGCGGGGCGTGGAGTTCACGGACCTGTCGATGGACGAGAAGGAAGCGTTGTGGCAGGAGGCCAAGAAGCGGGTGGGGTAGGGGAGTGGTTAGCGCAAGAATCCCATTATGGCCGCGACTGCAGCCAGACCAGCCAACTGCAATCCAGCGACGCGCCAGGTGAGTTCCGCTTTCAGGTCAGCAATCTTGGCTTCCACTCTCTCAACGTCGGCCTTGGTAGCAAGATGCTCGTAGGCCCCCTCAAGATGGCTGACGCGTTCTTCTATACTTGCCATGTTTCTCTTCGTCCCCTGGATATATATTCATCCTAGTATTGCATAGTAGGAGTGTCAACACCGCTCAGCCCCACGTCTGGTAGTAGACCCTCTCCATGAGCCTGCGCTCCGTCTCCTCCACGAATGTCTCCGCCAGGGAGGAGCCAAGTCCCCCGAACAGCCTCGCTCTGAATGGACGCCTGGGCCGTATGTACTGCGGTCGGCGGCGCGCGGACACACCGCCCATCTGAGCGGCTATGCCCAGGGCGGTGTCCAGGTCTCCCAGTTCGTCAACAAGGCCCAGCTGATGCGCCTTCCTGCCCGTGAACACTTCGCCTGTCGCATGGGTCCTGACGCTGTCCTCGTCCATGCGCCTTGCCTGCGCAACCTTGGCCACAAAGGAGTCGTACATCTCGTCCACCAGGGCCTGCATCCTCGATTCCTCGTCAGCGGTGGGCACCTGCGATCTGGCCGTAGATTGCGCCTGTCGTGTCGGCGTCATCACCAAGGTTGACAAAGATCTGTGCGCCGGCTCTGAAGTCGGCGGACTAGTGGAGGGCCCATAGTGCTGACATCGGAATCTTGACCAGCTAGTTCTACATCGACCAAAGAAAACAGTCATAAAAGCTGGTGGCGGAGGCGATGAGGGTATAAGGGATTTTGCATTCCTGCTATACTCCGCACAAGTGGGGACTCCAAAATTAGGATGGTTAGGTAGCTACGAGGATTCCCTGCAAACTCCATAGGAGGGTCTGTCAATCATGCCAAACGGAGGATCTGACTGCTGCGGCACTTGCTGGTTCAACAAGGCGAACGGCGGTGAAGCCGGGCATGGTCATCGTGATAATTCGATTGCGCATTACTGTGAGATTAGGGATGTAGCCATAGAGAACCCTTTCTATACGTACTGCGCCAACCACCCGCACCGAAGGCCGGATCGCGACCCTATACCGATTGGGCCTATCCTGCGCTACGCCGGTGACGGTATGAACAACGAGAGAGAGGTCTGGCTTCTGTCCCCCGACTCGGTGGAGGTCCGCCGGCATCTGCTGGAGATGCTCGAGGAACTCGCTGAGCACGCATCCAAGGATTGGTACCCGATCGGCCACAGTTTGGCAGAGGTCGTCATACGGCAACTCGGCGAGTTTGGCGAGAAGCGAGCCGAGGATTATATTAGTCGGATCAGCGAGAATCCGGAAGGGTATCTGAGCGATGTCGCGAGTGAGGCGTTGGCGCAAATACAAGCCACACAGGGGGAAGATGGAGGCGAAGCCTTGACCAAAAGAATGTACGAGTATGGGAAGTGGCATTTGAACGTCGTACGGACGTCGCCGGATTCGGCGACCGTCAATCTCGTATGTGAAGACCACGATCACGAAGTATTCATAATCGGGAAGGTCGAAGGCCATACGGGGTGGGGAATCGGCCGAAGAGACTCCGGCTCTGGATTCGATGGCTCATTCAGGGAAGCAGTCAATCACTGCGGAGACCAGCTTATCTTCGAGTGCGACAACATGGAGTCCATCGCTGAAGTCGACGAGTTCTTCGCCGAAGGGGGGGATTCATGAAAATGTCACTTTTTTCGACCTACAGCTAGGGAGAGAACCGCGTCACCGCCACTTTCCTGGCAGTCTTTCAACGGCTGAGCTTGCCGGTGACCCAGGCGTCGGGCCAGATGGCCTTGAACAGCAGGTCGTTGAGGAGGAGGGTTGCCAGCGCGACAACGGTGATGGGGTGGGTGAGGGCGGAGGCGCAACGCTGGCGGAACCCGGAATCGGTACCGGGGGCCCACCAAGGCTCGCGGTCGAGGAACTGCCTGTTCACGGCTACCCTCCGGGGTTTGCGGCCGCCGCCCGCTCCATTGCGGCTTCGCAGTAGGCCGGGTCGGTGTCATAGCCCGCGTAGCAGCGCCCCGCTTCAAGCGCCGCCACTGCCGTTGTGCCGCTGCCCATGAACGGGTCCAGCACAACGTCTCCCTCAAAGGTGTAAAGCTGGATGAACCGGCGGGGCAGCTCCACCGGAAAGGGGGCGGGGTGTCCCACTTTCCTGGCCGACTCCGCCGGAAAGGTCCAGACGCTCTTTGTGAATTCCAGGAACTCATCCCTGGATATGGTGCTGGGACGCTTCTGGGGGTTCTTGCGGCCAAAGGCGTCCTTGGAGAACACCAGCACGTACTCGTGGGTGTCCCGCAGGACTGGGTTCGCCGCCGACATCCAACTGCCCCAGGCCGTCGACGGGCTTGCGCTGGAGGACTTGTCCCAGATGACCTCGCCGCGCATGAGGAAGCCCAGGTCAAGCATGTCCTGGATCACGTAGATGTGCAGTGGGATGTAGGGCCTTCTGCCCAGGTTGGCGACGTTGACGCATGCCCGGCCGCCCGGCACGAGCACTCTGTATACTTCCGCCATCACCCGCTTGAGAAGGGAGAGGTACTCCTCCAAGGACAGGTCCTCGTCGTACTCCTTGCCCACGTTGTAGGGGGGCGATGTCACCATGAGGTGGACGCTGCAGTCCGGAAGCTCGTCCATGCTCTCGCTGCTCTTGCAGAAGATGCGGTTGACGGCGTCCGGGGGCAGCGGGTTCTCTTGGTATGGGGTGTCTTTATCGGGCGCGCGGCCAGAGTAGAGGCGGCTGCCGTAGAAGGAGGTGGAGTCGTGGCCGATACGCCCCGGCGAGCCGAAGGCGCTGGTCTCGGTACGCCTTCTGCCTTGCCTTGGCCCTCTCTGGCTGGGCGAGGACACCCTTAACCCCTATGAGCCGAAGCGGCGCCCGCTATGAGCCTGACGACGGCTGGTCCGGGCTTGCAGACTCCACCAGGAGTTCCAGCAGGTCCTTCACCTGCTTCTCGTCCTGGAGGTTCTTGGTCTGTATGCCCGCCTCAAGCTGCTGGACGCAGAATGGACAGGACACTCCCAGGGTCTCGGCGCCCGTCTCCACAAAGTGGTCGGTGCGGATGTCGCTGACGCGGGTGCCGGTCTCGTCCATCCACATCCGGCCGCCGCCCGCGCCGCAGCAGAAGCCGCGCTCCCGGCATCGCCAGCCCATCTCCATCACCTTTAGGCCGGGAATCGAGTTGGCGAGCTCCCGGGGCTCGTCGTAGATGCCGTTGTGCCGCCCCAGGTAGCAGGAGTCGTGGTAGGCCAGGGTCGTATCGATGGTCTTTACCGGCCTTATCCGGCCCTGCTTGACGAGCTCGTTGACGTACTGGGTGTAGTGCATCACCTCGTAGTTGCCGCCGAACTGCGGGTACTCGTTCTTGATGGTGTTGAAGCAGTGGGGGCAGATGGTCACGATCTTCTTGACGTTGTAGCCGTTGAGGACCTCAATGTTCTGCTGGGCCATTGTGAGGTACAGGTACTCGTTGCCCATGCGGCGGGCGGGGTCTCCCGTGCACTGCTCCTCCATGCCAAGAATGGCGAAGTTGACGCCGGCCAGCTTCAGGGTCGCGGCCATGGCCCTGGCCATCTTCTGGCTGCGTTCCTCCAAGGCCGGGGTGCAGCCGACCCAGAACAGCACCTCGACGTCGCTGTCCTCTGCCATGGTCTTGACTTCCATATCCTGCAGCCAGTCGGTGCGGGTGTACTGGGCGCCCCTCCACGGATGGCCGCGCTGCTCCATGCTCAGGAGAGCGGTCATGGCCGTATCCGGCATGCTGGCCTCCTCAAGGACCAGGTAGCGGCGCATGTCCACAATGCTGTCGATGTGCTCAATGAAGACGGGGCACGCCTCCATGCAGGCGCGGCAGGTGGTGCAGGACCACAGCACGTCCTCGCTGACGTGCTCGATCATCGACACCTCAGGCGCAGGCGCCTGGTCGCCGTCGTCGACGCTCACCAGGACGGGGGCCCGCTGCTCCATGTAGCCTCGCAGGTCCTGGATGATCTTCCGGGGCGACAGGGGTTTGCCGCTGGCCCACGCGGGGCACTGGTCCTGGCAGCGGCCGCAGTTGGTACAGGCGTCGAAATCGATGAGCTGCTTCCAGGTGAAGTCCTTGATGTCGCTTGCGCCAAAGGTCTCCGCCGTCTCGAAGTCCGGCATGGGCCTGAGCGCGCCCTTGGGCCGGTCCGAGCGGAGGAAGGCGTTGGCAGGTCCCATGATCATGTGGGTCAGCTTGTTGAAGGCGGCTGCGCCGTAGGCAAAGGCCAGGGCCACGAACGCGGCGTGTACCCACCACATTGCCCTGTGTATGGCCTCCATATTGGACGGCGTAAGGCCGATGCCGCTGAATGTCTTGGCGAAAACCCATCCAATCGGGGACCAGAGGGCGTCGGTTGGGGCGTACCTTTCGCTGGCCGGGTTGAGCTCGGTTGCGCCGATCCGGAGACCCTCGGTGGCAAACCCGGTGACTATGAGAGCCAGGATGAGTGCCAGAATGATTGGGTCGTCAAACAGGGTGTTGAGACGCGGGGGCCTGATGACGTACCTGCGATAGAGGGCCATGAAGACGCCGATTGTCGCAAGCCCTCCGCCGAAGACGTCCCACAGGAAGGCCAGCTCCACCCTGTAGTAGCGCGTGATGAAGTTGAAGTGGAGCCACTGCTTCAGGTTCTCTTCGATTGCGGAGGTGGTGGTGGCTATGAGCAGGAACATTGCGCCCCAGAAGAGGCAGAAGTGCATTATGCCGGGATACAGGTCTTTCTTGAGGAAGCGACGGTGCATGAGAATGTCGCCTGACGCCAGGGCCAGGAAGCGCTTGATCCTGGGACGCCAAGGGCCAAGGTCCGGCATAGGCTGCCCCAGCCGCCAGAAGCGGAAGCGCATGAAGAGGCCGTAACCCATAGAGATCGTGGCTACGGCAAGGATGGTGTAAACGAACACTCCGAATAGGGGGAATCCAATGTTCCAGAAGTCTTCTCTACCTGGTAGCACCATTACCTCCTGACTGAGGGCTGTTATCCGGTAAGCAGCCAGCCGAGAAAATAGCTTCAGCTAGTGTAGCAGGTAACGCCCTCCAAGCCAAGTGCCTGCAATGGGATGGGGATCTAATGGCGGAGGTGGCAATCTAGCCGCTTACATGAACCCGCTCATCCCCGTATCAAGTACGGGCAGGCTCTGAGCCAGTGGGAGGAAATGAGCGGGTCTAGCGCTGCTTTGCTGGATTCCTGCCGCCGGAGACCTCTGCGTAACTAAGGCGACATTTTGGAGGCAATACGGTTATCGTCATTCCGGCGGAAGGAGACCTTTGCGTAACTGCGGCGGCATGCCAGAGGAAATACGTTTATCGTCATTCCCGCGAAAGCGGGAATCTATTTCCTTCTATATCGGGCCACCTGGATTCCTGCTTC
>DAOUKT010000016.1:0-70402 GCA_034421015.1 Dehalococcoidia bacterium
AGAGCGTCCTAATAGGCGACTTCAGATTCCCGCTTTCGCGGGAATGACGATAAACGTAGCTCCCTGAAGATGCCGCCGTAGTTACGCAAAGGTCTCCGGAAGCAGGAATCCAGAGGGGGCCGATTTAGAAGGAAATAGATTTCCGCCCCCGCATCAAGTGCGGGGCAAGCTTTGCGGGAATGACGATAAACGGATTGCCTCCAAGATGTCGTCATAGTTTTGCAAGAGTCTTCAATAGGGAGGTGCGTATAAATGAACAACCAGAAACTAGTGGGGCTGGCCTTGATTGTGCTGGGGGCTGTCTTCCTCCTGTCCAGGATCACAGGAATCGGATTCCCGCTGGAGGACTGGTGGCCCCTATTCCCCATTGCCGCCGGAGTTGCAGCCATGTCAAGCGGCAACTGGAAGGGCGGTCTCATCATAGTCGCCGTATTCTCCTTATTCCTGGCGAACAACCTTGGCGCTTTCGACGTCGACATCTGGTCTCTGTGGCCGGTGGCCCTCATCGCCGCAGGCGCGGCGGTCTTCCTTGGAAGCTGGGGCTCTGGCAAAGGCAGGCCTTCGGATGCGGGCGAAGATCTCAAGGTTGAAAGCGTCTTCTCCGAAAGCAATCAGTCCGCCGCCGGCAAGGGGTTCCGCGGCGGGAGCGTCTCCGCCACCTTTGGCAGCGCGGAAGTCGACCTCCGTTCCGCCGAGGTGACGGAGGGCGAAGCCACAATCAACGTCAGCGTCCTCTTCGGCGGCGTCAATCTGAGGGTGCCGGCCGACTGGGCGGTGGACGTTCGCTCCTCGGTGTTCTTCGGCGGAATTGAGTCCAAGCGCCCGGAGCCGTCCGAACCCAGGGCGCGGCTGACAATCACAGGCTCGTGCTGGTTCGGGGGGATAGAGATCACGTCCTGAACGTAGGGGGGCAGGCTGCGTCGGGCCTCGATCCTTCCGGCGCGACAGCCTTGGGGGGCTGCCTACAGATCGATGGCTACCGCCATCTCCTTGCACAACTCGTTGGAGTTCAGCGGGCAGTGTTGACAGTCCTTCAGCAGCTTCTGCGGCGGTGTCTCGGCGCGCGAGAACCCCTCGGCCAGAAAGGCGGGCAGGGCCTCCTCGTTGGTCAAGGCGTACAGGACGGGGTATCCCCTCTCCGCGGCCCTCTCAAGGCACCACTGCATGAGCCTTCTGGACACGCCCCGACCCCGGAACTCCGGCATCACCACCAGCGACCTGAGCTCTGCGATCCCGTTGTACTCAGCCACCGATGCACAGCCCGCCAGGACCGAATCGCACTCAGCGACGAAGAAGCTGCCTTGCTCTATGATGGTCCCAATCGCGGAGCGGGAGAGGGGCAGGAGCGCGCCGGTGCCATCCGGGTTGAAGGCGTGGCTGGAGATAAGCCTGAAGAGCGCTTCCTCGTCTTCGGGCGTGGCCGTCCTGAAGCTCAGGGGTTGAAGTGAGGCAACCCCGGGACGCTGGTGGCCGTGCAATTCTCGCTCTACCATTTGGACCCGTTCTCCCAACCGCTCTCCCAACAGGAGCTGAAAGTTAGCATTTTAGCGCGAGTAGGCCCGTTTGAGAACCCATACAGCCGGAGAATACGTCAAATGGGCGCAGGAACCTCAAGCGGCCATTGGGTCGGCGCAGCGTTCACTTCTACAGTCTGTCAAAACCATGCCAGCCGGGGATCGCAGCCGCCTGCCGGACCCAGTCCGCAACCTGCTCCTCGTCTATCCGGCCGTCCTCGTATATGTGGAAGTAGCGCGCGTCCTTGTCCCTGGAGTCGACGGGCGGAAGGGGCGTAAGCGACTTGCCGAAGATGAAGCACACCTTGATGTACTTCGCAAAGCAGTGGTAGCTCATGAACCAGCCCTGGCCCTCGACTCCGTAGAAGGGCGAGTTCCAGCGCACGGCCTTGCGCACGTCGGGCAGGGTGCGCACGATGAGCTCGTCGAGTCGGCGACCTGCGTCGCTCTTCCAACCCGGCATCGCGGCGATGTAAGCCTGCACGGGCGGGTCGCCGTCACCCTTGGGAATCTGCGGGTTGCCCCCCGAGAGGAGGACCGGGCTGCCGTCTTCCGGCGCCGGGAGGGGCTTCCTTGTGGCCCTGGTTGACTTTCCGGACGTCTTTGGCGACATTGTCTTCACTCCACACGCTGCCCTGAATTGTCACCGAATAGGCGGGAGTTGAAGGGGCGTATACTCACATATTATCACAAAACTGCCGTCGACACTTGGATCAGCCTCAAGCGTGATGTTCACCACCTCAGATACGAATATGGTACACTTGGTGCGGCAGAAGGCGGGCCAATCAGGACGGCGCACAGCGGCATTTTCGAGATTCAAGGTAGTCCATGAATAGAACACTCGGCTGGCTGAGCAGTCTGGTCACGGCCCGTCCATACGCAACCCTCGCAGTCCTCCTTATTATAACCGTAATTCTTGGCGCCGGGGCGAGTCTGCGCCTTCCGCCGGCGGAGACATCGGCGGCCCTCCCCAAGGAGAGCGCCGTAGCCCAGGCCTTGATTGAGATAGACGAGCTCTTTGGGGACGCCGGCGACGTCAGAGTCTCAACGCTCCTCTTCCGGGGCGATGCGCTCACGCCGGGCGGCCTGGACCAGATGGCGTCCCTCCTGGAGGAGATCGTCAGCGAGCCGGGAGTGGAAGAGCTGCTGACTCCCGGCAGTCCCGTCGTCGCTCCTTCGGCCCTGGTCATGGCGCTGCTCCAAGTGGACAGCTTTGAGTCGGTCACCCAGGCGGACATCGACTCTCTACAAGGCCCCCCGGAGCTTCTGGCCGCGCTGAACGGCATGACCGGGACTGATGTGGACGGCACGCCGGTCGCCTTCGCCACCATACACCTGCGCGACACGGGCGACGAGCGGGTTGCTGACGCCGAGCGGAGAATCAGCGAGATGGCAACCGGGGATGAGGGTCCGCTGCGGGTCACCAGCGTATCTTACGCGGTGTTGGAGGACGAGTCCCGCAAGGCAACCGAGACCGGGATGGCGCCGCTGATAGGGCTGGCCCTGCTGCTTATAGCCGGGCTGATTCTGCTCTTCATGCGCACGGTCTCGGACCTGCTGCTTACCCTAGCCGGTCTGGTCGTTTCACTTGTATGGATCAGCGGAGCGGAGGGCTGGCTGGGGCCAAACGGCCTGGGCATAACCGGACCGCCCAACGTCCTTACCTCTATGGTGCCGATAATCGTTATCGGCCTGACGGTTGACTATGCGATCCAGACCGTCTCCCACTACCGGGAGCAGCGCGCCGAGGGCGAGCCCGTGGCGGCGGCGGTGCGCATCGGGATGCGAAACGTCACGGTTCCGCTGATGCTGGCCGCCGTGACAACGATAGTGAGCCTGCTGGTTGGGCTGTTCTCCCCGGTGGAGATAGTCGGCGACTTTGGCATAGTCGGAGGTATGGGTATCGGGTTGAGCCTCATTGTAATGCTGACGCTGATTCCCGCGGGCCGGAAGATCATCGACCGGCGGCGCGAGGCGCGCGGTACGCTCAAACCGCCCCGGCCCATCTCCGGCGCTCTGCCTGGCATACGGCCGCTGGCTGAGCTGCTGGGCAGGGAGGTCACTCGCAGGCCTGCGCCGTACTTCTTCGTGGTGGTGGCGGCTACGATACTGCTGGGGTTCGCGGCAAGGGACCTTGAGTCGGACTTCAGCATCCGCGACCTCCTGCCCAGAGACGGGAGTGTGCTGCAGGACCTGGACACGCTGAACGCGGCGGTGGGCGGCTCTACGGAGATAACCAGCGTGTTGCTGAAGGCGGAGGCTACGGAGACTCACACCTTCCTGAACCTGCAACATCTCAGGCTCGCCTTCCTGGACGAGCAACGCCGCCCGCCCGCGGCTGCCGGGCCCATCCTGACGTCCTACGAGCTGCTCATCTACGACTGGACCACCGACAGCGGCCAGCCCGGCGACAGGTACGACCCGGAGCTTGCCGCGCTCTTCAGCGAGGCCTCCGCGGGGATTAGCCTCGACCCGGCGCTGATGCAGGAGCTCCTGGACAGGCTGGGGCCTATGGACCCGGCCCTCTCCCACAGCCTGGTCAACGATCCCGACGGCATTGACACTATACTGCTCCAGTTCCCGGCCTTCACGGGCGACCCGGAGGCGTCCAGGAGCCTCCAGGAGGACATCGAGGCACTCTGGGAAGGCGACGGCGAGGCAATCACGGCTACTTCCGAGACCATCATCTCCTTCAGCGTGACGGACGCCATCAGAGACAGGCAGACTGACTCCATAGGCACCACTATAGCCGTAGCCCTGACTGTGCTTGCCGTCTTCTTCTGGCTGACGGTGCGCCAGCCGGCCCTCGCGATAATCGCGGTGGGACCGACCTTTCTTGTCCTCATCTCGGTGCTGGGCACCATGGCGCTGCTGGACATCCCCTACACCATCATCACGTCTATTATCACTGCCCTCTCCATCGGCATTGGGGTGGACTACACCATCCACATGATCCACCGCTACCGGGAGGAGTTCACCCGCCTTCGCAACCCGGAGAGGGCCGCCGTCCAGACCCTGGCGACCACCGGGTCGGCGCTGCTGGGCTCCGCGATGACAACGGCGCTGGGGATTGGGGTGCTGGCGGCGTCGCCGCTGGCCGCGTCCCAGCAGTTCGGCATCACGGCGGCCATCACCATCGCCTACTCGCTCCTGGTCTCAGTGCTGGTGGTGCCGCCCGCAATGACGATCTGGGGCGCATACCGCAACATGCGGCTGCGCTCAATGGTGGAGCAGGTGTGGAGCGACCTGGACGTGGCGATTGAGGACGTATACCGGCGGAACAACCCGCAGGAGGACTCGTCGTAGCCGGGTGGCGGGTCTGCCGCTCACAAACTGGCGGAGCGCCGGGCTAACCTGACCCGACGAGAGCCCCGATGAACCGTCCGGGAGTCTACGGGTTGTTCCCGCCTCCAACTGCGATTACCCACACGTCCACCCCGCGGCCCGGGTTCCCCCTCGTGAGCACATCGAACGCTGTGTCGTTCACGAATATCAGGCGGTCGTCGAGGGTAATGCTGATTTGCAGGCCGTAGGTCGCGCGCTCGTCGATGTCATCGGGGTAATAGGGCACGTCGAAGTCCACCGGGAAGCGTCCCGGATTCACAATGGTTCTTGAGGCGATGAGAGGCGCGGCGGCGTCCTGGTAGGAAACGTCGCGCAGCTGCACGGTCAGGACTGAGCCCTCCGGGATCCGGGACTCACCATCGAAGGTGATGGTCCCGGTGACAGAGTTGCCGCTCCCGCACGCCCCCAGCGCAAGTGCGGCCGAGGCGATTAAAGCAATTACTGTGAGTAAGCGCATACGAATCCTGTGAAGGCGGCGCTAGTATGGCTGCGCCGTAAAGGTCAATCCAAGGTTTTTGAAGGGCTGCATGATAGTCACGCCCGCAGGCTTGGGTGCGTATTGCTCCCATTATCGGCTATACGATGCCTTGAGGGGAAGACCGGGAGCGCCGGTGAAACCGGCGCTCCCGTGATTTCAGTCGAGCCGCGTCCAGAGATCCTCCGGGCGGGCCGCTTTGTTGCGTTTCGCTTCCGCCATCTGGATCGGCAATGTCTCACTGCGTGAGATTGGAGCGGAGTCTATCTCAGGGCCTCCACAATCAGCTCCACGTTTGCCCGCACCATACCGAGGTACGTGCCGCCCGGGCTGTCCTTTTCGCCCAGGGAGTCCGCATAGAGCTGGACAACTACGGCCCCGGTCTCTCTTGCCACGGCCTCCGGCAGCCTTCCGCTGACCGTCGTTTCGCTGAACACCGCCGGCGCGTTGTGCTCCCGGACCACCTCTACCACTTCGGCCAGGTGCTCCGCAGAGGGTTCCACATCAGGCGCAAGTGAGGGTATGAGGAGACCGATGACCTCAAATCCGTAGACGTCTGCAAAATATGCAAAGGTGTCATGGGATGTGACCAGCAGTCTGCGCTCCTGCGGAATCACCTTAACCTGCTCTTGAATCCAGATGTGCAACTCGTCAAGCTGCTGTGAGTAGTCGGCGGCGTTCTGGAAGTAGAGCGCCGCGCCTTCGGGGTCCATAGCCGACAGCTGAGTTGCAATCTCGTTGACTGCGATCTTCACACGATTAGGATCGAACCAGAAGTGGGGGTCCAGTGGGCCGTGGTCGTGGCCATGGTCGTCGTGGCCCGCATCCATGTGATCGTCGGCATGGTCATCGTCGTCGGCATGGTCATCATGACCGCCATCTGCATCACCTACTATCCCAACGAAAGCAATCTTGGTGGGCGCTCCGTCTACGTCCCAATGCCCCACCTCTTCCAGGTCATGCTTATCCAGGTGCAGTACCTCGCCACCCACGGAGTCCGTGATGAAGATCGCGTCAGGCGCCGTCGCCAGGTGCGGCCGCGCCCAGAACCCGGTCTCAACAGGGGTGGTGAGGAAGTCAGACTTGGATGCAAGCAGATCGCCGTCATGAGCATCGTACATCCGTAGCTCGCCATCGCTCATGACCACCAGCAGAGTTTCTCCCCCGTGTCCAATGTGCGCTTGTATGGGCCTGAGGTCATCAGTAGCGGGTATGAATTGTTCCATATACCCGTCTTCCGGTTCCACGATGTACATCCCCACCTCTGAGCCCAGGGCAAAGAAATGGTGCAGGCCGTGGTATCCCCAAACGGAGGTGAGTCGGAAGTCATCTGGTGAGCCGTCCGGAGCGGGAACGAACACATGGCCATATTCGCCGTCGTGGGCTTCTACGGCCAAGACCCCACCCGCGCAACCGAAGGCTGCCATGTGGCCGTTGCTGGCGTCCCCGTGAAGCTGGTCGCAGCCTGTGGCGCTGTACAGGACGTTGCCTTCCACATCCCGGATGTCAACGCCCACCGGGCGTCGGTACATCTCGGGGTCCGACGCATAGTCCGGGTGCTGAGTTGAAACGGCGAACAGGTCACCCTCCAGCGGGGCGGCCGCTCCGTGCTGAGCGCCTGCGTTGAAGCTCTCCGGAACATAGTCGTCCCCATGCTCCTCCAGCTCATGCTCGTTTATCAGAACCACCTCGCCTGAGCCGTCGTAGAAGATTGTTGCCCACTCATCACCAACGTACAGGTGCGAGGGATCGTCCCCGCTCAAATCTATATCCAGGATTTGGATGTCACCCTCGACCAGGTCGAAGTGGTCTCCGTGAGGCTCCATGTATATTCCGCCATCAAATATGTGCGCCAGGTTGGCGTCTGAGGAGACGGCTATTGCGTAGCGGCCGCTTGGGGTGGAGTAGATCCGGCCGGCCCGTGAGCCTACGTCAAAGTGGTCCTGGTCCACGTCTCCGGTTTCCAGGTCTATGACGGAGATTGTTCCCTCCTCCCCGTCACCTATGAGGAGGCGTCCTATTAGATCCCCGTGGTCGTCGTGGTCCGCATCCATGTGATCGTCGTCGTGATCATCGTGGTCCGCATCCATATGGTCGCCGTCATCATCGTGATCGCCGTGAACGTCGGCGAACTCTAGGGGATCGACACCGTCGCCAAGCGCGATCAGCTTGGACTCATCTGCGCTGGCGTTGCGCACGAGGTCCTCCAGCCACTCGGTCTCGAGGCCAAGGCCGACGGTAAACACAAGGTCTGCGTCCGCCACCTGGGCGACGTCTCGAGCTCCCGGCATGAAGCTGTGCGGATCGCTGCCCGGCGGCACCATGTTGAAGACCTCAACCCTGTTCCCGCCTATCACCTCGGCCCAGTCGGCAACGATGTTGGAGGTTGCCACCAACTGGAGAGGGGAGCTTGGAGGCGCCATAGCGTCCATGGCGGGAGTTGCAGTCGGATCTGCGGTGTCCATGGCGGGGGTGGCCTGTGGCATTGCAGTGGCCTGTGGCATTGCGGTGGCCTGTGGCATTTCAGTGGCCTGCGGCATCTCAGTTGCCTGTGGCATTGCGGTGGCCTGTGGCATTGCAGTGGCCTGCGGCGCTTCAGTGGCCGGTGTGGTTTCGTCGTCCGTGCAGGCGACCAGGAAGGTCACGGCGAGAAGTACAAGGCCCAAAGCCAGTATCTGCGCCGAGCGCCCCAGATGTAATTTGCGACTTAATGTCATCTGCATTCTCAATTCTCCTACTGGTAAAGCTGGTAAATTCTAGCCAAGGTCAGTTCGAGGCGCCTTCATCAGGCGCCGACGTTGTTGAGAGTGTGTCGCATATGGAGGGCCGTGACACTGGACTTCGGACGGTTGGAACAAGGCGCGCTACCCTTCCGCGCCGGCCGTACAATCATCACGGGCCACGTACAACTCAACGCGGTGGTCGATGACCTGCCCCGGAAGACCCGCGGCAATGGACCTCAGCAACCGCTCGATTGCAGTCGACCTGAACTCCTCCACCGCGCCGCATATGACGCAAACAAAGTGGTGGTGATGATGACCGGCCCGGGAGACGCTATACACAGTGGCCCCGTCCATTGTAGCGAGCCTGCAGACTACCCCCGCCTCAAGAAGAAGCTTGATGGTGCGATACACCGTTGCCCGGCTGACCAGTGGCAGCTCATCGCAGAGCGCCTCGATGGTGAAGCCCTCATGCTTCTGCGCCAGGAGATCGGCAATCGCCTTCCTGGAATATGTGACCCGGTAGCCCCGGTCCTCCAGAATTTCCATGAAGTTTGGGTTTGAAGTCTGCACGTCCATAATGATATGTTGTCCCAGCACTATGTGTTCTGCTAATTGCTGGCGCTTCCCACAAAGTGAGATAAGATATCATGACAATGCAACCGTTGTCAACTCCAATGCCTGTCACTGAACGTACCTCCACCGTCCACCGCCAGGTGCTGGCCTCCCCGGCAGCGTCTCCGAGGTCCCGCGCGGCAGGCGGCTTGGACAAGCCCCGACACCCGTCGGGTCCCGGCTCTCCCGTTCAACTGCGCGCGATGTCTTCCACGTTCCCCGCTCTGAGGTCACTGGTGGAGACCCATACTCGGCGCACCTGCTTGACAGCCCATGAGAAACACGCTAATCTCCCCCATGTGAACTTTTTAGAGACATAGTATCATAACACCAATGCAAGAGTGAGCGACTGAGCCGTCAGTTATGAGATGATATGTCAAGACTTAAGGGCTTGACAACCTTACGAACTAAGGAGGATAGTAGTGCGTTCTGACTGAATAGCCAGGAAGTGAAGGCCAGGAATCCATTGTCGAATTATAGCTTGAGTATCGATGCGCGAGGTGAATCATGGAATTCTATAACGTAAAGACCAGGCAGAAGGTGGATATACCGGAGAGCGGCCTCAAGAAGCGCACCATGGTGCAGAAGAACGGCAGGCCCACCTATGCCGTTACGGGGGAACAGGACGGCACCAAGCTGGTCAGATTTGTCAGCAAGCAGCAGTACGATGCCTTGCAAGTGCCTGAGGTTGAGGGCTCCTGAGGAGGCACTATGTGGTGGTTCAAACAAGCGGTACTCCGCCCGACTTTCGCTGACGTCCAGGCGATGCACCCCTGGTTCCTGGACTACGAGCATCTGGAACCGGGGATCAGGGAGTTGGTGTGGACACTGAACCAGACCGACCTTGTAGAGACCCTCTCCTCCTGTGAAGGTCACCCGGAGTTGCCGGACTGGTGGGAGGCCACGGGTGGAACGGCTTACGTCCTGTGCCTGGTGACCAGTCCCAGCGGGTGGGACCGGGTGCTGCATCAGCTGCGGCAGCTGGCCCAGGGCTGGAAGGATGTCCAGTTGATAATAGACGGCGACCTGGAGCAGTGGCTGGGGTTTCAAGCCACCCATGCCCAACCGGACTCTGTCCGCAACGCCCTGGACCAGGCCATTAGCCAGACCAACGAGTTGATCAAGAGGTACCTGGACCATGACGTCGTTGCCATAACCTCAGCCCGACACGGGCAGGGGGACCACGCCCGGCAAAATGGACCTCACCGCTTGTTAGAGGATTAAGACAAGGCCAGGAGAAAGGCCAAGAGATCGACGGAGGTATCCCATGGAAGGACTAACTGCTTACTGCATAGCGCTGCGCAGGATGTGCGAGATTGAGGAACCCCAACTAGTTACCCTGAAAAATGGTCGTAGGGCGGTACGGGGCCGGGCCAAGGATGCTCCCCAGTACACCGTCTTCCGAATTGTGAGCGACGCTGAGGCGAAGAAGCTGGAGTCCATGCTCGGTTAACAGGACGGGATTCAGGATTGCGGCCAATCCTGGAGACTGATGTGGCGTTGCATCGAAGAGGACACATCTGTTGGACCCGGGCGGCCGGCTACGCCGGCCGGATGAAGCGTTGGGGCAACGCTCTGCCTGCACCACCAGATTGAAGCTCATGGTGCAGGTTCTTGCTTTTGTCACAAGCATGGCGGGTCGACGTGGACGGTAGATGGCACCGTCTTTGAGGTGCGGCTGGGAAGACTGTAATTCTACCAAGGCCCTCGGCCCAAGTGGTATGGCTCAATAGGGAGCAACGGCGCAACCCGAGGAGCCAGTCCAGCCGACGCGCCAACGGGAAGCCACGGCCCAAGGTTTTCCTGTTCCAAGCCACGCGCACTGAGCCTTCGCCATTGTCCTGAAATCGCCGGTTGTCGTAAGATGTTGTGTAGAAGAGTGACTTGAGAGGGAGCGCGAATGGCGAACGCAGAGACCTCAGCACACGAGCGCAGGCCCAAGGAAGAGACGGCTCGTCTCGGCGATGAGATCTATCGGCGGGACGTCAAGGCGCAGGTGGAAGTCGGCCACGACGGGGAGTATGAATGCGCCCTTAAGAAGAGGGATACACGTTTGGGCATTTGAGAGGCCCAGATACGGAATCCTGTAGCACGTGAGAGAAGGACTGTTATAGGAGATAGAAAGGAAACGCGCTTGGCTACCGATCAATCCAACATAACATTCGATGAATCCCGGGCCGAAGCCATCTACACCGACGCGATGGCACGCATGTACGGTCTCGTCGCGCTGGGCATCTTCACGACAGCAGCCGCAATCTGGGCGGTGAAGATGATCGGCATCTACGGGTGGATCCCTGATTTCAAGATAGTTCGCATCTTGGCCCTTATCGTTGTCATCGTCATCGCAATTGCGTTGCTCAAGGTAGCTAACGAGACCGTCGAGAAGGGACACATCGGACTCGGAGCCGTCATCTACATTGTGTCTACCGGCATCTTGGGGATGTTTCTCTCGCCCGTTCTGAATAGCTTCACGACGGGTTCGATTGCCCTGGCCTTCGTTCTCTCAGGTGGAGTGCTCGTGGCGATGGCACTCATCGGAGTGACCACCAAGAAGGACATCTCCGTGCCGGGTTCGATCCTGTTGATAGCACTACTTGGCGTGACACTTGTGATTGTCGTCAACCTGCTTTTACTGCGCTCCAGCGTCCTGCACATACTCATCAGTGTTACCCTGCTGGCGATCTTCTTGGGGTTGACCGTGTGGGAGTCCAGCAAGATGAAGGCTCTCGCCCAGGAAGCGGCGACGCGCGGTGACGAGAAGGCGTCGGGGCAAGTGGCTGTCCGTGGCAGCATCGGCTTCTATCTCAACATCACTAACCTGTCCCAACATGGCTGACCTGTTCCCCATCCTCCTGGGCGCACTATCTTCTGGTGCTCCATTCGGCAGAGGTGGATGATTACTCTTCTCGGGTCGCCTGCCGGAAAGGGATTTCTCGACGTTCCCGGCATAGCGTTCACGGTCAGCAAGGCTGCTACCCGTCAGTCAGGGGCTTCTCCATGCGCCGGACTTCCTTGGACCGGATTGCCAGTTCCAGCCATTTGCTCCGCCAGACGCGGGTTGTCTTGAAGCCAAGACGCTCGTACAGTCGAATGGCCCCTGCGTTCTCGCCAACCACCCCCAACGACATTGTGCCCTTGCCCTCAGCCCTCGCCTTGTCCTCGGCCTGGTCCAGCAGCCGCGTTCCTATGCCCAAACCCCGAGCCGCCGGACTGACGACCAGCGCGTCTACTATGAATTCGTCTGGCCGGGCGGTTTGGCTCAAGAGAACAAGATTCAGCACTATCAGAAGAGCGCGCACTGGTGAGAACCTAGTAAACACCGCTGACAGCTTCAGATGGAAGAACTCTTGGTCCGCAGTCTGGAACATCAGTATACCCAAGAGCTTGTCGTCAGCGATGGCCGTGAAGCAGTGCCCCGTGTTGACGGAGTCACTGAACAGCCGGACAAGGTCGTCGGGGTCGCGGAAGCCGATGCGGAACTTCTTGGCGAACGCTTCATAGGCCAGACGGAGGGCGTTCTCAACACAACTGTCGTCAATGCCTTCTACGATACTAACTTGCAATTCCGTCAATATCCTGCATTCTCCAAGTGGGCTGCTCGCGCTCCTGCTCAACCTGCGGGCCACGGCGCTTCATCTTCACCAGCTGCTCCGCCATGAAGCCGACCCAGGATATCAGCCATCTACAATGATAAGGAGTTATGAATTCAGTACGGCATGGCTGAAAAAAGTGGAGATAGGGGGACTCGAACCCCCAACCTCGGCGATGCGAACGCCGCGCTCTCCCTGTTGAGCTATATCCCCAAGTTGCGGCGGTCCCGGGACCGGGCCTCTGGATTGTAGCAGTGGCGCTCGCGGACTTCAACCGCCGGCAGGACGCCGTCAGCCGACGCTCCCGGCCGCCCTCTCGACGCTCTTGACCCTCTTCTCAAGGGCCCGGCGCTCAAGCAGCACCCGGCGGCCGCACTGGACGCACCGGATGCCTATGTCCGCGCCCAGACGAATCACCATCCACCTGTAGCTGCCGCATGGGTGAGGCTTTCGGAGGGTGACCTCGTCTCCCAGGTTCCACTCCATTATCACCGGCGCGCATCCTCCCTGGCCCTGTTGATGGCCTGCCGCAGATCGTCAGCGGCGCGCCTGGCGGCCTCTGCAAAGTCGCCCGGATCAGCGGAAGCGAAGATTATCCCCCGTGACGAGTTGATGATCAGCCCCTCGCCGGCGGCGTTCATGCCATACTTCACGGTGTTCTCCAGGTCACCGCCCTGCGCGCCGATGCCCGGTGCCAGTATCACCATGTCCGGGCAGAGGGCGCGAACGGCTTGAAGCTGCTGCGGGTAGGTGGCCCCCACCACCAGGCCGGCGTTGCCGCCCGTGTTCCACTCCGTTACCTTCAGGGCCACCTCCTCAAAGAGGGGCCGTCTGCCGCCGTCCCGGCCCACGAGCTGGTCCTGGAAGTCTTCCGAGCCGGGGCCGGACGTGTGGCACAGGACCAGGACGCCCCTGTCGGCGTACTCCAGGAACGGCTCCACCGAGTCCCTGCCCAGGTAGGGATTGACCGTCGCGGCATCGAAGCCCCACTCGCTGAATATGGCCTTGGCGTAGGCCGCGGCCGTGGAGCCGATGTCCCCGCGCTTGGCGTCGCAGATGACCGGGACGTCGTCCGGGATGCACTCCAGTGTGCGCTGCAGCGCCTGCAGGCCGGGTATCCCCAGGGCCTCATAGAAGGCAATGTTGGGCTTGTAGCAGCACACCAGGTCGGAGGTCGCTTCAATGATGGCCTTGTTGAACTCGTGTACGTCCTTGACCGGCAAGCGGGCCGGGTCCGGGTCAAGCCCCACGCACACAAGGGAGTCGTTCCTTCTGGCGGCAGCGGTCAGCTTGTCTTGAAAGGAGGTCATGGCTCCTCCGGGAGTCGATACTGTGTCGATAGTGTAAATGGGCGCAGTCGGGTAAGCAAGTCTGGCCCGCGCCGAACAGGGCAAGGGTCGATACCGACTCACACCCGCGCCCGGCTCTGCGCGGGTCTGAAATGAACAATTGGATGGGGGAAAAGAGGCGCAGCTTGTATTAGAATAGGGTTGTATTGGCACAACTCCTGAGGACGGAAGGCTATGACCCCAGCACAGAGACGAAACCGAAACACCTTCAGCGGCGATACCGGGGCCACGCGGATGAAGGTCTGGATAGCTGTGGCTGCGGCGGTTGGCCTGCTGGTGGGCATTGTGCTCACGCTGGTGGTCACCACCTCATACAGCCGGGTGACCAACCCGGACGAAGAGGACGTGGCTGCGCCCCTGCGGAGCTTCCTGGAGGCGGCGGCCACGGGCAACGACAGCCTCGCAGCCGAACGACTCTACCAGGGCCCGGGCCGTCGGGCCTCCGTCTACAGCCGGGCGGTCTCCGAGGACCCGGACCTCTACTTCGGCTACGCAGACCTTGAGGTGGACCTCAGCTTCAACAGCAAGGACGCCGGCTACATCCAGGGCAGCATCAACTACCACAACGGAACCAGCAAACCCGTAACGGCGGTGGTCCGCAAGGGCGAGTCCGGCTGGGGGGTCTACCAGCTCTGGGCGGAGTAGATCCCGGGTCGGCTGCTCAGGGCGCCTGGCGCGGCGGCGGAGGCGGAAAGATGAAGTGGGGCATCTCCTCCAGCATCAGCTGATCGTGGTTCTGGCAGATGAGGATGAACAGCTTGTCGGCCAGGATCACGCCCACGCCGTCCTGCTCCATGAGGCCCTTCACAACGCTGGTTAAAGGCCCAAGCACAAGGTGGTTGCCGTTCAGAATGTCGGTTGCCAGGTAGAGCCTGCCCTCCACGCCGGAGGCGCGCAGCTGCGAGAGAAGGCCGGGAATGCCGTCCAGGGCGTTGGGAGTCATCTCGGCTTTCAAGTGCACAACGCAATTCCGGCCCTCCCAGTCGGCGGTCAAGTCCAGGACCACCTCCGGTGAGCCGTCCCCGGCAGCGGCAACGGGCACATCGCGCGCCACGGCCATTCCCGCCCGCTCCATGACATCGCTCATGTAGGACTGCAGGTCGTCCCGCGACAGGAACTCCTCTCCGTCCCGGTCCTGGCTGGCCTCGTCCAGCATGAACGCGAGGGAGTCCTCAATGGCCGCAGACTCCTCAATGCTCAGCCTGCTGCCTGCGGGCGTCTGCATAATGTTTTCGGTTACTTCGGAACGTTCCATTGCTTACTCCGGCTGTGAGGTTGTGGCTCTTGGCACAGAGGACATTATAGCAACGACCGTTGTCGCTCCGCCATTCGTTGACACTCCCGCTTTCGCCGGCTCTCTTGACTGCGCCGCTTTTTGTGGCTACGATATATCTGTGGAGTATGAGTGGGACGACGCCAAGCAGCGCTCCAACCTGCAGAAGCACAACGTCGACTTTGCGTCAATCCGGGACTTTGGGTGGGACACTGCAATTGTGAGGTCGGCCTACAGGCATGGCGAGACTCGATACCTCGCTGTTGGCTACATTGGAGACCGTCTTCACGCCGTAGTGTACACACAACGGGGCCAGTTTACACGGATCATCAGCCTGAGAAGGGCCAGCAGGCGGGAGGAGAGGGAATTTGACGGAGCTTAAGCCGGACTACAATGGACCTGAAACGGACGGGGCTGACCTCGACCAGGAGCGCATTGATGAGATCGCGGCAACGGATATGACGTTCCAGGAGATTGAAGCGCTCTACGGCGAGGAAGCCGCCATACAGGTTGGAATCGCGAGGGACCCGGATGCCCCGGAGTGGACGGAGGAGGACTTCGCCCGCGCCCGGCCGGCCATAGAGGTTTTCCCGGAACTGGTTGAAAGGCATCGTCGCACCCGGGGCAAGCAGAGGGCTCCCACCAAGGTGCATCTGAACATACGGCTGGACGCGGACGTTGTGGCGCGCCTGCGTGAGGACGGAGAAGGCTGGCAGACGCGTCTCAACGATATCCTGCGCCGCGCGGTCCTGGGGTCTGAGGCCTGAGCCGGACTGCCTTCAGCCGGGAGACCATGCTGTCGACCGGCTCCTGTGCCCAGGGAGGGATTCGAACCCACACCCCCTTGCGGAGAGCGGATTTTAAGTCCGCCGCGTCTACCCTTTCGCCACCTGGGCAGGATCAGGGAAGTCTATAACAAGAAAGCAGAAGGGCCTTTCGGTCCCGTTCTGCTTGGTTCTGGATGGATATGTTTGGAGGCGACGGGCGGATTCGAACCGCCGAATAGAGCTTTTGCAGAGCTCCGCCTTAACCACTTGGCTACGTCGCCCCGTATCTATAATTGTACCACTTTTGTGGCGCCATTTTGTGGTGCCGAGGAGGAGATTTGAACTCCTACGGGCTAACGCCCACGGCCCCCTCAAGACCGCGTGTCTACCAATTCCACCACCTCGGCACGTCTTCTTATGTCCAAGCGCTGTCCAGGAGTCTTGGCAGGAGTGGGAGGATTCGAACCCCCGACCTACGGTTTTGGAGACCGTTGCTCTAACCGGGCTGAGCTACACTCCTGCGCCCCTTTCAACAAGCCAAGATTATACCATATCCCGGTCTGACTGGAATCCCTGAATCAGCGGCAGGTATTCTCCATACGGGTTGGTAACGCCACTTCTTGCCCGCTCCCCGTACTTGACACGGGAGTGAGCCGGTCGAACCATTTGAGCGGGAAGGCTGCGGACATGGCTGACACCGCTCATTGCGTCTCCGCTATGGACCGCCGGCGGTCAGCGCCAAGCGGCTGGACAGCATCCGACCGTCCTCGGTGAATATGTGTGGCGGCCATCTCTGAAGGGATGATGTGGCCGGTTGCCCTGCCCCGGGCCCATTCTCCTGAAGAGGGGCCCGGGGCTGTCCGGTGTGGGCTCAGGCTGCCGCTATCTCATTGAATCTATTGACCGGCCGTGGCAGTGAGTCCACGTGCCTGGGTCCCCCAGCAGGCCACGGAGCCGCCCGACCTCACGCCGCGGGTGTGTTTTCCCACTCGACGCTGACGCTGGCGAACTCCACGCCGGTTGTTCACTTGGCGGGAATTATGATATCGATATTTCCCCAGCATACGACGGCGCCGTCCACCTTAACCCCGCAGGTGTGCCCAAGCCAGGCGCTGACCGAGATAAACTCCCCCTCCGGCGGCGTCGCTCGGCCGAGGTCATCATCGCCCCAGCAGGCTGCGGAGCCGTCCGCCCTCACCCCGCACGTGTGGAAAATCCCCGCGCTGACGGAGGCAAACTCCCCTTCCGGAGGCGTCGCTCGGCCACCCCTATCCGACCCCCAGCAGTCGACGGCGCCGTCCACCCTAACCCCGCAGGTGTGGTCAGACCCGGCGCTGACGCTGGCGAACTCCCCATCCGGCGGCATGGTCCGGCCCTCATAATCCGACCCCCAGCAGTCGACGGCACCGTCCACTCTAACCCCGCAGGTGTGATATACGCCCGCGCTGACGCCGGCGAACTCCCCCTCCGGCGGCGTCGCTTGGCCGTCGTCATCCCATCCCCAGCAGGCCACGGAGCCGTCCGTCATCACCCCGCAGGTGTGCGACCCACCCCCGGCGCTGACGCTGATGAACTCACCCTCCGGAGGCGTCGATTGACCGTAGGCATCAACGCCCCAGCAGGCCACGGAGCCGTCCGTCCTCAACCCACAGGTGTGCCAGCCCCCCGCGCTGACGGAGGCGAACTCCCCATCAGGCGGCAAGGCCTCGCCATAATGATCGTACCCCCCCCAGCAGGCCACGGAGCCGTCCGTCCTCACGCCGCAGGTGTGCTCCCCCCCGGCGCTGACGCCGGCGAACTCACCCTCCGGTGTCGTCGATTGGCCGAACTCATCAACGCCCCAGCAGGCCACGGAGCCGTCCGTCCTCAACCCACAGGTGTGGACAAGCCCCGCGCTGACGGAGACGAACTCACCCCGTGGCGGCGTGGCCTCTCCATATCTATTGTCCCCCCAGCAGGCCACGGAGCCGTCCGTCTTCAACCCGCAGGAGTGCACCCCCCCGGCGCTGACGCCGGCGAACTCACCCTCCGGCGGCACCCGGCCATCATCGTACGCCTCCCCCCAGCAGGCCACGGAGCCGTCCGTCTTCAACCCACAGGTGCTCAGCCCCCCGGCGCTGACGCTGGCGAACTCACCCTCCGGCGTCGTCGCTCGGCCGGACACGTTAGCGCCCCAGCAGGACACAGAGCCGTCCGCCCTCACGCCGCAGGCGTACCCATCCCCGGCGCTGACACCGGTGAACTCACCCTCCGGCGGCGTCGCTTTGCCGTAGGTACCCCACCCCCAGCAGGCCACGGAGCCGTCCGTCCTCAACCCGCAGGCGTACCCATCCCCGGCGCTGACACCGGTGAACTCACCCTCCGGCGTCGTCGCTTGGCCATAATCGTACGCCCACCCCCAGCAGGCCACGGAGCCGTCCGTCCTCAACCCGCAGGTGTGACGCCCCCCCGCGCTGACTGAGGCGAACTCCCCATCCGGCGGCGTGGACTGGCCGTCATTATCGAGACCCCAGCAGGCGACGGAGCCGTCCGCCCTCACCACGCAGGTGTGAGAATCCCCGGCGCTGACGCTGGAAAGGCTTAGCCTATTCCGATCTCCCATGGAGGCCGTACCGGACCCACCGGTGGCCGCCGAGCCGGCGCTGTCATCCCTGGCTGCCGTTGGCGGCGCCTCCGTGGGCGCTGCACCGGAGCCACCCGCTACCGTCTCCGTGGCCTCCGAGCCGGCGCTCTCATCTTCTCCGCCTCCACAAGCCGCAAGCCCCAAGACTGCCGCCGTCACCAGCAGAACCAGGACCCCTGGCAGGGAAGTCCCCAGACGCCTCCTACAGAAACTACTCTCTCTGTTGCTCATAACCGCACCTCTCTCGATGGAATCCGTCCCAGAGTCGCTCAGCTACGCCAATATTATATCCCAAGCCGGAGGGAGGGTCCCTTGGGGAGCGTAGACAACACCCAGGTATCCCTGAGCGGGCGAGTTATGAGTACAGTACGTAATGGTACCCCTGCCCGGACTCGAACCGGGGCACTCGGTTTAGGAAACCGATGCTCTATCCGCCTGAGCTACAGGGGCACTACAAGCAATTGTGCCACTCTTTGGCTGTCTTGTCGAATCCCCGGGCGGCTAGCCCTCCGCCTGTCCACCTGCCGCGCGCTCGTCTGAGAGGGCTTCCCATCGATCCCGCATCAGCTCCATCTGCAGGAACTCGTAGCCGCTTCTCTTGACCTCCCGGAGGGGGATGAAGCCGCTCTTCTGGAAGGACTTCTGGGCGCGCACGTTCCACTTCAGGGTGTGCAGGTATATCCGCTTCAGGGTTGTGGTGTTGAAGACGTGGCTCACCAGGGTGTTGACCACGTCCGTGCCGTAGCCCTGGTTCCAGTAGTCCTTGTCTCCAATCATAATGCCAAGCTCCGCCTGGCCCCTGGAGGTGTCTATATCGTAGTACATGCAGTTGCCGATGAGCTTCTCGTCCAGGGTCTCCACTGCGAACCGCTTTGACCACGGCACCGGGTGCCGGAGCTCGTCTTCAAAGAGCCTCAGGAAGCTGTGGTAGGACATGCGCAGGGGAGTCGTGGCGTCCAGCGCCGACAGCTCCTCGTCCGTGCGCCAGGCGTAGTCGGTTGGGGCGTCCTCCAGCCTCTTCTCCCTGAGGACGGTTATCTCTCCCTTAATCATGGGACCCCTTCTCGGCGGCCTTCCGGGAGACCATCTTCATCGCCTTCTCCACAATCTTTGCCTCGTTCCTGTAGGACAGCGTGCGAAGCGCCTCATGGTCGCGGCGCCAGTGGACGGCGTCGAACTCCCGGTCGTGCTCGCTGATGGAGCCTCCGGTGGGGCTCATCAGGTAGAAGTGGACGGTCTTGTGGCACCGGACGCCGTCGCTGGAGCGAACAAACCAGTACTGGATGTTGTCTATGGGGGCTTCCAGCGCAACCTTCAACCCGGTCTCCTCCGTCACCTCCCTTACGGCCGTCTCCTCCATTGTCTCGCCCGGGTCCGGGGTGCCCTTGGGAAGGCCCCACGTCCAGCCCTCCTGGGACTTGAAGCCGCCTATCACAATCTCCACGCCGTCGCCCGTCACCCTGTACACCACCCCGCCGGCTGAAACGGGATACTCTATCCTCTCGTTAGCTGCCAAGTCTGCACCCCTGACCGGAGTTGCTTTTCTGCTGGCATATTCTATTTCCAACGTAAAAGTCTAGTCAAGGTCAGGCGTGGGACGGGTATCCTCTATACGTTAAACGTGTTGGTATTGACGGCGCTGGTTCTTGCCCGCTCATAGCCTGCCCCGCACTATATGCGGGGGTGAGCCAGTCGAACCATTTGAGTGGGCATTCAACCCCTTAAGGCTCCCGCTCATACCCTTCGACAAGCTCAGGGTGAGCGGGCAAAATGGGTACATGGCTGAAATCGCTCATGCCGAACTGTTCGAAGTAAATGAGCGGCGTCGAGCGCCATCCGCCAATCGCGCTTGACACACATTTCCGCCCTTTCATATACTACGAAATGGCTTAGCAATCGCGCGCGTCGACTGCTAAGCCGGTGAAGATGCTGAAAACACTATGCAGAAGGAGGTATAGAAGGTGGCACGGAATTTCCAACCTTTAGGTGATCGTGTAGTGGTGCGGCCCATAGAGCGGGAAGAGGTCTCCGCGGGCGGCATCGTCCTGCCGGACACCGCCAAGGAGAAGCCTCAGGAGGGAGAGGTGGTCGCCGTGGGCAAGGGCCGGGTTGCCGACGACGGCAAGCTGATAGAGATGGAGTCCAAGGTGGGCGACATCGTCATCTACTCCAGGTACGCCGGCAGCGAGTTCCGGGAGGAAGGCGAGGACTTCCTGGTCCTCAGGGAAAGCGACATTCTGGCAAAGATTTCCTAGTCGACACTTACTAGATCTGGGAGGAAGAGAAAATGGCGAAGCAGCTATCCTATTCCGAGGAGGCTCGGAAGCTACTCAAGGCGGGCGCTGACCACTTGGCGGCGACTGTCAAGGTGACCCTCGGCCCACGGGGCCGGAACGTGATTCTGGACAAGGCCTTTGGCGCTCCCCTGGTCTGCAGCGACGGCGTGACCATCGCCAAGGAGATTTCTCTTGACGACCCCTTCGAGAACATGGGCGCTCAGCTCATCAAGGAGGCGGCCAGCAAGACCAACGACGTGGCCGGCGACGGCACCACCACAGCGACGGTCCTGGCCCAGGCCATCATCAGCGAGGGCTTCAAGAACGTGACCGCCGGCGCAGACCCCATGTCCCTCAAGCGGGGTATCGACAAGGGCGTGGCGGCCGTAAGGGAAGCCATCCAGACTATGGCCACTCCCGTTGAGGGCAGGGACCAGATCGCCCAGGTGGCGTCCCTCTCCGCTCACGAGAACGAGATCGGCGAGCTTATTGCCGAGGTTATGGAGAAGGTGGGCAAGGACGGCGTCATCACGGTCGAGGAGTCCCGGGGCCTCCAGTACGAGAAGGAGTACGTGGAGGGGATGCAGTTCGACCGCGGCTACATCAGCCCCTACTTCATCACCAACGCCGACCGCATGGAGTCCGTAATTGAGGACCCCTACATTCTCATCACCGACAAGAAGGTCACGGCGGTGTCCGACATGCTGCCGGCCCTGGAGAACGCCCTGAAGGTGACCAAGAACGTGGTGGTCATTGCTGAAGACGTTGAGGGCGAGGCTCTCGCGACCCTGGTTGTCAACAAGCTGCGCGGCACCCTCAGCCCCCTGGCTGTGAAGGCCCCGGGCTTCGGCGACCGCCGCAAGTCCATGCTTGAGGACATGGCCATCCTGACCGGCGCGCAGATCATCAGCGAGGAGACGGGCCGCAGGTTCGACTCCGTTACGGCGGAGGACCTGGGACGCGCCCGCCGGGTGGTAGCCAGCAAGGAGGAGACCACCATCGTCGGCGGCTCAGGCTCGGACGGGGACATCCAGGCCCGCATCAACTCCATCAAGGGCCAGCTGGAGGAGTCCACCTCCGACTACGACAGGGAGAAGCTCCAGGAGCGAATGGCCAAGCTGGCCGGCGGCGTTGCGATCGTCAAGGTCGGGGCCGCTACGGAGATCGAGCTGAAGGAGAAGAAGGCCAGGGTGGAGGACGCGCTGTCCGCGACCCGGGCCGCCGTGGAAGAGGGGATTGTCCCCGGTGGCGGAGTGGCCCTCATCAGGGCGCTGGAAGCTCTGAAGAGCGTGGATGTCACGGGCGACGAGGCCACGGGCGTCCGCATCCTCCAGCGCGCCATGGAGGAGCCCATCAGGCTAATCTCCGAGAACTCCGGCTACGAGGGCTCGGTTGTCCTCAACAAGGTCCGCGAGGGCGAGGGCGACTGGGGCTTCGACGCCGACTCCGAGGAGTACGGGCCTCTGCTGGAGAAGGGCATCATGGACCCGGCAAAGGTGACCCGCGCGGCGGTGGAGAACGGGGCCAGCGTGGCCACCATGATCCTCACCACCGAGTCCCTGGTGACGGACATCCCGGACAAGAACCCGGCGCCTCCAATGCCTCCAATGGAGTACTAGGCTCCACAGCATAGAGGATGAAGAAGGGCCTCGCCGGTACGCCGGCGAGGCCCTTCTCTTTCGGAGCTACTACGGTCGGCCTAACGTTCCGCGCTACATCCCTGCAAGGTTTGACCTGAACAGCCTGAGGACATGCTCGAATCCCTCTTGTCTCGCCGGGCTGGCATCAAGGTCAAACCCCGGGCCGCTCTCTTCCAACTGCCTGATTCGGTTGTCATCGGGATCAAGCCCCGTATGGTGCGCGACAATGGCTATCAGCCCCACAAGGGCCTCCAGGCCAGCCTCACTAGCATCAGAGTGCGTCCGAAAAGATTCCATCAGCCTATCCATTGGAGACTCCATAACATTCTCCTTTACTGCTGCTACGCTTATTGGCCCGAATCCGATGGCTGTAGACGTACCGGAGACTGCGAAACTCACTCGGCCGGGAGGTCGCCTGCGCTGGGCTGGCTGCCGCCGGAGGCCTTCCGGCCCCAGTTGCGGCTGGCCTGGTACAGCAGGAAGAACACTGCTCCCAGAACTACAATGCTCAGGTAGCTGATGGAGCGGTCCAGAAGGGCCACGGATATGGCCTCGCTGCGGGGCAGGCTGAGGGTCAGCAGCCCCAGAATGCCAGGCTCAACTATGCCCAACCCCCCGGGAGTTATGGGAACAGTAGTCAGCATTGCGTTGGCCAGGGTCACGAACAGCACCAGCGAGAAGCTGACGTCCACGGAGAGGTCCAGGGCCTGTATCACGAAGAAGAGGCGCCCCACCTCCGTGAGCCATATCAGCAGGCTCAGCAAGAATAGTAAGGGAAGCTGCTTGAAGCTCTCCATCGTTCCCTGGTGAAAGCGATCGTAGGGCTCCCTGAGGCGGCCCGGGAGGAATCTCGCCAGGTTCCGGCCGAACTGTTTCATCGCCACCAGCATCCCCAGGCCTATGAACACAAGCAGGGCGGCTATCCCCAGGAACAGCGGAATGCCTCCCACGTCTCCGCCTGCGTAGACGGCCAGTCCGGCCATGACCAGTAGCAGGAACACCATGACCACGTCCAGCACTCGCTCTGCCAGCACAGTGCCGATGGCGCGGGGGAACTCCGCGCCCGTGTCCTGGGTGAAGACGTAGGCGCGGTAGGCGTCGCCCAATCGGAACCACGTGACGGCGTTGGCGAACCAGCCCAGGAAGACGTAGCCTCCGAAGGTTAGCACGGAGGGCGTCCTGACGGTGTCCGGGCCCAGGACGCCGGCGCTGTGCAGCATAATGCGCCATCGCAGGCCCCTGAGCAGGAACCCGAAGTAGTATGAGGCGAAGGCCGTCAGGTACAGGTAGACGTTGCTGCCCCTGAGAATGGCCCAGGTCTCCTCCCAGTCGATGTTGAAGCGCGTCACCAGAAGCAGCAGGAACATCACCGCTATGATGAATGAGATGAGGGTTGGCAGGGAGAGCACCCGCCTCTTCAGGGAGATCGCCCTGCTCTCATTGCCGGATGGGTCTCTCAGGCCGGGGATGGCCGCACCTCCGTCAGCGGGCGTTTGGCCGGGATGCCCGGCCTGCGGGGATAGCGGTCCGGCGACTTAGCGACCTTCCGCAGGACGACCAGCCACCGCGGGTCTCCGGGCTCAAAGTCGTCAACGACCTCTATGCGCTCCAGGGTCCCGCCCAGCAGCGATATGGCAGCCTCGGCCTCCTTCAGCTCGTCGTCTATTCCGGCCTTCTTCTGCGCCACAACGACGCCGCCCGGCCTGCAGAATGGCAGGGTCAGCTCCGCAAGAGCCGCCATGTGCGCCACGGCCCGGGCCGTCACAACGTCGAAGCGCTCTCTGAGTAGCGGCTCGTGGGCCAGTGTCTCGGCGCGCCCGTTCTCGACCTCCACGCCGTCCAGGCCAAGGGTTTCAACTATGTGACGGAGAAAGGCGGCCTTCTTCCCAACCGACTCTATCAGGGTCACGTGAAGGCCGGGCCAGGCAACCTTGAGGGGCAGGCCCGGAAACCCCGCCCCGCTGCCCACGTCCGCCAGAGCGCCGCCGGCCAGCGTCCCGTCCGGGATGACCCGCGCCACCGAGAGGGAGTCCAGAAAGTGCTTTGACGCGACCTCGCCAGGATCGACAATGGCGGTGAGGTTCACTGACCGATTCCACTCCACCAGCTCCTGGAAGTACAACCGGAACAGGGCATCCTTATCGGGCCCGAGGCCCAACGCCGGTAGACCGGTCTCCTGGAGAATTGCTTTCACCTGGCCCACTGTCCCCTTTGTGCGGTTAGAGTCCCTGCTGCAAACCTGCAAATTATATCACCGGCATCTGACTGAGCCTATCCCCGTCTTGAAGAGACGGTGGATACACTCCAACCCTTTTGTGCTATAATTCACGCTGAGCCATACGCTGAGGATGCCTTTTCAGGGACGGTCTCATATGTCTGTACTCTACGTAACCTCCAACCACCCAAGGGCGGGCAAGACGGCCGTAGCCGTGACCCTCGCCCGCAAGCTGTCCCAGGACGGCAAGTCGGCTGCACTCTTCAAGCCATTCAGCCCGTCGTCCGAGGGCGGGCAGACGGACCCCGACGCGCAGGCTCTGAGGCAGGCGTCCGGCGCCCGGGGCGACGCTTCCGGCGACTGGCCCGCAGCCATTTCCCCGTCCGAGACCCTGCAGGGACCGGCCATTGACCGGGCCGTGGAGACTTCAAGGCAGGTCGGAGGCGGCGCTGATGTCACGGTGGTGGAGGGACTGAGCGGGCTGCACGATACTGTCGGGGCAAACTCCCTGGCGCTGGCCGAGGGGCTGGACGCACGGGTGGTGGTAGTCCTGGGATACTCGTCAGGCGCGGTCGCAGAAGAAGCCCGCACGGCCCGCAACCTCTTCGGCAACAGGCTGGCGGGGGTGATCATCAACGGCGTCACCCGCTACAAGGTGCGAGAGGTGAGGGATGTTCAGGCTCCCGCGCTGGAGGCCGACGGCATCAGGGTCCTGGCGACCATCCCGGAGGACAGACGGCTTCTGGGCATGAGCGTGGAACAGTTGGCGGAGCATCTCGGCGGTCGGTTCCTCAGCTGGGAGGAGAAGAAGGACAACTTCGTGGAGCATTTCCTCATAGGCGGCCTGGTGCTGGACTGGGGCGTGCTCTACTTCGAGCGGTTCGAGAACAAGGCGGTCATCGTCCGGGGCGATAAGCCGGACATTCAGATGGCGGCCCTGACAACGCCCACAAGCTGCATTGTCCTGACCGCGGGGCAGCCTCCAATCCAGTACGTGCAGTACGAGGCGGGCCAGGAGGAGGTCCCCCTGATTCAGGTGGACACCGACACTCTGGAAACCGCCGAGGCCCTTGAGTCGATCCAGGACAAGGCCCTGTTCGACCACCCGGTGAAGCAGGGGCAGTTCATGGAGTTGATGTCACGACACGGCAGCTGGGACGCCGTGTACCAGTCGCTGGGCGTATAGCTCAGGACGCCTTCCGTCGCTGATGCTCGCGGGCAAGCGCCGCTAGGAATCGCTCTACCTGGGCCAGCGCGTACTCTAAGTCCTCCCGCGTCTGAATGTCCTCATAAAAGTTCCGGTGCAGGCCATCGGCGGTGGAGAATCCGCCCCAGAGTATATCTTCGTCGGGGGATCCCTGCGCCAACTGACGCGCAACGCGGCGGGCGTCCGCGTGTTGGGTGTATTTCATACCCAGATCGTCGGCTACCTCCTTGAGGGCATGGGCAACTGCGCCCCAAGCCTTCTCCGAAGCCTGCAATCGGTCGCTCTTTCTGAGTTCCTCCTGGGCATGTTCCATTAGACGCTGGCTATGAACGCGATGGCTGGTGATGGGTTCCGGCTGCGGGTCTCTCGCTTCGGCCACGCGGTTCCTCTCAGGTTCCAAGTATAGCACACCCAACCCTATGGCTGATGTCACGACACGGCAGCTGGGACGCCGTGTACCAGTCGTTGGGCGTATAGCTCAGGACGCAGGAGCCGCCGCGCTCTCCCCTTCGCTGCCCACCCAGACCTCGCCGCCCTCAAAGACTTCCTTTTTCCAGATGGGCACAATCTGCTTGATCCTGTCCACAATGTACGAGCCGGCCTCAAACGCCTCCCGCCTGTGGGGAGAGGCCAGAGCCACAACCAGGCTTATCTCTCCTATGTCCACCCGGCCCACCCGGTGAGCCACGGCAAAGTCGTCGATGCCCCACTTCTCCCGCAGCTCGTCGGCTATCTGCTGGAGGGTGTTCTCCGCCATGGGCTGGTAGGCCTCGTACTCCAGGTACTCGACGTCCCGGCCCTCGGAGAAGTCCCGGGTGGTCCCCAGGAACGTTATGACGGCGCCGTTGCTGTCCTTTCTGACCTGGGCCGTGATCTCCTCAGGGTCCAGGGGTTCGCTGGTAATCTTGATCATGGTTACCCTCCACTTACGGGCGGTATGAAGGCCACCTCATCCCCTTCGTGCAGGGGATCGGCGGGGCCAACGTACTCCGAGTTTACAGCTATGAGCACGGAATCGGTAGTGGGCAGCGAGGGATAGAGGCCGCGAAGGTACTCCAGCAGCTCAATGCCCGACGCCCCCTCCGGTATGTCGACCTCCGTCTGGGCGACGCCTGCCCTCTCCCGGTACAGGGCGAAGAATCTGACATTTACTCTCACTACATACCCTCCATGCTCACTGCGTCCAGTATAATACGCCCCTGCACGCGCGGGGAAGCGCGGAGTCTCTCCAGCGCCTCCTCCTGTTCGCGAGTGGTGTCCCACTCTGCTATAATCCCCTCCGTGAAGAGCCTTGACCTGCACCCCTGGGACGTGAACCCCGGGAAGGCCGTGGAGATCCAGAGAGACCTGGCCTCCAGGGTAAGCGCAGAAGACGGCTTCGGGACGCCGCCCCGATACGTGGCAGGGGTGGACATATCCCCAACCGACGCCGACGGCATAGCGACCGCGGCCGCCGTGCTCCTTGAGTTGCCTGACCTGCGCAAGGTCGAGGTCAAGCTGCACCGGGGAAAGCCCGGCTTCCCCTACGTGCCGGGCCTGCTCTCCTTCCGGGAGGCGCCGCTGGCCCTTGGCGCTCTGGAGCAGCTGGAGACGGACCCTGACATCATCCTGGTCGACGGCCAGGGCCTTGCGCATCCTCGCCGGTTTGGCATAGCCTGCCACCTGGGGCTGCTGACGGACACGCCCGCCGTCGGGTGCGCCAAGTCGATTCTCAGGGGTCGGCCGGAGGGTGAACTGGACCCGGACAGAGGAGCGTTTGTGGACCTGGTGGACAGGGGCGAGGTGGTCGGCGCGGCCGTACGCACAAGGAAGTCGGTCAGGCCGGTCTACGTCTCTGTTGGCCACAAGGTCAGCCTTGGGAGCGCCATAGAGTGGACGCTGGCCTGCTGCAGGGGTTATCGTATACCGGAGCCCACCCGCCTGGCCCACCTGGCCGCGGCGGGCCGCTTCAGATGACAGGAAAGGTGTAACGCAATGCAGGAACTCAGGGGACGCGCAGAAGAGCTCAGGGAGAGGATAGCCCAGCTTCTGGAGCGTCTTTGACGTAGCGGACAAGGAGACGGAAATAGGGCGACTGGAAGCCCAGGCCGCTCAGCCTGAGTTCTGGGACGACCCCCAAGCCGCTCAGCCGCTGATGATACGACTGGCGGAGCTTAAGGACGTTGTCGACGCGTGGCGAGACCTGGAGAGCCGCTCGTCGTCGACGTGCGATCTCATCGCCCTTGCCCTGGAGGAGGGCGACACGAGCCTGGAGCAGACCCTCTTCTCAGACGTGGACGCCATCGCCGAGGAGCTGAAGGACAGGGAGTTCCAGCTTACCCTCTCCGGCGAGCACGACACCCGCAACGCCATCCTGGCCATCCACGCCGGCGCAGGCGGAACGGAGTCCCAGGACTGGGCGCAGATGCTCATGCGAATGTACCTGCGGTGGACGGAGCGCAGGCGGTACAAGTGCCAGATAATGGACGTGTCGCCGGGGGACGAGGCGGGAGTCAAGAGCGCAGTCATCAGCGTGGAGGGCAGGCACGCCTACGGCTACCTGAAGGCCGAAGGCGGGACGCATCGCCTGGTGCGCCTGTCGCCCTTCGACTCCGCTCACATGAGGCACACGTCCTTTGCCCTTGTGGAGGTGCTGCCGGAGGCCGAGGAGCGGGTCGACGTGACCATCAACCAGGACGACCTGCGCATCGACGTCTTCCGGGCCGGGGGCCACGGCGGGCAGTCGGTGCAGAAGAACGCCACGGCCGTGCGCATAACCCACATGCCGTCGGGCGTTGTGGTCAGCTGCCAGAACGAGCGCTCCCAGTTTCAGAACAAGGAGTTCGCGATGAAGGTGCTGCGGGCCCGGCTGATGGAGCTTGAGATGAAGCGGCAGGCGGAGGAACAGGCACGGCTGAAGGGCGAGCACGTCTCGGCGGAGTGGGGCAGCCAGATAAGGAGCTACGTCCTGCACCCTTACAAGATGGTGAAGGACCACCGCACCAACCACGAGACCTCGGACCCGGGCGCGGTGCTGGACGGCGAGCTTGACGACTTCATACAGGCGTACCTGCTGGGCACGGTGGGGAGGGAGGGGTAGGTTGTTACTCCGCTCACTCCCTTCGACGAGTTCAGGGTGAGCGGAGGCCAAGCGCCGCTGTCTTACGGCTCATAGCCTGCCCCATACCTGGCAAAGTGGTGAACAACGGACTGCAAAGTCTGTTTTGTTTGTTCCGGAAGAAGGTTTACCAGACGATAAGTAGTTATGAGAGGAGGGACTTATGACATCAGAGCATGATGAGGTTGTCCAAACGGTGAGAATACAGGTAGGTATCCCCAATCCTGGCGAGAAGAACATTCCAGATGTGATAGTTGAATTTGTTGATGAGGACAAAGCTACTTACGAGATGGAAGCGGTAGCAAGATTCATACGACTAGGAGTAGCAAATGGATGGGCTGCCGCATTCGACTATGTGCATACAAGTACTGCTCTCTGGCGAGCCGAGGCAGTCGCCCATGCTGAGCATATCCCCGGTGCTTCTTTGGAAATGCACGAGCCGAGATAGAGCAGGGAGTAGAAACAATGCAGAAGCGGATACGAGTCGATAAAGGGCGAGTTACACTTCCAGATGGAATTTTCGTAGAGGGAGAGGGATTGGAGATAGAGGAAAGGACTCGTGTTGAAGGCGGACATCGGGGGTGGTTTGTCTTTGGTTTTCCTCTACGGGAATTGATGCCACATATAGATATCTTATCACGGCTTACAATGACCCTGTATCACGCCAATGGTGATGTAATGCTACACTTAATCAACGTCAGCCTGTACATACAATTGTCTGCGAAGAGTGACGATTGCTTAGTGGGAGAAGAGGAACCTGTTCAGGCAGGAGTATAGCAAAAGAGAGGAAGAGAAGATGAAGTGTCCACATTGCAGTCAAGTAATCGATACCTTCTGGAACGAAAAGAAGACTGTAGGAGGTGTACGAGTATTGATAATCGCCTGTCCCAAGTGCAGGACGATTATTTCCGTACAGAGTGCAGGGCTATTCTCGTAGGTAGGGAGTCTCGTTATGACTTGGGTACTGGCCGCCATAGTGATGATTCCCGTCGTGATTCTGATTCAGTTGGCGATGAGAGGTAATGCGGTAGCCATACTAATTCTCGTTCTCGGATGTCTGAACTCCTTTGCGGGTGCTGTAGCATTCCTGTTCATTGTCGAAACTGACAGTTGCGTGTATCACGTCATAGACCCCTGTGAAATGGGGATTGACGAGGTAACTTGGGCTGGATTCAGCTTCTTGTCTGGAATCCTGTTTTGGCCTGCCTCAATATTCGCTCTGGTAGGTTCGGCCGCAAGGAAGGCTGAGAGCGAGTCAAAGTTGTTGCAACAAGTCAAAGACATAGTAGACAAGGCTGAGAATGAGTAGGACGCAGAGAAGGGAGGAAGGGAGAAAGATGTACGAGTACCGTGTTGAGAAGGTAAAAGGGACAAGTTGGACAAGGTTGAAGAGATATTGAGTCAGTATTCCAAGGAACGCTATCGCCTCGTTCAGTTTGTCGTATACTCCGTTAGCAACACCTTTGTTGGTGGTGACTGTGGGATTCTCATATTTGAGCGGCCGTTGGCAGAGGAAACTCCGACGACTGGAGTATAATGAACGCAGAGAAGGAGATTGACATGAAGCGGCCGCAAGAAGTAGGCAAGCAGATGAAGCGATTGGCTAGAGAAGTCTATGATGTGGTTGCGTCGAATTCAGCAGGGGAAATTACCAGACGTAACAACTGGGATTTCTTTGTCAAGAATCTGCCAGAGGACTACCCATTGCTAGAGCTGGCCGGTTCGTGTGTTGATGCTATGACTGACGATCAGAGGTGTCAACTCAGAGTGCGAATGGACGATATAGAGCGACTGGTAAAATAGTAAGTAATCCCCTTTGATAACCCACCTTTTCCAGCACCCGAACCGAGGCGGCGTTACCATTTCTGACCCGCGCGTCGATGCGTATGAGTCCTAGCGTCTCGAAACCGTAGGCCGTCAGAGCTTTCGCAGCGGCGGTCGCTATGCCTCTGCCCCAGAATGGCTTGCCCAGCCAGTAGCCGATTTCCGCAGAGTGGCTCAAGTCCCCCTTCCGCGTAATGAGACCCGCGCCCCCAATAGGGCCTGCGGCATCGCAGATGGCGAAATGCTCCGCAGGTTCACTGCTAGACTGGAGAGCCACCCAAGCCTCGGCGTCAGCCCGTGTGTATGGACGAGGGAAGCCGTCACTCAGGTTAAACCAGATGTCATAGTCATCCGCTAGCGCGACCATGCGGTTCTGGTCCCCGTCGCGCCAAGCGGCGCTCCAATCCTGCAATATGAAACCGTTACCGAACTCGATTCTCACACCGATATCCAGATACAGAGAATCCCTAGATCGATGTGGACGGCGCCGCGTCCTCGGAGTCGGGCTTGGCCTCAGCTTTGCCGATGGCCTCAAGCACCTTGTCGATGAAGGTCTCCTCCGGCACTGCGCCGATGAACTGGGTGGTCTCGTTGATGACCGTCTTGGGCACGCCCATCACCCGGTACTTCTGGGCAATCTGCGGGAACTCCTGCACCTCCACCACGTCCGCCTTGATATGGTCGTTCTCCATTGCCATCATCTGGGCCACACGGGCCACGGTGGGGCAGTGGGGTCAGGTGGGTGTCACGAACACCTGGATGTGAACGTCCTCGTCGACAAGCTGCAGCTTCTTGCGGGTCTCCGCGCTCAGGGACGTCCTGGGCTTGGACAGCTCGATGGCGCTTTCGATGATGGTGACGAACTCGTAGCCCGATGGCACGCCGTAGTATTTGACGCCGCTGGTCTCCTCGCCTCTGGACATCACTATCGCCGGAATGCGCTCCAGGCCGGTCTCCCTGGCCTCCTGGCTGCGGCTGTAGAAGTCCACCATCTCCAGCTCCAGCATGGGCGATAGCGAGGTCAGCTCCTCTAGGATCTGCTGGGTCTGCGGGCAGGTTGGGCACTCCCGGCCGGGCACGAACAGCTGTCCCGCCAGTTGGGAGGTGAAGAGCTTCAGGGTGATTTTACGCTTGATCTCCTTCCGAAAACGCTCCTCCAACGTCTGGCGGTCCTGGGTTGAGATGATGGGCATTGGACGACTCCTTTGTCGTGATTGGCGTGGGCCTATCTTATCATTGGATTTGAGGAGGCACAAAGGCTACCTCGGTATTCGCCGGGCGTTTTGATGAAGGAAAACAACCCCGCTCACCCCCGTATCAAGTACGGGGCAGGCTCTGAGCTTGTCGAAGGAAGTGAGCGGGAGCAAACCGACGCAGTATAACCCGCTCATATTGATCGACAGGCGCACCCCCGCATCTAGTGCGGGGCAGGCTATGAGCGGGAAAGAACTGGTTTTGTGACCAGCACTGGTATACCAACACGTATAGAGAATACCGTCGTCCTGGCTGCCCGAGTCCGTCAGGGGCGCATGGTGTATAATGCTAGACAGCATCTCAAAGACAGGTGTCCAGCGTATGTCTTTCGAGGGTAACTGGCAGCTCACCATTGCCTCCCCAATGGGGGAGCGTCCGGCGACACTTTCCGTTACGGAGACCACCGGCAATCTGGAGGGGTCGCTTGTCACCGGTATGGGCACGTCTCCCATATATGGACGTGCCGACAACGGCTCCGTGGAGTTCAGCGCTACGGTCCAGGGGCCAATGGGCGCGGTGAAGCTCGAATTCTCCGGCGATGTCACCGGCGACGAGGTCGAAGGCCAGATGCAGTTCGGCGCCATGGGCAGCGGACGTTGGAGCGGAGCCCGCGTAGATGCCGATGACGAGGAGGAAGAGGCTTCCCCGGCGCCTGTCGTTGTAGGCGCAGGTCAGGCTCGGGTTGGGGCCGGGCCGCCAGGCGGCGGCAGGGGCGGCACGGGACCCGGCGGCGCTGCCCCGGGGAGCATGGGACGGCCTCAAGGCATGGGGCTGCGCTCTTTCACATCCTTGGACGCGCTCAAGCGCACCTTCGACTCCCTGAGCGTGCCGGGCTACAGAAACCTGTGGATAGGATTCCTGCTCCAGATGGGCGGCATGCAGATGTTGATGCTGTCCGGCGGGTACTACGTCTACGAACTGACGGGCAGGGCCTCCCTGCTGGGGGTGGTCACGGCCTCGGGCGCGATACCGGCCGTCTGTCTTGCCCTCTTCGGTGGAGTCCTTGCCGACCGCCTTGAAAAGAAACGCATCATCCAGACCGGGCAGGTTGTTACGCTGATCGTTGCGCTGTTCGTCGGTATATCCATCACCACGGGCACGATTACGTGGGTGCACCTGCTGGTGGCGGCCTTCGTGCAGGGCAGCGTCATGCCACTGATTATGCCGACGCGCCAGGCCATTGTCCCGCAGCTGGTGGGGATGGAGCGGCTGCAGAACGCCGTTGCCCTCAACTCCATGGTGATGGGGCTGACAACGATGGTGGCTCCGGCCTTTGCCGGGGGCCTCATCGGCGCTCTTGGGATAGAGCTGGTCTACTACGTTATAGCCTGCATGTTCGTGGTGGCCCTCTTCTTCACGCACCTGTTGCCCAAACTGGAGAGGGTATCTCCGAACCGGCAGGCATCCATATTGTCAGACATGAAGGACGGCTTGAAATACGCCGCTTCAAACCGGGTGATATTCCTGCTGCTGTTCCTCTCCTTCTCCACCATCATCCTCGCCATGCCCATACGGTTCATCCTCCCCGTGTTCGCCGCCGACGTGTACGAGGTCGGGCCGGAGAGACTGGGCACAATGTTGAGCGCCATTGGCCTGGGGTCTCTGTTCGGGACGCTGGTCATAGCCTTTCTGGGCAAGATCGCCCGGCGGGGCATGGCGTTGCTCTTGAGTGGAATCCTGTCGGGCAGCTTCCTCGTGGGGTTCTCCGCCCTGTCCTACCTGTCCCCCATCTTCATAGCCGGCATAGCGTTCCTGGTGCTGATTGGAGTGGTGCAGGCTGCCAGGATGACCCTGACCAACAGCCTGATGCTGGAGTACGCGGACCAGGAGTACCGGGGCCGGGTGCTGAGTATCTTCTCCCTGAACATGGGCCTCATGCCCGCCGGGGTGCTTCCCATTACGATCATGGCGGACAGGATAGGCGCTCCCCTCTCCCTTGGCATCATGGCGGTCCTGCTCATACTGGTGGCAACGACCATCCTGCTGTCCAGCCCCCGCCTGAGACGGCTGGAGTAGTGGCCGCAATCCGCGCCTGACGAATGTAGGGGCGGTTCGTGAACCGCCCCTACGAGAATTAGCGTCCATTCCTGCGCAGGCAGGAATCCAGGCCCCCGCCCATCTGACGGTAGACCCCCTATCCCACCACCACGTTCACCAGGCGCCCGGGCACGTAGATTACCTGCTTGACCTCTGTGCCCTCCAGGTACGGCTGCACCCGGCTGCTCTCCATTGCCAGCGTCCTGGCCTCCTCCTCCGCAATGGAGGCAGGCGCCTGGATGCGGTCCCGCACCCTGCCGTTCACCTGAACCACCAGGGTGATCTCCTCGTCCCGGGCCAGGTCTTCGTCCCACTGGGGGATGGACTGGTTGTGGATGCTGTAGGCGTGCCCCGTCCTCTCCCACAGCTCCTCGGTCACGTGGGGAGCGATGGGCGCCAGCAGGAGCAGCAGCTTCTCCACGGCGTCCCGCCAGCTTGCGGAGTCGATGCCGCCGTCGTCCCACGCCCGGCCCATGTGGTTGGTCAGCTCCATCATCGCGGCCAGGGCGGTGTTGAACTTGAACCGCTCCATGTCCTCCTCAACCTTCCTGACTGTCTTGTGGGTCAATCGCACCAGCGACCGCACGGCCTCGTCGTCGGCTGCCTGCCCGTCCAGTGTCGATGCGTCGCGATGGGCGATGTCCCACACGCGGTTGAGCCACCGGGCCATGCCGTTGATGCCCGCGTCCGACCACTCGCCGCCCTGGTCCCAGGGGCCCAGGAACATCAGGTAGGTGCGCACCACGTCCGCACCAAGCTCGTGGACGTAGGGGTCGGGCGTGATGACGTTGCCCCGGGACTTGCTCATCTTCTGGCGGTCGGCGATGATCGTGCCCTGGTTGAACAGCCGCAGGTACGGCTCGTCGTACTCCACCAGGCCCAGGTCCCGGAGCGCCTTGTTGAAGAAGCGGGCGTACATCAGGTGCATGACGGCGTGCTCCGCGCCGCCGGTGTACTGGTTCACGGGCAGCCAGCCCCTCGCGGCCTCCGGGTCGAAGGGGCCCTGGTCGTACTTTGGGCTGGCGTAGCGCAGGTGGTACCAGGAGGAGTCGACGAAGGTGTCCATCGTGTCCGTCTCCCTCTGGGCCTGTGTGTCGCACGAGGGGCAGGCGGCGTTCAGGAACTCCTCGTGGTGCTTGAGGGGGGACTCGCCGGTGGGCCGGAACTGGGCGTCCTCCGGCAGCAACACGGGCAGATCCTCCTCCGGCACGGGCACCACGCCGCAGGCGTCGCAGTAGAGCATAGGAATGGGCGTGCCCCAGTAGCGCTGGCGGGAGATGAGCCAGTCGCGCAGCCTGTAGGAGACGGTGCGATGGCCCCAGCCGCTGGCCTCAACGTGATCGGCGATGCGCTCCTTGCCCTCGGCCACAGGCAGGCCGTCGAACTGGCCGGAGTTCACCTGGGTCCCGTCCTCGACGAAGGCCTCCTGCAGTGTGCCGCCTTCCCATCCCGGCGGGGCAATGACGACGCGTACGTCCAGGCCGTACTTGGTCGCAAACTCGAAGTCGCGCTGGTCGTGGGCGGGAACGCCCATCACGATGCCCGTTCCGTAGGTGAGCAGCACGTAGTCGGCCACGAAAATCGGCACCCGGTCGCCGTTGAGCCGGTTGACGGCGTAGGAGCCGGTGAACACGCCCGACTTCTCCCGCTCCGTCGAGAGCCGCTCCACCTCCGACTGCCGCCGCGCCTGCTCCACGTAGGCGTCCACCTCCGCCCGGCGGTCAGGCGTGGTCAGCCTGTCAACCAGGGGGTGCTCCGGCGCAATGACCACGAATGTCACGCCGTAGATGGTGTCTATGCGGGTGGTGAAGGTGCGGATCTCCGTCTCCTCCAGCCCGTACTCCGAGATGTCGAAGCTGATCTCAACGCCCTCGCTGCGGCCAATCCAGTTGGTCTGCATGGTCTTGATCCGCTCAGGCCAGTCCAGGAGGCCGGAGAAGTCCAGCAACTCCTCCGCGTACCTGGTGATGCCGAAGAACCACTGCTCCATGTCACGACGGGAAACGGCGTCATCGCACCGCTCGCACTTGCCGTCGACCACCTGCTCGTTGGCGAGCACCGTCTGGCACTCGGGGCACCAGTTGGCCGGGGCGTTAGCGCGGTAGGCCAGGCCGGCCTTGTACAACTGGAGGAATATCCACTGGTTCCACCGGTAATACTCCGGCAGGGCGCAGATTATCTCCCGGTCCCAGTCGTAGACGGGGCCCATGGAGCTGAGCTGCTTGCGCATGTTCTCGATGTTGCTCATTGTCCACTGGTAAGGATGGATGCCCCGGCGAATGGCCGCGTTCTCCGCCGGCAGCCCAAAGGCGTCGAATCCCATGGGATGCAGGACGTTGTAGCCCTGCATACGCCGGAAGCGGGCGTGCGCGTCCGCGGGGGCCATGGCGTACCAGTGGCCTATGTGCAGGTCGCCGGAGGGGTAGGGGTACATGGTGAGCTCGTACCACTTGGGGCGGGGGTCGTCGTCGTTGACCTGGTAGAGCTTGTCGTTGCCCCAGCGCTCCTGCCACTTGGCGTCAAGCTCACGGGGGTCGTATCTTCGCTCAGGGGTGCGCGGCCTTGCGTCGGGTGTGACTTCTTCTTGCGACATGTTCGGTTCTCCTCTGGTCGATTCCACGATGTGAGAGCTCTCAAGCCCGCGCAATAGGATACCACGAGTTCAGGCGTATGGTGAGCCTACGGACGTATCCCGGAGAGAGGACTGAGGGCGTAGCGGATGTAAGAGGAGGCTAAAGGACAACGCAGTCCGCCCAGCGGAGCAATGCCAGAACCCCGCCTTCCGAGCGAACTACGCTTGATACCTCTGATGAAGAGATCATGAGGCGCGTATTTTATCAGGCCTTACGCTTGGTTGCAACGACTACATTTTCGATAGCATTTTCTATTGACGCAACAGGGCTCATGTCACGGGTGACGGACGCGTCGAACTGCCCCCCGAGACCTATGTTCAAGGCCTCTACTGCTGCAAGACTACTCCACCTTCTCCAGCGGCGCGAAGCTGTACAGCAGCTTCTTGATGCCCGACTCTCCCTTGAACGCCACCGTGACCTCGTGGTCCTGGCCCGTTGCGACGCAGCTGACCACAACGCCCTCTCCGAACTTGAAGTGCCGCACGTGGTCGCCGTCCCTAAGTGGAGGCTTCGCGCCGTCTGCGCCCCTGCCCGCGCCTGATCCGACGCTCCCTCTCTCCGGCGCGGCGACCCTCTCTCCGGCCATGGTCATGGACGTTATCAGCCGCTGGGGGACGTCTCCCAGGAACCGGGACGGCCTGCTTGCGCTGGTGTTGCCCCAGAACCCCCGCCGGAAGGCCCTTGTCAGGTACAATCGCTCCTTGGCGCGCGTCATCCCGACGTAGAACAGCCGTCGCTCCTCCTCAAGCTGGTCCGGGTCGTCTATCGAGCGGCTGTGGGGCAGCAGGCCCTCCTCCAACCCGACTATGAACACCACCGGAAACTCAAGGCCCTTGGCCTGGTGCAGCGTTATCAGCGTGATGCCGTCGCCGCCTTCTTCCAGGGTGTCCACGTCCGATACCAGGGCCACGCTTTCCAGGAATGTGGCGAGTCGCTCGTCCGGGTCCATTGGCTGGAACTCCCGGGCCGTCGTCCTAAGCTCCCGGATGTTCTCCAGCCGTTCCAGCCCCTGCTCGCCCTCGGCTCGCAGGTGGTCGCCGTAGCCGGTGCGCTCCAGGACAGCGTCGATAAGCTCCTCCACCGGCAGCGTCCCCGCGAACTCCATCAGGGTGTTGATTATGTGGAGGAACCTTGCCAGCGCCCGGTTGGGTCGCCCGCCGTCGCCGTCCTCGGCCATGAGCTGGACTGCGGTGTACACCGGCACGTTGCCTAAGCGTGCTTTGTGGACGACCTGGTCCATCGTGCGGTCTCCAATGCCCCTGGGAGGGACGTTTATGATGCGGCGAAGGCTGACCTCGTCGTAGGGGTTGTGGATGACCCGCAGATAGGCGACCACGTCCTTTATCTCCTTGCGCTGGTAGAAGCGCAGGCCGCCGATGAGCTTGTAGGGGATGCCGAACCGCAGGCAGTGCTCCTCCAGGGCGCGGGACTGGGCGTTGATGCGGTACATCACGGCGCAGTCGCCCAGCCTGCGGCCTTCGTACTGGTTCAGCCTCTCGATTTCGCCGATGACCTTCTGTGCCTCCTCCTCCGGGTTGTACGCCTCGTCCACGAACAGGGGGCTGCCCCGCTCGTTCTGGGCAACCAGCTCCTTGCCAATGCGCTGGCGGTTGGCGGAGATAACGCCGGTCGCCGCCTCCAGAATAGTCTCCGTTGAGCGGTAGTTCTCCACCAGGGTCACCTTTCTGGCGTCCGGGTAGTCCCGCTCAAAGGACAGGATGTTGCGGATGTCCGCGTTGCGCCAGGAGTAGATGGCCTGGTCCGGGTCTCCCACCACGCAGATGTTGCCGTGCTTGCTGGCAAGCAACTGGGCAATGGCGTACTGGGCAACGTTGGTGTCCTGGAACTCGTCTATGAGGAGGTACTCGTACCGGGAGCGATACTTGTCCAGCGCCGACGGGCTGTCCCGGAAGAGGGCGTGGGTCTTCAGCAGCAGGTCATCGAAGTCGACGGCGTTGTTGGAGTGGAGCATCTCCTGGTAGCGCTGGTACGTCTGGCCGATGTACCGCTCCATGGGGCCGGAGAGCCTTCCGGCGTAGGCGTCCGGCTCAATCAGCTGGCTCTTGGCGGCGGATATGGCGGAGAGCATGGACCTGGGCGGGAAGCGCTTGGCGTCGATCTGGAGCTGCTCCATCGCCTGCTGCACCACGCCCAGCTGGTCCTCTTGGTCGTAGATGACGAAGGCGCGGTCCAGGCCGGCGGAGTCGGCCTCACGGCGCAGGATCTGGGCGCACAGGGCGTGGAACGTGGCGACGCTGAAGTCGCTCCGCATCTGCCACAGGCCTCCAAGTAAGGGCGAGGACGAGTCGCCGTCGCTCCTGCCGAAGAGCCTGTCGCGCATCTCTCTCGCGGCTTTGTTGGTGAATGTGACCGCCGCTATGCTGCGGGGGTGAACACCGCACCTCAATACGAGGTAGGCTATGCGGTGGGTGATGACGCGGGTCTTGCCGCTGCCCGGGCCTGCCAGAATCAGCAACGGCCCGTCGACCGCCTCCACGGCCTCCCGCTGCGCTGGGTTGAGGTCATCAAGAATTGGGTCTGGGCTCATTTTATCTCAGTGGGATTATAACACCCGCGCCAGCCTAGACGCTCTGTCGGAGTCTGGGTATACTGGTTCTGCAACCCAAATCAATACAATTGGAGATAGCATTGGCCGACATTCAACCCTTCAAAGGCATACGCTACAACTCGGCGCTCAGCCAGGACATCGGGCAGCTCCTGTGCCCCCCCTACGACGTGATTTCCCCGGAGCACCAGCAGAGGCTCCACGACAGGAACCCCTACAACGCCGTCCGCCTGGAGTTCGGGATGGATACCCCCGGCGACTCCCCGGAGTCCAACCGCTACACCAGGGCATCCGGCCTTCTGGACGAGTGGCTGGGCGAGGGCGTGCTGCAGCCGGAGGAGGAGCCGTCCTTCTACCTGCTGCAGGAGGAGTTCCCCCATCGAGGACGGGTGGCCTCCCGCCGCTCGCTGGTGGCCCGTGTGCGCTTGGAGGAGTTCTCCCGCAGGGTCGTGCTGCCCCACGAGGAGACGTCCCAAGGCCCCAAGCGCGACCGGCTGGAGCTGCTCACCGCCACGGGCGCAAACCTCAGCCCTCTGATGGCCATCTACCGCGCGCCCACGCCTGAGATCGGCGCGGTGATTGAGGGGACGGCCGCCGGAACGCCCCTGATAGACGCAACTTTCGATGGCGTTGGCATCAAGCTGTGGCGCATCTCCGATGGCGAGGACGTGGCGGCCATTCGAGACTCCCTCAAAGACGCGCCCATCTACATGGCCGACGGCCACCATCGCTACGAGACTGCGCTGCGCTATCGAGAGATACTGAACGAAGGCGGCGCGCGAGAGGGCGGCCACGACTTCGTCCTCATGTCCCTGCTGGAGATAGAGGACCCTGGCCTGGTGGTGCTCCCGTACCATCGCCTGCTGCGGGGCCTGTCCCCGGAGCAGCTGGCGGAGATAGAGAGGCTGGTTGAGGCGAGCTTTGAGGTCCAGACCCTGGAGATAGCATCAACCGGAGACGCCGACCCACTGCCGGCGCTTGAGGACCGGTTGGAGGAGATTGGCGGGGCCCGGGTTGCACTTGGACTGCTGGACTCCGGCGGGCAGAGAGTCGCTCTGCTGACCCTGCGGCAGCAGCCGGGCGCGTCGGAAACGCCCCTGGAGCGGTGCGCCACGTGGGCGCTGGAGAAGATGGTGCTGGAGCCCGCGCTGGGGCTGCAGTCCGAGGCGGTCGACAGGGGGCAGCTGTACTACAGCCACGACTCCGAGGAGGTGTCCCAGGCCATCCGCGGCGGCGACATCCAGCTTGGCTTCGTGCTGCCGCCCCTGTCCCTGGACGTGTTCGAGAGCGTGGTGCTCTCCGGCGCGCGAATGCCCATCAAGTCCACATACTTCAGCCCCAAGCTGCCCACGGGCCTGGTCATCAATCGCCTGACCCAGTAGGCCGAGGGCAAGACTTCCCAAACATAGCGCTCAACAGGACTTCTGCACAGACTGCCATGAACGACGAGTCCGTTAGAGAGAGGGTGGAGCGGCTCCGCAGCGAGATCAACCGCCATAACCACCTCTACTTTGTCCTTGACCGGCCGGAGATAAGCGACGCCGCCTACGACGTTCTCATGGTGGAACTGCGCGGGCTGGAGGAGCGGAACCCGGAGCTGGTCACACCGAACTCGCCCACCCAGCGCGTGGGCGCGCCGCCCGCCGAGGGCTTCGCCGAGGTCGTGCACCCGCGCCCCATGCTCAGCCTGTCCAACGCCTTCAACGACGATGAGATTGCCGCGTGGCATCGCCGGGCCACCAACCTCCTGGACGGAGCGGACTTCGAGATGGTGTGCGAGCTGAAGATCGACGGCCTGGCGGTCGCGCTCACATACGAGGACGGGATGTTCGTCCACGGCGCGACCAGGGGCGACGGCTATCGCGGCGAGGACGTCACCCACAACCTGAGGACCATTCGCTCCATACCCCTCTCGGTGCCGCCGGACGCGCCCCGTCGCTTTGAGGTCCGCGGCGAGGTGTACTTCCCCCGGTCCCTCTTCGACAGGCTCAACGAGGAGAGGGCCGCGCAGGGCCAACCCACCTACGCTAACCCCAGGAACACGGCCGCCGGCTCCCTGCGCCAGCTTGACTCCCGCATCACCGCGCAGAGGGCCCTGGACATCTTCGTCTACAGCATGTATGGCCTGGAAGACGGAGGCGAAGGCGTACCGGACAACCAGTGGTCGACCCTGGAGTACCTGCACAGCCTGGGCTTCAAGGTCAATCCCAACAACAGGCTGTGCCGCAGCCTGGCGGACGTGGAGAGCTATTACCGGGAGTGGGTTGAGCGGGCGGAGAGTCTGGACTACGGGGCGGACGGCGTTGTGGTGAAGATAAACCCCGTCCGGCTTCAGGACGCCCTGGGGTACGTCGGCAGGGAACCTCGATGGGCCATTGCCTACAAGTTCCCCGCCACCCAGGCCGTGACCCGGTTGCTGGACATAGGCATCAACGTGGGCCGCACGGGAAGCCTGAACCCCTTTGCCATCCTGGACCCGGTCGACGTTGCAGGGGCGACGGTGAAGATGGCGACCCTGCACAACGAGGACTACATCCGCAGCAAGGACCTGCGCATTGGCGACTGGGTGGTGGTCGAGCGGGCAGGGGAGGTCATACCCCAGGTGGTGGGCCCCCTGCCGGATCGCAGGACTGGCGATGAGCGCATCTTCTCGATGCCTGAAGCGTGCCCGCTGTGCGGCGCTGCCGTAACTCGGCCCCAGGGCCAGGCGATGACCGTCTGCCCAAGTTCGTCCTGCCCGGCGAAGCTGGAGGAGCTGCTGAAGCACTTCGTTTCCAGGGGCGCAATGGACATTGAGGGCATGGGGGATAAGCTGAGCATGGCGCTTATCGACTGCTGGTGGCTGAAGGACGTTGCCGATGTCTACAGTGTCACAACGGAGCGCCTTCTGAAGCTGGAGCGCATGGCGGAGAAGAGCGCCGCCAACGTCATGAGTGCAATCGAGGCCAGCAAGGAGCGTTCTCCTGCCCGCGTGCTCTTTGCCCTGGGCATACTGCACGTTGGGTCGGAGATGGCGGAGACTCTGGCCGGGCACTACAGGAGCCTGTGGCGTCTGTCCCGGGCCACGGAGGAGGAGCTGGTGGAGATACCGGGCGTGGGGCCGAGGATTGCCGAAAGCGTCGCAACCTATTTCAAGGACGATAACAACCGCCAGATACTGCGCAAGCTGCAACGCGCCGGGGTGCGCATGGTGGACGACTCGCCCCGGGAGCCGGTGGAGCGGCCCCTGGCGGGGCTTCAGTTCGTGGTGACGGGCAGGCTGGATAGCATGACCAGGTCCCAGGCGGAGGCGCGCATCAAGGAGCTTGGCGGCGCGGTGGGGAGCAGCGTGAGCCGGAAGACCAGCTTCCTGGTGGCCGGCGAGGAGGCGGGCTCCAAGCTGGACCAGGCCAACAAGCTGGGCACGCAAGTCCTCACGGAGGCCGATTTCCTTGAGAAGGTGGGCGGGGGTTGATTCTCGAAGTAGGCCACCTGCCCCGTCATTCCGGCGCAACCCTTTCCCGTCATTCCCGCGAAAGCGGGAATCCAGGGCGTTGCTTCCCAGGCGGGGCTATGTTGAGAGCGGAGGGAATGGACTCCTGCCTTCGCAGGAGTGGTAGAACCCTGCCCCGTCATTCCCGCGAAAGCGGGAATCTATTTCCTTCTATATCTGGCCACCTGGATTCCTGCTTCCGCAGGAATGGTCGGGAGGCGCGCGCCTCAGCCGAGGTTATTCAAATGTCTCCTTACGCCGGAAAGGTCATTACTGTATTCGTGGCCATGACGGAAGGGGGTGTCAGCGCCGAAACAATCTCATAAGGGACAAGCGTGACGACGCCCGCAGGTCACGGAAGGTAATCTCCAGGCTATCGTCGCGCCGGGGCCTCAAGCGGAATTCACCTTGGCCGATTATGTCCATGCCGATGATAAGCTGCCAGTGGTCTGACATCTCAATTTCGGCGGCAGGAACCCTCAAAAAGGGACTCAGGCCGGATATAGTGATGTTGATCAAGTGTTGCGGAAGGCGGCGAGGACTTTGAGAGCCTGCGGGGGTAACATCTACGGTTCCCAAACTACGCAACCGGCAGTCCCTCACCAGCGAAGGTGAAATTGCAGAGAGAGACGCCCCTGTATCCCATAGGGCCATCGTCGACTGAGGCGTGGGCCAGGGAAAGGCAGGGTTAGGCAAAGTAGGCTGAATCCAACACTCTGAAACAGGATGGCTGCCCCGCGCACGGCCTCTAAATACTCCACGCAATCAGACTTTCCCTGTGGCGGTCAGATATGGTGAGGTGGATTGCCGGGGCGGACGCGCTGCACGATGAATGTGCCCAGGGCGTGGGTCTTTATCGTTGCTTCAGCGGCCTCTCCTTCGCTTGCATAGTCACCCAGGATCTGTTCCTTATAGATTGCGACCACTCGCCCGGTGTAATGCTCCTCCAATTCCTTGTGGTGCTGCACAAACCACTCGTAGTCTCGATCCTGTTGGTCTACTTCCGAGGTCATCCTGCAGAACCTCCTCTGCTATGCTCAGCAATAAACTTCCATTTCGACCTGCCTGTGGGCAGCTCCCAGTGTCAGGCCCGCGTTCAAGTGTAAGGCTAGAGCCGTTTGCAGTAAAGAGGCCCCGCCTGCTGTACCGTGACGGGCCACAAAGCTACAATGGATACGACACCACAGCCGAGCGCGGCGCATAATGAAACTTAGCCCGGACCTCAAGCAAGGCACATTCATCGACAGGCCAAACAGGTTCTCCGCTCGTATCGACGTGGATGGAGAGACCGTCCTGGCCCACGTGCCCAACTCAGGGCGCATGGAGGAGCTCTTCACGGATAACGCCACGGTGTTCCTCACCCCCAGAAGCGGAGCGGGCCGCAAGACGGCCTTCGACGTGTCCCTGGTCCAGGTTGACGACACCCTGGTCTCCTCCGACGCCCGGTTGCCCTCCGCGCTGGTGGACGAGGCAATCGGCAGCGGGCGTCTTGAGCAGTTCCGGCGCTACGCGTGGAGGCGCAGGGAGGCGGTCTTCTCCCACAGCAGGCTTGACCTGGCGCTTGGCAGCGGCAACGGCGGCCTGTGCTACGTGGAGGTCAAGTCCGTGACCCTTGTGGAGGACGGCGTGGGCCTCTTCCCGGACGCGCCCACGACCCGGGGCGCGCGGCACCTGGAGGCGCTGATGGAGGCCAGGGAACAGGGGCATCGCGCCGCCGTGATATTCGTTGTGCAGCGGGAGGACGTCCGCGCCTTCGCCCCGAACGTCCCGGCCGACCCACGCTTTGCTGAGACGCTGCAGAGGTCCGAGGCCGCCGGCGTCGAGGTGTACGCATACCGCTGCCGGGTGTCCCTGCAGGAGGTGGCAATCACGGACGAGATCCCCGTCCTGCTACCAATCGCCGGTCAGGAGGCCGCGGATGTTGGAATCCCCACTTAGCCGGAAGCTGACGGACATCTACGACCGGCTTTTGCGCCGCTACGGGCCGCAGCACTGGTGGCCCGGCGACAGCGCCTTCGAGGTCATCGTTGGGGCTATCCTCACCCAGTCCGCCGCATGGACCAACGTGGACAAGGCGCTGGACAATCTGAAGGCCAACGGCCTCATGGAGCCGGCCGCTCTGAGGGCAGTCCCCCTGGATGAGCTGGCGTTGCTCATTCGTCCATCGGTCTACTTCAACGCCAAGGCAAGGAAGCTGAAGGCCTTTGTGGAGCACTTGGGCGACCACTACGACGACGACCTTGAGGCGATGTTTTGCAGAGACGTCCGGGACCTCCGCCCGGAGCTGCTGGCCATCCACGGCATCGGCGAGGAGACGGCCGACGATATCCTGCTGTACGCGGCCGGCAAGCCGGTGTTTGTGATGGACGCCTACACCCGGCGCATTCTGGACAGGCTTCAAATAAACCCGTCCCGGAACAGGTACGCCGCCTACCAGGCCCTGTTCATGGACAACCTCCCCCACGATGTCGATATGTTCAACGAGTACCACGCCCTGCTGGACCATCACGGCGTGGAGTCGTGTCGAAAGCGAGAGCCTCTGTGCAGCGAGTGCTGTTTGCTGGACCTGTGCCCAACGGGAACGCTGAACACCGCAGGAAGCAGGCAGCCCGATTCCGGCTGAGCATTGGCACTCCGCTTGGCAATGGGGTATAGTTTGACTCCAAGAGGGTTGATCTCAGAATCCCCGCGTGAGGAAGTCGTTAGATGAATTTCCTGGGCATAGACCCCCTGGAAGTCCTGATAATCCTGCTCATCGCCTACCTGGTGCTGGGGCCGACGCGCATGCTGGAGATAGCGCGCTCCCTGGGCAAGTTCATACAGGAGGTCAGAAGCACGGCCAGGGAGATACCGGACCTGCTGGCACTTGAAGAGGCTTCCAAAGAGACCTCGTCAGAAGGAGACGGCAGGCAGAAGGCCCGGCAGTCCGGGAGCGACTCCGAGGAGAAGGCCGGTGGCGGATAAAGATCTGTCCCTTTCGGGGCACCTTATCGAGCTGCGCCGCAGGCTGACCATTTCCGCCGCGGCGCTGGTTGCAGGCACGGGTGTTGCCTTCGCCTTCCACAGGCTGATATTCGATGCGCTGATGATACCGGCCCAGGGCTTCGAGTCCCTGAGGGACCAGAAGCTCATCTTCACCCACGTCACCGAGATGATAGGGATAACTATGAAGGTGTCCCTAATGGGCGGCCTTGTCCTGGCCTTCCCGGTCATTCTGTTCCAGGTGTTTTCCTTCGTGGCCCCCGGCCTGACTGCCCGGGAGAAGCGGTTCCTGTACGCCCTGTTCCCCGGGGCGATACTCTCCTTCGCGGCGGGCGCGGCCTTCGCCTACTTCGCCCTGCTGCCCCCGGCCCTGAACTTCCTGCTGTGGTTCGGGTCGGACATAGCCACTCCAATGATCAGGATTGGAGACTACATCAACAAGGTGATAACGCTGATATTCTGGATGGGAGTGGCCTTTGAAACGCCCCTGGTCATCTTCTTCCTGAGCAAGATCGGGCTGGTAACCCCCAGGTCCCTGGCCCGACAGCGCCGTTTTGCAGTTGTGATCGCGTTCATAGTCGGGGCCCTGGCCACCACCACCATCGACCCCCTCAACCAGAGCCTGGTGGCCCTGACAATCCTTGTTCTGTACGAGGTTGGGATCCTCCTTGCCAAGCTGGCCCGGCGAGGCAGCAAGTCCAGCGTGGATGTCGCCACCTCGGAACCGTCCGGCAGCTGAACAGGCCCGATTGAGACGCCAAAAAGCAAGCGCCCCGCCTGATGACGGGGCGCTCTTTACGATCCTGGTTGAAAAGCCGGGCTACGCCTTGCCCTTCCGCTTCCTGCCGCTCGGCTTGGCCTCCACTACCACCTCTCCTTCGTCATCGCCGGAGTGGCCCTTGCGGAACTCCTTGATGCCCTTGCCAAGCGCGGACCCTATCTCAGGCAGACGACCCGCGCCGAAGATAATCAGGATGATGAACAGGATGATCACCAACTCCATAGGTCCAATTCGCGGCATACCCTTATCTCCTCACAATCTCCCCGGATTTCAAATCATAGTATATCTCACGGACGCCGTAGTCAATAGCGGCTGCAATGCGCCGTCCTCGCCAGGCACAGCCCCCCGTCGGAAACCGGCCCTCTGACAGCCGGACTGCCTTTCTCTCTGTCTAATTTCTCAGGAACCCTTACACCAATGTGTGAGCTTGCGCCCTTGTTGGCGGCTGCTACCCACCCTACCATTGGAGGAGCAAGCATAGATTTGGCGCTGTTGACGCGCCTCAAGGGAGGACTGTTGATATGAGCCTGCGAACCTTCAGCAAGATTGCGGTCACACTGGCGATGCTGCTTGGGCTTGGGATGGTGGCGTTGGGAGTAGTCTTCATCTCTATGGGATACAGCGCCCGGGGCGAAATAAGAGAGGCGCTCCTCAAGGAGAAGGTCGTCACCGGCGCCGACTCAGCCATTCCCGGCGTCCTGGTTGAGGACGTCCAGACGGCAAAGGCGCAGCAAGACTACATAGAGGAGCACACCTTCGGCAGATTCGGGCCGTACTCCGGCATGGAGCGCGACGACCCCAACCGGGACGTGTACATCAAGGGCCTTACCCTGCGGAACGCCCTCAACCTCGCAGTCGTGGGCTTTGGGGTCACGGACCTTGCAATAGGTGTCGGGTGGATAACCGTGGTGCTTGGGATCATCATTGCCGGCCTGGCCATACCCACCCACCTGCTGATGATGAGGGTGTTCAGGCCGGAGGGAAGCTACTACTGAGCAGTCGCAGAAATGTGGAAGCGTTGGCCGTGACCATAGTCGTGACTATGGTATAATTGGGCATCATCCAAACAGGAACTAAATCATGGCAACCGGCAGTCACAAGGCAAACGCACCCAGGACAATCAAGGCTTCGGAGTTCAAGGCCAAGTGCCTTCAGCTAATGGACGAAGTCGCAGAGAGCGGCGAGGAGATTGTCATCACCAAGAACGGCCGCCCCGTCTCGCGGCTGGTGCCTTTTCGCGAAAAGTCCCCGAGCTGGTTCGGGCGCGACCGGGACATCATCCAGATTCACGGGGACATAATCGAACCCCTGGACGTGGAGTGGGAGGCTCTGTCCGACCCGGACGGGCTGTTTAACCCGTGATCCTGCTGGACACCCAAGTCCTGGTATGGACGCGATTCGGCGACGAGAGAGTCGGATCGCGGGCACGCGGGGAGATTGATGAAGCGGTGCGGGAGGGCAATGTCGCAGTATCTGCCATCTCTTTCTGGGAAATAGCCCTGATGCACCAAAAAGGCAGGCTAACTCTTCTGAATGACCTGGCCGCATGGCGCGATGCGCTCCTCAGGGACGGACTGGTGGAGATCCCGGTTGACGGAGAGATTGGCATCCGGGCCAATGAGCTTGCCGACTTTCACGCCGACCCTGCCGACCGCCTGATAGTCGCCACAGCATTGGGAGGCCACAGGCTTGTTACGGCGGATCGGCGCATCCTGGACTGGCCCGGAAACCTGAACAGGCTGGACGCTACGGAATAGCTGGTCTGCGCCGCTGATTGCTGGTCAGGTAAGCACGGGGCAGTCACTCAAAGGCCTGATGGGTTACAATGGCCAGAAAACACACGTGGCCTCCCCTCCTCACAGATAGGATACACCTACCTATGGGAAACACCGACTCCAAGCTCAGCTTTCTCAAATCAAGATTCGGCTACGACAGCTTCTGGGGACAGCAGGAAGCGGTAATCGACAACGTCCTGGCCAGCCGAAACAGCTTGGCGCTGATGCCAACCGGAGGCGGCAAGTCCCTATGCTACCAGTTGCCTGCCCTGGTCCTTGACGGAATCACCCTCGTAATCTCGCCCCTGATTGCCCTGATGAAAGACCAGGTGGATTCTCTGAACGCCAATGGCATTGCGGCCAGATTCATCAACAGTTCCCTTCCGGCGTCTGAGATAGAGGATATACAGGAACAGGTCAGGCGAGGCCGGGTCAAGATACTGTATGCAGCCCCTGAGCGGCTGACACTGCCGGGATTCCGACGCTTCCTGAAGGATGTTCAACTGAGCCTCATTGCCATAGATGAGGCCCACTGCATTTCCGAGTGGGGCCACGAGTTCCGGCCCGACTACCGAAACCTCCACCAACTGCGCCAAGACTTTCCATCGGTACCAGTCATCGCCCTCACCGCCACGGCAACAGAACGCGTGCGCCAGGACATCATCAACCAGCTTGACCTGCAAGACGGCCAGGTCTTCCTGTCCAGCTTTGACAGGACAAACCTCAGATACTCTGTCCAACCCAAGCGCAACTCCTGGGAAGAACTGACAACCCTACTTGAAGAGAAAGAGAGCCTGCCTGCCATCATCTACTGCTTTTCCAGGCAGGAGACTGAGGATATAGCCGGATACCTGAACGCCAATGGCCTGTCGGCGCGGCCTTATCACGCCGGACTGGACAGAGACACGCGGACCCGTAATCAGGAAGACTTCGTGCGTGATCGGATACCAGTTATAGTAGCCACAATCGCATTCGGCATGGGGATAAACAAGCCGGACATCAGGCTGGTGGTACATTACAGCCTGCCCAGGTCTCTTGAGGGTTACTACCAGGAAACCGGGCGGGCCGGCAGAGATGGAATGCCCAGCGATTGCGTCCTCTTTTTCGCCTACTCAGACAAGGCCAGGCAGGAGTACTTCATCAATCAGATGAATGATGCCTCTGAACAGCGCAACGCGCGGCAGAAACTGGCAAAAATGGTGGAGTACGCACAGCTTCCCACATGCCGCCGCAAATTTCTGCTGGAGTACTTTGGAGAGCGGCGGATTGAGGAAACCTGTAGCGGATGCGACGTCTGCCTGGAGACCCGCGAGGAGTTTGACGCCACAGAGATCGCGCAAAAAATCCTCTCGGCGGTGATACGCACCGGCGAGAGGTTTGGAGCCAACCACGTAATTCAAGTCCTGACCGGCAGCCGGGAGAAGAGAATCCTGGAACTGGGCCACGACAGGTTGAGCGTATACGGCATCGTCAAAGAGGTCCGTCGCCCTCAGCTGAGGGAGATAATAGGGCATTTGCAGGCTCGCGGGCTGCTGGTCACTGGCAGCGGGGATTACCCAACCCTGGCCGTCTCGCCTGAAGGGCGGGCATTTCTCCAGAATCGCCAAACGCTTACTCTGCCTCAACCAAAGACAACCGGGGCGGGCGATGCGCGAGGGACCGCATTCGGGCGCGTCGCTCCCGGATCATCCACTGCAGAGTACGACGAGAAGCTGTTTGAGGAGTTGCGCGCCTTGCGTAAGCGTCTGGCCGATGACCGGGACGTTCCGCCCTTTGTCGTTTTCAGTGACGCGTCCCTCCGGCAGATGGCCGCAGTCTTGCCTCAGAGCCTGGAGGAGTTCTCAAGCATCCATGGGGTGGGCAATACAAAGCTGGAGCAGTACGGCGCAGACTTCGTGGATGCTATCCGCAGATACGCCGATGTAAACTACACTACGGCTCAGCGCGAAGCATTGGCAGCGCGCAAGTCTCCGGCAGATGAGCCTAGAACACGGAGACGTGAAGGACCCGGACGTTACCTGGGAGCCACCTATGATGAAACCAAGGATCTCCTGTCCCGTGGGCTGTCCATCGGTGAAATAGCGCTGCAAAGGGGCCTGGCGGAGCACACCATAATTGCCCACCTGGAGCGAATGTCGGGCCGGGGAGAGCCGCTGGACTTGCAGAGTGTAATGCCCCCGGCGGAAAGGCTGGCTGAAATAGAGGAGGCGTTCAACGTCTGTGGAAGCGTCTTTCTGAGGCCCGTCTGGGAGTTCCTTGGAGACCAGTTCGCGTACGACGAGATCCGGCTTGTTCGGATATATCTGCTCCAGGAAGGAAGGCTGCCAGACCAGAGCGTGTAGCCTACGCTTCGGGTATACTTATGGGCAAAACAGTGAAAGGAGCCGAACTGTGACGTCTGAAAACAGGGCCATTCTGTTCGAGAAACAGGGAAACGTCTGCATTATCACCCACAACCGCCCCGAGGCAATGAACGCCCACAACTACCAGGCCACCTACGAGGAGGCCGAGGCCTACAAGGAGTTCGAGCGAGACCCCGAGCTACGGGTCGCCGTCGTCACTGGCGCCGGAGACCGGGCCTTCTCCGCCGGCGGCGACCTGAAGGAGCGCGCCCTGGACTACGAGAGCTTTTTGAAGCGGGGCCGCGTCCACAACCCATTGAACACCCTCAACAAGCCGGTCATAGCCGCCGTGAACGGCCTTGCCCACGGCGGCGGGTTCGAGGAGGCCCTGGGCTGCGACATCATAGTCGCGGCGGAGCACGCGGAGTTCCGCCTGCCGGAGCCTCTGCGGGGCATTGTGCCCGGCGCGGGCATCCACCACCTGCCGCGGGTAATGCCCTTCAAGCAGGCCATGTCATACCTTCTGACGTGCAAGCCCATCACCGCCCAGGATGCCCTCAAGTGGGGCATTGTGAGCGAGGTCGTGCCCAGAGAGGAGCTTATGGACTGCGCCATGCGCTGGGCCAACGACATCCTGGAGGCTGCGCCCCTGGCCGTGTGGAGCATCAAGCACTACGTCCGCCAGGGAATGAACATGACCATCGACGCGGCGATGGAGCAGAACAGCAGCCGGTGGGTGATGGGGTCAGAGGACGCCATTGAGGGGCCCAAGGCCTTTGTTGAAAAGCGCAAGCCCGTCTGGAAGGGCCAGTAGGCCCGGATGAACGCAGCCCCGCGCCTTGGTATTCTATAATATGTGTTGGTAATACCACTTCTTTCCCGCTCATAGCCTGCCCCGTACTTGATACGGGGGTGAGCCCGTCGAACCATTTGAGCGGGAAGACTGTGGACATGGCTGACACCGCTCATTTGCTTCGACAGGCTCAGAATGAGCGGTGTCGCGCGTCATAACCAACGCCTGTAGAGAATACACGCGCCTTGACACTCTGCCCCTCTTGAAGTAGATTAAAGTCGGTTCGGTGCGCCCATGAACTGACGGCGTTTCGCGCCATCGAAGGGGTGACCACCGCTCCAACAGAGGACGAATCGCAGAAAAGAAACGTAACAGAGGAAGCCATGAATTTCGAGCTGCAGTACACCAGGGAGCAGGAGGACTTCCGCAAGGAGGTCCGAGCCTGGCTTGAGGTTAACTCCAAGGTCCCGGATGAGCTGGGGCCGCTCCCCCTTGAAGAGGGGGAGATGACTTGGGAGATGTTCCAGTGGGCGCGTGACTTCCAGCGGAAGCTGGGCGCAAAGGGCTGGCTCTTCCCCACGTTCCCCAGCGAGTACGGCGGCGGCGGGCTCAGCGCCGAACTGGGCATAATCCTCCGCGAAGAGCTGGGCAGGATCGAGTACCCGGAGGCCTACTACCAGATAGGCAACCTGGCGATGTCCGCCATCTACGTCCACGGCACTGAGGAGCAGAAGGAGCGTTTCGTGGCGCCGATAGCCAGGGGCGAGATGGCCTGCTGGCAGGCCTTCACCGAGCCGGAGGGCGGCTCCGACCTGGCTTCCCTCCAGACCCGGGCCGTCAGGGACGGCGACGACTACATCATCACCGGCCAGAAGATGTGGATTGGCGACCAGTTTGAGCCGGACATGCTGTGGACGCCCGTCGTCACAGACCCGGACGCCCCTCGACACCAGAATCTGGGCGCATTCCTCTTCCCGGCCAACCTCCCGGGCATCACCATCCACGAGCTTAACCTGATGGTGAACCGCCGCAAGCGCCTCATCTCCTTTGACGGCGTGCGCGTGTCCAGGGAGTACCTCATCGGCGAGGAGAACCAGGGCTGGCGAGTGATCTCCACCAGCCTGGAGCTTGAGCACGGCGCAGGCGGCGCAATCCAGGAGCGGGACAAGCTGCTGGACGACATCATCCAGTACACCAGGGACACGGTCCGCAACGGCCAGCCCCTGAGCAAGGACCCCTTTGTGCAGCAGGCCATGGCCGACAACTTCATCGAGTCCAACATCCAGCGTCTGCTGGGCCTACGCAACTACTGGATGTTCAACAACGGCCAGCAGGTCACCTACCACGGCTCCCAGAACTCGTTCCTCAACAAGCATTTCGCCGTCACCAAGGCGTCGAGGGTGTTGAACGTCCTGGGACCTTACGCCATCATCGACGACGAGAAGTGGGGCGCGCTGCAGAGGCGCGTCGAGATCAACCAGCGAAACTCGCTGGTAGGGCTGCACCCCGGCGGCACCTACGACGTCCAGAAGCTGATCATGGCCCGTCGCCTGGGCATCAGCAGGACCCAGGAGCGCGCTGCGCCAACCCACGCGAGCACCCAGCCAAGGTAAGGAGACGGCAACAGGCTTACGCCCGGAGACCACATAAATCGACAGGAGGGACGGAGCTATGGACTTTGCTATCCAGTACACCACACAGCAGGAGGAGTTCCGCAAGGAGGTCCGAGCTTGGCTTGAGGAGAACGCCAAGGTGCCGGAGGAGTTGGGCCCCATCCCCCTGGAGTCCGGGGCAGTCAGCCGGGAGATGTGGGAGTGGGGCAAGGAGTTCCGGCGCAAGCTGGGCGCAAAGGGCTGGCTCTTCCCTCTGTGGGAGGAGCAGTACGGCGGCGGCGGCCTTACCCCTGACCAGAACTTCATCATCCAGGAGGAGCTTGAGAACGTCGACGTTCCCAGGATCTACTCCAACAACTTTGCTATGCCGGCCCTCTACGTCTACGGGACGGAGGAGCAGAAGCAGCGATTCCTCCGACCCCTGTGCGCTGGCGATGTCATCTGCTGGCAGGGCTTCACCGAGCCTGAGGGCGGCTCCGACCTGGCGTCGCTGAAGACCAGGGCCGTGAGAGACGGCGACGACTATATCATCACCGGCCAGAAGATGTGGATCGGCGGACAGTTCGAGGCCGACTTCATCTGGACCCCGGCCGTCACCGATCCCGACGCGCCCCGTCACCAGAACCTGGGCGCTTTCATGATCCCGGCCGACCTGCCCGGCATCACCATCCACGAGCTGAACCTGATGGTCAAGGACCGGAAGCGGCTGGTCTCCTTCGACGGCGTACGCGTGCCCCGGGAGTACATGGTGGGCGACGAGACCCAGGGATGGCGTGTAATCTCCGCCAGCCTGGAGATCGAGCACGGCGCGGCCGGCGCAGTCCGGGAGCGGGACACCCTGCTTGAGGAGATCATCGAGTACACCAAGGACACCCTGCGGAACGGCGAGCCCCTGAGCAAGGACCCCTTCACCCAGCAGGCGATGGCCGACAACCACATCGAGTCCGCCATACTGCGACTGATTGGCCTGCGCAACTACCACATGTTCAACTCAGGCCAGACGTCCACCTATCACGGCTCCCAGAACTCCTTCATGGGCAAGCACTACAGCGTGTCCAAGGCCCAGCGCGTTCTGGAGACCCTTGGCCCCTTTGCCCTGACGGAAGACCCTGAGTGGGCGCCACTCAAGGGACGCGTGGAGGTCAACCAGCGGTCGTCCCTGACCACGCTCCACCCGGGCGGCACCTACGACATTCAGAAGCTGATCATGGCGCGGCGTCTGGGCATCAGCCGGACCCAGGAGCGGGCTGCCCCGACCCACGGGCCGACGGGCGGCCAGGGTTCCTCCGGCAGCTAGGAGCGCCCTCAAGCGTGTAACGCGCATCATACTGTGAGGTGATCTGATGGACTTCACGATACAGTACACAAAGGAGCAGGAGGACTTCCGCAAAGAGGTGCGGGCGTGGCTGGAGCAAAACGCCGTATGCCCCTCCGAGTGGGGACCCATACCCCCTGAGACCGACCACTACACTGACGAGATGAAGCAGTGGGGCCTGGAGTTCACCAGGAAGCTCGGTGAGAAGGGCTGGCTCTTCGCTCTCTGGGACAAGGAGTACGGCGGGGGCGGCCTCACTGCAGACCACGATGTCATCCTCATGGAAGAGTTGGGACGCTGGGACGTCCCGCAGGTCGGGAAGGGCGATTTGCAGGCGGGATCCATCGCCGTTCACGGCACGGAGGAGCAGAAGAAACGATTCCTCGGCCCCATTCTCCGCGGCGAAGTCGTCTGCTGGCAGCTCTTCACTGAGCCCGCAGTCGGCTCCGACCTGGCTTCTCTCCAGACCCAGGCCGTAAGAGATGGGGACGATTTCATCATCACCGGCCAGAAGGTCTTCGTCGGCGACTCGTTCAAGCCGGACTGGCTCTGGGCGCTGGCGGTCACGGATCCGGACGCGCCCAGGCACCAGAACATCGGCGCATTCTTCATGCCCGCAGACCTGCCGGGCATCAGCATCAACACCCTGAACCTGGTCACGGAGAGGGGCAAGCGCCTCGTCTCCCTTGACGGCGTCCGCGTCTCCCGGGAGTACCTCATCGGCGAGGAGACCCAGGGATGGCGCGTCGCCCAAACCACACTGGAGCTTGAGCACGGCGCAGCGGGCTTCCTTGGAGAGCGGGACTCCGTGGTGCGGGACGCCATCGAGTACACCAAGGAGACGGTGCGCAACGGCCAGCCCCTGAGCAAGGACCCATTTGTGCAGCACGCGATGGTCGACAACTACATTGAGGCGAACATCCACCGGCTGCTGGGGCTTCGAAACTACTGGATGTTCAACAACGGACAGCAGGTGACCTATCACGGCTCCCAGAACTCCCTCCTGTGGAAGCAGTTCGGGCTGAGCGCCGCCGACCGCATCCTGCACGTCCTTGGCCCCTACGCCCTGTCCAACGACGAAAAGTGGGGCGCTCTGCAGAACAGGGTGGAACATCACCAGCGCGAGAGCCTGGTCAGCGCCCATCCGGGAGGCACCCTGGAGGTGCAGAAGCTGATCATGGCCCGCCGGCTGGGCATCAGCAGGACCCAGGAGAGGGCCGCGCCCACCCAGGCGCCAGCCCAGCGCGGGTAGCGCGCATAGACACGACCATAGACTGAAAAAGGGGTTACCTCGCTCATGGCCAGGTAACCCCACAGGTGTAGCAGAGAGTTGCCTAATGGACTTTGACCTACAGTACACAAGGGAGCAAGAAGAGTTCCGGCAGGAGGTCCGCGCTTGGCTGGACGAGAACGCCAACTGCCCGCCGGAGCTGGGCGAGATACCCATTGAGCCGGACAACATGTCCTTCGAGATGTGGCAGTGGGCCCGGGACTTCCAGCGCAAGCTCGGCGCCAAGGGCTGGCTCTACCCCCTGTGGCCCCAGGAGTACGGCGGCGGCGGGCTGACCGCCGAGCACGACATCATCATCAAAGAGGAGCTGCAGAAGAAGAGCTACCCCGCCGCCTACACCATGGCGAGCATGGCTATGCCGGCCATCTTCGTCTACGGGACGGAGGAGCAGAAGCAGCGTTTCCTGCAGCCCATGCTCCAGGGCGACAAGATACCCTGGCAGCTGTTCACGGAGCCGTCGGTTGGCTCCGACCTGGCATCCCTCATCACCAGGGCCGATAAGGACGGCGACGACTTCATAATCAACGGCCAGAAGACATTTGTCGGTGGGCACCACATCCCCGACTACCTGTGGACGCTGGCAGTCACCGACCAAGACGCGCCCAGGCACCAGAACATCGGCGCATTCGTAATCCCCGGCGACCTGCCCGGCATCACCATCAACACCCTGGACCTGGTTGTGAGAGAGGGCAAGCGCCTCATCTCCTTCGACAACGTGCGAGTGCCCCGGGAGTACCTCGTCGGGGAGGAAACCCAGGGGTGGCGCGTGGCCCAGACCACCCTGGAGATAGAGCACGGCGCGGCCGGCTTCGTCGAGCAGAGGGACACGCTGCTGGAGGAAATCGCCCAGTACTGCAGGGACGCCCAGCGCGGCGGGCAGCCCGTAAGCCGGGACCCCTTCGCCCAGCAGGAGCTTGTGGACCTGCTCATAGAGTCCGGCATCCAGAGGCTGCTGGGCCTTCGCAACTACCACATGTTCAACAGCAACCAGCCGGGGACGTACCACGGCTCCCAGAACTCCCTCATCGGCAAGGACCTGACGATGAAGGCCGCGGAGCACATTCTGAAGGCCCTTGGCCCCTACGCCCTGACAACCGACGACGAATGGGGTCCGCTCAAGGGCCGGGTGGAGTACCACTTCCGCCACGAGCTGGCCTCCAACCACCGGGGCGGCACAACCGACGTACAGAAGCTGATCATGGCGCGGCGCATCGGCATCAGCAGGACCCAGGAGCGCGCCGCTCCTACCCAGACAACCCAGGCTGGATAGCCTCAAAGAACAGAGAGCAATAGGAAGGAGACTAGAATGGACCTGTCATTGAACACGGCGCAGGAGTTGCTGAGGGACTCTGCCCGGGACTTCCTGGCCCAGGAGTGCCCCCGGAGCTTTGTGAAGGAAGTGGACGAGAGCGAGACCGGGTTCTCCCCGGAGCTCTGGCAGAAGATGGCCGAGCTGGGTTGGGTCGGCATGATTATACCGGAGGAGTATGGCGGCGGCGGCAACAGCTTCATGGACCTGGCAGTCCTCTACGAGGAGATGGGCTCGGCGTGCATAAGCTCGCCCCACCACTCATCGGCCATCCTGGGAGGACTCACCATACTGGATGCGGGGAGCGAGCAGCAGAAGCGCGACATTCTGCCGTCGGTCGCCAGCGGACAGCGAATCCTTGCCTTTGCCCACACGGAGCCTGACTACGGCTGGGGTCCGGAATCCATCAACCTTCCGGCGACCCGGAAGGACGGCGGCTTTGTCCTCAACGGCACCAAGCTCTTCGTGCTGGACGCGCAGGTCGCCGACCAGATTGTGGTCGTTGCCCGCACCGGCTCCGGCGGCTCCCCGGAGGAGGGCGTGACCCTCTTCCTGGTGGACAAGAACGCCCCCGGCGTTGCCAGCCGCCACGTCAGCGGCTGGACCGGCGACAAGATGAACGAGATCACTTTCAACAATGTGGAAGTCCCAGAGTCCGCGGTCATTGGACAGGTGGACGGCGGCTGGCCCACGGTCGAGCGAGTCCTGGACAGGGGCGCCATCGCCATGTGCGCCTACATCGTCGGCGGCCTGCAGCGGCTGCTGGACATCACCGTGGACTACAGCAAGAACCGCATCGCCTTTGGCGTGCCCATCGGCACCTTCCAGCGCGTTCAGGACTGGATCATCGTCATCGTCAACGACCTGGAGTCCGCCCGCTGGACAACCTACGAGGCGATCTGGAAGCTGGACGAAGGCCGGCCCGACGCCAGCCTCGCCATCTCCATGGCCCAGGTTGTGGCCAGCGAGGGCTACCCGCGCAGCGCCGAGGCGTCCCACCACGTACACGCGGGCATCGGCATTGACAAGGAGTACGGCCTCTACCTGTACACCAAGAAGGCCCGGACGCTTCTCAGCTACCTGGGAGACCCGGTATACCACCGCAAGCGGGTGGCCCGCTTCCTGGATATGTAGGAAACCCACATCCTGGCCTTCCCCCAACTTTTGGGGAATCTGGAGAAAAGAGCAAGCGATGACCAGCCTGGATGACAGAGTAACTCGCTTGGAGAATGCTTTTGTGGAGCTGGTGCCCCTGGTCAGGGATCTGACCGAGGGGCAAAACCGGCTGGAGTCGACTCAGAACCGGATGCTGGAAACTCAGAACCGGATGCTGGAAACCCAGAACCGGATGCTGGAGGTCCTCCAGGAACACTCCGTCCTTCTGCGAAGAATCGTCGGCACGCTCCAGGAGCACTCGGCGGATCTTACTATCATCAAGGGCTATCTCCAAAGCCAGGGCTAGGGCCTCGGCCCGCGATGGCACTGAGGGCATAATCTGGTTTATCAGGGAACGCGCGGGTAGCCGGAGATATCTAGTCCCTCGCTGAGCAGCAGTTCCTCGTCGGTCACGATGTTTCCGGTGAAGGCGCGGGGCTCCTTCACGCAGATGGCGACCGCGGCGTCCGCCATGATCTGCCCGTCCACGTAAGCCCCGTGCATCGCCTCCGCGCCGCCGCTGTGGTAAGCCGTCCCTTCGGAGGCTATGCTCCTGGCCGGCAGCAGCCCGTTCACGGCTATGTTGAGGCTGAAGGCCTCGTGGGCAAAGCCCTGGGTCAGCCGGTCCAGCGCGGCCTTGCTCACGCCGCCGACCGTAAAGCCCGGATACGTGCTGGTCGCCACGTCGTCGTAGGGGCCGCTGCCAGGTCCCCTGGAAGCGCTGCCGCTGATGTTGATAATGTGACCCCCGCCCTGCTCAATCATGTGTGGCAGCACGGCGCGGCAGGTGATAAACGGCCCCCGGATGTTGACGCGATATGAGAGGTCCCAGTGACGGGGCTGGACCTCGAGGACGGTGCCCGGGGTGTAGATGGCGGCGTTGTTGACCAGGATGTCCACCCGACCGAACTCGTCAATTGTCCTTCTCACCATCTCCTCAATCTCATCGTCATTGGTGACGTCGCAGCGGACGCCTATGGCCGCGCCTCCCCCGGACCGGATGCGCTCCAGGGTGGTGTCAATGCTGCCTGAGATGCGATAGTCCCCTTCGCGCTCCGTCCTGGCCCCCACCACCACCTTTGCCCCCTCCCGCGCGAACACCACGGCAATGTCCCTGCCGATGCCGCGGCTGGCACCGCTCACAATCGCTACCTTATTGTCCAGCTTTCCCAATGGTCACTCCTTTCCGGGGCACGTTGATTGCACACAATCCCGAACAACATACAAGACAGCCCCGGCTGCAATAAGAGGGTTTGCTCTACTCAGGCGTCTTGGGCGGGCGAGCGGTCAGGATGAGCATGAGCGCGAGAAGTATGGAGAAGGCAAGCACGGTAAACGCGAGCCTGTAGCTGCCCGTCACGTCCCGGACGCTCCCGGCGAAGACCGGCCCCACCACGCCACTTATGAGGGTGATGGGCGTCATCATCCCGCGAATTGTGCCAAACCACTTGCGCCCGAAGTACTCCGCCTGAATCGCCGGTATCAGGGGGAGCACCCCGGCGTAGGTCGGAGCGTACAGCAGCAGGAAGAAGAGTATCCCGGGCGTCCCGTCCACGTAGGCGAAGAGGATCAGCCCCACGGACTGAATGCTGAAGCAGGCGGCCATCACAAAGCGCTTGGGAAAGATGTCGCCCAGCCAGCCGAAGATGACGCGGCCCGGCGCGCCAATCAGCGCCATAACGCTCAGGATCGCAGCCGCCTGGGTCAGGGACATGCCCCGCTCCTGTAGGAAGGGGATCAGGAACACCGCAATGGTGCCGGACACAAGCTGCCTGGCCGCAAAGGTGAATGCGACAGCGTAGAACGCCCTCACCTTCAGCGCCTGCAGGGGCGAAAAGTTGGTCTCCTCGTCGTCCTGGGCAGGCTGCTGGCTTGCCTGAGAGGCCGCAGGCGTCTGGCTCTCCGCGGCCGGTGTTTCGGAAGGCGTCGCAGCGGCCGCCGGGCCTGCATCCTGCGCCGGGGCGCTCCTCACAGGCGGGTCGCCGTCGGGCCGGTAGCCGTAGGGCTCAGGGCGGTGCCTCACAATGGTGGCGAGAGGATACCCGAGCAGCATGGTCATCAGCCCGGCCACCAGCAGACCGCTGCGCCACCCGAACTCGGTGATGAAGAAGGCCAGGGGAGCGACCATGATGCCGCCGAAGCTGAGGCCCAGGGTCGCCAGGCCCATCGCCCTGCCCCGCTTTCGCCGGAACCAGTTGGCTATCGACACGTCCACCGCCCCGCCGCCCATCCCAAAGCTGCTTCCAAGCTGAACCATGAGAATCATCACAAGGTAGAAGTAGAGCAGGGAATCGGTGCGGCTCAGCAGAATGTACCCTGAGCCTGTCAGGGTGATGCCCACAAACATCATCTTGCGGGGACCGATCCGGTCGAAGAGGTATCCGGCGGGCAGAGCCAGGAATCCGCCCTCCAGTCGGGAGAGGGACAGCACGCCCGCGACCGCGGCCCTGGACCAGCCGAATTGCATGACAAGGGCGTTGAAGAAGGCGCTGAACCCGTAGTAGCTGAAGGTGGCGAAGACCGTCCGCATTATGACGCCGACAAGGACTATCCACCACCCGTAGAAAATGCGGGGCTGAGACCGTTCCTGCTCCGTGTCGTGCATCTGCATTTGTGGTCTCCACGCCACGGCGGCGCAGCCTGGCCGCCGGGCCTCTTTGCGGATTATACAGCAAGGAGCCTTCACTTACTACGACTCCCAATCCCGTGTGTTACAATAGACGGGCCATGCTCACCAAGCGAATCATACCCTGCCTGGACGTCAAGAGCGGCCGCGTGGTCAAGGGCGTCAACTTCCTGGGCCACAGGGACGCCGGCGACCCCGTCGAGCTGGCGTCCTTCTACGACTCCGAGGGCGCGGACGAGCTGGTCTTCTACGACATCACAGCGTCCGCGGAGGGCCGGGGCATCATGCTTGAAGTGGTGTCCAGAACGGCGGAGCAACTCTTCATCCCCCTGACCGTCGGCGGGGGCCTGCGCAGCGTTGAGGACATGAGCGCCATGCTCAAGGCGGGAGCGGACAAGGTCTCCATCAACACCGCGGCCGTCGAGAACCCGGACCTGATTCGCCAGGGGGCGGACGCCTTCGGCAGCCAGTGCATCGTACTGGGGATGGACGCCAGGTCGGTCCCCGGCAGCGACGAACCCAAATGGGAAGTCTACACCCACACCGGCAGCGGCGGTGGTCGGCCCAGGGGCCTGGACGCCGTCGAGTGGGCGGTGAAGGCCGTGGAGCTTGGGGCCGGGGAGATCGTGATAAACAGCATCGACGCCGACGGCACGCAGGACGGCTACGACCTGGAGCTTACCTGCGCCCTGTCCGAGGCCGTCAACGTGCCCATAGTCGCCAGCGGCGGCGCGGGCTCGCTGGAGCACATGTACCAGGTGGCATCCACCGGCAAGGCGGACGCCATTCTCGCAGCCAGCATCTTCCACTTCGGGACCTACCGCATTGCCCAGGCCAAGGACTTCCTGGCCCGGCGCGGCGTTCCGGTCCGCCTTACGTGAGCCGCCATGCCCCTCAAAGCCGTTATCCTGGACGTCTACAACACCCTCTTCCGCAACGACACCTCCTGCTGGATTGACACCTTCCGGGGCATCTGCGACTCCCAGGGCCTGCCCATTGCTCCGGAAGACCTCTACGCAAGCTGGAAGTCGATTGAGGTGCGCTTCCGCCAGACCAGGACCAACATGGAGAACCCGGAGCAGTCGCCACCCTTCTCGACTTACCAGGCAGCCTGGCGGTCGGCGTTTGTGGACACCTTCGCCTTGCTGGGCATGAAGGGCGACGCCGACGCCGCGGCCCAGATGTCGGTGGACTCTCTGGGCGCCAGGGAGCCCTTCGCCGACACCTTCTCCTTCCTTGAGTTCGCAAAGGGGCGCTGGAATGTGAGCGTCCTCACCAACGCCGACAACGGCTCCATCTTCCCACTGATGCAGCGACACAACCTCGCATTCGATGCGCTGGTCACGTCGGAGATGGCCCGTGCCTACAAGCCGGACCCGAGGATTTTCCTGCGGACCCTGGAGGAGACCGGGGTATCGCCAGTGGAGGCCCTGTACGTCGGGGATACGCTCCTGGACGACATCCACGGGGCCAAACTGGTGGGAATGCAGACGGCGTGGATCAATCGCTCCGGAGCGGAGAGGGACCCGCAGCTCCTTCCCCCCGACCACGAAGTCGCGGGGCTGGACCAGCTGGCGGACAAGCTGAGAACCTGGAAAGAGGTCGAGACGCGATGATCAGACTAGACGGAAGGGGTCTTGTGCCCGCAATTGTGCAGGACGCCGAGACCGGGCAGGTGCTGATGCTGGGCTACATGAACCCCACATCCATCCAGCGCACGGTTGAGGGCGGCCGGGTGTGGTTCTACAGCCGCAGCCGCGAGGAGCTTTGGCAGAAGGGCGAGACCTCCGGCAACTACCTCAACTTCAAAGAGGCGCACGTGGACTGCGACGGCGATGCGATCCTGATCAAGGCGGAGCCGGAGGGGCCGACGTGCCACACGGGAGTCCAGTCCTGCTTCTTCAATCCCCTAACCGGAGACCCTGAGTACCAGCACGAACAGAAGGGTTCCGGCATCCTGGAGGAGTTGTTCGCCACTATCCAGCAGCGCAAGAGCGACAGGCCGGAGGGCAGCTACACGGTGAAGCTACTGGACGGCGGCGTCACGCGGATAGCCCAGAAGGTCATTGAGGAGGCCGGGGAGTCGGCCCTGGCCGCGGCCACCGGCAACAAAGAGGAGCTGGCGGGGGAGCTGGCCGACCTTCTCTACCACACCCTGGTGATGCTGGCCGCATCAGACATGGGGCCGGAGGAGATCTGGGCGGAGCTTAGGGCCAGGCACGGCTGACGGCTCAGCCAGGCTCTCGGGACAAGCAGACAACCGGGTATTCTCTACAGGCGTTGGTTATGGCGCGCGACACCGCTCATCCTGAGCTTGTCGAAGGAAATGAGCGGGGGCAACTACGCCTACCGCCTGCCCGCTCAAATGGTTCGACAGGCTCACCATGAGCGGGCAAGAATTGGTATTACAACTAGCACTAGCATTACCAACACGTATAGAGAATGCCAGACAACCGCCCACCCTTGGCAACCGGCCGGGGCCTGCGCTTACGCCTCTGCGCCGGAGGACAGGGCCTCGTCCTCGCCCTCACTCTGGTCCGGCTCCTCCTCTACCTCGCCATTATCGACCGCAATCGCGTGCTTCATCGCGCGAATTGCCACTTCAATCTGCTGGTCGTCGGGCTGGCGCGTCGTGAGCCTCTGGAGCGCCAGGCTGGGATAGACAATCGCCTTCACCAGGAAGTTGCCCGCGTGGGCTCCGCTGAACCGGATGACCTCGTAGCTTATGCCTGCTATGACCGGCACCAGCACAATGCGGGAGGCTATGCTCACTGGCAGGGACGGCCGGCCCAGGAACGTGAACACCACAATGGCCACCACCATCACCACAAGGAGGAACGCCGTGCCGCACCGGTTGTGGGCCGTGGGATACTGGCGCACCGCCTCCACCTCCAAAGGGTCGTTGTGCTCATAGGCGTGGACCGTCATGTGCTCCGCCCCGTGATAGGCGAAGACTCGCCTGATGTCATTCATGCGGCCAATGAGGAAGATGTAGGCCAGGAACATGGCCAGCCGGAGCAGGCCCTCGACGAGGTTGCTGACCTCGTCCGAGGCTATCAGGTTGTCCAGGGAGCGTATGGCCAGGAGCGGCGCAATGAAGAAGAGCCCGATTCCAATGCCCAGGGATACGGTGAGCATGATCCCCATCGACCACCCGGAGAGCTCCTTGCCCTCCTCTTCAAGGGCGATGTTGGCCGACGTGCTCAGGGCCTTCATGCCGATAACCAGGGTCTCAATGAGGACAATGACGCCCCGGACTAGCGGGATGGACCTGAGGCGGCCGGTGTAGAGGGTGCTAAGCCGTGAGGACTGGGTCGCAATCTCCCCGTTGGGCCTGCGGACGGCCAGGGAGTAGTGGTCCCTGCCGCGGATCATCACCCCTTCGATTACCGCCTGCCCTCCGTAGGTGGCCCGCTTTTCCATGGCGTCCTGTCTTTCTCTGAACGGTGGAATCCGGCTCAAGAAACAAAACAAGGGGCGGACTTGCCACACCCCTTGTTGTAAATCACAGTTCTGTAGTCCGCTTACTGAAGGTTGTAGCGCCTCTTCATACGCTCGACGCGACCCTCCGTGTCAACGATGCGCTGCTCGCCGGTGAAGAACGGGTGGCACTGGCTGCAAATCTCCACGCGAAGCGTAGGCTGTGTGGCCCCCGCGTTGAAGGTGTAGCCGCACGAGCAGACCACCTGAGCCTCCGGGTAGTACCTGGGATGGATATCTGCCTTCAATGGTCTCTCCTGCTTCAGGCCGTGACGGGGTATACGCTGGCCTGCTTGCGATACTTGGTTGCGAACTCAAACTTCACCCGGCCGTCGGTGAGGGCGAACAGCGTGTGGTCGCGCCCCACGCCGACGTTGTTCCCGGACCTGATCCTGGTGCCGCGCTGCCTGACGATTATCGTCCCGGCCGTGACCACCTGGCCGTCGTAGCGCTTCACGCCCAGCCGCTGGCCGCGGCTGTCCCGTCCGTTCCGGCTGCTTCCTCCACCCTTCTTATGAGCCATCTGAAGTCTCCTCACTCGACCTGGACCTGCGCCTGCGGGCGGGAGCCTTCTGCCCCTCCACAATCTCCGTAACCCTCAGCTGGGTGTACGGCTGTCGATGGCCCCGCGTGCGCTTGTACCTGATCTTGTTCTTGAACTTGAAGACCATCACCTTGGGAGCCTTGCCCTGGGCAACCACCTCCGCCTTCACCACCGCGCCCTCGACGAGGGGGCGTCCTACCTTGACGTTGCCGTCCTTGGCAATCAGGAGGACTCTGTCAAGCTCCAGGGTTTCTTCCTCGGCAACGGGCAACTTCTCCACATTCAGGGTGTCCCCCGGGTGGACGGTGTACTGCTTGCCGCCAGTCTCTACAATTGCGTATTCCATAACCTTCAGGATTTTAGAGCAATCGGGCGCGGATGTCAAATTCTGGGGCAATTATGCACTAGACACACAAGAACATTTGTGGACGAGACCTACCTGCACCTGCACCCGCGCCGGCGCAGGGGTAGCCCACGCAAGCATGAGATAGAGAAGGACGAGATTGAGATGGGTCTGCGCCCCAAGCCCAAGCGGAAGGGACCAATGGCGTCTTGGTTGTTCTCCAGTCAGGTGATACGTTCACTGTCAGTTACCATGCTGACCTTCCCGCTGTAATGTCAGCATTTTTCTATGGCGACCTTCATATCTATTAGTATAGGCTCAAGGTCATAGAAGAAGTCCAACATGTCCTCCGATGGCATGCTCTCGAAGGTTTGGGGGTCCACGCCATAGACGGCATAGAGGCCCTCCCACTGCTCTCCCAAGGCGTGCGCCGGGCTGTCCGCAGGGCAATACTCATCAAGGGCGTAGAAGTCGATTTGATACGACAGTTCAGAGACGAGCTTCCGTTGCTCGTTCAATCGCTCTGCCAAGTCTTCAGGGGTTGGCTCAGGTGTAATTGTCGGCTCCGGCGTCCGGGTGTCGGCGCCCATGCCCACGGCGTTCTCTGAGGTGGTTTCGACAATGTCGTCCGAGGTGCAGGCAGCCACAAGTAGAAGGGCCAACAGAAGGCAGACCATCTGGAGAGTCCGCTGCTGCTCAACCATCTTGTCCCGCCTGCGGCATAATCTGCGCCTTAATAGAGGCAACATCCGTAGCGATAATAGCACTGCTGTTTCCAGACGATCTAAGCGCTGGTCAATGCGGTCTAGCTTCTCGTAGATTGTGAGAACAGCGATTGTTAGCCTGTCGCTGATTCCTTCTAGTCTTGTTATGCGCTCACTGTCAGTCGTCACAGCCTCTCTTCTAATGCCAGCCTACCCTACCGCGAACAATTTATCAAGTATGCTCACCACGTCACCACGTTCGTACTCTGATCTCTCTCCTATCGTAGCTGTCACGATACCAACTATAGCGCAGTCAAGGGTGTGTCTAGTGCACAATTACCAATTTTGGGGCAGTGAGCACGGTACGCTGACCACTGCGCTACTCCAGCACGCCTTCCACTATCAGCTCGTTGATCTCGTCCTCTGACATGCCCAGAATGTTGCTCAGGACGTGGTCGTTGTGCTCCCCCATGAGCGGCGACGGGCCGCTAAGCCTGCCCGGAGTTGCGGACAGCCTGAATGGATAGTTGTCCAGGGCTTGGGCGCCTATCTCCGCGTGGTCCATATACTCGTAGTGGCCCCGCTCCTTCATCTGCGGATCGTTCTCCAGGAGGTCGCGGCCGTTCTGCACAATGCCCGCCGCCACTCCGTGGGCCTGTAGCTCCTTCATCGCGCTCTCGTCCGTTCTGCCGGAGGTCCACTCCTCTATCAGCCTGTCCAGGTCGTCGACATTCTCCGACCTGCCCAGGGCCGTGGCGAATCGCTCCTCGCGGCTCCACTCAGGGTCGCCCATCGCCCGGCGCAGTCCCTGCCACTCCTCGTCCGAGAACACCGCAATCGCGCACCACCTGTCCTCACCGGCGCATCGATAGACCCCGTGGGGCGCGCCGTAGGGAGAGCGGTTCGCCATTCTAGTCTGCACCCGGCCGTTGACGTCGTAGTCCATAATCGCAAGGGCAGTCACGTTCACAACCGACTCGTACTGGGACATGACTATGTGCTGGCCCTTGCCAGTCCGCTTCCTGTAGTGGAGGGCGGCCATCACAGCCGTGGCCGCGTGGTACGGGTTGGCGCTCCAGTCCGGCCAGACCGGACCGGGCGCCATGCCAATGCTGTCGGGATAGCCGGTGAGGTGGTGCAAGGCCGCGGCCGCGGCGATCTGCTCCCCATTGGCCGTAAAGTGGGTGTACGGCCCGCCCGGACCCATCACCGGCATGCTCAGGACAACCAGGTCTGGCTTGATCTTGACCAGCTCTTCGTAGCCAAGTCCGAGCCGCTCCATAGCTCCCCAGGTCATGTTGTCGGCGACGATATCGCTGATGGCTACGAGGCGCTTCGCCACCTCCAGCCCCTTGGGATGCTTGGGGTTGAGAGTTATGCCGTATTTGCCAGGGTTAATGCCGTTGAACGCCTGGCTCGCGTTCACGCCGCTGGTGCCGGGGCGCGTCCAGGGAAGGTCCCTTATCTGGTCTCTCTGGATCGTGGACTCAATCTTGATGACCTCCGCGCCAAACGCGGCCAGCAGGCGGGTACACATGGTGCCTGCGATCCACCACGTGAAATCTGCGATTCTGATTCCCTCCAATGGCAGCTTGCTCATCACGGATTCCTCTTTCCCTCCAAGCTATTCGGGCGACCCGCTAGATGGCGCCGGCCGCCTTCAGACGAGCCAGTTGCTCCAGGGAGTAGCCAAGCTCTCCGATGTAGACCTCGTCATTGTGCTCCCCGATGAGGGGCGCCCTGCGACGGATCCGCCAAGGCGTCTCGGAGAGCCCGTAGGGAGCGCCGGTGTAGGTTATGGTCGTCCCAAGCTCCGGGTGTTCCACGTCCACAAAGTAGTTCCGGGCGTTCAGGTGCGGGTCTTCCCTCACCTCGCCGGGATCGTAGTAGGCGGTAATGCTCAGGTGATGGCTCTGGGCCCTCTCCGCAAGCTCCCTCTTGGTATACCTCATGAAGAAGGGTCTCAGAATACCGTGCATGTGCTCGATGTTCTCCGGCTGGCTCCTGAACGCCATTTCGTGCCACTTGTCATCCCACAGGTCGTGCTCAATGCCGTCCTCGTCCAGCCACTGGCACAGGTAGACGAGGGGCGGCCCTCCTCGAATGACGACGCTCACGTAGCCGTCCTTGCACTGGAAGCTCCCGAAACCCGCCCGGATCGACGCTCCTCCGTTCCGTGTGGCGACCTCTCCGAGAATGTCCCAGCTCTGCACTGACGCAGGGACAACCATCGACACCGCCTCGTGCATCGAGACGTCAATGTGCTGCCCCTCGCCGGTGAAGTCCTTGTGATACAGCGCGATGAGGGTGGCGGAACTGGCGTTGATGTTCACGTGATGGTAGGCAATCTCCGAAAGCGTCCACGCGGGCCGCTCTCCGGGCACGCCCACCATGTTGGTCAGCCCGCCCATTGCGCTGCCCACCAGATCCGAGGACTTGTAGTCCCGGTACGGGCCCGTCTGTCCGTAGGGCGTAATGGACGTCATGATGAGTCCCGGGTTCACCGACGCGAGGTCGTCGAACTCCAGGCCCAGGGTGTCCAGGTACCCGGGAGGATGCGTCTCCAGCAGAATGTCCGCGCTCTCGACAAGGCGCCTGAAGACCGACCTGCCGTCGGCGCTCTCCAGGTCCAGCGTTACGCCTCGCTTGTTGGTGTTGAACAGGTAGAAGTAGAGGCTCCTCTCAGGATGCGCCTCGTCGTGGTAGAACGGGCCTCTGGATCGCATGGAATCGCCGCCGGGCGGCTCCACCTTGATAACGTCCGCGCCCAGGTCCGCGAGCAGCTTGCCGCAGTAGACCCCCATCGGGCCTGACAGGTCCAGCACGCGGACCCCGTCCAGCGCTCCTTCGGAGCGGCCGGATTCGCTCATTCGGTCCCTCCTCCCGGAAAAACGAGCATACTGCGACCCTGCCTTGGCCCAGGAGTTTGCGCCCCGCGTCTATCCGACGACCGTCGGAACTTGTCAGCCGTAGACCTGTGATACCAGGTCCGTCATGAGCGAGGCGATGAATCTGACGCCCGCCATGGTGTGAGAGTACTCCATCCTGGTTGGGCCAATGGCCGTAATCGACCCCTGGCCTCCCCCTGGCAGGCCGTAACGACACACCACAATGCTCAGGGGGCGCAGGAAGTTGGCCTGGTTCTCCTCTCCAATCACCACCTTTATGCTCCCCCACTCCGGCGCCTCCGCCATCACCACCCTGGGCAGGTCCTTTTCCTCCAGAACGTCCACAATCTCACGGGCCTTGCCCCCCTCAGAGAACTCCGGCTGGCTGAGCAGGTGGCGCAGCCCCTCTATGTAGTGGTCTGTGTAGAGCGCCCTGTCTTCCGCCTCCATGATGTCGACTACGCTCTCCGCAACCGACCGCTCCAGTGGCGACATATCCCTGATCTTGGGAATAATCTCCTGGCGATTGCGACCCGACAGCGCGTCGCTGAGCTTGTTGGCGACCATCTGGAGGTCGTCTGCGGTCAGCGGCTCCCTGAGCGGCACAAGCTGCTTTCTGAGCTTGACCTCCTGCAACACCAGGATGAGGAAGGCCAACGACTCCTGGATGGGCACCAGGTTTATCCGCATCAGCCTGGACTCCGGCTCCCTGGGATACGTCACCAATCCCACGTTGTTGACCAGCTGAGCCAGCAGCGTCGCCGCCAGCCTGGTCCACACCTCAATGTCACGCTCTGCCCTGGTGAACTCGTAGCGGAGCACGTCCTGGGACTCCGAAGACAGGTCCTCAACTTCACGTATGCTCTCGACGAAGAAGCGGTATCCCTTGTCCAGTGGCACCGCGCCCGACGAGTGGTGGGGCCTTGTGATGTAGCCCTGCTCCTCCAGGTCCGCCATGTCGTTGCGCACTGTTGCGGGGCTGACGCCCAGGGCGTGCCTGCGGGCCACGGTCTCGGACGCGACCGGGTTGGCAGACTCGATGTAGTCGCCAACAAGGGTCTTGAGAAGCTCGGTTTTTCGTTGAGTGATCATCTGGAATACGCTTGAGACAGCCTTCGTCGTCCACAGCCTCCACTTTCGCTGAATTTATCACCAGCGAGTTGGGGTGTCAAGCGATATTGACCACGTTTGACGCCTCTGTTAAGCTGAAGCCGCTCTGTACCTCATTTCACAAAGGAGTTTCGGTATGCAAGCCACTCCCCTTTCACGAAACGCCACGCTGCTGGACGCCCTGCTCCCGCGACGAGGCCTGCTGATCGACGCCGCGCTCATTGTGGCCTACGCCGCCCTCACCGGCCTCTCCGCCCAGCTGGCATTCTATATCAACCCCGCGGTGCCCATTACGGGCCAGACGTTTGCCGTGCTCATGGCCGGAGCCGTCCTGGGCAGCCGCCGGGGCACGGCGAGTATGCTGGTCTACCTTGGCGCAGGCGTCATTGGGCTTCCGGTCTTTGCTCCTGAGGGGGCGATACCAGGCGCGAGCCGCGGCTACCTGATTGGCTTTGTCTTTGCAGCCGGCATCGTCGGATACCTGGTCGAGCGCGGCTGGGGACGCAATCCCATCAAGCTCCTGGGGGCAATGTTCTTCGGCGAGGTCGCCATATACGCTTGGGGCCTTCCCTGGCTGGCTTTCTACGTTCCCGCCAACAAGGTGCTGGAGTGGGGCCTGACGCCGTTCATTCCGGGCGACGCTATCAAGATGGCGCTGGCAGCCCTTGCCGTCCCGACGGCCTGGGCCGGCATTCGCAAGATCAAGGGCGAGGGCTAAGGGCGCGCGCTCTTCGTCACCCCTGCGAAAGCAGCAACTGTCTTAAGAGTCAAGGTTTTGCCGCCTTGGGTTGCCAGGGTTGGCCGGACTTAATCATGGAGTTGAGGATGACCAGTAGCTTGCGCATGCAGGCCGTCAGGG
>DAOUKT010000017.1:0-27401 GCA_034421015.1 Dehalococcoidia bacterium
CTACGGCGGCATCTTCAGGGAGCTACGTTTATCGTCATTCCCGCGAAAGCGGGAATCTGAAGTCGCCTATTAGGACGTTCTAGACCCCTGCTTTCGCAGGGGTGACGAAGAGAGAGCGCCCTAACTGGAGTTGCGCAACGGTCTCCTTTCGCAGGAATGGTCGGGAGGCGCGCGCCGCAACTGAGGTTATTCAAAGGTCTCTGCAGACGGGAGCCCACAGCGCGCCGCTGTGCCATTGGTCCCTTCTAGACTCCGGCCTACGCCCAACGCCACCACCCTGACCTTCCCTCCCTACGCGGGAGTGGACTGGACTTATTCAGAACATCCCTGAAGGGGTTTGCGCGCAAGGAAACAGGACAACGGCGTGAATATCCCCGTCCTGCCGCCATCCACGTAGGCCTTGGCGGTCCTATCCAGCAACCCTACGACTTCCGCGGATCCCTTGGGGAACGCTCCCAGCATCTCGGCCAGTCTGGACGACCAAATGAACACCCTGCGGCCCAGCGGAATCCTGCGCAGGGCGTTGCCCAGCGTATTGCCCCGGGTCTCCATGGGCTTGTACCACGGCGTAGCCGGACCGTTCTCTTCGTCAACGGCCCAGTCCTTTGCCTCGATGACCTGGAACCCCGCCCGTTGCAGGGCCAGGGTCACCTCGCCCATGGTTGCAATATCATTGAGCGCAATGCCTTGCATCAGCTCCTGCTTGATGGCCAGGTGGCGCTTGTTGCCGGAATCGAACCTGTCCGTCATGCACATCTCTTGGACCCAGAATAGGGCTCCGGGCTTCAGAACGCGATATATCTCGGTGAATGCGCCGTCCTTGTCCGGAGCGTGGCACGTAGATTCGATCGCGTATCCCCCGTCGAACGCGTCGTCCGCAATGGCGCCCATGTCCATGAAGCTGCAAGCCAGGTAGTCCACCATGTGGTCAAGCCCCGCCTCAGCGCTCAACAACCTCGCCCTGTTCAACTGGACCTCACTGTGATTCACCCCTGTAACACTGACGCCGGCCTCCCGGACGACGCGGCGCATGGGGCCGCCAATCCCGCAGCCGACATCGATCACCTCCATGCCCTCCTGCAACTCCAGCTTGGAGATCATCAGCCGCTGGTGGCGAATCTGAGAGTCCTCCAGGCTCTCCCGGGACGATAGCGGCGCGAAGTGAAGGGACTCGCTCCAGCCGAACACCATGAACTCGCTGCAAAGGTCATAGTATTCCTTGACGGTTGCGGCATGGTCATAGTCCGTTGGGCCAACCCCTGTGTTCGCTCTGCCCATCCACCCGTCGAATCGTTTCACGCGACTGCGGACGTCTGATCCGCTGTACGCAGTCTTCAGCCCCCGGGACAGTTTACGGAGTTGCAAAAGTCTCCTCTCCCATGACTAGCTCTGTTCCCGCTCACGGCCCTCCTGCATGCCCTCAATGGCCACGTCCAGGTCGTTCCACATGCGCTCCACCATCGACCGCAGGCGCATGTTCTGGTATGCGCCCCAGACCACCATGGCGGGCAGCACCATCGTGATGGCGACCACCAGGGAGTAGACGATTGTGATAGTCGCAGTGATGCCGAACTGCCGGGACGCAAGCAGCGGCGAAGCTATCAGCACTCCGAACCCGAACGCCGTTGTCAGCGCGGATCCCAGCAGCGCAGACCCGGTGGTGGACAGAGTGCGTATCGCCGCTCTCTCCGGGTTGCGCAGGCGTGAGAATTCCTTGCGGTAACGGTGAATGACGTGGATGGTGTAGTCCACCCCGATTCCGATGGACAGCGCGGTAATGATGGAGGTGACCAGCGAGTAGGGTATGTCCAGCAGCGCCATTGTGCCCAGCACGCTGACGAGCACCAGCACTATCGGTCCCACCGCCACGAAACCCAGCGCGGGCTGCCGCAGCGTCACCCAGAAGAAGAGGGTGAGAATGCCAAGGGCAATTGCAACCGTGGTGCTGATGGCCTCCGTCTGCCGGTCCGTGATCTGGTCGGTTACGGCAATGGAGACTATGCTGGCTGAGATCGCCGTGAGCGTGCCGTCGTCCCCGGACCATATCTCCTCTATCTCGTCCTGGAGATTCCCTATCTGCTCCGGGTTGCCCAGGAAGGTGGGGAACTGGAGCAACATGACGTCGATGCCGTCCGGGTCGTTGATGAGAAAGCGCGCCAGCTCCGGCTCCCTGTCGACAAGCTCATCGATGAACTGCTGCATCAGGTCCGGGTGCAGCTCCACCCGGGCGGAGGCCTCCCGGAAGTGCTCCTCCAGCTGAGGATCGTACTTGTCGCCCGGCTCCCCGCTGTCGTCCACCCAGTCGCGCAGGAAGGAGTAGTAGGACGACTGGATAGGGCCCGCCACCGCCGCCGGGCGGCGCGCCTCGTCTTCAAAGGCCTCGGTCAGGTCCTGGAGATTGAGGAGCGTCCGCGTGTCCGTGGCCTCGGCCTTCAGCAGCACGGTCGTCACTTCCGTGGAGCCGCCAACCGCCGCCTCCAGGGTGTTCATGTCCTGCAGCACGCTCCCGCCTCGCGGCAGGATGTCCTTGATGCTGAACTCCGAATGCAGGTTCCTGGCGTTGAAGCCCAGCGCCACGGTCACAATCAGCACCACGACGATGAAGGGCGCAGGCCAGCGCGTTACTGCCCTGCCCAGACGCTCCGCCATCTGGCTGACGCCGGGCAGCGCATTGGCAATGGGACGAGGCGGCGCCAGCCTGCCCTTCGCCTCTCGCCTCCGGTCTATGATCGCTCGGCCGGCCGGAATCAGCGTCAGCATCACCAGCAGGCTCATCCCCACGCCAAGTCCGGCGACGACGCCAAAGTCGGCTATCACTCCAATGGGCGAGAACAGAGTTGCCAGCAGGCTGACGATTGTCGTGACGGCGGCCAGGGTGAGCGGAAGGGTCACGTTTCGCAGTCCGTTCCGCACCGCCGTAACCACCCCTTCACCCGCGCCGCGAGCCTCGCGGTAGTGGGAGACGGTCTGGATGGCATAGTCCACCGTGAGGCTGATGACAATGACGGGCACCATCGCTGTGAGGGAGCTTGGAGGGCCAATCAGCCCCAGTCCCCTCGGCCCCAGCCACCCCTCCGCGCCGACGACCCACATGATGGAGAAGATTAGCCCGGTCAACGTCAGCAACGTATCCGAGATGGTGCGAGTGAAGAGGGCTATCAGGGCCAGGATCAGAAGTAGGGCCAGTCCTATCAGCGGCCCCATCCCCGACTCCGTGGCCTCAGTGTACTCGTCCTCGACGATCACCGGCGAAAGGCTGCTCACGCTCAGGGGCCCCTCAGACCCCACGGCAAGGTCGTAAATCCTCCGCTCGGCGTCCCGGACCCTCTCGTCCCCCGTATTGCTCAGGCGTATGTTGCCAATGGCCACAGGCGTGCCGTCCTCGTCGGTACCAGTCATGGCAGCCAGTGCCGCCTGTATCTCCGGGGCGGCGCGAACGGAGTCGATTTCCGCCTGGGAGAGAGCGCCGAAGTCGTCCACCTGGAGCGCGGCGCCCACCAGATATGAAGGAGCCACGACCGAATCGCCCGGCGCGAGCAGCGATCCCACGGCCGGGTCGCCCACGACTTCATCCATGACCGCTGCCATCTGGGAGAGGCCTCCGGGCGTGAGCGCCTCGCCCCGGAAGAGGAGCGTGACAACGCTGACCTCACCCGAGTCCCCGAAGAACTCGTCAATTTCATCGGTGGCGGTGGCTATGGGATGGCCGGGCGGGAGGAAGGCCACGTCGGCGCCCTCCGTAGGAGGCTCGCGCAGGTTGGCGCCCGCGGCCATCACAACGGTGATGACCAGAAGGACAAATAGGGTGATGTACGGGCGTACCGTGACCAGCCAGCTCAGCCTGGAGAGAATGCGGTTCATATCGCCGGACGGGACCGGCCTGTCGAAGTCAGCGAGTTATGCACGTCTGGTTCAACAACCTGCAAGTGAAGGGCCCTTGTGGATTCCAGCCTTACCCGAATCGCTGCAATATACCTAGTATAAGAATGCAACCTAATCTTACAACCGATTGAGGCCTCTGTAAACGGACGGGGCTTCAATGGTATTCTCTACAAGAGTTGGTAATGCCAACTTCTTTGGGATACCGACTACGTGACCATTCCTGCGAAGGCAGGAATCCAGAATCCCTGGTAGTACATTAGGAGATAGACCCCTGCCTGCGCAGGGGTGGTATAGCGCTTGGATAACGCTTAATTGCTATTGCCAACGCACTCTGAGAACGCCGACTTCAAGGCTCTCAGTAAAGGAGCGCCGGGCCGCGGGCAGCTACGCCTGGGACACAAACCTAGACTATGGAGTCCTTGTCCATGAGGCTCTCCGCTTTCTCCCGGTTGTCGGTCATTATGGAGACGGTGGTGTATTCGCCGTGGCGGTCCAGGATGTGCAAGCTCTGAATGTTGACGCCGCCCTGCTTCAGCTTCTCCGCCACCTTCGCCAGCGCGCCCGGCTCATCCCGAAGGCTGACCAGGAGCGAGTCGTCCGTGACCGTCTTGAATCCGGCGTCGGTCAGGACGCGCAGAGCGCCGTCATAGTCATTGGTGGTGAGGGCAATTGTGCCCTTGTCGTCCAGGGCCTCGGCGCTGATGGTCTCAATGTTGATCTCATTGTCCGCCAGCACCCGGCTGATGTCGGCAATCACCCCCACTTCGTTCTTTGCCATGATGATGATTCTGGGCATTGGAGCGCCTCCCCCATCTGATTCTTGGTTCTAAAGGTTCACGCAATCGTCCACCACCGCGTCTATGATCTCGCGGGTGATGTGCGGCATGGTCAGCAGGTGGGCGATGCCCTCGTATGGGGCAAGCTGCCACTTGCGGACGACCTCCGCCGACGGCTTGGGAAAAACAACGGTCACGGAGTTCCTGTTACGCCATGCCGGGATGCCGCTGTCCTTGAAACGCGTCACTGCGTACTCGGCCTTCTCGATACACTCGTTCACTATGCGCTTGAAGCCGCCCATGCCATGCTTCTCAAGGGCGTACCATATCATCAGCGGCGCAATGGCGCTGCGCGAGCCCGTGAGGGTGGTGTCCAGGACGCCCACGTACTCTATGGAACGGGCAATTCGCGAAACGTACTCCCGCCTGGTCAGGGCCACTCCGCAGGGCAGCGGAGACCCGATCATCTTGTGCCCGCTTATGGCCACGCTGTCGAAGCCGGCGTCGAACCCGTAGGGCTGCGGGTCGTCCACAAAGGGCAGTATCATGCCGCTCAGCGCGGCGTCCGCGTGGATGTAGGAGTTGGACACCGCAAGGGCGTCAAGGATGGCGCGCACCCTGCCCACGTCGTCTATGGCGCCCTTCATGGTTGTGCCTATGTTCGCCATGAAGATGACAGGCGCATCCCGGTTGATGCGAATGGTTTCGTACAGGTCCTCGTAGTCAATCTCGCCGTTGGGCTGGCTCTTGATCATGATGTTGCGGGCCTTGAGCAGGCGCAGGATCTTGACCACGCTGTAGTGGGTGTCCTGGGAGAAGTAGACCACGCCGTCCGGGAAAATCTCGCGGCCCATGTAAAGGCCGTACATGTTGCCCTCGGTGCCGCCGGAGGTGACGTAGCCCCAGGCCTCGTCCCGCTCCAGGCGCATCATGCCCGCAAAGGTGGATATCACCTCGCGCTCCATCTCGTGGGTGTTCACGCGGAAGTTGCTGTCGTGGAACGGGTCACCGACGTTGTTGGCGCTGTAGTGGAGAAAGGGCCACAGCTCCGAGTAGTCGAAGTCCTGGTTGCACGGGTAGCCCACCTGCATGGCGCTCAGCTCGTCGATGTCCTTCAGCAGCGAATCAAGACGCTTCCGGCTCTCGGTTTCCATCTCAGCCCTCCGGCAGGATCGATAGCGGATGACTCAGCCCGCAAATTCAATATATCACGCACCTGGCCCGCCAGCAAACGGCCCGCGACGGGTGTATTTCCCGCGCGCCGGGCCGGGTGTAGAATGTGGGTCTGACACTTCAGCCATCCACAGCTCACGACATGATTGAAGCCGACCGCCACGACTCTCAGAGACGGCTCCGTACCACCGACCGCATCCTGGTCATAGGCACCAGCGGCGCGGGCAAGACGACTATGGCCATGAGCATCGCCCGGGCCCTGGGCAGGACGCACGTTGAGTTCGACTCCTACCGCCACGGCCCAAACTGGACCGAGACGCCGGACGACGAGTTCCGGGCGCAGCTGAGCGAGGCCCTGGGAGGCGACGTGTGGGTCGCGGACGGCAACTACAGCGTCGCACGGGACGTGGTGTGGCCGCGGGCGACCATGCTGGTGTGGCTGGACTACCCGATAAACGTTGTGATGTGGAGGCTCTTCTGGAGGACTATGCGCAGGGGCGTCTTCAGGCAGAGGCTCTGGAACGGCAACCGGGAGAATCTGTGGCAGCACCTGTTCAGCCGCCAGTCGCTGTTCCTGTGGGTGCTGCAGACCCACTGGCGGCGACGACGGACGCTGCCGCCGGTCATGGCACAGCCGGAGCACGCCCACCTGGAGGTTGTGCGCCTGCGGTCGCCGGGCGCGGCGCGCAGGTGGCTGAGGACGCTGACGCCGGACTAGCAGGCCCGCGAGCCTGACAGAGTTCCTCCGTTTGTGGTACAACTATCGCCGAGGTCAGAGCATAGTATGGCAGTCCACCGCATCCAACAGGCAACTCAACCGGCGCCCGCCGTCCGCATGGCGGCCCGCCAGGGTGGCCCTTGATACTCCTCTGGGTGGGCGCGGGCGGTGTGGTCGGTGCGACTATGCGCTACCTGGTTGTCACGTGGGTAAACGGCACAATGGGCGGCGCGGCCTTCCCATACGGCACACTGGCCGTGAACGCCCTGGGCTGCCTCGTCATTGGTCTCATCGTGGGCTTCTGGGACGCGCGCCATCCCCTGTCCTCCGAGGCCCAGGCCTTCCTCATAGTAGGAGTGCTGGGCGGCTTCACGACCTTCTCGGCGTTTGGCATCGAGACCGTCAGGCTGCTGAGGGACGGGGCCTACCTGGCAGGCTCCGCCAACGTGGCGCTTCAGCTGGGCGTCGGCCTGTCGGCGGTGGCCTTGGGGCTTCGCATCGGGCAGGCGTTCAGGCCCGACGTGTAGACCGCGCCTGTCGCCGTACCGCATCATCCGCCCGAGCCTCGTTACCTGGAAAGCGCCGGGAAGAACTGTATGATCAGGAACGCCTCCAGGCCCGCCAGGAGGACAAGGGCGATGATGTAGGGAATGACGATGCGGAAGATGTCCCGCTCCTTGCCGGCCAGGCCGACCACGGCGGCTCCTACAAGCACCTTGGCCGGGGCCATTGAGCTGCCAACGGACGCCCCGATTGACTGGATGCTGGATATGGTCACTGCGCCGATTCCCAGGGCCTGGGCCGTCTCCATCTGCAGCAGGCCAAACATGACGTTGGAGTTGGTGTTGCTGCCGCTCATGAAGGAGCCCAGCAGGCCGATGAAGGGGGATACCAGGGGAAAGAGGGGGCCTGAGAGGTCCGCAATGCCCCTGGCAAGGAGCGTGGTCATGCCCGTATCGGCCATAACCACGGCCATTATGACCATGGTCACCACGCTTAGAGTGGACCTTATGCTCTGCCTGTAGGTGAGCCTCACGGCCTCCCGCGCAATGCCGCCTCGCCACCGTCCGGCCAGCGCGTAGACTGCCACGCCGATGAGCGTAGAGAAGAGGATTAGAGGCGCAGGGTGGTTGAGCAGTTGAATGGGAGCGTAGTTTTCAGCCGGTGGCACCACGAACCCCTGAGACGTGGTGAAACCGGGGTAGTCGATGGACAGCTGCAGGCCGCTGACCGCCTCCTTGACGGGGCCAATCTGCGAAATGATGCTGAGGACTATCAGCAGAAAGTACGGCATGAACGCCAGGACGAAGGGCATCGGCTCCTCTTCCGCGTGAGACTCCTCGTCGGGTCTGTCCGGGAGCTCCTCCATCCCATCTTCAGGCTGCGAAGAGGGTCGGATAAGGGGGACGCGAGCGAGCACCGCAAGTGCCGCCATGCCGAGGATGCCCGGGACCGTGGACGCTATCTGGGGCGCGTCGGCCAGGGCAAGGGCGTACATGGCCGCGGCCATAAGGACCCCCGTTATTACCACCAGGGGCAGGCTGCGCACCAACGCGCCAATGCCGCCGTGGATGTACGCGACCAGCGCGCCGCTGGCAACTATAACCGGCGAAAAGAGCAGGGCCATGTGCGGCGCTATCACCCCGCCCTCAATGCCGGTCACAAGCTGGATGGTGTAGTAGGAGGAGCCCATCGAGCCGAAGGTCACCGCCCACCCATGCCCCACGAGGGACATGGCGGCGGCCCGGGCCGGGGAGAATCCGAGCATGATCAGAAGCGGGGCGGAGACCGCCACGGGCACCCCGAAGCCGGTTATGCCCTGGATGAAGCTGGAGAAGCCCCAGGCTATGATCAGCCCCTGCACAAGCCGGTCGGCTGCCAGCGCGGTCATCGTCCGCCCAATGGCGTCTATGCACTTCAGCTTGTCCAGCACGTTGAACAGGTAGACGGACGTCCAGACTATGGTAAGAACGAAGACGCTGAGGCTCAAGCCCTTGGCGCTGGCGATGCCCACCTGGTCGGGGGCCGCTCCAAAGACAAGCAGCGCCAGGACAACGGCGAGGACACACGCGACGGCCCCGGCCCTGGGCGCGCCCCAGTTGAGCCACAGGAGAGTGGCCAGAAGAAAGACTATCGGCGAGGACGCCAGCAGCCAGTTGATGAGGGTGGGGTCTGGGCCGGTCATTGTAGTGGCATCTGAGAACCTGAGATACGTTTAGCTGAACCAGCATATCACAAGAGGGCGCGGATGGTTGCAATCGGGAAAGGCGGCCCGATGTGTATAATGAAGTCTGATCGCAATGACGCATTCTGAGGAGGAGGCGCGTTGGAACCTCAGACCCCTGGAATCATGGATCTGATAGCGCAAGCTCCCTGGCGCGAGGCGGTTACGTACCGGGATACGTGGCCTCACGAGTACGTTGTGGTCAAGAGAGGTCGCCATGAGGAACTGTTGGCGGCTTTCTGCGCCCGCATAGACCAGGGGGAGGGCGTCCAGTGCTGGTTCTTCAATGAGAGGCGAGAGTACCTCTTCCTGGGAGAATACAAATACTGGACAATGACCGAGTGCCCCAATATCGACCTGGAAGCGGACGAGTACGTGCTCAACCGCGCGCGGCTATACCACGACCGCCGCGACTTTGTGATTGAGCGCGGCGACACAGGCAGGCGAGAGGAGTAAACTGCAATGACTACACCGGAAGAGAGAATAGAGTACACAGATGTCCGCTCCAGATGGAGGTACGAGGACCGTGACTTCACGCCCTGGCTAGCCAGGAACCTGGACCTCCTGAGCAAGGCGGTTGGCCTGAATCTGGAGCTGGTCCAGGAGGAGGCAGCCACAGGCCCGTTCTCCTGCGACATACTAGCCAGAGATAGGGACTCTGATGTCAACGTAGCCATAGAGAACCAGTTGGAGTGGAGCGACCACAGCCATTTTGGCCAGATGCTCACTTATACGGCGGGCCACAACGCCGGGGTTGGAGTATGGGTCGCGCCCTATTTCAGGTACGAGCACGCCGCGACCTTGGACTGGCTCAACCAATGGACGCGCGAGGGTCTGAGTTTCTACGGCGTTATGGTGGAGTTGGTCCAGAGCGGAGACTCAGAGCCGGAGCCTCGGTTACGCACGGTGGTGTCGCCTGAAGGCTGGAACCAGGACATCACCCAGCCGCCGGGGGCGTACGCTTCCCCACGCAACCAGCAGTTCCAAGCCTTCTTCCAGCCACTGATTGAGCACCTTATTTGGGTGGGTTTTGCAGACAGGGCAACCCAGCACTACGGCCCCGGCGGGCGGTTCTTCCCATCCAGGCTCAGCGAGGCAAGCATAGGGTACGCTGTATCCTTCGAGGGTGAGAATGCCGCTTGGGTAACCCTTCACATACGAACAGAAGACAGGGAACTGACCAATCGGATATTTGACGAGTTGATAACTGACAGAGAGAATATCGAGTCCAGCATCATTCCTCTCGGCCAGGAATGGTACTGGAATAGGTTCGACAGAGAAGCTTTCTCCAGTGTAAACATAAGAAGGGACGGCTCCATAGACGACCCGCCGGAGAGGCTGGCGGAGACCAGGGCGTGGATGTTTGAAATGCTCCCCAAGTTCAAGGACCTCTTCGACCCGCGCCTGGAGAAGATACTGCGGGAACTATAGACCAAGGACGGAGGCTGATCGCGGCGTCAGACTCACAGCGCAAGGGTTGTCCTTTGCGTAGCTACGGCGGCATCTCAGAGAAAATACATTTCTCGTCATTCCGGCGAAAGCCGGAATCTATCTCCTTCTATAACGAACGCCCTGGATTCCTGCTTCCGCAGGAATGGTCGGGAAGCGCGCCACAACTGAGGTTATTCAAAGGTTTGCGCGAGCATAACCTCGTGCCCTGCACGGGGCAGGAATCTGAGCAAAGCCCGCAGCCCGCTACCCCGTGACCGCGCCCTCTGAGGCGGAGCCGACCAGCTTGGCGTACTTTGCCAGCGCGCCCCTGGTGTGCAGCGGGTCCGGGGCCGTCGCCGCGGCCATTCGCTGCTGGATCTCGCTGTCGGAGAGGGCGACCTCAAGGACGCGGTTGGGCACGTCCAGCGTGATGGTGTCGCCGTCCTTCAGCGCAGCGATGGGCCCTCCGGCCGCAGCCTCGGGCGCGACGTGGCCCACCATAAGGCCGTGGGTCGCGCCGGAGAACCGGCCGTCGGTGATGAGGGCAACGTGCTCGCCAAGCCCCTGGCCCACAATCGCCGCCGTCACCGCGAGCATCTCCTGCATACCGGGGCCTCCCCTGGGCCCCTCGTAGCGGATGACAATCACGTCTCCCTGGTTGATGTCGCCTCCCAGCACCGCGCGGTAGGCGTCCTGCTCCCTGTCGTACACCCTGGCCGGGCCCTGGTGGTACAGCTTCTCCTTGCCCGCCACCTTGATCACCGCGCCCTCGGGAGCGATGTTGCCCTTGAGGATGGCGAGGCCGCCCGTGGGGCTCAGGGGCGACGACACGGGGAACACGATCTTCTGGTCGGCCTCCTCCTCAACGCCTTCCAGGTTCTCGCGCACGGTCTTGCCTGTGACGGTCATGGCGTCGCCGTGGAGCAGGCCGGCGTCCAGGAGCCGCTTCATAACCTGGGGCACGCCGCCGATGGCGTGAAGGTCGGCCATGACGTAAGCGCCCCCAGGCCGCAGGCTGGCGATGTAAGGCGTGTTGCGGCTGATGTAGTCGAAGTCGTCAATCGAGAGGGACACGCCGGCCTCATGGCTGATGGCAAGCAGGTGAAGCACCGAGTTGGTGGACCCGCCCATCGCCACCACGACCGTTATGGCGTTCTCAAAAGCCTGGCGGGTGAGGATGTCACGAGGCGCAATGCCCATCTCCAGCAGCCTGACCGCCGCCTCCCCCGCCTGCCTGCACTCCTCCGCCTTGAGAGGGTCAACCGCCGGAATGGAGGCGTCTCCGGGGAGGCACATGCCAAGGGCCTCAATGGCCGAGGACATGGTGTTGGCGGTGAAGAGACCGGCGCATGCGCCCGCGCCGGGACAGGCCACGCGCTCCATCTCGTCAAGCTCAGCGTCGGTTATGCTGCCGCGGGCGTGCGCGCCAATGGCCTCGTACACGTCCTGGATGTTCACGTCCTTCCCGTGGTAGGTGCCCGGCATGATGGTCCCGCCGTAAACGAAGACGGAGGGTATGTTCAGCCGGGCCATTGCCATCAGGCAGCCGGGCATGTTCTTGTCGCAGGCGCCGACGGTCACGAGGCCGTCGAACCACTCCGCCATGGACACAACCTCGATGGAGTCTGCGATGACCTCGCGGCTGACCAGGGAGGCCTTCATGCCCTCAGTTGCCATGGACACGCCGTCGCTGACGGTTATGGTGCCGAACTCGAAGGGCGTGCCGCTTGCAGAGCGAATGCCCTCCTTGACGCGAGCGGTCAACGGCCCCAGGTGGACGTTGCACGGAGTGACGTCGCTGGCAAGGTTGGCCACGCCGATGAAGGGATTGGACAGAGCGGTGTCGTCCAGGCCGGTGGCCCGGAGCATGGAGCGGGACCCCGCCCGCGTGGGACCGGCGGTGATGGCCCGGCTCTTGTGCTTCATATTGTCGTTACGAGTATAGGACTGCATGACGCCTCCTTAGTTTAATGGGCGGACATCTAATACCTTGTATCGTAGTGTAGTCTCCAGAGCGGCTGCGTTGCAACCATTGGGGGCTGGGAGTTGAACATCCCACCTGGATGCCCATCCAGTATCGGGCTACGGGACATGCCCGTACGGACAAGGCGAAAGCGGGTCTTACGCCAGATCGGGATAGTATTTCGCCAAGAAGGCGGTGACGAATGTAGAGAAGGGTTTGTCAGGCTGCGTGAAGTCAAGAGCAACCAGAACCATCTGCTCAGGGTCAGATATGCCACTAAGACCCTGAATCAGCAAGTTCCGCTGGCGGAGACGCTGGCTCCATAGATGGGCAGGATGGTTGACTCCCAATTGTCTGTCATTCAGGTCCATGTCCCAAATAGTGCGTCTAGCCATTGACCATGCCAGCCCGTCAAGCTTTTCAGCAGGTCTGATTTCACCCGTCTCAACATCGAACTCGAAGTACTCCTCCGCAGGTTTCCGTCCTACTTCCGCATTGGGATTGACGTACTCCGACACAGGCGTGTAACGAGAGTCTGTACCCAACAACTGATTGGTTTGCGCATCGTCAAAGCCAGGCCAGCTGCCGCCCTTTGCCTGGTTGCACCTTTCGCAGGCCAGTACCAGGTTAAGCCAGTCGAGCCACTGTCCGGGAAACCAGCCGCGCGGCCGAAAGTGGTCGATGGTTCCTTCGAATGGCCACCTGCAGTCCTCCTCGCAGTAGGCACAGACCTGCCCAAAGTCCTGAGCAAGAGCCTCGCGAATTTGCCGACGGTCTCCGCCGTCCAGGTGAACCCATTCGGTGTATGCGGCGCGTAACTGCTCGAAGAACGAAGGCTCCGCCGACCGCTCTACCGAGTGCAAGATCAGCCGTTCTCCTGGTTGAGTTCCTGGGACCGCCGGTATTTCTCAAGAGCCTCCGCGAACTGCCGCTCGAACAGTTCCCGCTGGGCCGCCTCTGCGCCGCCGGCCAATAGCTCCCTGCTCAGGAACCGCCGTAACTCCTCCATCCGCTCCTGACGTCCCGCCTCTTCCTCCGGGTCACTGCAAGGCCCTTCGTTCCGCAACCTCCGAAACTCCCGCGCCGCCTCCGCGGTTTCGTTGTCCGTTGGGTCCTCAACCCCCATCATGTTGCGCAGGATCTCATCCGCCGTCCAGCCCACGATGTCCTCTTTGTTGGGGGAGTAGGTCACAACGCCGTTCTCGTCGCGCTTCAGCAGGTGCACCTGGCCAGCTTTCAGACCGGCCACCACAAAGGGCGAGTGAGTTGTGGCGAATATCTGCAGGCCCGGGAAGTGATCCAGCAGCGCCGGTATCACCCGCCGCTGCCACGTGGGATGCAGGTGGTTCTCTATCTCGTCAATGAGCAGGATTGCGGGATGCTCGTGCCAGTCATTGCGGAATCCATAATGATTAACCATCTTGAGCGCCAGCCACCGTATCCAGAGTAACGTCCCCTCCGTCCCTGAACTGAGATATCCAAGGTATATCGGCACAGACTCCGGCGGCTCTCGATACGCCGAATATGACGGCTCCTCATCATAAGGAAGAGATTCGAAATTTCGAATATCGGTGGTGTTTATTCCCATCCTTGGTTTGATAGGTATTAGACTAGGGTCTGGATCTGGGTGGTTCAGATAGCCTCGTATATCATAGCCGTGTATGTAGTTGTGGGGTTTTGAGTCTCTAATGACTTCATCGCAGATGCGCTTGCTGCACGCATCCGCTAGCTCAATTGATTCTGTGAATGGGATCCATTCCTTAGTAAAGGCAGCATCTCCTCCAGTATCTCTAAGCTCTTCCCCCAACAATGCAGCAGCGCACATTGTGCGGGAACCGCTGAAGGGCCCGGCCAATGCCTCGGCAGCCGTCTCGCCGTAGGCGTCAGGCTCTTCTACCTTAGATACGCCGGGCAGTCCTTCACGCACAGAGCTAATGTAAACTGCAGGCAGTTCCTCCGGGCTCATTATTGATCCTTCTTTGGTGCCAACCCAGTCTTCACTGGCTGCCAGATAGCTTCCCTTTCGAATATCCAGCCAACCTTCACTTATAGCTTCATCAATTTCATCGTCCGGAAAAAGGACCGACGAGACATGAGCATTATCTAGTAGCCCTTTGCCGTTCTCCTCCAACCGGTTGAGGCTCTTTGCCAGCATCAGGAGGATGGTACTTTTCCCGGAGGCGTTCGGCCCGACGAACACGTTGATTCGCTCGTCCAGCTTGAGCTTAATCGGCTCAGTGAACGGCGGCACTCCGCCAAAATACATTCTCGTCAAGTGCATAGCAGAACCCTACCCCTCTCCAACTCCCCACATTTTATCACAGCCAATCGTGGCTCGCGGCCTTGGGCAATGGGGTATAATATAGCCGGCAACCACCTAAGACACACCACGGGAGGCACGTATGAAGATCCTCGTTCCCCTGGACGGCTCCAAGCTCTCGGAATCCATCATGGGGCGGGTGGCGCAGATTGCGGAGGCCACGCAGGCGGAGGTCGTCCTGCTCAGCGTTGTGGAGGAGCCTCGTATCGGCGGCACGTGGCTGGAGGCCCTGGCCTCGGTCGACGAGACCACCGGAGCCTTCGGCATGGCCGGCACATCCTATCTGCGACGGGCGCAGCATGCGTCGGACGCGGTCGCCGAGACTAGGGACCAGGCTCTCACCCGCGCCCTGAACTCGGCGGAGCGACACCTGGCCCGGGTCGCCGGAGAGTTCCCGTCGCTCAAGACAACCACAAAGGCGGTCTACGGGGACGACATCGTAACGTCGATCCTGAGCGTAGCCCTGGAGGAGAATGCCGACCTCATTGCGATGTCCACCCGCGGCCACTCCGGCCTGGGCCGGTGGGTGTACGGCAGCAACGCCGACAAGCTCCTTCACTCCACGTCCACCCCAATGCTGATCCTGAGGCCCGGCGACGACGGAGAGACCCCGCCGGACGGGAAGCCAATCGACACCCTGGTGACGCCCCTGGACGGCTCCGCCCTTGCGGAGAGGGCCCTGCCGCACGTGGAGGCCCTGGCCGGAGCGATGGGCGCGAAGGTCCTCCTGGTCCAGGTCGTATCCCCGCCTCCTCTGCCCGTCTCGGCGAATGAGGTCTACGCCTTCGACCCCCAGCTGACATCCAACCTGGAGCAGGTCGCCACAGGATACCTCAGGGAGAGGCGTGCCGAGCTGGAGCAGAAGGGCTTGCAGGTGGAGACCGCTGTCAAGAACGGACACCCGGCAGCCCACATAATCGACCTCGCCGCCGAGGACGAAGGCCGCCTGATTGTGATGTCCACCCACGGCCGGTCGGGGCTGGGACGCTGGATAATGGGCAGCGTGGCAGACCGCGTGCTGAGGGCTTCCTACAGCCCGGTGCTGCTCATCCGGCCCCAGGAGTAGGCCTCGCCGGGATACGTCACAACCCTGGTGTATTGTCCAAAGAGGTGAGCTTTCCCGTCATTCCTGCGGAAGGAGACCTTTGGGTAACTACGGCGGCATCTTCAGGGAAGTACGGTTATCGTCATTCCTGCGGAAGCAGGAATCTGGAGCCTTCTATATCGGACCACCCAGACCCCTGCTTTCGCAGGGGTGACGAAGAGAGGGCGTCCTAATTGGAGTTACGCAAAGGCCTCCTCAAGGGGAAAGAGATTTATGGCACATGAGTAATTCCATAGTTGACGTTCACAACCCTTTGTCGTAAGGAGGACAAGCATGGACCTGGGAATTGAAGGCCGCGTGGCCCTGGTCACCGGCGGCAGTCGGGGGCTGGGCCGGCAGGTGGCCCTGACCCTGGGCAGAGAGGGCTGCCGCGTCTTCATCTGCGGGCGCGGCGCGGAGGACCTGGACAAGGCCCTGGCCGAGATGAATGCCCTGGGCTACGACGTCCGGGGCGTCCAGGCGGACGTGGCCACCGCGGAGGGCGCGGCCAGGTTCTTCGAGGAGTCGATGGAGGCCTACGGGCAGGCGGACATTCTTGTCAACAACGTCGGCGGGACGCGCGGCGGACGCGACTTCGACTCCACCACCGACCAGGACTGGTACGACACCCTGGACCTCAACCTGATGTCCACCATACGCCTCGCCCGTCTGGTGACGCCCGGTATGAAGGAGCGCGGGTGGGGCCGCATTGTCAACATCGCCTCCATCTGGGGCAGGGAGTACGGCGGCGGCCTCAGCTACATGACGGCCAAGGCAGGCGTCATCGCCTTCTCCAAGCACATAGCCCTGTCCCTTGCGCCCTTCAACGTGCTGGTGAACACCGTGGCCCCGGGGTCGATCCAGTTTCCGGGAGGCAGCTGGGACCGGTTTGTGGAGAGCAACAGCGAAGAGGTGGTGCAGCAGTTCATCGAGCGTCAGCTTCCAATGGGGAAGTTCGGATGGCCGGAGCCGTTGGGCGAGACCGTGGCCTTCCTCTGCTCCGAGCGCGCCGGAATGATAACCGGCGCGTCCATCACCGTCGACGGCGGGCAGTCCCGGTCCCTGATCTGAGCGGGGCAATGACCACGACCGTCGCGCAATCCCTCGACGCGCTGAACCGCAGGGTAATCGACTGCCGGGCGTGCCCGCGGCTGGTGGAGCACAGGGAGCGAATGGCCCAGGAGAAGCGCGCCAGGTATCGAGACCAGGATTACTGGGGACGCCCCCTGCCGTCCCTCGGAGACCCCGGAGCGCGCGTCCTGATAGTCGGGCTGGCGCCTGCGGCCCACGGCGGCAACCGCACGGGGCGTATGTTCACCGGCGACAGCAGCGGCAACTGGCTCTTCGAGACGCTCTACAAGTTCGGGTTCGCGAGCTCGCCAACGTCCACCCGCCGGGACGACGGCCTGACGCTGAATGACGCCTACGTCACGGCGGTCGTGCGCTGCGCGCCGCCTGCCAACAAGCCGTCCACCGAAGAGAAGGCCGCCTGCCGCCCCTACCTGCTGCGGGAGCTATCGCTGCTGACGAATGTGAAGGTCGTGGTTGCGCTGGGGAAGATAGCCTTCGACAGCTATCTCACAGCGCGACGGGAAATGGGGCTGGAGGCGCTGAAGCCTGCGCCGCGCTTCGCCCACGGCGCAACGATCACGCTGCCCGACGGCATATTGCTGGCGTCGTCGTACCACCCAAGCCAGCAGAACACCAACACCGGCAAGCTCACGCGGGAGATGTTCGAGGGGATGTTCGCGAGGGTGAGAGAACTGGTGGAGGGCTAGCCGTAGATGCTGTCGGTCTTCGCCGCCATGATGAAGTCGTTGCGGTGAAGCCCCCGGATCTTGTGGGTCCACCAGGTGACCGTCACCCTGCCCCACTCGGTAACGATGCGGGGATGATGGCCCTCCTCCTCCGCCGCCTCGCCCACGTTGTTGCTGAAGGCCAGGGCATCAGCGAAGTTGGGGAAGGCGAAGGTGCGCCTCAGGCGCGGGATGGACTCCTCCTCCAGCAGCTCCCAGTCGGCAACCTGTGGATGCAGCTCTGCGACCTCCTCGTCGGTGACCAGGGGCGAGTCCCTGCGGCACGCCACGCACTTTTCACGCATCAGCATAGTTTCACCTCCCTGCCAGTCCTGTTGATAGCTTACTATCGCGGCCGCGGGCTTTCAAGTGGGCGTAGGTAATTCTAAGAAGCGTAGCGACGAAGAATCCAAGGCATTGCACGGCCACTTGTACGTGAATTAGCCACCTAGTTGACAGCGTGACCCCAGAACACTGTGTAACGCCTGCTGAAGCGACCTAGCCGTTGGATTGGTAGCGTAACGACAGTGACTGATGAGTATGAGTCAGGCTCCACCTCATATCCTTCCGGCTCGTGCTCCTATTCCGCCCCGACATCCCCAGCAGCCGCCAGCGCCAATCAGCAATACCTTCTGGCTTAGGTCGTTCCTCACCTCCTGATACTAGGGTCAAACCAAGCGACCCTGCATAAAATGCGTCCTCATCAAAGGAGATAGGAAACATCACACTCTTGGCTTGGTCAGCCAAGTTGTCCTCTGGCAGAGGGTCGGTCAAGGCAAAATGGACTCCCACTTTGTTCCGCCACAGGTAGACCTCTGGCATGACAGCCTTCAGATACTCAACTGCCTTTACTTTGTCACCTGCATTGGCGAGCCAACCGACCGTCCTTATGTAAGTGCAAGCTGTTACCGAGTACCAATCGAAGACACAAGCAATCAGATCCTGCGGGATTCCCTCCAGACGAGGGCTATTGCCGTAAATGTGAACATCCTTGGAGCCTCTGGAACCCACGCCCAACCTCTCCCTAGCCACCGCCTCCATACTTTGCACGTATTGGTTCAAGGTGCTAAGTCCGATCCATAGTCGCTTCAGAGCGCGAAGTTCATTGTAATTCTGTTGCACTTGATCATCAGAGAGCTCAATATTGTCAACATGGTCAACAATCACCTCTAGTACTCCCCCCCTGGTGTCCTACTAACGGCAAGACTTGGTAATCTTCCATATTATCGCATAGTGCGAAATTGTTATGTCAATAGAGATAGTTGTCGACAAACCAAGCTACGACCGAACAGCAAGAGCGCGTCAGTTGAAGCCCACGCGCCGTCGTGGTATCATTCCCTAGCGCCGGCAGGCGTGCCCACCGGACGCCTTCAACACGGAGGGATGGAGTTGAACGGGTCCCGCCCCGATACCGAAGTTAGGATTCTTCACACATCTGACAACCACATAGACCAGATTTCCACCTGCGCCGCCCTTGGCAAGGTGGTCGACAAGGCCAACGATCTTGAAGTGGACCTGGTCATCCTGGCGGGAGACTTCTTCGACAACGCCAGGGTCAAGGATGACGTGGTTTTCGAGACCGTCCGCCAGCTTGGCCGTCTGGACATGCCTGTCATTCTTCTTCCCGGCAACCACGACCAGCTGGACCGGCACACCATATACAACCACCCCGGCTTCGAAAACCTGCCGGGCCACATAAACCTTCTCCGGGACCCCAACGGCGAGACGGTGCTCTTCGAGGACCTGCAGCTCAGCGTGTGGGGCCGCCCCACCTACGACCACCACATGGACTTCCGCCCCCTCCAGGGCGCGCCGCCCAGGAACGGCTCCTGGTGGCACGTTGGAATCGCCCACGGCTACTTTGTGCCGCCGGGCGTGGAGAACGACCGCTCATCTCCCATCTTCGCCTATGAGATAGAGGCCACGGGCTACGACTACGTTGCCCTGGGCCACTCGGACCTGTTCGAGGACCTGTCCCAAGGCTCCGTGCGGGCCGCCTACTCCGGCGCGCCCATACTCACGTCTGACGGCCGTGAGCTTGGAGCCGTCTGCCTCGTGCACCTGCACCCCACGGAGGGCGTGGACTTCAAGCAGGTGCCCCTGGTCGAGGAGCCCGCCTCCTCAGAGCCTGCACGTACCTGATTTCTACCACACGCTGCATTCCACAGGCGTCCCGTATTCCACACTTGCGTGGAAGCCAAGGACGCTGGCAGGTTGCAAAGTTGTATAATGGGACAAAGTTACGGAGATTCCAGCGGCGCGGAGGAGAGGCGTTGATATACCGCTTTGAGGGTCGAGTTGAACCGGAATCAGATGGGCGGTGGAGCGCCTGGATTGACGATCTCCCCGGATGCGCAACGTGGGGATACACCCGGGAAGAGGCCAAACAGGCCCTTCAAGAAGCGGCCGTCCTGATTGTGGAAGACATGCTAGCTAACGGGGAAGATGTCCCTACTGGCAAGTCCGCGAGCGAAACAGGACGGTCTAGCCAAGACAACGTTCTAGAGCTGTCTATCGGGATCCCGGAAAGGTGACAGTTCCGGACAATCTAGTTGCCAGGTTACGGAACACCCCGACTCGCGCTCTAATCGCCGCTCTCTTGCGGGATGGATTTACTCTTAGCCGGTCTAACGGCTCTCATCACTTGTACAAGGATACAGCCGGTCGTCGAGTAGTCATCAGCTATCACCATGGCAACGCGTCCCTTACCCCGAGGACTCTGCGGTCATTTCTCCTGTCTACGCGTTGGACCCTGGCAGACGTGGAGCGCCTGGGATTGCTGTAGCTACGCCAAAGTACAGCCTCTGCAAGCTTTGGCAGTGGCGCGAGAGTCAAGAACCTCGTCCGCCGCGGCTACAGGGTGTTCAGGACAACGGAATAGAAGCCGGGCGCAGGGACCGGCCCGTTGCCGCTACTCCTTCACCCTTCGCAGAAGGTTCGCCATCTCAACTGCAGTGAGCGCTGCTTCGTAGCCCTTGTCCCCCGCCTTGCCCCCGGCCCTCTCCAGCGCCTGCTCCTCCGTGTCCGTCGTGAGCACACCGAAGGCTATCGGGACGCCCGTCTCTCGCGACGCCGCGGATATGCCCCGGGCGGCTTCACCTGCCACAAAGTCGAAGTGCGACGTCTCGCCACGGATGACCGCGCCCACGCATACAAGGGCGTCCCACTTGCCGGTCCTGGCCATCTCCGAGGCCGCAAGGGGCAGCTCGAACGCGCCCGGGACCCATGCCACGTACAGGTCGGTCTCCTCAAGGCCGCTGGCCATGAGGCCCCGGCAGGCCCCCTCGGCCAGCTTGGACGTGACAAAGCGATTGAAGCTGGATGCTACTACGGCTATCCGCAGGCCGCGCGCGTCCAGCCCGCCCCTGACGTTGAGGCCCGGTCCATCCGGCTCATCCTCAAAGGAAGGCCCCTTCAATCCCTGGACTCCTCCGCTCCCAGCAGGTGGCCCAGCTTTTCGCGCTTGACCTCCAGGTACCGCTCGTTATCGGCAGTGGGAGGCACGATGATGGGGACTCGCTCCACCAGGTTGATGCCATAGGACTCCAGGCCAATGACTTTCTTTGGGTTGTTGGTGAGCAGCCGCATATCGCGTACTCCCAGGTCTGACAGGATCTGGGCTCCTATGCCGTAGTGACGCAGGTCAGGGCTGAAGCCAAGCTCGACGTTGGCCTCCACGGTGTCAAGGCCGCCATCCTGGAGGGCGTACGCCCTAATCTTGTTGTGCAGGCCAATACCCCTGCCCTCCTGGCGCATGTAGAGGAAGACGCCCCTGCCCTCCTCGGCGATGCGCTTCAACCCCAGGTCTATCTGCGCGCCGCAGTCGCACCGGCGGCTGCCGAAAACGTCGCCGGTCAGGCACTCGCTGTGCACCCTGACCAGGTGAGGCTCACCGCTGCTGATATCGCCCATGACCAGGGCGAGGTGCTCAGCGGCATCCACCGCGCTCTTGTATGCGATGGCCTTGAAAAGTCCGTATCGAGTGGGAAGCCGCGCCTCGGCCACCCTCTCCACCATCTTCTCGTGGAGGCGTCGGTAGGCGATGATCTGGGCCACGCTCACAATGTTGATGCCGTACCGGTCCGTAAACACTTCGAGCTGGGGCATACGGGCCATCGTGCCGTCGTCCGCCATGACCTCGCAGATGACGGCGGCCGGGTACAGGCCTGCCAGCTTCGCCAGGTCCACCGACCCCTCCGTCTGGCCCGCCCTCACCAGCACCCCACCCTCCTGGTAGCGAAGGGGGAAGATGTGGCCCGGCTTCGCCAGGTCCTCCGGCTCCGTCAGGGGGTCAATAAGGGCCTGGATTGTGGCGGAGCGGTCTGGTGCCGAGATGCCGGTTGTGGCGCCCTTCCTCACGTCCACGGAAACCGTGAATGCGGTGGTGTTGCGAGACGTGTTCTCGTCAACCATTATTGGCAGCTTGAGCTGCTCCAGGCGCGGCCCTATCATGGGAACGCAGATGAGGCCGCGGCCGTAGGTGGCCATGAAGTTGATTATCTCAGGGGTGACCTTCTCCGCGGCCACGGACAGGTCGCCCTCGTTCTCCCTGTCCTCGTCATCCACAATGATGACCATCTTTCCGTCCTGGAAGTCCTTGATAGCCTGTTCAACGCTTACCAGAGGCATTGTCCTTCCTCCCAACTCACGATTGCTCAGTCACCGACGATCGGCCAGCAGCTTCTCCGCGTACTTGGCCAGTATGTCAACCTCCAGGTTGACCACGTCCCCGGGCTTTCGCACGCCCAGATTGGTGTTGTCCTGTGTATATCTTACCACAGACACCGAGAAAGACGATTCGTCCCAGTCCACAACCGTCAGGCTGATGCCGTCCACGGCAATGAACCCCTTCTCCACAACGTACTTCATCACCTGGGTTGGGGCCTCGAACCGCATGATCAGGGCATCGCCCTCAGGCTCAATGGAGACAAGGGCGCCCGTGGCGTCCACGTGCCCCTGGGTGATGTGTCCCCCCAGCGGCGTGCTGAGGGTCAGGGCCTTCTCCAGGTTCACCGGCGAGCCGGGCCCCAGCAGGCCAATGTTGGTGCGTCTCAGGGTCTCCGGCATGGTGTCCACGGAGAATCCGCCATCCTCCAGGGCCTTGACCGTGAGACACGTCCCGTTGACGGCTATGCTGTCGCCCAGGTTCAGGCCCTCCAGCGATGCCGCCGCCTCAATGGTGAGCGAAGAGCCGTCGTTCCCCTTCGCTCTGCCGACTTCCTGTACGATTCCCGTAAACATCCTTCTCACCTCACGTATCCGGTCATCACAACATCCTGCCCAATTACATCGATGCGAGTCCGCTTCAGGCGCAGGGCCTCCTCCATGGACGCAGCGCCCGCGCCAGCCACCGGAGTCGGCGAATCGCGCCCTCCAAGCACCACGGGAGCGATGTAAGCAATCACCTTGTCCACCAGCCCCAGGTCGAACAGCGACCCCACCAGCCTGCCTCCACCCTCCACCATGACGCTGGTTATCTCCCGCTCTCCCAGCACCTTCAGGAGGGTCTGCAGGTCCACTGAGCCGTTGCCTGAGGGTGCCGACACCACCTGCGCGCCCGCAGCGCAGAGGCCCGCCGTCCGCTCCTCCGATGCGCCGGCGGCGGCCACAAGCACCTGGCCCGGCTCTCTGAAAAGCTGGGAGTCGGTAGGCAGCCGGGCAGAGCTGTCGATGATGACGCGCAAAGGCTGCTTCTCCAGGGTGTTGCCGTCCATGTCCCGCGCCGTCAGACGTGGGTCGTCGCTGAGGGCCGTCTCAATGCCCACGACCACCGCGTCAACCTGGCCGCGCAGCACCCTCGCGTGGCAGCGGGCCTCCTCCGACGTGATCCACTTGGAGTCGCCGGACGCGCTGGCAATCTTGCCGTCGACGCTCATGGCGAACTTGGCGATAACAAACGGCAGGCCGGTGGTCACGTACCTGACGTACGCCTCAGCCACCTCCGCGGCCTCGTCGCACTCCTCCACGATGGCCCTTACCCCCGCCTCGCGCAACGCCGCTATTCCCGCGCCGTTGACCAGCGGATTGGGGTCGATGAGGGCCGCCCGCACCTCTGCGATGCCCGCCTGCACAATGGCCCCGGTGCACGGCGGCGTCCTTCCGAAGTGACAGCACGGCTCCAGGGTTGCGTAGAGCGTCGCGCCCCGGGCCTCGTCCCCCGCCTGCTTCAGCGCCACAATCTCGGCGTGGTCCTGGCCGCGGGGCATCGTGCTGCCCTCCCCCACTATCCGGCCGTCCTTGACTATCACCGCGCCCACCGGAGGGTTGGGGCTGGAACGGCCCAGGGCCTCCCGGGCCAGCTCTACGGCCCTGCTCATGTAGTCCATGGAGGCTTCTATTCCTTGGTAAAGTCCCTGAAAAAGCGACTGGCCGTCGGCTCCGTCTGTCCCTGGTACTTGCTGCCCAGGGCCGGTGAACCGTACAAGTTCTCGGCCGGGGTGGTCAGTCTCAGGAAGGATATCTGTCCAATCTTCATCCCGTAGTAGAGGGTCACGGGCAGGTTGGCGACGTTGCTCAGCTCCAGGGTGAGATGCCCGTTCCATCCCGGGTCCACGTAGCCCGCTGTGGAGTGGATGAGCAGGCCGATCCTGCCCAGGGAGCTCTTGCCCTCCAGCCGCGCCACAATGTCCTCCGGCAAGCCGACGACCTCCAGAGTGCTCGCCAGAACGAACTCGCCCGGGTGCAGGATGAAGGGCGAGTCGTCGGGAATCTCCTCAGGCTCCGTGAGGTCGGGCAGGTTCTTGCGAACGTCGATGTATGGCTGCCGGGTGTTGCGGAAGACCAGCAGCTTGCGGTCGAGGTGAAGGTCCACGCTGGCGGGCTGAATGTCGGACTCATCCAGTGGGTCTATGATGATTCTGCCCTTGGCCAGCTCCTCCTTGATGGTGCGGTCGCTGAGGACCATGAGACCCACCTCCAATTGATTGCGGATTGGGGAAACTTACGGGAATTCTAGCAGTCTCAGACTGGGCGCGCAAACAGGGGGTGAATACGCCGCCAGTCCTGTTGAAGCATTGCCGGTGAAAGGCTTAATATGGCTGCCAGTCGCCAAACAAAAAGAGACGCTTCTCTTAGAGAGAAGCGTCGGGCCAGAGATGCTATCTCTGGCGTGGTAGCTAAATTATAAGCAAAATGGTGTAGTTTTGTCAAACACTTCTAATCAAAGCGGAATGCAACACGTCATAGTATACATCGACGGATTCAACTTATACTACGGCCTTAGGTCCATGCATTGGAGACAGTATCTGTGGCTTGACATCCGCAAACTCTCTGAGAATCTACTGAGGCCTCAACAGCGACTGGAGAAGATACGCTATTTCACTGCGAGAATCTCCTCTGAGTCGCATGACCCTGACAGACCGCGGCGACAGAACACGTACTTAGAAGCGCTGGCAACTCTCTCTGATCTGCAAGTACACTTCGGCTCTTACATTGCCAAGAACCATCGTTGCCCGAAGTGTGGCGAGACAACCAAGACTTTCGAGGAGAAGATGACAGACGTCAACATCGCGGTCGAGATGCTCTGTGACGCTCAAGACAATTCGTTTGATACGGCTATTGTCGTATCCGCTGATGGAGACCTGGTGGGCCCTATCAATGCGGTTCGCCGTCGGTTCCCGGAGAAACGGGTCGTCGTTGCCTTCCCGCCGGGGCGAAGGTCGTTCGCACTCCGTAAGGCCGCTACCGGGTATTTCGACATAAGCCAGAGTGCGATCAGAAATAGCCAGTTGCCAGAGGAGGTTGTCAAACCAGACGGCTACATGCTGAAGCGACCGCCGAGTTGGACATAACCCATCTAAAACGCTCGGCCCCCCTTACCTTTCCCACCCCTGTAGTCTGTGGTAGACTCTACGATGGAACGGCCATGACCACAGCACGGCAAATCGTCTTCTCCGGTATGCGACCCTCCAGGCAGCTGCACAAGGTAGCGCGCCGCGCCCGGACAGTCGCCGGGGAGACCCTGGCCGAGGTCCGGGGCAGGATGGGCGTCCGGGAGGCGGCGCTCTGAGTACAGGCCCCCGGAATGGGCTACCCGTCGCCAGGAGCGGCGCCGACGCGTTGCAGGTGGCGTTGAGGGTTGCCGAGGAGGCCGGCGGACTGCTGCTGGAGAGGTTCCACACCGAGAAGGAGGTCTCCTTCAAGGGCCGCGCAGACCTCGTCACCGACGTTGACAAGCTGGTGGAGAGCCGCATCATTGAGGCCCTGAGCAGCGAGTTCCCAGAGGCCGGATTCCTGGCGGAGGAGTCGGAGCCGGTGAGCGGCAGCTCAGAGTACACCTGGATCATCGACCCCCTGGACGGAACGCGCAACTACGTCATCGGCATCCCCTTCTTCTCCCAGGTCATTGCCCTGGCCAAGAACGACGACATCCTGCTGGGCCTGACCTACGACCCCGTGCGCCGCGAGATGTTTCAGGCCGTCAGGGGACAGGGCGCATCCCTCAACGGCAGCCCTATAAGCGTATCGCCCAAGGGCAGGCTTGAGGACTCGCTCCTGGGCTACGACCTGGGCTACGTGGACGAGAACGCGGGCCGGGCCATCGAGATGGTGCTGCACCTGTGGCCCAACATTCAGGGCACGCGGATCATGGGGTCGGCGGCCCTGGGACTAGCCTACGCCGCCTGCGGCCGGGTCGATATGTACTTCCACCACAACCTTTCGCCCTGGGACATCGCCAGCGGCCTGCTGCTGGTGAGGGAGGCGGGAGGCATTGTCACGGACAAGCGGGCCAACCCGTCCACCCTCCACTCCGAGGGCATCATTGCCTCAGGCGCGGACCTCCACGCCGAGTTCATCCGCGCCACCGACGGCCTCCCGTGGCGACGGTGACTTACACACCCGTTCAAGCCTACTTCCCGCTCATGGTGAGCCTGTCGAACCATTTGAGCGGGAGTTGGCATCACAGGAGTACCCAATGCCCTACCTGACTGCAAACGGCCTCAACTTCTACTACGAGACCTACGGAGACCCCGGCAGTCCGCCCGTGCTGCTCATCTCCGGCCTGGGTGGCGACCATCGCGGCTGGAAGCCCCTGGCCGAGGCTCTCGGGTCTTCCTTCCGTGTCATCGTCTTCGACAACAGGGACAGCGGGCTGAGCCAGCGGGCGCAGTCCTTCTACGGCATCGCCGACATGGCTAAAGACGCCATCGGTGTGCTCAGGGAGCTGGGCATAGACAGAACTCACGTCGTCGGGTACTCAATGGGCGGCGCTATTGCCCAGGAGATCGCCATAGAGCATCCCGAATTCGTGGACCGCTTGGCGCTCCTGGCGACCTACGACGCCGGAGACCCCAGGGGAACGGCCCTGTTCAGGGGGTTCTCAATGCTGAGGAGGACCCTGCCCCGGGACGAGTACATGAGGCTCACCCTCCCCTGGGTGTACACCCGCGCGGAGTACGCCGACGAGGACTTCATTGAGCAGCTGATTAGCTACGGCATGGAGGACGAGCTATACCAGGAGCCCGACGCCTACGAGCGTCAGGCGGAGGCGACCGTAGCCTTCCACTCCAGGGACAGGCTGCACCGCATCTCCTGTCCAACCCTGCTCATCTTTGGGGAGGAGGACATCATGACGCCAATGAGGTTCGCCCGGTCGATGGTTAGGGACATCAAAGGCTCGCGGCTGGTGGTGATGGAGGGCACGGGGCACGCCGTCCGGCGCACCCGGGAGGCGGAGGTCACCGGCCTGATAAGGGCTTTCCTCAGCGAGGGCTAAGCTTTGTCATCACCCCGCCGTCATTCCGGCGAAAGCCGGAATCCAGCATGGCACACTCGTGGAAAGGTGGATTTCTGCTTCCTGAGCCTATTGCTAAACTCCACCTCTGGCGTTCTCTTCATCACCGTCGCCACTGCGGAGGTTGTCCCCGACCCATATCGGGAAGCTGCAGGAGTCTACGGTATCCTAATGTATGGAGATAGATTCCCTAAACTCACAGACGAAGTGCAACACCTTGTTAAGGTGTTGTCATGGGAAAGAGATACAAGCATGTCACCATTGAAGAGCGGTGTGAGATGGCCCGTTTACGAGCCGCGGG
>DAOUKT010000018.1:0-28479 GCA_034421015.1 Dehalococcoidia bacterium
TGTACTCGTTCAGTACATATGAGACGGTTGAGGGGAGACCAGCACATCTGGGTGGCATTTTATAAGATACTCTGCCGGCGTGAGTCCGTCCAGAGAGTGATGTGGTCTGACAGTGTTGTAGACGCGCTCCCAGTCGAGAAGGGCCTGGTTTAAGGGTGCCATGTCCAACTCTCCGTCATAGAGTTCATAGAACTCCTCAGTGTGGGTTCTCTGAGCCCGCTCTACGTGTCCGTTGAGTTTGGGGGAGCGGGGAGGAAGCACAAAGAGCCTGATCCCCCTCTCCTGGCAGGCGGACTCGAAGTGAGACTGGAACTCCGAGCCTCCGTCCACCTGTACGGCCTTCAGTGGAAAGGGGAGGCGTCTCTGTACGGAGTCCAGGAACTGGGCTGCCAGCGCTGAGGTGGCTCTTGTGTGCACCTGAATAACGTCCCAACGGGAGACCACGTCCCTGGCCGTGAAGTGCTTGAGCACCACACCGGGCAGTGGGCGGATGTCCAGGGTGTCCACCTGCACGATATCGCCGGGTCCCTTGGCCTGGTACTCCTTGGGCTTTCTCACTCCATATGGACGGGGCCTTACCCTCCTGCGAGCTGATACTCCTGTCCGTGGCGGCTCTCTCAGGACACCCCTACTCTTCAGTACACCAAGGATGCGCCCAACGGTGGAGACCGATATCTGCCAGCCCTCACGGGCAAGGATAAGCTGCAGCTTATCCTTGCCCCACCTGGGATATCGCTCCCTGAGTTCCAGAACTGCCTGAGCCATCTCGGGACTCCAAGCCGGTGTACGGCGCCTCCTGGGCATCCGGCTCCTGTACTCCAGCCCCAAAGGACCATGAGTTTTAAGCCGGGACATCCACCTGTACAACGTAGCTCTGGACACCCCTATCGCCAGACTTGCCTCCTCGGCCGAAAGCCCCTGACCTCGCAGGGCTTGCCAACAACTTACGTATCGCCAGTGTTCCTTCGCCTTGTCACTCAGCTTACTCTCAGCCATCCCCGATACGCGGTATAATGAACCGGGTAGACCAGATACCCGCATGAGAGGGGCCCTCCTAATGGTTTGTTCTCACCCAGAAGGATGGGCCCTTCTTCTATCTTCCTCCAACGCTACCGTCTCACATGTTTCTGAACTTATTCAGGAACGCGGTAGAGCCTGGGACGCGTGGCGTTTTACGACGGCGCAGCGTGGGGTATACTTAGGGACACTCTGAGTATGTTAGAAACAGAACCATCCCGCCTAATGACGCCTTCGCAGCCATTCCTGCGTAGGCAGACCTTTGCGTAACTATGGGGTACCTTGGAGGCAATACGTTTATCGTCATTCTCGCGAAAGCGGGAATCTATTTCCCTCTATATGAGGCCGATGGATTCCTGCTTCCGCAGGAATGGTCGGGAGGCGCGCACCGCAACTGAGGTTATTCAAAGGTCTCCGAAGGCAGGAATCCAGGAGGGATGGGGCGTGGACTCCCGCCTTCGCGGGAGTGGATTGGGCTTGTTGAGACCTTTCGCAGGTCTCGTTGGAGACAAAATCGCACACTACACAGGGAGGCGCAGATGACGCTCAGCATTTATCTCCATTTCAATGGAAACTGCCGCGAGGTGTTCGAGTTCTACAGGTCCGTGTTTGGCGGGGAGTTCGCCATACTGGAGACCTTCAGGAACGGCCCGGGCGACATGCCCATTCCAGAGGAGGAGCTGGACAGCGTCATGCACGTGTCCTATCCCATAGGTTCCAGCGTCCTCATGGGCAGCGACGTCCCGTCGATCTTCGGCGACCCGCCGGTTGCGGGCAACAACTTCTCCATCTCCCTGTCAACTCAGAGCAAGGAGGAGACGGACGAGCTGTTCGCCAAGATCTCCGAGGGCGGCACGGTCACAATGGAGCTGCAGGACATGTTCTGGGGGGCCTACTTCGGCGCGTGCTTTGACAAGTTCGGCATCGGCTGGCAGCTCAACTTCCAGCAGGGGGAGTAGCGGGAAAGGGCTCTCCGCTACCCACCAAAGGCAGCCCTCCGAATTACACATCCTCATCTTCCCTAAAGAGAAGCTTCGCCGCCATTCCTGCGCAAGGAGATCCTTGGGTAGCTGCGTTGGCATCTCGGAGGCCATACGTTTATCGTCATTCCTGTTTTCGCGGGAATCTAAAGTCGTCTATTCGGACGCTCTAGACCCCTGCTTTCGCAGGGGTGACGAAGAGAGAACACCCCAATGGCTGTTCCGCAAAGACCTCCCCTATCATGCGAGGGCCGGAGGCGCCGTTGTTGCCGTTGGCGCGATGTCTCCATATAATAGCGCGAGGCAATCGCCTTCAAGCGGCAGCTACGCCACCCGGAAACCCGGCGCGCCGGAGGCATCTTGAGAGCTACAGACCCAATCCTAGAGACCCGGGAACTGGTCAAGGACTTCGGCGGCCTCCGAGCCGTAGACCACTGCACCCTCCAGATTATGCCCGGCAACATCACCGGGCTCATCGGCCCCAACGGAGCGGGCAAGACCACCCTGTTCAACCTCCTCTCAGGCGCAATCTCCCCCACCAGCGGCCAGATCCTCTTCCAGGGCAGGCGCATCGACGGGATGACCATGCACGAGACCTTCGGCATGGGGCTGATGCGCACCTTCCAGATACCCCGCGAGATGAAGCGTATGACGGTGCTGGAGAACCTCATGCTGGTGCCGGCGCCCCAGCTGGGAGAGTCCGTGTGGTCGTCCTGGCTCATGCCCTGGCGAGTGGCCCGGCAGGAGCGCCGCATCGAGTCCCAGGCGCTGGAGGTGCTGGAACTCCTCAGCCTCTCCCACCTGGCCAACGAGTACGCCGGCAACCTGTCAGGCGGCCAGAAGAAGCTGTTGGAGCTGGCCCGCACTCTCATGGCCGAACCAAGGGTTGTGCTCCTGGACGAGCCGGGCGCGGGGGTCAATCGCACCCTGCTTAGAAGCATCTCCGCCAACATCCTTGAGGCCAGCGTGGAGCGCAACATCACCTTCGTAATCATCGAGCACGACATGAGGTTCATCATGACCATGTGCGACCCCATCATCGTCATGGCCAACGGGGCGGTTATCGCCCAGGGCACCCCGCACCAGGTGCAGCAGGACCCGGAGGTCCTTGAAGCCTATCTGGGAGGGACGGCCGGTGGCATTGCTTGAGGCGTCCGATATTGTGGCGGGGTACGGGCAGACGGAGATTCTGCACGGCGTATCCGTAACGGTGGATGCCGGAGAGATGGTCACAATCATCGGGCCAAACGGCTGCGGCAAGTCCACCCTGATGAAGGCCATTGTGGGACTGGTGCGGGCATGGTCGGGAAGCGTGAAGTTCCAAGGCGTCGAAATATCCTCCTACCCACCGGAGCGGATTGTGCGGACTCGACTGTGCTACGTCCCCCAGTCCAGCAACGTGTTCCCGACCCTGAGCATCCGCGAGAACCTGGAGATGGGCGCGTTCACCAGAAGTGACGACTACCGGGGCCGCATTGATGAGATGTTTGAGCTGTTCCCGGACCTGGCGCGGGAATCGGGGCGCAAGGCCGGGACGCTGTCCGGCGGGCAGCGCCAGATGCTCGCGATTGCCCGGGCCATGATGATCGACCCCGTACTCCTGCTCCTGGATGAGCCCTCCGCCGGATTGTCCCCGGCCATGATGGGCACGGTCTTCCAGCGCATAAAGGAGGTCAATCAGACCGGAGTCGCAATGCTGCTGGTTGAGCAGAACGCCCGGGACGCCCTCCAGATGTCTAACAGGGGGTACATCCTGGTGGCGGGCGAGAACCGGCTGGAGGATACCGGCCGGGACCTCCTCAGCAACCCGGAGGTTGCCCAGCTGTACCTGGGAGGATGAGCAGTTCCCTCACAATCACCAGGGCCTTGTGAGGCCACATAAATAAGGACAATGAAAATAGAGGAGCGCCGGGCCCAAACCACTCCCGCACAGCCTGCCCCGTACACCGATACGGGGGCGGGAGTCCACATCCCACCTCTCCTGGATTCCTGCCCCCGCATCAAGTGCGGGGCAGGCTTCGCAGGGATGGTCAGAGCGAGGCGGCAGCCCTCAAAACGTCTGTTTTCATAGTTATGATTTAGACATGACAACTCTGCAGAGCGCCGCAAAGAGGATAGGGATCGCGTGGACGCCCATGTACACGGCGGTTGCCGTAATGGTCGCGGCGCTTGTTATCGGACTTCTGCCGGGGGTCAAGATGTCCCTGGTGGTAAACGGCATCTTCCTTGGGGCCATCATCGCGCTGGGGGCCATCGGCCTGACCCTCATCTTCGGCATACTGAACTTCGCCAACGTGGCCCACGGCGACTACATGACCATCGGCGCGTACGCTGCGCTGTTCATCGTGGGCAGCCTTCTGCCGCAGGTCGGCATAGAGGGCAAAGGCCTTGGCCCCTTCACATTCGGCTATCCCTTGCTCATAGCCCTGCCCTTGGCCGTGGCCGTAGTCGCCCTGCTGGCTGTGGCCCTGGACATAGCCATCTACCGCCGTCTCCGGGAGCGCGGGGTCAACAACGTGGTGCTGGCAATGGCCTCCCTGGGCCTTGCCATTGCACTGCGGGGGCTGGTGCAGATGATATGGAGCGGCGACGTTCAGCGCCTCCCCAGGGAGACCCGGAAGTTCTACCAGTGGCCCATGGACGTTCGAGTGCCGCCGGATGCCATCTTCATCATGATTGTTACCATCATCCTGGTGGTGGCCGTCTACCTGGTCCTCACCCGCACCAGGATGGGCAAGGCGATGAGAGCCACCGCGGACAATCCGAATCTGGCCCTCGTCAGCGGCATCGACACCAGGCGCGTCATCTGGTCGACGTGGATAATGGGCGCGGCGCTGGCGGCAACGGCAGGCATACTCCTTGCTGTGTTCCAGGCGCAGCTGCTGCCCGTGATGGGCTGGAGGTTCCTCATACCTCTGTTCGCCGCGGTGATTCTGGGAGGTATAGGCAACCCCTACGGCGCGCTGGTGGGCGCATTCATTATAGGCGTCACCTCCGAGGTTTCCACCCAGTGGATCAACCCCAGCTACAAGCCCGCGGTGGCATTCGCGATCATGATCGCGGTGCTGCTGGTGAGGCCCAGGGGCATATTCGGAGGCGGCAGGTGAGCATCTCTGTCGAAAGGCGCGGGACATGGACATAGCGGGCATAGCCGACTACACAGTGGGCTTCATGATTATGGCGGGTATCTACGCCGTCTTCAGCCTGGGGCTCAACGTCCACTGGGGCTTCACCGGCCTGTTCAACATCGGCATAGCCGGTTTCTTCGCGCTGGGCGCGTACACGGCCGCGCTCCTGACGACCCAGCCGCCTGACCCGACCCTCTTCGAGGACCACGTATTCGGTGGAAACTGGGCGGAGGTCCCGTTCCTGGACCTGGGCATCGACCTGTGGTTCTTCCTGGGACTCGGCGGGGCCGCGGCGGTGTGCGGGGTCATCGCCCTCGTGATCGGCTATATCACCCTGCGCCTCCAGGACGACTACCTTGCGATATCCACCCTGGGCATTGCAGAGGCGGTACGCCTCTTCTTCCTCAACGAGAAGTGGGCGGCCAACGGCTCCAAGGGGCTATACAACATCCCCAGGTTCCTGGGCGACCTGGTCTCCCCGGAGAACTACGACTACCTGTTCGTGGTCGTGGTGCTGGCAGTCCTTCTAGTCCTTTACCTGGCCGTGGAGAAGGTGGTCAAGTCGCCCTGGGGACGGGTGCTGCGAGCCATAAGAGAGGACGAGGTGGCAGCCGAGGCCAGCGGCAAAAACGTGTTCAAGTTCAAGCTCCAGGCGTTCATCCTGGGAGCGGTGATCATGGGCATCGGCGGGGCCCTCTTCGCCCACAACGTGCGATTCCTGGCGCCCCTCACCTTCGACCCGCTCCTGGCGACCTTCGTGATATGGGCCATGCTCATGGTGGGCGGCTCCGGCAACAACAAGGGCGCAGTGCTGGGGGCCTTTGTCGTATGGGGCATCTGGTCGGGAACCCAGTTCCTGCCCGGCGTCTTCTCCGATCCCAACGTCCGCTTCTTCATGATAGGCGTGTTGATAGTCGCCGTGATAATGGTACGTCCCGGCGGCATCCTGGGCGAGGAGCGGCGCATGGCAAGATCGCCCACGCCTGAGGAAGTGTGAGGAAGGCCCGCCAATGACAGACATTGAGACTATCCAGCAGGCTATTCTTAGCCTCTCCAAAGAAGACTACAATCAGCTTAGACGATGGCTGAGCGAATTGGACTGGGAAGAGTGGGACAAGCAGATAGAAGATGATTCGGCCAGCGGCAGACTGGACTCTCTGATCTCCGAGGCGGCGGAAGCCCAACGGCGAGGCTCTCTGAGACCGCTCTAGTGCACCGCACCAACCCCTAGCTTCTGGTCCCGTTTTGACCAACTGCCAGAGCGCATCCAAAGGACTGCGCGACAGAGCTTCGACCTTCTGAAGGAGAACCCCAGACATCCTTCTCTCAGATTCAGAAGGGTCGGCAGGTTCTGGTCTGTGAGAGTCGGGCTTTCATATCGAGCCCTTGCAATTGAGGACGGGGAAGACTTCATCTGGGTGTGGATAGGCAGTCACGCGGACTACGACAGGCTACTTCGCAGGTAGACAAACCTCCTCTATCTCAGCCATGATCCAAAATGCTGAGGCGGGGCAACCCTGGTCAGGGTTGCCCCGCCTCACTCTTGTTCCCTATGCGCCGGATGGATTCCGGCTCTTCCGCCGCGAGTGGGCTACGGAAGCACGAACTGTCCGGTGGATACGATCATTCCGCCCGAGACGGCCCATATCTCAATGTAGCCGACCACGTCGCCGTTCTCGTCAAAGTCAACGTTGCCGGCCGCGCCCTCGTAGTTGATGTCCTCGCCGGCGGCTATGAGCTCAAGGGCCATCTTTACGCCCTCAACTCCGGGTCCTACCTCCGTTCCGGGAGGGTTGGCCACGTCGCGCAGCGCGTCTCTAATTGCCGCAGAGTCGGTGGTGGTGCCGGCCTTGGCGGCTGCCAGCGCAATCAGCACCGCCGCGTCGTAGGTCTCGGCAGTGAACGGGTGCTGCAACTCTCCATAGGCCGCTTCGTATGCGCTCAGGAACGCCTGCAGGGCAGGGCTGTCCGGCGCGCCCTGGGCCGTGCCCACAGTGCCCTCAAGGAGGTCCCAGCCAATCACTTCCATCATCTCAGGCGACTTGACGGCGTCCACGAACAGGAACTTGTCTGCGTAGCCGCCCTCCAGGGCCTCCCGGATGTAGATCTCCGCCTGGCCGGGGTAGCTCATGGTAATGAGAACGTCCGGGTCGCCTTCGGTAGCCTTCTCCAGCTCAGAGGCAAAGGTCGGCTGTGTCTCTTCGTGGGCCACCTTTGCGGTTACCGTGCCGCCAAGGGCGGTGAAGGTCTCCTCGAACTGGTTGGCAAGGCCGTCGCCGTAGGCGTTGTTTATGTACATGATACCGGCGGTTGTGTAGCCCTGGAACTGGGCAACCTGGGCCAGCACCACGCCCTGCGCCGCGTCCGATGCGGCCGTGCGGAAGAGGAAGTCGTTGTCCTCAAGCACCGTAAGGGCCGGGGACGTGGAAGCGCCGGTGATCTGGAGGACGCCCTCCGGGATAGTGACCGACTCCGCCACCGCAAGGCTGACGCCGCTTGCGAGAGCGCCTACTATCGCCACCGCTCCATCGACGCTCACCAGCGCGCGGGCGGCGTCGACACCCTGGACGGGATTAACGCCTGTGTCTTTGTGAATGACCTGGATCTCTGCGCCGTGAATGCCGCCGGCCTCACTGACGTGCTGGGCAGCCAGGTTGACGGCGTTGAGGTGCGTCTCACCGAAGTAAGACAGAGACCCCGTGAAGGCGTTGAGGTGCCCGAGAACCAGCGGGTCCTCCAGCTTGGGCATCATCATGGCGTCGTCGGTCGGCTTTGGCATCATGGCCTCGGTCGCCGTCGGCTCCATCATCGCTTCCGTCGCCGTGGGCTCCATCATGGCCTCGGTGGCGGTAGGCTCCATCATGGCCTCGGTGGCCGTCGGCTCCATCATGGCCTCAGTGGCCGTCGGCTCCATCATAGCTTCGGTGGCCGTAGGCTCCTCCTCGCCGCCGCACGCTATCGCCAGGGTCAGCATGGCGACCAGCAAGACGGCCAAAAGGCCCCTGGTTGAAAGGCCGAACTTTAAATACCTGCTCATCTCTTCCTCCTGTGTGCAGTCCACTATTTGCGCATAACCTGCGCCGGAATTCCGTGCGCCATTATAGCACTGCCCTGTACTCTGAGTACATAGTGATACGATACAAGGCGCTGCGCCACGAGAATAACGGGAGAGCGGCACGAAGGCGGCGTAGTTGTGCAGGCAGCAGTTCCCTAACGCCTTCGCTCCCAGCGGAAGAACCTGATTCCCACCAGCAGCCCGGCAACAAGCCACCCGCACATTACCAGAATGTGGTCCCATTCAATGCCCGTTCCGGTCTGGAACGGGTTGAATGTTGTGTGGAGCGACAGGGCGAAGTGCCTCACGGGAAACAAGTCGGCGAAGGTGGTCAGCCAGCTCGGAGCGTCCTGCAGGGGAATGAACACGTCGGATATAAATAGGAGAGGCAGAATCGACGCGTTGACGATGGCCGGCGATGCGTCCGCGTTTGGAATGATCGTAGTAATGGCCAGGCCCAGGGCGCAGAAGGTGGCCGCTCCCACCGCCAGCGCCAGCACGAACCCCGGGAGCGTGTTGGTTGGGAGGTCCACGTCGTAGAACAACACTCCCGCGCCCGTCACAATCACAACCAGCAGCAGGGCCATCAGCACCGAGTGCACAACCCTGCCGAACAGGTATGACCACGCCGGAAGGGGCGTCCCGCGGAACCGCTTCAGCAGCCCGCCGTCCCGGGAGTAGGATATGCCCATTGCCACGTTGTTGTAGCAGGCGCTGGTCACGGACAGAGCGACTATCCCCGGCACGTAGAACGTCGAAATGCTCACACTCCCGCCGGTCACGTCAAGCTCGCCGTCGCCGAAGACCAGGTTGAATATCACCAGGAACATGAGGGGGAAGACAAAGGTGAAGAAGGCCGCGGCGGGGTTGCGCCAGAAGGCGGTGTTCTCGTAGCGGACCTGTCGCAGGGCAAGGGCCAGCGAGCTCACGATGCCCCGCCGTCCTGGCCCGATGAGCCGACAATCTCGACAAACAGGTCCTCCAAAGACGGGCGTGAGACCGACAGCTCTTCCAGCTCGACTCCCTGCTCCAGCGCCCAGCCCGTCAGCCGGTGCAGGGCCGGGGTGGGTTGGTCCGTGGCGATGACGTACCGCCCTTCATCGTCCGCTGCCTCCGCGTCCAGGCCCTGGGGCAGCGGAACGGAACCGGGGCCCAGCCTGAAGCTTATGGTCGTGGACCTGCCCTCGTGAGACAGCTCGCCGGGAGCGCCCTCTGCGACGATCTTCCCCTGCACGATTATGGCAACCCGGTCCGCCAGGTGCTCCGCCTCGTCCATGTAGTGAGTGGTGAGCACCACCGTCTTGCCAAGGGACTTGAGGTTGCGGACCATCTCCCAGGCGTCCCGCCGCGCCGAGGGGTCGAAGCCGGTGGTGGGCTCGTCCAGGAACAGCAGGTCCGGGTCCCCGGACAGCCCGATGGCGACGTCCAGCCTGCGCTGCTGGCCGCCGGACAGCCGCCTGACCTTGGCCCTGCGCTGGTCGGTGAGGCCGGTGGCCCTCAGTATATCCTCAAGGGGCATGGGTTGCGGGTAGTAGCCTCGGAAGAGGTTGACGGTCTCCTCGACGCTCAGGTACGGCTCCACGCCCGTGGTCTGCAGCACAATGCCAATGCGCTCCTTGAGGCTGCGATCGTTACGGCCCGGGTCGTGGCCCAGGACCGAAACCTCGCCGGCCGTGCGCTGGAGATAGCCCTCCAGTATCTCGATGGTGGTGGTCTTGCCCGCGCCGTTGGGCCCCAGCAGAGCGAACACCTCGCCCTTGGCAACGCGCAAATCTATGCCGCGCACGGCCTCCACGGAGCCGTACGACTTGTGGAGCCCCCGCACCTCAATGGCGGGCGTTGAGGCAAAGGCGGGCGTTGAGGCAAATTGAGTAATTGATGCAGACACAGTCAGATGTTAGCGGAGGGGATGGGTGGTGGCAAGCCAATGGGTGTGACCGTGGGTTGAAGGGAAACTGCAACTATTCTCAAAAAAGACTTGACAAAACGTCAATAATGTGGTAGTATTTTAGCTACATTAAGGCACTTTTCTGACGCTTTCGGGACATCTTTGTGAATCTCACACCACGTCCCTTCGAATCCTAATACACTTCTTCTGCCTGCGTTCTGTCTGTGGCAACCGCCGTTTCTTAAGTCACTGGACGTCCCATCCTGCAAGTTTTGTTTGCGTGCTGGAATTGGGTATAGAAAGGAGGGAATGAAAGAAGGCGCACTGCTATTCTTGCAGCCCACTCTCGAGAGAGATGCCAGCAACGAGGAATCTCTTCGGAGATGCTTGCCATAATGCTCTCTTATAGTAAGCGCAAGTGGAAGAGGGATGCATTCAGTGAAGAAGACGAGACAAATGAGTGAACCGGAAACTAGTTGGAGCCGAAGGAGGTGCTATGGCAGGTAAATTGAAGACATACAGACTACGGCATTGCGACAGAAAACGGACTTTCAGATCATTATATGAAGCAAAGGAGGCAGCTAGTATGGAAAGCAAACGGGTCTTGTTCGGAACCCCGCTATCGGCTTGAGTGCCGCGTAGGGAATCACTGGCATATTGGACACAGCTGGGACCGCTCTGGAGAGTTCCAAGCTCGGATAGCAGTAATGGAGAGATTCGCGGCGTTAATGGTGGAGCAACCAACTGACCACACGGTGGAAGGTTTTGGGCAGCTCTTATAGATAGAGCGTGAGTCCTTGTGCGGGTGCTGTATTAATGGGAATTGTACCTGCCAGTCACACCCGTCTCTAAGGGTATCTATTCCCTTGCGGAGGGATGTTTGACATCCCTCCGCAAGTAGGAATTCAAGACTCCTATAATAGGCAAGAAAGACCCCCTGCGAACGCAGGGGTGATTAGATGATTGCTCCTATGTTGTTGCACCATCGAGAAGGCGCGCCGTGGGTGTGTTCGCAATCTCAACGTATGTAGGGAAAACCTGAGCGCACAATTTGTTGACATAGCAGGTCATTAGAGTTAGTCTAGTTTCATCATACTCCCTGGTGTCCGCTAAGGCGCACTCCAGGTTGGAATATCCTGAAAGTGGGGCCGAGATCGTCGGCCCCACATTCTTTCCACCCTCACCTTGGCCGGGCGATGACGCTCGCGCGGTCCCTGCCTCTCTTCAGCCGCTCGTACTCGGAGCTTAGCTCCGCGCCCAGTATCAGTATCAGGCTGCTCACGTAGACCCACAGCAGCAGCACTAGCACGTCTCCGCCGGACCCGTACGCGTCCTGGAAGCTGGCGAACCGCTGGACGTAGTACAGAAAGAACGCCTTGCACACCTCAAAGAGGACCGTGGCAACTATCGCTCCCGGCCAGACGTACTCCCAGTGGGTCTTCGTGTTGGGCAGCAGCTTGTACATCATCAGGAACGTGGCCAGCGTCAGCCCGGCGGCAAAGGCCTGAAGCAGCACCCGGCCTCCCGCGTCAATCAGGAAGTCGGGGGCGGGCAGGTCGTGCCTTGCGTACTCCTCGGCCATTCGCACGAATGTCGACGCCCCAAGGGACGTCAGGAACATCACGCCGACCGCCAGGGCCATCGCCATCTGCCTGGGCTTGTTGATGAAAATGGGTCGGTCTTTCTGAACGTCCCACGCCCTGTTCACCACCCTGGCCACAGCCCCAAAGATGGCGCTGCCGGACCACAGCAGGCCGAAAATCGCAACCAGCCCAAGGGCGCCACCAAACTGGACGTTGCCATCCAGCAGCGTCTCCGACCCGGGGAGGTAGCCGGCGAAGAAGTCCGCAAGCTGCTCCTGCCTCACGTGGGAAGCGGGAAGCAGGTTGAAGACGGCCACGAGGCCGATCAGAAGGGGAAACAGCGAGAACACGCCGTAGTAGGCCACGCCCGCCGCCATGTGCGTAGCGTCGTCGTCCGACATCTCGCGGATGGTGCGCCATATCAGCCTGAGGTAGAACATCCTCCCTCCGTAGCGGTCCAGGCCAGGGCCTAATGCGGCCCCCGGCTGTACGATTTTTCACAAGTCCAGTCATTCTAGTATAATGAGGCCGTTTTGACTTCACTAGACCGCACCAGCGCCAAGTCTGTCCCGGACGCCCTCACGCCAATAGAGTGGAGGGAGGGACGCATACGGCTGCTGGACCAGAGCCGCCTGCCCCGGGACGAGACATACATTGACCTCAGCGACACCCAGGACGTCGTGGGGGCCATCCGCGAGATGCGCGTCAGGGGCGCGCCGGCCATCGGCGTTACCGCCGCCTACGGCATGGCCCTTGTGGCAGCCGGCGTCGGGGCCGCGCAGCGAAAAGCCGCCCTGGACGGACTGCGAGAAGCCGCTAGCGACCTGGCCGCGTCCCGGCCCACTGCCGTCAACCTGAAGTGGGCCATCGACCGCATGATGCGCGCGGCGGAGGACGCCGGGCCCGGTGCCGACCTGGCCGCGTCCCTTCTGGAAGAAGCGCTGAGAATCCACCGCGAGACCCTGGACTCCGACCTCCGTCTCAGCGAGTACGGCGCATCGCTCATTGCGCCCGGGTCCTCGGTGCTCACACACTGCAACACCGGCGCGCTCGCCACGGGCGGGTACGGCACCGCGCTGGGCGTCATCCGGCGAGGATGGGAGGACGGACGGATCAGCCGCGTGATGGCCACCGAGACCCGCCCCTGGCTGCAGGGCGCGCGCCTCACCGCCTGGGAGCTGACCCGCCTGGGCATACCCGTGACCCTAATCGTCGACTCCGCCGCCGGCTACCTGATGGACCGCGGCCAGGCGCAGTGCGTCATCACCGGCGCGGACAGGATTGCCGCCAACGGCGACACCGCCAACAAGATTGGCACCCTCTCCCTGGCCGTGCTCGCCCGCCAGTTCGGCATCCCCTTCTACGTGGCCGCGCCCGCCAGCACCATTGACCTGGGCATCGAGTCCGGCGACGAGATTCCCATCGAAGAGCGGGCCGACTCGGAGGTCACGGGCTACGGGCCGACTCAGACCGCGCCGGCCGACACCCCCGCGTGGAACCCGGCCTTCGACGTCACCCACAACCGCTACATCGAGGCCATCATCACCGACGGCGGCGTGGCCCGCCCTCCCTACGAAGAGTCGCTGCGAAAGGTGGTCGAAAATGGCTGAAGCCCTTATCGGCGTCATCGGCGGAACGGGACTGTACCAGATAGAGGGTCTGACCGACGCACGGGAGACAACCATCGACACGCCCTTCGGCGCCCCCAGCGACGCCATCGTGACCGGCGTCCTCAACGGAGTGGGCGTCGCTTTCCTGCCGCGGCACGGCCGGGGGCATCGCATCCTCCCGTCGGAGATACCCTCACGGGCCAACATCTACGCCCTCAAGTCCCTGGGCGTGGAGCAGGTCATATCCGTGAGCGCGGTGGGAAGCCTGCGGGAGAACATCCGCCCCCTGGACATGGTGATCCCGGACCAGATAATCGACAGGACCAGCGGCAGGCCGAGCACCTTCTTCGGAGACGGGATAGCGGCCCACGTCGGCATGGCCGAGCCCTTCTGCTCCGGGCTGAGGGACCTGCTCCATCAAAGCGCGTCGGACATGGGGGCGCACGCATACCCGGGCGGCACCCTGGTGACGATCAACGGCCCCCAGTTCTCAACCAAGGCGGAGTCCCACATGTACCGCTCCTGGGGCGCTGACATCATCGGCATGACCGCCCTGCCGGAGGCCAAGCTCGCCAGGGAGGCGGAGCTGTGCTACTCGATACTGGCCTGCTCGACCGACTACGACTGCTGGCATGAGAGCTCGGAGCCGGTGACGGTGGAGATGGTGGTCCAGAACCTGATGCGGAACACGGCTCTCTCCAAGGCCATTCTTGCGGACGTGATAACCAGGGTGCGCCCGGCCGAGGGCTGCGACTGCACCTCCGCCCTGGAGAACGCAATCGTCACCGACAGGGCCATGATCTCGCAGGAGGCCAGGGACAGGCTGGGCATACTGGTGAGCAAGTACATCAGCTGACGGCCAGGGGGATGCGTTGGGCCATCCGTTCCCGCTCATCCCCGCATCAAGTGCGGGGCAGGCTCTGAGCCTGTCGAAGGAAATGAGCGGGGCCAACCAAAATCCTTCATCTTCCCACTCATTTGGTTCGACAAGCTCACCATGAGCGGGAAGATTAGCTCGCTGGCTACAATCGAAAGACCCTAGCTCCTGCACAGCGTCGCTTGACTTGGACAATGGTATGTGTAAAATTGTTACACATATCCCCATACTATCCCGGTTGGAGGGCTATGTGGCCAGAGTGCAGCTGGTAATGCCGGACGAGGATCGGGACCGCTTCGTTCAACAGGCGCGGCGGGAGGGTATGTCCCTCAGCGCATGGCTGCGGGCAGCCGCCCGCGAGCGTCTTGAAACCCGCCGGCGCGTCGGGCTGTTCGAGTCCCCGGAAGACGTCAGGGAGTTCTTCAGGATGTGCGCCGCGCTCGAAGGTCCTGAGACGGAGCCGGACTGGAGCGAGCACCTGCGCGTCATGAGCGAGTCACGCGGGCGAGGAGCCGCCGGAACGTGATTTTCGTCGACTCCAACGTTTTCATGTACGCGGTAGGACGCCCTCACGCGCTCCAGGCGCCCGCTCAGAGCTTCTTTGTTGAAGCCAACCGCAATGGCGCTCCTCTCTGCACCTCGGCGGAGGTCATGCAGGAGTTGGCCCACGCATATTTGCCCACCGGAAGGCTGCAAACCTTCGATGCGACGCTGGCGCTGATTGCGAGCGCCGCAGTTGAAGTTTGGCCGCTTGAGGAGGCGGACGTGGCCCTGGCCCGGCGCCTTCACGCTCAGTATCCCACCCTGCAAGCCCGGGACCTCTGCCATCTGGCCAGCTGCCGTCGACGCGGCGTCAGGGAGATCAAGACGTTCGACCAGACGCTCGCGGCCGTGTCCGGCAATCCGTCAATTCCATAGCGGCGAGAGGAACCTGGGTCTGCCGCGTCGCCTGCGACCTCCGGGCTTTGACGAGGAAACCTACGAAAGCGTGAGGCAGCCGGCGGCCAAGTGGTGCGCAGAGCCGTCGGTCCACGGCAGCAAGGCGCGGCCGAGGGGCTCAGGGCTGGTGGTGTGAGTTGGCATCCGCTCAACCCGCGTTAGCGGCGGGCTTCCGCTAACCGGCGGCGGGCAAGAGCCAGGTCGTAGGTGGCTTGGCGTCGCATCCAGAACGCGGCATTGCTCCAGCCAATGGATTCCAGGGCCAGGGCAACGTCGGGCGAGATTCCGCAACGCTCGTTCAGAAGGCGTGAGGCGGTGTTGCGGCTGATGCCCAGCCGTGCAGCGAACTCGCTAACACTCCAACCCTCGGCTTCCAGTCCGTCCCTGAGACTGGCGGCAGGATGGGTAGGGATTCTGTTGGTCACGCTCTCACCTTGCTAATGGTAGTCTTCCAAGTCTATGTGTACCGAAACCCGGCGTGCCTGAACTTCACACCGGTATTGTAACAAGTAAGGGCAGTGTGCAGGAGAATATCCCCGTCCTTCCCCAGCCACACGCAATCGGCTAGAATGTAAGAGCGGAAACTTGGACAGGGAGAATGAACATGGCCGCGCAGAAACCGGATGTTTATGTGGGCAGCACTGTGAATCGCAAAGTCCGCCGACATTTTCACCGATCCGATTGCAAATGGGCAGTGGCCATAAAGGCTTGGAATCTGATTCAATTCTCCTCCCAGGAGGATGCAGTTAGGTCAGGCTACCGACCGTGCAAAACTTGTAGATCAGGAGGGCTATTGGGCACCTGAACAAACCCCCTTCCCATTCTTTGCATTCCTGCGCCTGATACCATAGAAAGGACTAGTTATGAGAGGGAAACAAGTTAAAATAAAACGCCGTGGCTGGCACTACGGCTGGATTGATATAAATGGTCTAAGCGTTTATGAAATGGCCCATGACACCATCAAGAATCTGGGAGGCCGTCATCCTGGCCCAATTGTTCGTCCATTACAAGAGGTGACATACCCTAACGGCGAGGGTTGGCTCGAAGCCCGAGGTAAAACGGAAGAAGACTTATTGGCATCAATGCTTGCCATGGAGCGCCAGGCAGGGATCGAAATTTAGGGCGCGTGAACCCAAGAGAGGCTACATTTCGACTGAGAGGCTACCGCAATGGGAACATTCACCTGGCCGTTGCGCATCTCCAGCATGGACGGCCAACAGAGTTTGGACATAGAAGCAACGGTTGACACCGGAGCCTTCTACACAATGCTACCCGCTCGCCTGCTGCGAGAGCTGGGGATTGAGCCTGTGGCCAAGCGCACATTCCTGGTGGCTGACGGTCGCCGGGTGGAGATGGAGTACGGACGAGCGTGGGCCACGGTAGACGGGGAGAGTGAGGTCACCATCGTGGCCTTTGGGGAAGACAATGCTCCACCCGTGCTGGGAGCCTACACCCTGGAGGGGTTGGCCCTGGCAGTGGACCCATCCTCACAACGTCTGGTCCCCGCCAACCTCATAATGTACTAGGACCGGCGTCAGGCGCGGCCCGGGGTCCCAATCCTGTGATGCGGTCTTCCGCGTCCCGCGCAGTGTGCTATAATTGCGGAACGATTTTCGGAGGTACGCAAATATGGCAAGACAGGACCCGGGGGAACCCTATTTCAGAGTGAGCCTTGACGAGGCCAAGAGTATGCTCGACGGCGGCAACGCCGTTGTCATAGACGTGCGCAGGGACGACGAGTGGGCCGAGGGCCACGTGACCGGCGCAATGCACATCCCCGTAGACGACGTGCTTCAGCGCATAGATGAGCTGCCCCAGGACAGGGACCTTCTGTTCATCTGCGCCGCGGGCGTGCGCAGCGGCCTGGCCTGCGAGATGGCCGCCGCCATGAACTTCGAGGCGGACCGCCTGTTCAACATAGAGGATGGCACAGGAGCCTGGATAGAGAAGGGCCTGCCGTCGGAGCGGCCTTAGCGGGAGTTGCGGGGCTGCCGCCGGATATCTGCCTGGACTTTGCCGCGTGCCCGGGCGGCCGCGGCTACGATCCGCCTTCGCCGAACTCACCCCGCGTAGGGTGAACGAGAGAAGTGAGCGCAATGCAGGAAAAGTCGTATCGCGAGCAGGGCAGAGTGTTCCTGGTCAAGGCCCTTGAATACCTGAACGACGGCGACCTCTACCAGGCCTCTGAGAAGGGTTGGGGAGCGGCCGCCCAGATGGTGAAGGCCGTGGCCCAGGAGCGCGACTGGGAGCACAACTTCCACGGACACCTGGTCCGGGCTGTGAGCCGGTTGTCCCGGGAGACCGACGACCGCGAGTTTTCCTCCCTGTTCGCATTTGCGCGCATTTTGCACCAGAACTTTTACGAGGGAGACATGGACCAGGAGGACGTTGCGGACCACCTCAGCCGCGTGAGCGCTTTCGTTGAGAAGGTGGATAGTCTGCTTACCGCGGACGGACGAGACGGTCAGGGCCAACGGACGGACGCAGATTGAAGAGGAGGCCATGAGCACTAACAACCTGAAGGACGTGGTCGGAATAGGCAATGCAATGGTGGACGTCCTGGCCCACGCCGACGAGACGTTCCTGGCCACCCACAACCTCACCAAGGGCGCAATGACCCTGGTGGACGCGGACCGGAGCGCAGGCATATACCAGGCCATGAGCTCCACGGTGGAGATGTCCGGCGGGTCCGTCGGCAACACGATGGCAGGGCTGGCCTCCCTTGGCGGCGGCGGCTCGTACATCGGCAAGGTGCGCAACGACCAGCTTGGATACACCTTCAGTCGTGACCTCCAGGCACTGGGCATCGACTTCTCCACGCCCCCGGCCGTCGACGGCTCGCCCACGGCCCGTTGCCTGGTCATCGTCACCCCGGACGGCCAGCGCTCCATGGCCACCTACCTGGGCGCATGCACGGAGCTTGGCCCCGAGGACATCGACGCGGACACCATTCGCAGCCACTCCATCACCTACCTGGAGGGCTATCTCTGGGACGCTCCACAGGCGATGGAGGCGATGGTGACGGCGGCCCAGCTGGCCCGCGACGCCGGGCGGCGCGTCGCCCTGACCCTCTCCGACTCCTTCTGCGTGGACCGCCACCGCGACTCCTTCAAGGAGCTGATACGGGAGCACGTGGACATCCTCTTTGCCAACGAGGACGAGGTCCTATCCCTGTACCAGGTGGGAGACGTACATGACGCCGTTGAGCAGGTGCGCCACGACTGCGCCCTGACCGCAGTCACCCGCAGCGAGAAGGGATCGATAATCGCCGCAGGGGATGAGACCCACTCCATAGACGTCACGCCTGTAGAGCGGGTTGTGGACAGCACCGGCGCGGGCGACCTGTACGCCGCGGGCTTCCTCTACGGCATAACCCACGGCTACGATCTGCCATCCTGCGGCCGCATCGGAGCCATAGCCGCGGCGGAGATTATCAGCCACGTGGGAGCAAGGCCGGAGACCCGGCTGCAGGAGCTGGTGCGCAGCAGGCTGTAGGGAGGAGAGGGCTTGTTCCGGCAGACCGAGTTTCCACGCTCGGCCAACTACGATCCCGACTGGGTCCTCGACAACATGATGGGGCCGAACGCTCTGTGGCTCACGGAGTCACTAACGGCGTGTATGAGCCTCAACCCAACAATGCGAGTCCTGGACTTGGGCTGCGGAAAGGGGCTAAGCTCTATTTTCCTGGCAAAGGAGTACGGTCTGCAGGTGTGGGCCGTAGACCTGTGGATAGACGCCACAGACAACTTCAGCCGTATCTGCGCCGCCGGTGTCGAAGACAGGGTGTTTCCCCTTCGCGCCGAAGCGCACGCCCTGCCATTCGCCGACGGCTTTTTCGATGCAATGGTGAGCGTGGACGCCTATCACTACTTCGGGACGGATGACCTTTACCTGGAAACCCACCTGGCCCGGCTGGTCAAGCCCGGCGGGCAGATGGGGATTGTAGCGCCGGGGTTGGTTGAAGAGCTGACCTCCGACGATGCGCCGGAACACCTGCGGCAATACTGGGAGCCGGCGTTTTTCAGCCTCCACAGCCCGGCCTGGTGGAAGCGCCACTGGGAACGAAGCGGATTGGTAACTGTCGACGTTGCCGACCTGCTACCGGACGGATGGAAGCTCTGGATGGAGTCGGACCTGCTATGGTCGGAACGGCTGGGCAAGCCCAGCGACGAGGCGGATATGCTGGCCCTGGACAGAGGGCGTACCCTGGGGTTCACCCGCGTGGTGGCCCGCAGGAACGAACGGCCAACGGCGCGGCTGGACTCCCTGTAGCGGTGGGCCGCGAATGAAAGGCACAGGATTCGCAAACCGATGGCGCAAGTAACTCGATGAATGAAGATGAATGAAAGGGAGGTCGGACATGCGCATTACACACGCCGGCGTATTTGTAAACAATCAGGACAATGCTCTGAAGTTCTATACGGAAACCCTCGGCTTTGTGAAAAAACATGACATCCCCGTGGGAGAGTTCAGGTGGCTTACCGTCGTCTCGCCCGATGACCCGGATGGTACAGAGCTTCTGCTTGAACCGAACGACAACCCGGTGTCGGAGACATATCAGAAGGGGATTTTTGAACAGGGCATTCCGGCGGCGCTATTTGGCGTTACGGATATCCGCGCGGAATACGAGAAACTGAAGTCCCTGGGCGTAGCATTCACCATGGAGCCGACGGAAGTGATGGATGTAACTATAGCAATCCTTGACGACACCTGCGGCAACCTGATTCAGATACTACAGACGTAGCTGCAATCGACCAAGCTGCCCTGCTTGGGATTCTGGCGCAGCCCGGCCTGCCGTTGGCGTCTGCGGGCCCCGTAGACCGCCGTCCCATAGCATCAATTGCTGGCTATGACTGACTCAACGCAACCGGGGCAGGAGCCGTCCAGTTCCGATGGGCCGCCCACGCTTGACGAAATCAAGACCCTTGGTTGGACAGAGACGGGGGCCAAGGACACTGGAGGATGAGGTGTAGGGTCTTTGCCAATGGACGCTGGGATTATGCCGGCAACCCCGGTGGACAGACTTTACGAAATCGGCTATTATACTCACGCTATTGCGGACTGAAATTGGCGCCGGCCGGGGACTCCCGTTAGCTCCCAGGCACGGCTCCTCTTAACGCGTACACGGCGCCCCGACAAAGCGTCCGTCGGCTGGATCCCACCTAACCAAAGCTCACAAACTCATTGAAGGGCGATTTCCGCCCAGGGAGGACAACTAGCGAATGGTGTCACAAGCACAGGGTCACGTTAAGGATTTGGCGCTGGCAGGCCAGGGAGTATCGCGCATCGAGTGGGCCGCCCGGGAGATGCAGGTGCTACGACTCATCAGAGAGCGGTTTGCCAGGGAAAAGCCTCTGCAGGGACTACGGCTGTCGGCCTGCCTGCACGTGACCACCGAAACGGCAAATCTGATGCTCACTCTGAGAGACGGCGGGGCCGACGTGGTCCTCTGCGCCAGCAACCCGCTGAGCACCCAGGACGACGTAGCGGCCGCCCTGGTCTCCGAGTACAGCATACCCACCTTCGCCATCAACGGCGAGGACAACGACACTTACTACCAGCACATACACTCCGCCCTTGACCACGCTCCCAACTACACCATGGACGACGGCGCAGACCTGGTCACGGTCCTGCACAAGGAGCGCCGGGACCTTCTGGAGAACGTAGCGGGCGGCACGGAGGAGACCACCACCGGCGTCGTCAGGCTCCAGAGCCAGGCCAGGGAGGGGATGCTGGAGTACCCCATCATCGCCGTCAACGAGGCGGACACGAAGCACCTCTTCGACAACCGCTACGGCACCGGGCAAAGCACCGTGGACGGCATCACCCGCGCCACCAACGTGCTCTGGTCGGGCAAGAAGGTGGTTGTCTGCGGGTACGGCTGGTGCGGCCGCGGCATCGCCATGAGGGTCAGGGGAATGGGCGGCCACGTCATCGTGACCGAGGTCAGCCCCGTCCGCGCCCTGGAGGCGGTGATGGACGGCTACGAGGTAGCCCCGGTCCTGGAGGCGGCCTCCCAGGGCGACATATTCATCACGGCAACCGGGGACATCAACGTCATAAACGAGGACGTTCTGGCCCACATCAAGGACGGCGCAATTGTGGCCAACAGCGGCCACTTCAACGTCGAGATAAACATTCCGGCCCTTGAGGCCATGTCAAACGGCGTGAAGCGAATCCGCAACTCGGTGGACGAGTACAGCCTGAAGGACGGTCGCAAGGTCTACCTCCTGGGAGAGGGAAGGCTAATCAACCTGGCCGCCGCCGAGGGGCACCCCTCCAGCGTGATGGACATGAGCTTCGCCAACCAGGCCCTCTGCGCGGAGTACCTGGCAAAGCTGGAGGAGAAGCTGGAGCGGAACGTTTACCCCGTTCCAAAGGAGATTGACGAGGCCATTGCGGGTCTCAAGCTCCAATCCCTGGGCATTAGCATAGACGCCCTGACGGACGAGCAGAAGCAGTACCTGGAGAGCTGGGAGGAGGGGACCTAGAAGGCGGCGCTCTACCTGCCGCATATCCCACACACAAGGAGAGAAAAAATGGGCTTCACATTCACGGATTCACAATCTTACCTGTACACCTCGGAGTCGGTGACGGAGGGTCACCCGGACAAGCTGTGCGACCAGATCTCGGACGCCGTCCTGGACGCCATACTTTCCAAGGACCCCACGGCCAGAGTGGCCTGCGAGACGTGCGTCACCGCCGGACTGGTTGCGGTGATGGGCGAAATCACCACGGACACCTACGTGGACGTCTCCCGCGTCATCAGGGACACCATTGCCTCCGTCGGCTACACCGACCCTGACTTCGGCTTCGACGCCAAGAGCTGCGGCGTGGTGCTATCCCTCCAGGAGCAGTCCAAGGACATCGCTCTTGGCGTGGACAGCTCCCGGGAGGCCAAGGACAGCGGCGCCGCGGAAGAGGACCCGGACAAGATCGGCGCAGGCGACCAGGGCATGATGGTTGGGTTCGCCTGCAACGAGACGCCGGAGCTCATGCCCCTGTCCGTCTCGCTGTCCCACAGGCTGACCCAGCGGCTGGCCACTGTCCGCAAGGAGGGCATCATCCCCTACCTGCGGCCGGACGGCAAGTCCCAGGTCACAGTCGAGTACTCCTACGGCGTGCCCAAGCGCATCGACACCGTTGTCATCAGCGCGCAGCACGCGCCGGAGGTGTCCCAGGACGTAATCAAGAGGGACATTACCGACCAGGTGATAAACGAAATCGTCCCGAAGAGCCTGATGGACGCCAACACCAAGATCCACGTCAACCCCACCGGCAGGTTCGTGTCCGGAGGCCCTGCGGCCGACACCGGCCTCACGGGACGGAAGATTCTTGTGGACACCTACGGCGGAGTCGCCCGTCACGGCGGAGGAGCCTTCTCCGGCAAGGACCCCACGAAGGTCGACCGCTCCGGCGCATACTACGCCCGCTACGCCGCCAAGAACATAGTCGCGGCGGGCCTGGCGGACCGCGCCGAGATACAGGTGTCCTACGCCATCGGCGTGGCGCAGCCACTCTCCATCTCCGTGGAGACCTTCGGCACCGCACACGTGGACGACGCCACCATCCAGCAGCTGACCTTGAAGCACTTCGACTTCCGGCCGGCGGCGATCATCCGGGACCTCAACCTTCGCCGCCCCATCTACAGGGACACGGCCAGCTACGGGCACTTCGGCAGGGACGACCTGCAGCTGCCCTGGGAAAGCACCGACAAGGCGGACATTCTCCGCACGGAGGCCGGTCTTACGCTGATCAAGGGGCAGGGAGAGGCTACAGCTTAGGCAAGAGGTCCGCAGAGAAATATGAAGGCAGTTATCCTGGCGGGGGGTGAGGGGACCAGGTTGCGTCCCCTCACCTGCAACACCCCCAAGCCAATGGTGCCTATACTCAACCGTCCCTTCCTGGAGCACATGCTCAGCCACCTGAGGGGACACGGGGTAGACCACACCCTCCTGACCCTGTGCTATCTTCCGGACGTCATCCGTTCCCACTTCGGAGACGGCCAGGGCCAGGGGCTGCGTCTATCCTACACCCTGGAGGAGGAGCCCCTGGGCACCGCGGGCGCGGTCAAGAACGTGGAGAGCGAGCTGGACGGGACGTTCTTCGTTCTCAACGGCGACATCTTCACGGACCTTGACCTCAAGGACATGATCAGGTTCCACCGGGAGTCCGGGGCATTGGTCACCATATCCCTGACCCAGGTGCAGGACCCCTCAGCTTTCGGCGTCGTGGAGACGGACTCTCAGGGGCGCGTTCTCCGCTTCCTGGAGAAGCCCGCCCCGGGCGTGACCGAGAGCAAATGGATCAACGCCGGGATATACCTGATTGAGCCTGAGGCGCTGGCCCACGCCCCTTCGGGTGAGCGCTACATGTTCGAGCGCGGCCTGTTTCCCAAGCTGCTGGACATGGGCGCGCCCGTGTACGGATACCGTTCCGGGTCCTACTGGGTGGACCTGGGAACGCCCGAGAACTACGTGAAGGTGCACCGGGACCTGCTGCCCGCGGCGTCCAGGGACGCCGGCTACGGCCAAAGCTCCGTCCACTCCTCGGCGAACATCACGGGCCCGGTGCTCCTGGGCAGGGGCTGCACCATCGGGCCGGAGGCCGTCATCACAGGCCCCGTCGTCCTGGGCGACGGCTGCAAGGTCGGCGAGAGCGCCCGCATCGCGGACTCCATTGTGTGGAGGGACGCGAAAATCGAACCTGGGACAGACCTGAAGGGGTGCATTCTGGGCAACGGAGTCAGCATTGGCGAGGCCACATCCATCGGCGAAGGGTGTATACTTGGTGACGACGTCACCGTGGGAAAGGGCAACCAGCTAGATAGAGGCCTGGTGCTGTGGCCCAACAGCGCCATTGCGCCGGAAATACTCTCCTTCCACTAGACCCGCTTCCCAGCAAGGAGAACCAACAAATGTCCATAAGGTTCGGCACCGACGGCTGGAGAGCCATCATCGCCGAAGACTACACTTTCGACAACGTCCGCCTGTGCACCCGGGGCGTCTCCCAGTACATGCTCAACCAGGGGCTGGCCCAGAGGGGCCTCGTGGTGGGCTACGATACAAGATTCGCCTCCGAGGACTTCGCCCGGACCGTGGCGGAGACGGCCGCCGGAAGCGGCGTCAACGTCTTTCTGTGCGACAGGCCCGCTCCCACTCCTGTAGTCACATATAACATAGTTGACCGGAAGGCCGGCGGGGCCGTCGTCATTACGGCCAGCCACAACCCGCCGAACTGGAACGGGTACAAGTACAAGCCGGACTACGCCGGAAGCGCATCACCGGAGATCACCTCCGCAATAGAGGAGCTGATAGACGCCGTACCGGCCGGAGAGCCCGCTCCATCCCTTGCCTGGAGCGACGCCCTGGCCAAAGGCGTTGGACAGGGCATAGACCCCTATGAAGCCTACGTGGAGCACGTCGGCGGATTGCTGGACCTGCCAGCGCTGAGGGACGCCGGCATGAAGCTGGTCGTGGACGTCATGTACGGCGCAGGCGCGGGCTACATGCAGTCGATCCTGGGCGGCGGCAAGACCTCCGTCACGGAGATCCACGGCGAGCGCAACCCCATCTTCCCGGGCATACGCCAGCCTGAGCCGGTCGCCGACAACCTCACGGAGCTTCCCCGGCTGGTGACTGAAACGAACGCCGACGCGGGCTTCGCGCTGGACGGCGACGCCGACAGGTTCGGGCTGGTGGACGAAAAGGGACGGCACGTGTCGCCCTTGCAGGTGTTCGCCCTCCTGGCCCTGTACATGCTGGAGACGCGGGGAGAGCGCGGGCCCCTGGTCAAGTCCATAACCACAACCCGCATGATCTACCGCCTGGGCGAGATATACAACGTCCCCGTCTACGAGACGCCTGTGGGCTTCAAGTACGTCGGCCCGCTCATGACCCAGGAGGGCGCGCTCATCGGCGGCGAGGAGAGCGGCGGCTTCGGCTTCCGCGGCCACATCCCGGAGCGGGACGGCATTGTGAGCGGCCTCTTCATCCTGGACATGATGGTCAGGACCGGCAGGCGGCCATCGGAGCTTCTGGACTACTTGTACGACAGGGTTGGCCCCCACTTCTACGACCGCAGCGACGTGCCCCTCGACCCTGAGAAGCGGGACGGCCTGGCCCAGAGGATGGGCGGCGTCAACCCGGACGCCATCGGCGGCGTGAAGGTGGCCAGCCGGGACAGCACGGACGGCTACAGGTTCGTTCTGGAGGACGGGTCCTGGGTGACAATCCGTTTCTCCGGCACGGAGCCGCTTCTTCGCATCTACGCCGAGGGCAAGAGCGCCGACAGGGTGGGCACCCTCCTGTCGGAGGCGAAGGGCCTGGCAGGCTTATGACGAACGGCCACTCGGACATATCCCTTGACGAGCTCGATCTCTACAAGAAGCTCGACCCGTCCGGCCTCAGAGAGCGGATAGCCGACCTTCCTTTCCAGTGCCTCCACGCCTGGGAGGAGGGCCTGAGCTTCAGCCTCCCCAGCAGCTACAGGAAGGCGCGCAACGTGATACTGGCCGGTGTCGGAGGCTCCGCCATTGGCGGTGAGCTGATGAGTGACCTCATAACCCGGGACGGCTCGCCCCTGGTGACCGTCTGCAGGGACTACCACCTGCCGCCCTACCTGAGCGAGGACTCGCTTGTCATTGTCTCCAGCTACTCCGGCAACACGGAGGAGACCATCGCCGCCTTCGAGGACGGCATCCAGCGAAAGGCGAAGGTCGTCGTCGTCACCACTGGAGGACGCCTGATGGAGCTGGCCCGGAAGGAGGGCGTGCCGACCTTCGAAATCGACTACGTGGGCGAACCCCGGACCGCCCTGGGCTACAGCTTCCTGGTGCCCCTGGCAATGCTTCAGAGCCTGGAGCTAATCACCAACAGCGACGAGGCCGTGGTGGAGACCAGCGAGGTGCTGTTCTCCCTGAGCCACCACCTGGAGACCACCACGCCCACCCACGACAACCCCGCAAAGGAGCTGGCCCAGACCCTCCAGGGGAAGCTGATTGTCATCTACGGCGGCGGGATGCTTTCGGGCGTGGCCCGCCGTTGGAAGACCCAGTTCAACGAGAACGCCAAGGCTTGGGCCTTCATCGAGCTGCTGCCGGAGGCGGGGCACAACGCCATCGCCGGCCTGCACTGGCCCCGGCCGCTTGGGAAGAAGGCGTGCGGCGTGCTGCTGAACACCCTCAGCCTCAACCACCGCATCAAGCTGAGGTACCAGGTCATAGAGGAGCTTCTCGGCCAGGCGGGGGTGCAGTGCCGCACCGTGGACGGCATAGGGCAGAGCTACCTGGCCCAGATGCTCAGCACCATCATGTTCGGCGACTACACCAGCTACTACCTGGCCCTGCTCAACGGCGAGGACCCGTCGCCCGTGCCGCCCCTGGACTACCTCAAGAGCAAGCTGCAGAACGCAGAGTAGGGCAGACCCCACTCCAACCACTCCTGCGAAGGCAGGAGTCCAGCTACACCATACGAGCACTAACCCCTCCTCTGCTAGAAGGTTGCCAGCCTTCCGCCAAGGTGCTATGCTCGCTTCAACAGAGACGGGCAGCATACGGCCTACCGCTACACAGAAACGTAGAACAGGGAGGTAGACATGGCAAGTATCAGTAGAGCGGCGGCTATAGTCGGCGCGGCGGAATCCGACGAGCTGGGCTACCTGGAGAACAGGAAGTCCGACCTCCAGCTTCTCGTGGAGGCCGCCTCCAACGCCCTTGACGACGCAGGGCTGAAAAAGAGCGACGTTGACGGCATCTTCTCTGCCGGCAACACCATGGGTTTCGCGGAGCACATGGGCATCATCCCCAGGTTCACGGACGGCACCTCCGTGGGCGGCTCATCCTTCGTGATACACGCGGGGCACGCGCTTGCGGCCATTGCGGCCGGCTACTGTGAGGTGGCCCTGGTGGTCCACGGCTCGGCGGGACACTCCAGGCGCTTCTTCGGAGGCGGTGGCGGCATCGAAGGCGGCGGGCCGGCGTCCCCCGGCGGCCAGTTTGAGAACCCCTACGGGTACATTGGCGCTCCCATCAACTACTCAATGGCCTGCGCCCGCTACATGCACGAGTTCGGAGAGGACCGCGCCCGCGAGGCAATGTCGGAGGTTGCGGTGTCCACCCGCAAGTGGGCGGCCCTCAACCCCCGGGCCCTCATCCACGACCCGGCAGCGGAGATTCCCCTGACCATGTCCTTTGACGACTACCACAACTCCCGATGGATTTCCTGGCCCTTCCACCTGCTGGACTGCTGCCTTGTGACCGACGCGGGCGGCGCCTACGTCATCACCACGCCGGAGAGGGCGCGCGACCTGAAGAAGCCCCCGGTCTGGATACTTGGCGCAGGCGAGGGCCACGACCACGGCATGATAAGCCAGATGCCCAGCCTCACGTCCCTCATCGCAAGGGAGACGGGGCCCAGGGCTTTCGAGATGGCCGGCGTCACCCACGACGACTTTGACCTGGCCCTCATCTACGACTCCTTCACCTACACGGTGATGCTGACCCTGGAGAGCCTGGGCTTCTGCGGCCGAGGTGAAGCGGTTGACTTCCTGCGAGGACAGCGCACTGCGCCGGGCGGGGACTTCCCGATGAACACGGCAGGCGGCGGCCTCTCCTACACCCATCCCGGCGCCTACGGCATCTTCCTGGTCATCGAAGCGGTGCGCCAGCTCAGGGGGGAGGCCGGAGCGCGGCAGGTCCCCAACGCCAAGCTGACATTCTGCCACGGCACCGGCGGCTCTCTGTCGTCCGGCGGCACGGCGGTACTGGCGGTAGACTAGCATATAGCCAACCATCACTTCATCATCACAGGAGGGAGTTATGACACAGCAACGCCCACCGGCAGCAAAGCCTGCGCCCATCCCCACCCAGGAGACCCAGTTCTACTGGGACATGTGCAAGAAGGAGGAGCTCTGGGTTCGCAAGTGCAACGAACCCGACTGCGACCAGGCCTACTTCTATCCCCGGGATTTCTGTCCCATCTGCCTCTCCCGCAACACGGAGTGGATAAAGTGCTCCGGCAAGGGCACCCTGCACACCTTCGGCGTGGTGGTCCGGCCGCCGCACAGAGGTTGGGTGGACGACGTGCCCTTCGTGGTGGCGATGGTAGACCTGGAAGAGGGATGCCGTATGCCCACCAACCTTGTGCAGGTGGAAATCGACCCGGAGGACCTGAGCAAGAACATCAAGATCGGGATGCCCGTTGAGGTGGTCTTTGAGGAGAGGTCGGAGACCATCACCGTTCCGGTGTTCAAGCCCGCGTAAGCTCTAACCTCTCGTCATTCCCGTGAAAAGAGACCTTTGAATAACCTCAGTTGGGGAGATTTCTCATCGTCACCCCTGCGAAAGCAGGGGTCTAGAGCGTCCTAATAGGCGACTTCAGATTCCCGCTTTCGCGGGAATGAC
>DAOUKT010000019.1:0-85467 GCA_034421015.1 Dehalococcoidia bacterium
GAATCAGGCGAGCCTCCGGCCATGAGGAGCCGAAGGCTCGTAACGCCAAACCTCATGGGGTCCCTAACCACATCTCGAAGACAGTTCTGTCTATCGTCAAAATAGGCCCACCAGACTGGACAAAATCAAGAACTTTCACGATGAGCTTCAAGCTGACGCTTTAGCCCACGGTCGCCATCCAGGAATTGAGATCGTAAGCAGGGTCCACGCAGAATAGTGTGGAGCAGCCTCATGGCCCCCGCCGGACGCTGTAAGACCTGCCATAACGAGGGATTGGGACCCCGCCACCGGGCTCACTCCGACCGTCGACATGAACGACCAGACCCGCGAGCCAGGCAAGAGCCGGGCGGGCCTTTACCAGCGCTTCAGCCACGTGAAGGCTGCCGGTGGATCGAGGACGCGGGGGCGTCGCCGGAACGCGGGGCCGGCGTTGCTGCCGAGTCCTGGGTGCCCCTGTCTAAGGGTCGCAGAAAGGCAGGCCACCCAGATTGGAACTGTGCAACTGTCTCTGCAGGACGGCGGGCACACATCCACTTAGTTGGTTACTATACAGCTCCAGATTATTCAGGTTGGAGAGATTACCAAGCTCCGCTGGTATCTCGCCAGTTAGCCGGTTGTCGTGGAGGGCCAGAAGTAACAGGCTGTCGAGGTTGCCCAGTTCGGGTGATATCTCCCCACTCAACTGGTTGTCGTTCAGGCGCAGCCATTTCAAGCTGGGCAGGCTGCCCAGTTCGGGGGCTATCTCCCCACTCAACTGGTTGTAGGAGAGGTCCAGCGATTTCAAGTTGGGCAGGCTGCCCAGTTCCGGCGGAATCTCTCCTCTCAATCCGTTGCGGTCAAGGTCCAGTTCTGTAATCCTACCCTCGGCGTCGACATCCACGCCGTGCCACTCTTCTAGTGGTCTGTTGCTCAGCCAGTTGTCGTTGTAGTCCCAGCTCCCTCCCGCTGTGGCGTTGTAGAGCGCGACAAGCGCGGCACGGTCCGGGTAGGCCACGTTGGGAGCGTCATCGCAATACGGCAGGTCCACGGAAGTACGTTCGAAGTCCAACTGTTCCCACAGGACGGCGGGCACACACCCACTCAGTTGGTTCGAGATCAGGGACAGCCCCCACAGGTTGGAGAGGTTGCCAAGCTCCGCCGGTATCTCGCCGCTCAGTTGGTTCCCTTGCAGGTACAACTCCTCGAGGTTGGAGAGGTTGCCAAGCTCCGCCGGTATCTTGCCGCTCAACTGGTTGTCGTGGATGTTCAGCCATTCCAAGTTGGAGAGGTTGCCAAGCTCCGCCGGAATCTCCCCGCTCAGGTAGTTGTTGTAGATGCTCAGCCATTCCAAGTTGGAGAGATTGCCAAGCTCTGCCGGTATCTCGCCGCTCAGGTAGTTAAGGGACATATCCAGAATCTCCAGGTTAGAGAGATTGCCAAGCTCCGCCGGTATCTCGCCGCTCAGAAGGTTATCGTGGAGGTTCAGCCGGACAACGCGGCCTCCGGCGTTGGTGTAGACGCCATACCACTCGCTCAAGGGCGCGTCGCTCAGCCAGTTGTCGTCGTCACCCCAACCGAGCTCATCTGTGGCTTCGTAGAGGGCGACCAGCGCCTCCCGGTCGGTGGCCGCCGAGGTGTGATCCACGGTAGTGGGAGTGGCTGCGGGAACAGATGTTGCCGCAGCCCCAGACGTGGGCGTGGGATTGCCGGCCTCGCGGCTGCTTGAGGTGGGCGCATCCCCGCCGGAGTCTCCGCCGTCCCCGGGATCGTCGGAGCCGCAGGCCGCGGCCGGCAATAGCAGCAGGACAATGGCGCACAGCGCCAGGGCAATTCTTCGCTTCATTGGCTCACCTCCTGAAAGTGGTGTCAAGCTAGTGTCCAAGTACAAGGCTTGAGGCGTCAGCAGAAGGGCAGGCCGCCCAGGTCAGGATTGACCGTGTCCAACAACTGTTCCTCCAGGGCGGCTGGCACACATCCGCTCAGTTGGTTGCCGTGCAGGTACAGCCCCCACAGGTTGGAGAGATTGCCAAGCTCCGCTGGTACCTCGCCACTCAGTTGGTTGAAGTGCAGGAACAGCTCCTCCAGGTTGGAGAGATTGCCAAGCTCCGCCGGCATCTCGCCGCTCAGTTGGTTCTCGTACAGGAACAGCCTCTCCAGGCTGGAGAGGCTGCCGAGCTCTGCCGGTATCTCGCCACTCAGTTGGTTCTGGGACAGGCCCAGAGTCTCCAAGTTAGAGAGATTGCCCAGTTCCGCCGGTATCTCACCGCTCAACTGGTTGTTGGAGAGGTCCAGCACTCTCAGGTTGAGCAGGTTGCCAAGCTCCGCCGGTATCTCGCCGCTCAACTGGCTGCCAAAGCTGCCATGGAGGTTCAGCACTTCCAGGTTGGCGAGGTTGCCCAGTTCCGGGGGTATCTCCCCGCTCAGGTCGTTGAAGGAGAGTTCCAGCGATTGCAGGTTGGTGAGGTTGCCAAGCTCCGCCGGTATCTCGCCGCTCAGTCGGTTCTGGAACAGGAACAACGAGACAACGCGGCCTCTGGCGTTGATTGTGACACCATACCACTCGCTCAAGGGCGCGTCGCTCAGCCAGTTGTCGTCGTCATCCCAACCGAACCTATCTGTGGCTTCGTAGAGGGCGACCAGCGCCTCCCGGTCGGTGGCCGCCGAGGTGTGATCCACTGGAGTGGGAGTGGCTGCGGCCCCAGGTGTAGGCGTGGCCCCGGACGTGGGCGTGGGATTGCCAGCCTCGCGGCTGCTTGTGGTGGGCGCATCCCCACCGGAGTCTCCGCTTTCCCCGGGGTCATCGGAGCCGCAGGCGGCCAGTAGGGTAGTGAGCGCCAGTACCCCGGCAAGGATCGCAGTGAGTATGTTCTGTCGCATGGTGATGCTCTCCGTTGGATACCTGTTCGTTCTCATTTCGCTGTCTCCTTCCATCTGCGACTCAGGTCGCTCAGCAATCCGGCAGGCCCAAATCTGTGAAGTCGTTGTACCACACATCATTCAGCCCTCCAGGTACACACCCCGTCAGCCTGTTGCCTCTGAGTTCCAAATAGGTCAAGTTGTTGAGGTTGCCCAGCGAGGACGGTATCTGCCCGGTCAGCTGGTTGTTACTGAGGACCAGAGCCGTCATGTTGGCGAGGTTGCCTAATTCCGGCGGTATCTGCCCGGTCAGCTGGTTGTTACTGAGGCTCAGAGCCGCCAGGTTGGCGAGGTTGCCTAACTCTGGCGGTATCTGCCCGCTCAACCGGTTGTTACGGAGGAACAGAGCCTTCAGGTTGGTGAGATTGCCCAGTCCCGACGGGATGTTGCCCGACAGTCCGTTTTCGTATAGATCCAGTTCAGTGACGCGACCGTCCGGATCGGTGGTTACGCCATACCACTCTCCGATATGGGCGTCACTCAGCCAGTTTGTGCTGTCAGTCCAGTTGGCGCCGCCCATCTCGTGGTACAACGCGGCCAGCTCCGCACGGTCCCCTTCGTGGGTCGCAGTTTTTCCGTGGTACCAGTGATCGATAACTTTGTCTACCCTGGCTGCCACGTCGCCGGACACGTTCGACTTGAAGGCGGCTTCCACGTGGCAGATGCCCAAGTAGGTGCCTTCGCAATCGTCGCTGGGGTCATCGTGCAGGTTCTTCAAGTAGAGGGTGCGGAACGCCTGTTGGAAAGCTTCTTCTCCCAGCGTGCGGTAGAGGTCAAGGAACAGTCTCTCCCCAAGCTTATAACTGCAGCGAAATGCGTCTCTGCCCACTTCAGCGTCAACAACCTCACTGATGGTGTTGAACAAGCATTGCCACCAGTTTGTCGTTACCAGAGGACGGCCAATGCGCGCATTCTCGGAGAAAGTGACGAGCATTTCCGCGATGCCTTCGTGAATCCATCTCTGAGACCCACTAGTCCAATAATAATGGCCAGTCTCGTGCGCGGCAAAGACCGGCGCGTCCAGATTCTTACCGGCGTGGTCTAACCACGGATTCGACGTTATGTGCGTGCCAGCGTGGTGTGCGTCGGGAACATAGTCCACAAAGTACCATGCTATGTAGTTGGTAGGCAGCGGCTCGCCCATAAAACCTTCATGGTGGCGCACCGCGTGCTCCAGGTAATCCATGTTTAAGTTGCTGTGATCGCGGAAGCGGATGATTGCCAGCAGCACTTCGCCGGAGTGGGGGAGGTTGATGGTGCGTTCCTCTTTGAAAACGCTTGAACCGCCCAGCAGGACAGGCACCAACTGCGGCTTAAAGTAGTTAGTTTCTCCCAGTAAAACGACGGTTTTTGCCTCTTCATCGTCGATGCCGTCGCTGAGGGTGGGGTGAGTCCATAAGTCCAGAAACTCAGCCGATCCTGCATTCTCAAAACCTTTCAGTGACCACATGGCTAAGGCGTCGGGGCTTTCAACGGTGTCCAGGAACGGCATATCCAGAATCTCGACAACCTTTTGAATCACCTCCTGTTGCAGGGACTCGTCCTCGGCCCGTATCATCTGGGACATCTCTCCAATTACCCTCGCCTCATCGCGGGTAATCCCGTCCTGCATCCAGGGCTTCGCCAGTATCCGGTTGGCAAGATTCTCGGACACGGAGGCCGTCCGCAGAATCCGCTCTATCGCGGCAGATTCATGTTCGTTCAAGCCGTCCAGGAGCCAAGGCTTTTGTAGTAGTGAGTCAAACACGGAATAGTTAGCGCTGTTCAGTACAACAATTATTTTGGCTTCCTCATCGTCGATACCGTCACTGAGCGCCGGGTGGGCCATAAGTTCAAGAAACTCAGCCGACCCCGCGTCCTCAAACGTTTCCAGCGACCACATGGCCCAGGCGTCGGAGCTCTCAACCGTGTCCAGGAACGGCATATCCAGAATCTCAATGACCTTCTGAATGATCTCAGATTGCAGGGATTCATCCTCGGCCCGTATCGTCGAGGACATCCTGTCAATTACCGTTGCTTCATCCTCGGTAATCCCGTCCTGCATCCAGGACTTCGCCAGTATCCGGTTGGCAAGATTCTCGGAGGTGGGAGCCATCCCGCGTATCTCCGATATGGCGGTGGTTTCATGTCCGGTGACGCCGTCCAGGACCCACGGCTTTTGCACCAACGAGTCAAACACCTCGGGATGCCACCGGGCGAGCTCAATGAGCAACTCGGCAGCCTCCCGCTCCGAATAGCCAACGCCGTTGGCAACCCAGGACAGCGCCGTGAGTTGGTTAGCCAGAGCCGGCTTGTTCACTTCCAGCCACCTGCCATTTTCCAAACCCGAAATGGGGCCTGTCGGCACCGGAGTGGCCGTTGGCATAGGAGTTGGCGTAGCCGTAGCCGTAGCCGTCGGCATTGGCGTGGCCGTGGGTAGTGGAGCGGCCGTAGCCGTCGGCATTGGCGTGGCCGTGGGTGTCGGAGTGGCCGTAACCGTCGGCATTGGCGTGGCCGCGGGCTGTGGAGCGGCCGTAGCCGTCGGCATTGGCGTGGCCGTGGGCTGTGGAGCGGCCGTAGCCGTCGGCATGGGCGTGGCTGTGGATTCGGGCTCATCGCCGCAGGCGGCCAGCAGAAGCGTGAGCCCCAGGGCCGCGGCAAGAATCGTAGGCAGTGCGTTCAGTCGCATGGTCGCCTCCTTGTACTCGTAATCCTTATATGCCGTGTGCAAGCTGCGCCGTCATTCATGGCGGGCATCACGCCGAGGTTTTCCACCTTGTTCACTTTCACGCTGCTCCGCGCCTCTACCCGTCAGGCGGGCGGCGGGTCGCCTCTGCTCTTTCGCCTGTTGAAGCCGGGTATGAGCTGGAGCAGGGCGAGCAGCATGAAGCAGAATCCCGCCAAGAAGGAGCCAAAGTGGGGCCACGTGAACGAATCGATGCCGAACGCGGACAGTTCCCTGTGGGCTTCCAGGAACTGTGCGAGGATGTAGATGTAGGAGAAGGGCGTCACTCCGACCCCGGCCACGCCAACGAGCGCAGCCGCCCACCGGGGCAGGAGGATCGAGGCGATGCCGAGAATGCTTAGCGCCAGCAAGACGACGAAGAAGATTGCGGGCACGTCGTCTTCCAACTCCTCCGCAACCTCCAAGAGAGTGAACTCACGGGAAAGCTCATCAGACTCCTCTGAGGAAGAATCGACGAGAAAGATGGTCCACGGCATGAAGATGCTCAACAGCGCGAACACGCCGAGAACCACGCCCGCGATGCCTGCGACGTTGAGCCGCAGGCGTCTTCCCGCTGTCCCAAGGCGCTGCAATGCGGCCGGGGTGGCCGGGGCGGCTTCGCCATCCTCAGCCCCTTTCGCGGGCAGCCGTCCGGCCAGCGCCATCACGTAGTCGATGGTGTGGCGGGGAGGCAGCTGCAACATGGCCTTGTGGCGGAGCTGCAACGCCCCCATGGCTCCGAACGCGAGGAGCGCGAGCCAGAAATAGAGGAAGGCGAAATGCAGCAACAGGACCAGCAGCCCGAGGACAGCTACTCCTGTCCGCACCTCCACCTGCGCGCCGGCGGGCATGAAATAGGTTGCAAGCGCGGCAAGCCCAAGGATTCCCAAGACGATCCAGACTAATACGGAGGCTCCCGACAGGGCGAACCCAATGGCGGCGAGCAGGATGACGGCGCTCAAACCTGGGGCAATGAATTCTTCCTTGATGTTCATGGGTATACTCCTTTTCTCTCTGGTTCAGTTGGCGCTACGGCGCGATAGTGACGGTGAATGTTCCTTCTTCATCCTCCGTCTGAGACTCCCCCACCGTGTAGGTGCTTCCGGCCTCCAGTGTCAGCGTGACGGTGTTGCCGTCGTTCTCGGCCGCGGCAAGAATCCCGGGCAGCATGTTCAGTCGCACGGTGATGCTCTCCGTTGGATACCTGTTCGTTCTCATTTCGCCGTCTCCTTTCATCTACGACTCAGATTGCTCAGCAATCCGGCAGGCGCTCGTCCAGGTCGTTCAACCGCACATCCCTTAACCCGGCGGGTATGCACCCGCTCAACTGATTGCCGAAGAGCCACAGCTCCACCAGGTTGGCGAGATTGCCGAGCTCCGCCGGTATCTCCCCGCTCAACTGGTTGAGAGGGAGGCTCAGCTTCGTCAGGTTGGAGAGGTTGCCCAACTCCGGGGGTATCTCGCCGCTCAACTCGTTCGCGGACAGCCACAGCCCCTTTAGGTTGGAGAGGTTGCCCAACTCCGCCGGTATCTCCCCGCTCAACTGGTTGAAAGAGAGGCCCAGCCATTCCAAGTTGGAGAGGTTGCCAAGCTCCTCAGGTATCTCGCCACTCAGTTGGTTCTCGGTCAGGTCAAGTAATCTCAGGCTGGAGAGGTTGCCGAGCTCTGCCGGTATCTCGCCGCTCAGTTGGTTATAGGACAGGTCCAGCGCGACAACGCGGCCTTCGTCATTGGTTCTGACACCAGACCACTCGCTCAAGGGCGCGTCGCTCAGCCAGTTGTCGTCGTCACCCCAACCGGGCTCATCTGTGGCTTCGTAGAGGGCGATCAGCGCCTCCCGGTCGGTGGCCGCCGAGGTGTGATCCACGGGAGTGGGCGTGGCTGCGGCCCCGGACGTGGGCGTGGGATTGCCAGCCTCGCGGCTGCTTGAGGTGGGCACATCCTCGCCGGAGTCTCCGCCGCCCCCCGGTTCGTCGCCGCCGCAGGCGGCCAGCAGAAGCATGAGGGCCAGGGCCGCGGCAAGAATCCCGGGCAGTCGCAAGGCAATGTTCTCCGTTCTCATTTTGTTGTCTCCTTCCATTTGGGACTCAGGTCGCTCAGCAATCCGGCAGGCCGAGCTCGTCCAGGTCGTTGCGCTGCACGTCCTGCAACCCGGCGGGGATGCACCCGCTCAGCCGGTTGCCGTCTAGCCACAGCCAGTCCAGATTGGCAAGGTTGCCCAGTTCCCCCGGTATCTCCCCGCTCAACTGGTTGCCGTTGAGGTGCAGCCAGTCCAGATTGGCAAGGTTGCCCAGTTCCCCCGGTATCTCCCCGCTCAACTGGTTGCCGTTGAGGTACAGCCGTTCCAGGTTGGTGAGGTTGCCCAACTCCGCCGGTATCTCCCCGCTCAACTGGTTCTCGCCGAGCCCCATTAATTCCAGGTTGGAGAGATTGCCAAGCTCCACCGGTATCTCCCCGCTCAACCAGTTGGCGTCGAGCTGCAGCTCTCTCAGGTTGGCCAGGTCGCCCAACCACGAGGGTATCTCCCCGCTCAACCTGTTGCGGTTGAGAGCCAGCCGTTCCAGGTTGGCGAGTTTGCCCAACTCCGCCGGTATCTCCCCGCTCAACCGGCCCTGGCTGAGATCCAGCCGTTCTAGGTTGGCGAGGTTGCCCAACTCCGCCGGTATCTCCCCGCTCAACCGGTAGCTGGAGAGATCCAGCCCAGTGACACACCCGTCTTCCTCGGTCCTGACCCCTGACCATTCTGTAAGCGGCTCGTTGCTCAGCCAGTTGTCGTTGAGCGCCCAGTTGTCGCCGTCGGTGGCGTTGTAGAGGGCAATCAGGGCGGCCAGGTCTCTTTCGGGCCGGCATGGCGTGGGTCCGGCAGTGGGAGCCTCCGTGGCGGTCGCCGTGGGTCCGGCAGTGGGAGCCTCCGCGGCGGTCGCCAAGGGCGGCGCGGTCGCGCCCGCCGCGGGCGTGTCCCGGCCGCCACCGACCGTACCGGGATCGCCGCCGCAGGCCGCCAGCAGAAGCATGAGGGCCAGGGCCGTGGCAAGAATCCCGGGCAGCACGTTCAGTCGCATGGCAATGTTCTCCGTTCTCATTTCGCCGTCTCCTTCCATTTGGGATTCAGATCGCTCAGCAATCCGGCAGGCCGAGCTCGTCCAGGTCGTTGCTCCTCACGTCCCCCAACCCGGCGGGGATGCACCCGCTCAACTGGTTTCCGTAGAGATACAGCCCTCCCAAGTTGGAGAGGTTGCCCAGTTCCGCCGGTATCTCTCCGCTCAGTTCGTTATATCCCAGGTACAGCCCTCCCAAGTTGGCGAGGTTGCCCAACTCCGCCGGTATCTCACCGCTCAGTTGGTTCTTGTACAGTTCCACCTTTCGCAAGTTGGAGAGGTTGCCGAGCTCCGCCGGTATCTCGCCGCTCAGTTGGTTCCTGGACAGGTACAACCATTCCAAGTCGGAGAGATTGCCAAGCTCTGCTGGTGTCTCGCCACTCAGTTGGTTCCTGGAAAGTTCCAGATACGACAGGCGTGAGAGATTGCCGAACTCCGCCGGTATCTCGCCGCTCAGTTGGTTCTGGGACAGGCCCAGAATCTCTAGGCTGGCGAGATTGCCAAGCTCTGCCGGTATCTCGCCGCTCAGTTGGTTCTCGTCTAGGAACAGCCATTCCAAGTTGGAGAGGTTGCCAAGCTCTGCCGGAATCTCGCCACTCAGTTGGTTCTCGCTCAAGACCAGCCTTTTCAGGTTGGAGAGGTTGCCAAACTCCGCCGGTATCTCGCCGCTCAACTCGTTCGCGGACAGGTACAGCCATTCCAGGTTGGAGAGGTTGCCAAGCTCCGCCGGTATCTCGCCGCTCAGTTGGTTATCGGCCAGGTACAGCTCGACAACGCGGCCACCAGCGTTGGTTGTGACGCCGCTCCACTCGCTCAAGGGCTCATCGCTCAGCCAGTTGTCTTTGTCACTCCAGTTGGGCCCGCCCGTGGCCTCGTAAAGGGCGACCAGCGCCTCCCGGTCGGTGGCCGCCGAGGTCTGCTCTGCGGGAATGGGCGTGGCTGCTAGAGTGGACGCGGGAACAGATGTTGCTGCGGCCCCAGGTGTAGGCGTGGCCCCCGACGTGGGCGTGGGATTGCCAGCCTCGCGGCTGGTCGAGGTGGGCGCATCCCCGCCGGAGTCTCCGCCGTCCCCGGGATCATCGGAGCCGCAGGCGGCCAGCAGAAGCATGAAGGCCAGGGCCGCGGCAAGAATCCCGGGCAGCATGTTCAGTCGCATGGCAATGTTCTCCGTTCTCATTTCGCCGTCTCCTTTCATTTGCGACTCAGGTCGCTCAGCAATCCGGCAGGCCAAGCTCGTCCAGGTCGTTGTCCGACACGTCCCGCAACCCAGCGGGGATGCACCCGCTCAACTGATTGCGAGAGAGGAACAGTTGCGACAGATTAGTGAGGTTGCCCAGTTCCGGCGGTATCTCCCCGCTCAGTTGGTTCTCGCCCATGTACAACTCCTCTAGGTTAGAGAGGCTGCTGAGTTCCGCCGGTATCTCCCCGCTCAACTGGTTGTTGGAGAGCCACAGCACTTCTAGGTTGGAGAGGTTGCCCAACTCCGGCGGTATCTCGCCGCTCAGTCGGTTACCGGTCAGGTCCAGAATCTCCAGACTGGAGAGATTGCCGAGCTCTAGCGGTATCTCGCCGCTCAACTCGTTCTGGATGAGCCGCAGCTCTTGCAAGCTGGTGAGGTTACCCAGTTCTGCCGGTATCTCGCCGCTCAACTGGTTGCCAAAGAGGCCCAGCCATTCCAAGTTGGAGAGGTTGCCAAGCTCCGCCGGTATCTCCCCGCTCAGTTGGTTATAGGACAGGGAAAGATAGACAACGCGGCCCTCGTCATTGGTTGCGACGCCATCCCATTCGCTCAATGGCGCGTCGCTCAGCCAGTTGGTGTTATTGGCCCAGTTGTCGCCGTCGGTGGCGTTGTAGAGCGCGACCAGAGCCTCCCGGTCGCTGGCCGCCGAGGTCTGATCCGCGGGAATGGGCGTGGCTGCTGACTTGGACGCGGGAACAGATGTTGCTGCGGCCCCAGGTGTAGGCGTGGCCCCGGACGTGGGCGTGGGATTGCCAGCCTCGCGGCTGCTTGCGGTGGGCACATCCCCGCCGGACTCTCCGCCGCCCCCGGTATCATCGGAGCCGCAGGCGGCCAGCAGAAGCGTGAGGGCCAGGGCCGCGGCAAGAATCCCGGGCAGTATGGTCAGTCGCATGACAATGTTCTCCGTTCTCATTTCGCCGTCTCCTTCCATTTGCGGCTCAGATCGCTCAGCAATCCGGCAGGGATGCACCCGCTCGACCGGTTCCGTCAAGGGTCAGATTTTTCAGAGTGGGCAGACTGCCCAACTCGGCTCACGGCATGGATTGAGGGTTGTGTATCTGGGCAAACGTCAAGCTTGCTGGTTGCCGGGCGACAAACTTCCGCCCTCGGCAACAGCCGAAGAGGAATCGTACAGCCAACTACCATATAATGTCCGTGTAGTGTGAATGCGACGCAGGCCGAGGGCACGCGGCCCGCACCCAGGAGGGGCGCATGAAGCAGTCCGACGAGCTGACGCGAGAGAACGAGGCGCTGCGGGGCCGCCTGTCGCGGCTGAGCGAGGCGGGACGGCGCATCAACGAGAGCCCGGAGATGGACGAGGTGAGAAAGGGCCATTCTCACACCCTGAACCATACCGGCTGAAAGACCCGGACATCGACTACGGCGAACGCCGGGTGACCGTGGCCGTGAGTCCACCAGAGTTGATAAAAGCAAGAGCTTTCAAAAGGGAATTATATACTTGTGCACATTGACTATCGCCAGAAGGCTTCCCAATCTTCGATGGGGATACCGGAGTCGCTTAGAACCTGCGTCGGGATTTCGATAGTGACGTGCTGGTTGTACTCGTATCCTCTGACCTGCCGCCAGAGAAGGAAGGCCAAGACTTTGAGATGTTCATTGCTCAGCCGCATAGTCACAAGGTTTTTGGGCGGTGGCGGATTGAGTGACGGAGCATGTGGGTCGTCCAGCGAGAAGGTTAAACATGATCCAAAGGCTGTTACCGTGACGGTGGAGCCGTCTGCAAATACGTCTACTGGTTCTGACATTCTGTCCTCCTATAATCCCTGGTCACAGACTGCAGCGAACATCCCAACTATCATCAGCAATATGCCGAACACGATGAGGTAGCCACATCCCTTGAGATACGTCTTGCAACCCTGCCCTGGTTTCTTTGCTCCACACCTTGGGCAGAAGTCGGCGTCCATGTCTACCGGGTTGCCACACACCCGACATGGTTCTAATGGCATGGAGTCCTCCTGTCACTTGCCTGCCCTTTTGTCATACCACCTCGGAGAGACGCTTAACCTAGAGTGTACACAAATATATAATCCCCATCTATTTCCGTTCGTCCACTATTGGGAATATTTTCGGTAACTTATTGTTACCATCCGCCGAATGAGGGATAATTGGCCCGCGAACGCCGATTCCTACAGAGGTGACGACTTGGACCGACCGGACGAGCGAGACCTACGGATACGGGAGCTGGAGGAGCGTCTCTCCCGCCTGAGCGAGGCCGGTCTTCGCATCACCGAAGACCTGGATTTCAACACCGTGCTGCAGGGGGTGCTCGACTCCGCGCGCTCCCTCACCGGGGCCCGTTACGGCGTCATCGCCCTGCACGGCGACGATGGGGCGTCCCAGGACTTCCTCTCCTCCGGGATGACCCCTGACGAGACGGACAGGCTGTGGGCGAGCCCAGGCTGGTCGAGCCACTTCGCATACCTGAGCGCGGTCCCGGGGACCCTGCGCATCCCCGACCTGCTCGGCCACATCAGGTCGCTGGGCCTTCCGGAGCTGGTTCCCCCGGTGGCGGTGAGCGAGAACGTGTCCTTCATGGCGACCCCGGTCCTGCACCGGGGAGAGCGTGTCGGCAGCATCTTCCTCGCCGAGAAGGAGCACGGTCGGGAATTCACGCGGGAGGACGAGGAGACGCTGGCGCTCTTCGCCTCCCAGGCTGCGATGGCCATCGGCAACGCCCGCAGGCACCGGGAGGAGCAGCGCGCCAGGGCCGACCTTGAGACGCTGGTCGACACCTCGCCGGTGGGCGTCGTGGTATTCGACGCCGCGACGGGAGCCCCCAAGTCCTTCAACCGCGAGGCCATGAGGATCGTCGACAGCCTGCGCAATCCCGGCCAGTCGCCCCAGGACCTTCTCGCCGTGGTGATTTTCAGACGGGCCGACGGGCGGGAGGTCTCGCTGCGGGAGTTCCCCATGGTGCAGGCCCTCAGCGCTGGGGAGACGGTGCGGGCCGAGGAGGTGGTCATCAGCGTTCCGGATGGACGCAGCGTAACCACCCTGATCAATGCTACCCCTATCCGCTCGGAGGAAGGGGGCGTCGAGTCGATGGTCGTCACCCTCCAGGACATGGCCGAGGTCGAGGAGCTGCAGCGTATGCGGGCCGAGTTCCTGGCGATGGTCAGCCACGAGCTGAGGATGCCACTCACCTCCATCATGGGCTCTGCAACGGCTCTTCTGGACACCGCATTGGACCTCGACCCCGCCGTGGTGCGCCAGTTTGTCCGCATCATCGGGGACCGGGCCAAGGACATGAACGCCCTGGTCGGCGACCTGTTGGACGTTGCCCGCATCGAGACGGGCACTCTGCCGGTCAGCCCCGAACCGGCGGACGCGGCCGTGCTGGTGGACCGGGCGAGGAACGCCTTCAGGAGCGCGGGAGGCAGGAACAACCTGGCCATCGACGTCGAGCCGGACCTGCCCCTGGTCATGGCGGACAGGCGGCGCATCGCGCAGGTGCTGGGCAACCTGCTGTCCAACGCCGCACGGCACTCCCCGGAGTCGTCGACCATCAGGGTGAGCGCCGAGAGGGGAGACGTTCATGTCTCGGTCTCCGTGGCCGACGAGGGACGGGGCATCCCGGCCGAGAGCTTCCCCCACCTGTTCCGCAAGTTCTCCAGGGCGCAGTCGGAGGAGCAGGGCGGTGATACGGGGCTGGGCCTCGCCATCTGCAAGGGCATCGTGGAGGCGCACGGCGGCCGCATCTGGGCCGAGAGCGACGGGCCCGGCCTGGGCGCCCGCTTCACCTTCACCCTGCCGACGGTGGAGGAAGCCGGGAAGGGCGAGGGGACTTCACTCCGGCCCCTCTCGGCCAGGTCCCGGGGGCGCGGACATGGGGACGAGGAACGTGTGCGCATCCTGGCGGTGGACGACGACCCCAACGATCTTCGCTACGTCCGCGACACCCTCGCCATGTCGGGCTACGAGCCGGTGGTGACCGGAGACCCGGGGGAGGCAGTCCGGCTTATGAAGGAAGCCAGGCCCGAGCTGGTGCTGCTGGACCTGATGCTTCCAGGGACCGACGGGATAGAGTTGATGAGGGACATCCTGGACGTGGCGGATGTCCCTGTAATCATCCTGTCCGTCTATGGGCGGGAGGAGGTCGTCACCAGGGCCTTCGAGATGGGGGCCGTCGACTACGTGGTCAAGCCGTTCTCTTCCACGGAGCTCTCCGCGAGGATCAAGGCGGCCCTGCGCAGGCGGGTGACCGTCGAGCCTTCAGAGTCCTACGTGCTGGGTGACCTGACCATCGACTACGCCCAGCGCAGGGTGACTCTTGCCGGCCGCCGGGTGCGGTTGACCCCGACGGAGTACGGGATGCTGGCGGAGCTATCGGCCCACGCCGGACGGGTGCTGACCCACGAGCACCTGCTGGAACGGGTCTGGAGGGAGAGGGGCGACGGCAGCGTGCGGCCCGTGCACACCATGGTCAGCAAGCTCCGCCGCAAGCTGGGCGACGACGCCGGCGACCCCACCTACATCTTCACCGAACCCCGCGTCGGCTTCCGCATGCCGAAGGGGGATGAGACGGGAGAGGTTGACTTGTAGAGCCTGGAAGGATGGGGTATATGTCGATCCGGGGTTTCAGCGATCTTGGCGCATTGTTTGCGAATCAATCGACGGGCTGGCAAAGAGTGCGCTGCATGAAGGCAATCGCGCTCGCGGCGTTTGCTATCCTGCTGGCGGCGTGCACTGGCTTGCCGCCGACTCCCACGCTTGCCCCCAGCCCGACACCGGCAATCACGCCAACCGCTACGCTGCCTCCAACGCCAATCCCCGCGCCGTCACCTACGGGAACACCCATGCCAACCGCTACGGCAACTGCTACCCCGACCCCGACCTCCACCTCCACTCCGACTCCGACTTCCACGCCAACCCCCGCGCCATCCCACACACCGGCGCCGCCGACCAAGGCTGACGCCTATGCCGCGTTGTCGCAGCTGCTCCCCTGGTACGACACGCCCTCTTACCCCGGGGCTCTTATCCCCATCGTTGAAGTGTGGCTGCGCGATGCTGCTTTCGGTCGGGACCTGGCGCAGGCCAATTGGATTGCGGACGGCATCAAGCGCCTGGAGAACGACCCCATCTACGGGCTTGGCCTGCTGTACGACTACGACCCCGAACTGGCGCGTAGGATGCTTGCCCACTCCGCCGAAGATCCCCTGCGGGACCGCAACTCCATGTTCCTGGGCGCGCTGTGGTCCTTGATGACCTACGACCCCGACAAGTTCGAGTTGCTCATAGCGCAGCCCTGGTTCACGGATGGGCTGGACGGGGAGGAACGCGCCTTCATCGTCGCGATTGACAAGATCACCGGCGTCGATTGGCTCTACGCCGACCTGCTCACCTCGCCGCGCATAACGCGCTCTAAGGTTGTCACGCTGCCGTTGGCGGGGGAAGTCACTGTCTGGACGTTCTTCAACAGATCGCCGTCCGGCGACTTGCTGGCGGCAGTCGAACGCGGTTTGCGCGGCGCAGAGGCGCTGATGGGAGCGCCGTTCCCTTCGACCGACGTCATCATTCTGTCGCTGACGCTTGACGATTGCGCTGACCTCTGCGGCGGAGCCAACTTTGTGGATTCGTTTGTCCTGGTTGCCGAGGCCGGGCTGCCGTTCGGGGATTCAACGCTCTATCACGAAATCGCTCACTTCTACCTGACGGCGGAGTTCGGCCCGTTCTGGCTGTACGAAGGCGGCGCCAGCTTCGCCTCGTCGTACACCGCCGCCCTGCCGGACGCCGAGCTGGCGCCGGAGCCGCTTGACTTGCAGTATTGCCAGGAGAACGGCGTGCCCAATCTGCACACGCTCTACGACTACAGCCACCCCGATCCCGTCGCGCAAGAGACTTGCGGGTACATCCTGGGCGAATACTTCCTGACGGTGCTCTACAACATCATGGGCGAGCCCGCCTTCTCGGCGGCTATGAGCGAGCTGCACGCGCTGTATCTGGCGTATGAGTACTACCCGTCGGAGGAACGCGTCTATCAGGCATTCCTGCGGCAAGCGCCACCTGGGCGCACGGCGGCGTTCAACGACGCCTATCGCCAATATCACGGCGGCCCGTTTGTTCCGCCGTAAGAGCGCCGACCCAACTATTGTGCAAACGGGGAGCCATATATGAGAGATATACCTATTATTGTAGAGAGGTTGTTCTTTGATCGGGTTGCTGGCCCGCTTTAGCACGCGAAGGCCCTTCGTTGTCATCGCTGCATGGGTCTTGGCCGTCGTGGTTGCCGGCGGCCTCGCCCTGGACGGCGAGGTGGCCCCCGGCCCGGCTCCGCTCACGGACCTGCTCGACGCCGCCACGACCGCCGAGTTCCGGCTGAGCGACAGCGCCGAGTCGAGGCGGGCCGACATCCTGCTGAAGGAGAGGCTTCGGGGCGCCCAACCGGTCAACGAGGTCGTCATCTTCCAGTCGGAGACGGAGACCGTCGACTCGCCGCGGTTCCGGGCCAGGGTGGAAGCCGTGCACGGCGAGATCGCCGCCCTGGGAAGCGAAACGGTGACCGGGGCGTTCCACTACTACCAGGCCGGCAACCCGGCCCTTGTCTCCTCCGACCGCAGTACCACGATAATGCCACTGGTCATGTCCGGCAGCCTTGACGAGGCCGTGAAAGATCTTCCGGCCCTCCTACGGGTCGTGGAAAGCGTGAACGGCAAGGACGGCTTCCGCGTGCTGATGGTGGGGGAAGCCAGCACCGCCCACGACTACAACGAGCTGGCCAAGGGTGACCTGCGGTGGGGAGAGCGCATCGGCGTCCCTGTGGCCCTGGTCATCCTCCTGGTCCTCTTCGGCACCGTGACGGCCGCCCTCGTGCCGGTGGGACTGGCCCTGGCCTGCATCATCGTCGCGCTGGGCATCACGGCCCTCATCGGCCAGGCTTTCGACCTGATATTCCTCGTCACCCTGATGGTCGTCATGATCGGACTGGCGGTAGGCATCGACTACTCGCTGCTCATCGTGTCCCGGTTCCGGGACGAGTTGGCAAGGGGGCTGGAGAAGAACGCGGCCGTCGAGCGGGCGTGCGCCAGGGCGGGTCGCACGGTCCTGTTCAGTGGCATCACCGTGGTCGTCGCCCTCTGCGGCCTCCTGATAGTCCCATTCCCCTTCTTCCAGTCCATGGGCCTCGGGGCGATCCTCGTGGCGCTGGTCTCGATGGTCGCCACCCTCACGCTCCTGCCGGCAATCCTCGCCCTGCTCGGTCACAGGATCAACCGCCTGGCCATTCCGTTTCTCAGCAGGGCGGGGAACAAGCTGTCCGGGTCCTCGGGGCGAAGCTTCTGGCGCATGGCGACCCGCGCCGTGACCCGGGCTCCCGTCATCAGCATCATCGCCGTTGCCGCGCCAATGATCGCGGCCACCGTCTTCGCCTTCCAGATCCAGACCGGCGTCAACGGAGTGGACTCATTCCCGGAAGACTCCCGCACCAGGGAGGCCTTCTTCGTCATGGAGGAGCATTTCTCCTTCGGGCTGGTCAGCCCCACCGAGATCGTAATCCACGGCCACAGTGGCAGTCCCCCGGTGCAGACGGCGATAGCCAGGCTCCAGGACTCCCTCAGATCCGACGGCCGTTTTCCGGCGCCTCTCCCGCCGGAGGTGAATCCCGCCGGGGACCTGACCCTGTTGACCATCATGATACCTGGGGAACCCCGCGGGCAGGACGCCATCGACGTGGTGACCACGATACGCGACCGGTACGTCCCAGCGGCGTTCGAGGGGGTTGACGGCGAGGTCGCGGTCGGCGGCGCGACCGCGGAGGCCGCCGACTTCCAGTCCACCATACGCTCCTACACGCCCGCGGTCTTCGCCTTCGTGCTGGGACTGAGCTTCCTGATCCTGATGCTGGTGTTCCGCTCGGTGGTCGTCCCGGTCAAGGCCGTCATCATGAACCTGCTCTCCGTTGGGGCCGCCTTCGGGCTGATGGTCCTGGTCTTCCAGAAGGGCGTGGGCGCGGGACTGCTGGGGCTCCAGCCCTCCGAGGTCATTGATGTCTGGATACCGCTGCTGATGTTCTCCGTCCTGTTCGGACTATCCATGGACTACCACGTTTTCCTGCTGAGCCGCATCCGGGAGCGCTACGATGAGACGGGCGACGGCGCAGAGGCGGTGGCCCACGGCCTGCAGTCCACTGGGGGAATGATCACCGGAGCGGCCCTCATCATGGTCGCGGTGTTCGGCGCATTCGCCTCGGGCAAGACCGTCATCAACCAGCAGTTGGGGTTCGGGCTTGCCTTTGCCATAACCCTGGACGCCACCCTGGTGCGGTCGGTGCTCCTCCCGGCCACAATGGCCGTGCTGGGCAGGGCCAACTGGTACCTGCCGTCCTGGCTGGGTTGGCTTCCCGACCTGAGAGCGGCAACCGAGGAGGCGCGCAGTTGAATAACTGAGTTGACTATGCCACTCTGGCCGAAGAGACTAAGAGTGCCTAAGCCAATACAACTAAAGCCGCGTCAATTAGTTGAAGCATCCTGGATTCGTGCAGACTCGGGGAGATCGACTTTGAATACTCGATTGGGGAGGGTCTTTCAGAACAGCCCGGTCCTTCACGGGCAGGGGGAAGCCATGACGGTAGCCGTTATCGAGTCGTCGGGTAGGTAGCGATGGGCAGTTGTTCCATGCGGTCCAGCAATAGCCCGTCACAGCCTCAGTTCGTCAACGAAGGCTTCAGCCTAGACCACGACGCCAACATGATCTCCACGTGGCACCTAGACTTCAGGCCGCCCGCCGAGCGCTCGCCCATCGGGCAGTTGGTCAAATACAGTCGAGCTGAGCACACCGTCGAACGATGCAAAACTATCCAACTGGCACGACCGCCGTATTTCCGGCAGCAGGGCGAGACGCTTATCCACGACGAAAATGAAGCCCATGTGACCAACGTCGTGAAGCGCGAAGGCGTGCCTCTTGCTGTCGCACAGGCTTGGAAGCAACAGGCGGAAGACTACCTGCGAAGCATGGCAGCGCTCATGGGGTACGAGGTGCTTGACTGCAACATCACCCTGGTCGACCCTATCACGGTCGACCGTGATACCCTCACGTGGGGCGCGGATTACTGGCTTTACTGCACCGCTATGGCGCCGACGTCCGACGCTGAGCTCAGAGCGCTGCGGGAGTCCCTCGCCCCCGACTACAGTCACGGGACGTACATCTCGAGTGCCCGAACGTTCGCACAGGCGCTCTGCCGAGCGTATGTTGCCACCTATGGCGCCCCCGATGATGAGAAGGAGCCGATGGCCCACAGCCTTGACGGGGAGCCAACAGGCACGACGTATCACCGCTTCATGCTCGTCATTCACGGCCCGGTGGTATACGTGCGTGACCCTTTCTCTGTATGCGCCACCGCCGCCAACTCACAGGATTCGCGCGTGAAGACGCTGCTGCCCCTGTTCCTGAAACATCAAGCCTACAGCGGCCAGCGGGAATACAGATTCGTGATTCTCGACAAACGGGCGCCCGGGGCCAGCTCAAAGATCATGCCCGTGACTTCCCAGCTGCTAGCAGCGTTCGGCCAGCCCGAGGACAGCAAAGGCCCAATGCACATCCCGGACTTTCACCCTGCGAATTAGAGCTACGTAGATCTTGGCCCCTGCGCCTGCTTGCGGCCATTTCGCTCACAGGCCCCCTAGCCAGAGTTCAAAGACGGTTCTGTCTACCCTCAGAATAGGCCCACCACACTGGACAAAATCGAGAACTTTCGCCATCAGGTTCAGGTTGATGGTGTAGCGTTGGTTAGCGTGTGCAAGCTGGAGTGAGGGTGACCCTGCGGGTATCCCACAAGGGTGCCTTGGAACAGTACGGTTGGCTAAGCGCAGCCTGGCAGTTGCCGGGTAACTGGAAACAGGTCCGTCCCTTCTGCTAGCAGTCCCTGGCGATGTTACGTGCGTTGACCTACAATTGGAATTCGGCTAACCTTATTTGTTGAATAGGCAGCGTTGGGCACATCTTCAAACTAAACGTGGAGACTCACAAATGCCAACGAATATAACAGTAGAAGAGGCTAGGACAATCCTTACCAACGCTGGCCTCAAGATAACAAATGAAAAGAGATTGGGCAACGATTCAGGAACACAGATCGCCGTTCCTGAAGCGTTCGTCAACGTGTACGATAAAGGTACATATAATGTTCAGGGTAAGAGGGCGAATGAAGTGAAAGCCCTTTTGGAATCTGGAAATTCTTCTGCAACCGGTCCTAGCATTCAAGATCGGCAAGTCGCTGAAGTTCCGGCAGACCGCCGCGTTTTCGTAGTTTATGGACGGGACCAGGAATGTCTGGACGATTTAGAGTTATTGCTTCGTCGTTTGAAGTTCGAGCCTGTCATCTTGCAGAACATGCCAGCTGGTGGAGATACCATTATCGAGAAGTTGGAAAACTTCACAGACACTGATTTTGCGTGTGTATTGCTCAATCCGGACGACGAAGGGCGCCTGAGAGTCAAAGAAGGTGGTAGCGAGGAACCGTTAAGGCCTAGGGCGCGCCAAAACGTGGTGCTTGAAATGGGTATGGTTCTGGCGAGACTGGGCCGGGACAGGGTTGCCCTCATAATCCAAGACGTTCACGGCAACAAAATCGAGCGGCCCACAGACATTGACGGGTTGCTCTATTTGCCCTACGAACACAAGGTGGATGAGATCAAGAACGATTTGGCTGCTTGGCTGGAAGAATTGGGGTTTCATATCAGCGTTGCCGACCTCAAGGGTTAAGTGATGGACCAGCCCAAGCACGTCGAAATCCATACCGACGGCGCTTGTACCGGTAATCCTGGCCCTGGCGGATACGGTGTCGTGTTGAAATACGGAGACTACCGACGCGAGCTTAGTGGCGGTTTTCGTCGGACAACCAATAACCGTATGGAATTAATGGGGCCAATAAAGGGCCTGGAAGCTCTGAACCAGAAGTGCCGCGTGACGCTGTACAGCGACTCACAATATGTTGTGGAAGGCATTGAAAAGGGTTGGGCCCGACGCTGGCGAAGCAAAGGTTGGATGCGCAACAAGCGGGAACAGGCCGTTAATCCAGACTTGTGGGGTCAGCTTTTAGACCTCTGCGACAAGCACGAGATAGAGTTCCGTTGGGTTCGTGGACATTCGGGAGACCCAGAAAACGAGCGGTGCGACCAATTGGCGGTTCAGGCAGCCCACAGTAGTCGGCTACTGATGGATGAAGGGTATGAGACGCCTCAAAAAGTAAATCGTAGGCTGGATTAACAGTCGTCGTGGAGATTTGCTGTTGAGGGGCCCCGCAGGTTTCCTGGTTGTATGAAAGAAGGACACGCCCAGCTACCGGATTTCTGCTTGGGGTCGAAATTACATCGTCCGCTCATTAGGCAGCCAGGGAGTTTATCGAGGGACCGTAAGTACTTTGCAGGCTTAGGTATAGAAAGAAATACTCACTTGCAGCCGATACCTAGTATGACCACGAGTGCGACTGACCCCTACAGTCCAGAGTCAACCCGTCGAAACTGCTCAAGATCGCGACTTCCGGGCACCCAAGAACCTAAAGTGAGTCTCAAGGACAAGGAGGTATAATTCAATGACCGAGGAGGTTGCGCGTGTAGCAACGACTCACCCTATGGAGCAGGCGGGAGTGAAAGTTTCCTTGACAAAGGAATCTCTCGAATCAGCCTCCGAACAAGCAAATGGGGAGCGAGCTATACCCTTTACTGTAGAGCATGACCCATTCTGCTTGCCTATTGGCAAGACAACCGCGGCTTGGGTTGAGCCTTACGGGTCTGAGTATGCCCTAATGGCTCGTATTCTTGTTGAAGACAAGCCTCAAAGTGTAATTCATGAAGGGTCCAAGATTGAATTAGTGTATCTGAATTTCGAGGACTCACCCAAACCCTTCTTGATGAAGGCTACGAACATAGAGGACTATCAGATCGAGGTGATAGTCGATTCTACGAGTTTCCCCAATAAGGAGGAGTCCGATAGTTTTCTTGAAGATCTAAAGGTCATAGACTCAGACGTATCTCTTCGCCACGGCGGAAGATTCTCTTTGGGTCCAGAGCCACTTGTACAATTCATTCTATCCAACCCAGACGTATCCTTAGCCCTTGCTATAGGAGGGTGGTCTCTCAACAGGGTCGAGAAGTTTGTTAGATATACTATCGACGAAACACTTCGGAAAGTTGCTGACGAGATTTCTGATTCATGGAGTGGGAAGCTGATAGACTTTTTCAAGGCATACAAGAATCGACAATCGAAGGATGATAGGCCAACAGTTTCTCAGATTATTGTTCCGACAGATGATTTCCACCTTGTATTATTGGCGAGAATCGAAAATGACGAGGAACACCCGATATTAGACTTTGAAAAACTTACAGCAGAAATGTCAATGTACGTAGACTTGCTGGAAGACGCAGAAGAGGTAACGTTTGCAAAAAAGGGCACTGACGGGTGGGAGTTCGCATATTTGAAGACAAAATCAGGAAAAGTGGTTGGAACAAGAGAATGCTACGAAAAAACCTTGGAAAAGCAAGGCAGCAATACGGGAGTAAGCCTCCATATAGGGAATGTAGATAAGGAGAACTCGTCGTGAAAGAACCTATCAGTCTGCCAAATCGGGACGCTTGTATCCCGTCATGAGGTGACGAGAGGTCAGTTCAAGTGCCCAACCACCACACTGGACAAAAACAAGTAGTTTCGTGATTCGGTTCGCATTGGCGTTGTAATCGGTCAATCACTTACCCCAACTCTCAGGGCTAAAGTCAACCCGGCGGCCCCAAAGTCAGGGCTATCGCATGAGGATTCTTAGAGCAGAATGCTGGCGTGACTGCGATCCCAAGATAGCAACACTGCCGCGCAAATGTCGCAGACTCGTGGCCGCGAATCCATAATGTTGTATACAAACCAACCTAAATGATCGGAGATTTCAGTCCGCAAGTTCTTACGTGCGATAGCCCTGCCCCAAAGCGCATCTGCTTTACTCGTTCATAGTCCTTCCGGTAGTCTTCAAAGTTCAAGAAGATCTAATCTGGAGGCCTGAATAAGTGGCGAGCGGGCGCGTAGAACTCTGCTCGTGGAAGTATTTCCTCCGAAAGAGATATGACCTTGCACTTTATCGACAAGGGTTTCTCCCGGCACTAGTGATAGCTTACATATATGCAGGTAAGTTGGCAGCAGGTTCAACCTAACCGGTCAAAAACAAGAGCCTTCACTCTAAAAGCAACCTTGTCACTCAAGGGAATTCAGTGATAAGCCTGTGAATTAATGCAAGACAACCCACTCATCTGTTTTAGTCGTGGGTAAACCCCAGCATCCCCATTGCAATGGCTCTAACTACCGAACTGCTATCAGCAACTAATCGCGCTCGCAAGTCGTTGTATAGCCAGGGCTCTATATGTCGGTTAGAGCGGAGAGCATGAATGACACCAATCCGGACACCTCTGTCAGTGTCAGATACTAACTGTTCCAATATCGTTGACTCCGGAATAGCTTCCATACTGGCCACCTCTAGTGACGCCCGGCGTACCCGAGGATTCTTGTGCCTGGCCAGTTCGGCCGCCTCAACGTCATCCGATAAGAGGTTTGGCAGTGAGAGGATCGAGGCCCCAGCACCTTGGAGTACCTGATCATCTGACCTCACCCAGTCCAGGGCAACCGCTGCAACCGAAGAGCGCTCATCGGCATTTGCCGCCGCACGTCCGAGAAGCAATCCAGCTGACGCCCATACTAAGTTTGCACTTCCAAAAGAAACTCGGAACCGACTGAGAGGATGCTGAGAACTAGCGTCGTAGCGGTCCATTTCGGAGATCTGTATTGGCTGTTCTATCAGCGTTCTCACCCGCTTGAAGAGCCTTCTCTTCTTGTCGTAAGATAACGCGTCAATGACATTGGCCGCCGCAAGAAAAGCAGTCCTTCGATTTATCAACATTTGGTCAGGGTCACTCCCAATCGCGACTAGCTTATCGACATACTGGTTTACGACAGTCCAGCTCTGCTCCTTGAGGAATGCGACTGGAACGTCGTACCTCTGACCAATTTGGTGTTGAGATCGTTGCCCTAAGGGGTAGTTGGCTACGGTCTGAAGCCGTAGAGACCAGACCGCACGTGTATCTGCTGTGAAATGTTCCAAGTCAGACAACGGGCCAGAGAGGTCAAGCCCCTCTCGTTCAGCGACCCGCTCTAGTGATTCGATGAGATCGCCCGTGTCTTCTCCACACTCGCTGAGAGCGCTGGAAAAAGCACCTGTATGAGAGCCGACTGCCATCTCTCCCAGTATCGAAGCAGCCTGCTTTCGGTATCCGGGCCGGAATCGGTACAGGCGAGCTGCCAGAATCTGCAGTCCGGGATCGGTAAGTCTGTACACTGCTTGCTCGCGAACTGCAGCCTGCTCAAGAATTGGAAAGAGTTCTGCAAGGTCCTCGTCAGTAGCCTCAAATATGACCGCCCCAAGGGCTCCGAGCAAGGCCGGCGCTATTCGAGCGTCATCAGGATTCTCACGTAGCCGACTCAGAAGCTCTGGAACTAACACTCGCGCTTCTTCGGGTGGCGCAAGGTCACCAAGATACTCGAGGGCCAAGAAGGCTGCCTGGCTTACCCAAGGAGCTTTGCAGACTGCCAGCCTGGCAAGGAAATCCGGCCATTCTTTGGCTTTCGGGGCCAACTCCTTAACAAGCTTCTGCGAACCGCCAAGGACAGCGTGTTCAAGAGCGTTAAGTGGTTCCTCTGACTGGTCATAAATCCTAGCAAGGATCGCGTGCGATTCGAGTTCGTCCGTCAGACATCCACTGCGGATCGACTCAAGCAAACGGAATCGCGTCCACAAGTGTGCATCTGGCAATTGCCCATTCACTATGTATTGGTACGAACGCCGCTGGGTTCTTGAGTTTAGCGTCAGGTATGAGCTAGAGCCATTCATGGAGAGTGCCATGCGATTCGTCTCAAGTAGCTCATCGGAGGGGCCGTCAAGCGCATGGAGAGACGTCAGCGACCACAGGGCATTCTCAACATCTAGGTCAAGACTTGCCTCCGAACCCAGCTTCATCGCCAACCTGTAGAGGGACTTGGATTTGTCCAATTCTCCGTTCCATGCATACCACCGAGCACCTCTCATGCATACGTATGATCCTTCAGCAGCCGGAAATCGGAACGATTCGGCCCGCCCAATAAGATCAGGCCAGACCCCAGGTACACCCGCGTCTCCCAACGCTGCACGCACCCGAAGTCCAATTGAGGAGTAGTCAGGCGCGCTGGAAGAATGCAGGCTCTCATTCCGGTCCAGCATGATTTGGAAGACTTGGTCAGCAAGGGCAGCCTCGGCAAGAAGCACAGCTATTGCAGGTGAGTACTCATCAGTTGACCCTAGTCTGTCATAGCACTCCGCCAGTTTCTCAAGTTCCCCAGAATACTCATGACTTCGTCCAAAGTGAATTAGAGCACTTCCCCGAGCCCGCTGAACTTCGTCTACCTCGCTGCTCAACTCTTCTAGATCGCGTGCTACCCATGCAGAGATTCTAGGTTCGGCCCTATGCAAAAGTTCCCGAATAGCGAGTTTCATCAAGATGTTATGGCTAGCGGTTGGGTTTCCCGCTGTCCTAAGGGCCTTGGCGCGCAGCCGATCAAAGTGTTCAGCGTGTACTGGGAATCTCTCACGGAGAATTTCAGCAACCTTCTCATATAGCCTCACGGCATCCAGTGGCGAACTCTCGGTAAGATTCCCAGCCTCCTCGACCGTGGAAGTGAGATCAAGCGCTTGGATTGGGCCGAGAAGGAGAGCCTCAGCATCCAAGCTTCGGCCTAGAGTGCCAGTTGTATCTGCAAACCCATACGCCGAGCTGTTGGTCAATTGATTGCGAGTAAGGCCTAGGGAATCTCCAAGGGGATTCTGGGATGTCGGTCTGCTGCGGCCACGAAACCAGTCCCAGATTCGAGCCTGTTCCTGAATTGAAGCCTCGGAATTTTGAGAGCCGCGCCTGAAGTATATGGTCCCCTTCGTAAAGCCTTCATCTATAGTCCTTTTCGGCACGACCGGAAACTCCTGGCTTGGAGGGATCGTGATCAACCCAAGAAGCACATCACCGTGCCAGATACTGTAGTATATGAACCGAAGGTTCGGCTCCAGAAGGCTGGAAGCTACGTTCTGCAAATCGGCATCGTCCAGTACCTTATCGATTCCGTGTAGAGTGAAACTCCCATCGAGTTGCTTCTTAACTCCGAGGACTATGTACGCCTCACCTTCTCTAGGTGTGTTAGAGAGACTTGCGAGATCCTTTGCAAAGTTTCGCTTCTGCCTGCCATCCGACAAATCGTAAACGCTCGCCTTGAAGTCAAGCGTTTCATCTTCATGTCGATTGAGCAGGGACGCAAGGTCAAGAGGGTTGTCCATGGCATTATCCAGATAGCATTATACATTTTGAGTTCCAGAGATGTCTCAAATATATTGGCTTCGACTACCCTAGTTTCGCTCACTTGACCCGCTCTAGATTCTCCATACCTGCATTCAGACTCCTCGTCATTGCACTAAAGCCTGAGTCGGATCCGTCTTTCGAAAACACCCCTCATTTGGCATTTGTCCTAGATGCCGGAGCTTGGCTTCACTTCAGCTACCAGCGGAATTGTCAGATGGATATAACCTGTGATCCACCCGATGGTGCGAATATCGCTAGCCAAGCTGTAGTTCCAAGCTATCTGAGTTCACACTGCTTGTCTTGAATTGCTGAATTGCTTATCATTTGTAAGAATACTTGACGCACTAGCTTTCGAATCCCCAAACGCTGGACTAGAGGCACCGCATACCAAAGTGTTGTTCACATCAGGGCACTTCTAGTGGGACAGACTTAGCCGTTGACAATCAAACATCCATCGCATATTTCAGCTCTCAGCAATGCACGAGTAACTAAATGATTCCCATCTATAGCTCACAAACTCTCAGATATCACTAAGCCACAAATATGATCTCTACTCCTGACGGCGACATTCAGTCCATCCTAGCTGACTTCGGCGGAGACCCTCAGCGCGCTGGGGATCTGGCCGAGTTCCTGGGTTTCGAGCCAGTCCCGAACCCGGAGGACCGGCTGGCTGGCGCTCTTTCTGGTGGGCTTAAGCAGTTTCTGCGCGGCCGGGGCGACGGAGGATTTGGCGTGAAGGAGCTCTACCGCGTCGGAAGCTGCAAGGCGGAACCTGCAGAGGCCGGCCTGTGGGTCGGCGTACTCTCCGACTGGGGCCATCGGTCGTCAGACAGGGATCGCTCAAGGCGCCGCATCACCCGCGCTCTGGTGGAACACGTACCCGATAGGCGGTCCCTTGCACTGTTGGTCCCTCCATCCACCCACCAACGCAATGAAGCCGAACTCGTATTTCCACGTACCCAGGTGGGTTCGTCTAACGGGGCCGTTACCAGCGTCCGCGCTCATTTGGACCTGGACAATCCTTCCAGGTTCCACCGGGACCTGTTGCGTGGGCTCCGCATCACTCCCGGCGCAAGTCTTCTGGAAGTATCCAGGCTTTGGCAGCAGCAGTTCAGCGTTGAGCGCGTCACCACCAGGTTCTACCAGGAGTACGCCGCCGTCCGAGACCGAATAGCCGATGCGCTCCAGGCCAACAACCAAGACCATCCTGTAGTCCAATCCCTTAGTACGGAGGAGGCACGGGCATGGGCCACCCGGCAGATGGGCCGCGTGCTATTCCTCTGGTTCCTTCAGGCCAAGAATTGGCTGGGAGGGTCCGGCGGAAATGGTTCTCCAACTTACCTGCTGAACTTGTGGTACAAGCGGGCAGAGACGCCAGAAGGCGAATACTATCGCGGCATCCTGGCCCCGATGTTCTTCGATGCGATGGCGACGGGCAGCAGCAGCCGTGGCGAGCACCCGGTCCTGGGCTTCGTCCCCTACCTGAACGGCGGCTTGTTCCGCCGGAACGCGCTGGAGGACCGCATCGACGACGCGGGAGAGGTGTTACTGCCGGACGAGGTGTTCGATCCCGATGCCGATAACGAAGAAGGCCAGCAACAGACCCTTCTCGGCCTGCTGGCCCGCTATCGGTTCACCACCAGGGAGTCCACGCCGGACGACCAGTCCGTTGACCCAGACCCGGAGCTTCTGGGCCGGGTCTTCGAAAACCTGTACCAGGGCGACGAGCGCAAAGGCACCGGCACCTACTACACGCCTCGTGAGGTTGTCCACTTCATGTGCCGGGAGGCGTTGGACGGCTACTTGCGTGACAGAGCAGGCGTTGACCAGTCCACGCTGGACGCCCTGCGCCAAGAGGCCGTAGGTTCAAGGGATGATCGCCAGCCCCTCCCCAACATCCCCGCTGACGCCCTCGTAGACGCCCTGGAGACCGTCCGGGTGTGCGATCCGGCAGTCGGCTCAGGCGCGTTCCTCCTTGGCGCTATCCAGGAGATGGTGGCCCTTAGGCGCGGGATACTCTTCTCCCAGCGACGCCATATTGAGCCTGAAGAGCTCTACCGGGAGGTGAGCGAGTGGAAGCGCCGCATCATTGAGAACAGCCTGTACGGGGTGGACATCAACCCGGAGGCTGTGGAGATATGCCGCCTGCGCCTCTGGCTCTCCATGGTGCTGGACATGGACGAGCCACCCGATCCCAACTCCAACTGGGCGCTGCCCAACCTGGACTTCCAGATAGTGGCGGGTGACTCGCTGGTGGACCGTGTAGCAGGCGTGACGTTCAAGGAGTCCTGGCCCACGCCCCAGGGTCTGCAACTGGGAATGGAGCTTCAGAGCAGCCTTCAGCGGTTGGAGAACAACATTGCCCAGAGGAGGCGGGAGTTCGAAGGGACGCACAGGAATCCAAGACGACTCCGGGAGCTGCGAGACCTCATCGCCCGGGACCAGCGCGAGATCATCCGCTTGCACTTGGCCGGCGCGCTGGCAAAGGCCGAGGCGGACCTGAAGGCCCTGGAGGAGAGTGAGAAACCCGCCAAGACTGCGTTGAGGAAAACCCAGAGTCTTGTAAACCGGCTGTACAACCTGTTGGGTGAAGTGGAGTCCAAAGACTTTGCGCTGGTGCAGAAGCCTTTCCTCTGGCCCATTGCCTTCCCCGAAGTATTGCGAGAGGGCGACCCCAACGCCGGCTTTGACATTGTGCTGGCCAATCCGCCATACGTGAAGCATGAGAAGCTGGATGCTGAAGACCAGAACTCCTACGCAGAAGCCTTTCCAGAGGTCTACGCAGGCAAAGCAGACCTGCTGGTCTACTTCTACGCCCGCGCCTTACAGATACTGCGGCCCGGCGGGTGGCTTTCATTCATCACCAGCAACAAGTTCATGCGGGCCGGTTACGGTGAAGGGATACGGGAGCACCTGCCTGCTTCGTTGCGCATCCATAGGGTCATCGACTTTGGCGATTTGCCCCTGTTCGAGGCCAACGGCAAGGCAATTGCGGCCTACCCGGCAGTGCTGGTTGGCAAGCGCTCCCAAGAGATGGAAGGACACGCGCTGGCGGTCGCAGACCTAGTCGGCCCCGTGCGTAAGGAGATCTCCAATGCTAGCCTGAAAGTCAACACCGAAAACGTGCGTGGCGTATTAGAGAACCTGGACGGGTTGTTAGCTAGGGCTGAGGTTGGGGACTTCCCTCAAGTGATGCTGAAGAAGGACGGTTGGGTTTTGGAAGACCCCGCCTTGGTACGCCTCTTCGAGCGGCTGATGAATCAGGGCACGCCGTTGGGCGAATTTGTCCAGGGTCGTGTCAAATACGGCATTAAGACTGGGCTGAATGAGGCGTTTGTTATTGACCAAGCCAAGCGTGACGAGCTAGTAGGGGATGACTCACATAGCGCGGAGCTTATCAAGCCATGGCTCGAAGGCCGGGACATTAAACGATGGAAGGCGGACTGGGCGGAGAAGTATGTTATTGCGGTCCAGAATAGTGGTGACGCTGCCGCAAACAACACCTGGGCCAACGCCAAGTCCGAGGAATCCGCTAGAGCTATGTTTAGAGATGCCTACCCAGCTATCTATGACCACCTCAGCTATTTTGAACATTTCATAGATGAGTATGGAAAAGAGAGGAGTCTGAATACTAGGCAGAGTCAAGGCAGGTTTTGGTGGGAACTGCGACCCTGTGCCTACTACCACGAGTTTGCCCACCCAAAGATTATCTTCAACCGATTCGTGATCTCACCCACTTTCGCGTATGACAAATCAGGAGCGTACCACAATGACGCCTGTTATTTCGCAGTCCCTCCAAGCCCTTCAACTGCAGCACTTGTGAACTCTTCTGTTGGTTGGTGGCTGCTGTCCCAACTCTGTACGGCTCTTCAGAATGGCTATATTCAGGTCTTTGTGCAGTTCCTAGAGCAACTTCCGATTCCAAGCCTCTCAGAAGACATAGACAAACTTCTCTCACAGCACGTTGAGACCTTGGCAACAGGTGTGGATGATCCCGACATTGAGAGGGAAATCGATGCCCTCGTATTTCACGCCTATGGACTATCAGCCCCTGAACGGAAGCTGGTCCTGGACTGGCTGGGAGAGCGGCGGGAGGCCCTTGGCGCGGAGATGCCCCCGGACTGGCGGAAGCTCAACGCGCTACGGGCAACGGCGGGCGCGTGGCGGGGCAGCATTGACGGGGATAAACTCATTGAAGACATCTACGCCAGCCGGTTGGTAAACACACGGCCCGTGCCAAGGTTCTGACCCTTCTGTCATGGAGTATCTCGTGGACTCGGACTGGGCAATCGACTACCTGCACAAGGCTGATAGAACAGTCAATCGGCTGGAGGAACTCTTGCCCGGAGGCGTCGGACTGAGCGTTGTTTCGCTGGCCGAACTCTACGATGGTTTGGCCGGGTCCAACAACCCTGACGCCGACGCGGAGTCTTTGCGTCTGTTCCTGGAGGCAGTCGAGGTAGTCCCGTTGGACGACGCTGCGTGCCGGGTCTTCGGCATAGAGAGAGCGAGGTTGAGGGAAGAGGGCAACATCATAGGTGACATGGACATCCTGATAGGCGCTACTGCCATATCCAACAACCTGGCGTTGCTCACGAACAACAGACGGCACTTTGAGAGGATGGAAGGGTTGAGCATTGTTTCTGTGTAGGGAGATGTCGCTGGTAGCGCTAGTGAGTACCTAGCGAGTGAACTAGGAAAAGGAAAGGACACTCATGGTAACTGGAAGCACGCCGGGGACTCTTGAAAGGAAAATCTACTTCTATCGTGCAGACATTGGAGCCGATGAAGGAGGTCAACCTCTTGCCTTCGATCCGGCGCCTGCGTTGGATGTCATAGATTCCCTGCCCTTCACGAATGATGCATACGGCAGGTATGAGTTTGACGCTGATGGTAATGCCTTGAGCGTCAGAAGGCACCATACTGCTCCCAACATAATGCTGCAATTCGGGCGCGTCCGTCGTAATGGGCTGCCCCAGTTGGAGCAGGCAGGAAACATAAGCGACCTGGTTCTGGATACCGATGCAGGACTCCTAGAGGCTATCCATGTAGTGTTCTTCGCAGACAACATTGTGGGGGCCGAATACAACCATTTTGGTCCCAGAGTGTCCAGGCTCGGTAGCTTCTTGCACGAGAAGTCGAACAAAGCCGTACCTAGAGCTACTTTCAGGCCGATTCTTCGTGGTGACGCAGCGAAACAGTTAGATAGACTTTCCGACCTACGCGTACTAGAACTCAGCGTTCTGCCTTCGTATGTCGATGTTGTCAGGCAGTCACACGTGTCCTTGGCCGATGCATTGGCTGCGAATGGCCGCGTCTTGGAGAATCCCAAAGTCCTTCAGGTCATACTAACACCTCAACGGGAAGCCTCCACCGGGTTCCTAGGTAATATGATAGGGGGCCTGAGAGAGCTAGTTAGCAACGGCAATGTACGGGAGGGAGCCGACCGCTTGCAGGTACACGGTAAGTGTCAAGACACGGATCGCGTGGAGACAATTGACTTGTTGAAGGACCAACTGATTTCTACAAAGGCGATTGTCCGCATGAATCAAAGAAGCCGAGCACTCGATCCTGGGGCAGCCTTTCAAGCGATCCGAGATGCGTATCGTGACTTACATGACGAATTGACGGTAGCTGCGAGTGTGTCTTGATGAAGCTCTGGGAGAGGCATTTCTTGGGTGCGGACGCCCTCATCGCAGTTGGAATCGCCACAGGACTGGCGATCTGGATGTTCCTCGAGGGGGAATGCCAGGTAGAGGAACTAATATCTGGAAACAGAGCCAATATCTACCGAACCATCGCGGGTGTTTCGGGAACGCTGTTGGGCTTTACGCTGGCGTCGGCCTCGTTCGCGCTGAATGCGGTCTCTTCACCGCGTCTGGCGGTTTTACGGAACAGCCAACACTACCCTGCTCTTTGGAGTACGTTCTTCCAAACTACCTGGTTTTTGGGAGCGCTAACGGTTACTGCCATAGTTTGCATGATATGGGATCGTGATAGCGCGCCAACGACGTGGTTGGTAGTACCTCTTGTGTTATTTGCAAGTCTATGTGTAGTCCGGTTGGCTAGAACGATATGGCTACTGCAGCGGTTAATCAGCCTCGTAGCTAAGCCTTCTCAGGATTCGAGACCGGCCTCATGACAGACGAGGTTGGTATCCTCTCCATAGCTAACGCACCGGCCACCGGCTCCATGCGGGAGCACCTCGTGGGCGCTCTGGCCCGCGTCATCCCTCAAGACATCCGCATAGCCACGGCCTACCTGACGCCGGACGGGTTTATGGAAATCAAGGACGGCATGTCCGGCGCTGCAAGCGTTCGCCTCCTGCTGGGAGAGAGGCCCTTCATGAACCGACGAGGGCCGGGGGACGTGCTCTCCCAGCCCGGCGACCAGGACGAGCTTCACGGCCCGGCGGAGTCGGTGGACTGGTACACCTTCCTGGAAGGCGGCTACCCCTGGCTGCTCCTCACCCATGAGGAGCGCCGGGAGCTGTTGGCGCGGGGCGTTACACCGGAGACGGCAGCCTTCGACCTGTCGGCATGGGAGCGGGTCACTACGTTGGCAGACTTTCTGAGAAGGGACAGCGTGGAGGTCAGGAGATTCCTGGGGTCCGATAGAGGCAAAGTCCTGCCAGAAGATGTGCTGGACCACCGCTCGCCCAGGAACAGGCTTCACGCCAAGGCGTATCTGTTCTCCGGCGAGATGGGACGGTATGCCGCCGTCGGCTCCAGCAACCTCACCAAGAGCGGCCTATCCGAGAACTCCGAGCTGAACCTAGCCTCCTACGACCGGGAACTGACGGCGCACCTGGAAGGGTGGTTCGACGACAAGTGGGAGCTTGGCCAGGACTGCAAGGCACAGTTCATCCAGCGCTTAGAAGAATGTGTCCTTTTTGGGAGGCGGTACACCCCTTGGCAGGTCATGCTCAAGTCGCTCCACGCCGCCTATGGCCGCTTCCTGGAGATGGGGTTGTCGGAAGAGGTCATGGGCAGGCTGGCCGGGTTCCAGCAGCAGGCCGTCCAACGCTGCGTTGCGTTGCTTAGGCGCCACTGGGGAGCCATGCTGTGCGACTCCGTGGGCTTGGGCAAGACCTATGAAGGGCTGGGCATCCTCCGGGAGTTCGCCAACCAGCGAAACGACGACGCAAATCGCTCGGCCACCTCGACGCGGGCGCTAATCGTTTGCCCCGCCCAGCTACAGGACAACTGGAACGCCGACAGGTTCGCCGAATGGGGAATCATCGCCACCACGGTCACCATGGAGTCGCTGCCCAACCTGGTGGACATCGAGGAGGAACCGTCTCCCGTTCAGCGGCAACGGCTGCGGGCCGAGTTGAAGCGCTACCAGGACCAGTACGACATCATCCTTGTGGACGAGTCCCATAACTTCCGCAACCCCAGGACAAAGCGCTACCGCGCCTTGACGGAGATCATCCGTGGCGGCAAGCCGGATACCAGGGTGGTGCTGATGACAGCCACGCCCATCAACAACTCGGTATGGGACTTGTACCACCAGCTCATGCTGATAACCAGGGGAGACGACACCTGGTACGCGGGGCGAGGGCCGATACCCAATCTGAAGACGGCGTTCCAGGCGATTGAAGAGGGGGAATCCGGCTCTGGCCTGCTGGATACCATGATGCTGTCCCTGGTTCGCCGGACCCGGCACGACATCCGGTCCATGCAGGAGGCCGGGGAGACGATGGAGGTCAACGGACAGCCACTGCGCTTCCCTGAGCACAAAATACCGAAGGCAGTGGACTACAGCCTCCAAGGCCTGTACGGGAATATCTACCGTGACATCATCGACGCCATCGAGCATCTCAACTTCGCCGTCTACCGCCTGGACGAATATGGCGTAGAGACGGGGGAGAGGGAGACCAGCGCACAACTGAGGCAGCGCAACGCCAACTTCGTCGGCATCATGCGCACCATCCTGCTGAAGCGCATGGAGAGCTCCCTGGCTGCGCTCACGTCCACGGTTAGAAGTCTCGTGGACTATCTGAACCTCTTCCTGGCTAGACTGGAACACGGCCATGTCTTGACACCCAGGCAGGCGTACAAGCTGCGGGGCGTGCTGGGAGGGTCGTTGCCAGACCACGACCAGGACCTGGAGGACATGGACCCCAGAGCATTGGCGGCATTGCAGCAGGAGCTCGCCGCGCCGGAAGACCTGGACATTCGCGGGCGCTTGCAGGCGGACGTGGAGTTCGACCGGGGCAGGCTTCAGACGTTGCTCACTCGGCTTCAGTGGCTGGAGGAGATGTTGGCGGAGCAGGGAGACCCCAAGGCGCAGGCTGTGCGCAAGCTCCTTGAAGGGCTTCCAAATGAGGACGACCACGGGCAACCTACAAAAGTGGCCCTGTTCACGACGTACAAGGACACTGCCCAACACCTGTTCAAGCAGTTCGGCGGAGATGTAGACTCTTTGAAGAGCGACGTTCGCGTTCAGAGTAACCTGGAGGACGGACGTTGGATGTCGCTGCTCACCGGCGGAGATGACCAAAATCGGCGACGCTCAGTGCTAGAGCGATTCGCGCCACTGGCAGCCCACCGCGAGACCGAACCCCTGGACGACCCTTCGCTGCTGAGGAAGATAGAGCCTCTGAGAGCTCAGGGCATCGAGTTGTTGATAGCCACTGACGTACTCTCGGAAGGTCAGAACCTCCAGGACGCTCAATTCCTGGTCAACTACGATCTGCCTTGGAACCCGGTGAGGATGATTCAACGCGCCGGTCGTATCGACCGCCTGTTCTCCCCCCACGACAAGGTGTACATCTACAACCTGATGCCCGAGGACGGCTTGGAGGACCTCCTGAATCTGGTTCAAAACCTGACCAGGAAGATTGAGACCATCGAGGATGCGGTCGCTCTGGACGCCTCGGTGCTCGGTGAGCAGATCGAGGCGAAGGAACTGGACAAGGTGATGAAGCTTCGCGCCGGCGGCGTCCAGGCGGATCAGGTCTACCGCGAAGGAGAGCGAAGTCAGGGGCTGGACGAGGGCGCAGAGCTGCTGAACAGGTACCTGGACATGATGAAGGAGTTCGCTACAGAGGATGTAAGGGACATTCCCAATGGGGTCTACAGCGTGAAGAAGGGAATGGCCAACGGTGTCTACATCATGCTGAAGATGCCGGAGGAGGCTTCGGGGGAAGTATTCTGGCGATTCTACCCCCTGGGGAACGTGGCGCAGCCGATGACGTCGCCAAACGACATCCTTGCCATTGTGGAGGCCAGCAGAGACGAGTACCGCTTTGACATTCCACCGGACGAAAACCCGTTTAGGCACCTGCAAGAGCCTCTGAAAGCCGCCGTAGACCAGATCGGCCAGGCATATCTGGACGCCATCTCGGCAGTTACATCCGACAGTTTCACAAGACGCATCCGGCAATTCCTCAATCGTGACGACCTACTGCAATCTCAGCCTGACCTGTTTAGCTTCTTCAACGAATGGGTTGAAATGCCGATGCCATCGGACGCAACCAGGCGCGTCGGGATGCGAGACCCAGTACGAGTCATGAACCAACTTGCTCCTACTCGGGCAGAGCTAGGACAGGTGGTTCAGGGGCTGACTACGCTCCGAGAGGCCATTCGAGCGGAGGGCCTCGACCGTCGAATAGCGCGACCAGAGACCCGGAAGCCATCGGTCGAGGACCTGGAATTGGTGGCTTGGGAGCTTGTAGTCGGCCCATATGGTCCGCTGGGAAGTTTCGGTTAGTTTAGGCTGCAATGCTCGGACGAGCCTGCAACCCGCAGTCCGAGAGAGTTGCAGGTTGGGCAAATCTTGGGGAGGGCGCCCCGATCCAGCACCCTCCCCTTAGTGTTAGGCAAGTGCTTGGTTCCGGTCTCCTTAACTTATCTCGCTTCCTCCGCACTCGGCAGTTAAAGGCTAGGCGTCGCCCGACTCTGGCCGCTTCAGCATACACGAAACCCCCTGCGTCACCACAGGCGTCACTGACACCCGCCCCCGGCTGTCGTATCCCGCACGGTACGCATACTCCACCTCGGCGCCCCAGGGCACACGACCGCCGACACGTATTGCGTCTTCGACACCTTGACCTTTGGGTCCGCCAGCGCCGCGCACAACCACGCCATGACGCTCCCCTTTCCTCCACGCCAGCACCTTCACCTCGGCTGGCACGACTCGCTCCTCTCTCGTCGGACTGAACAGGACCTTGTGCAGCCTCTTCAGAACGCCGCCAGATGGAGTAGCCTTCTGGGACATGATGTTGGAGAGATGAGCGCTGCTAATCCCAGCCTGTCGGACCGCCTCGCTCTGGCTTATCCCGTGGGCGTCCATCCGGTTCCAGAGGGCCTGTTGGTCAACGCATGTCCGATTGGCCGGCTCTACCTTTACCTGCGCCCCCAGAGCCGCTTCGACTCTCGCCTGGACCTTGACGCCCATTGTCCTGTGGCCTCGTGACACGGCGGTCATGTAGCCCGGAGTGACACCAACGCGTTCTGCCAGCTCGCTCATGCTCATACCAAGCTCACGGGCTCGCTCCCGGACAAAACTGCTCTCCCCAGCTATTACTTCCCTCTGCCGGTAGACAACCCCCTCACCGGGAGCCTCTCCCAGTACGGCCGCTGCCTTCTCGCGCATCCTGGCGGTCCACTTCCTTTGTCCGGAGCCAAGCATCGAAAGGTAGCCAGGCGTGACGCCCAGCTCTGCCGCAAGCTCCCGCATCGTCAGCCCGCAGCGCCTAGCCGCTGCCCTGAGCGCAGACTCAGTTCCGGTCTTGTCCTTGGTCTCGTTATCCTTGGTTGCCGTTGTCATCTCGACCTCCTTCTTTCGTGTCGTGGTTCCTGTGGTGTCCTGGATGTGCCCGATTCCGGGCAAAGAGAAAGGGCCGGCCCCAATTGGGACCGGCCCTTTTGTGTTGAATGTGGGTCGCTTCCGGCTGTTCAGAGACTGGTCAGCGTTCTAGCCGCCGTCCTGCCGTCTTATGCGCAGCCCGGCCTGAAGCCAGCATTGCTAAGCCTGTAGCGAGCTCAGTTGCATGTACCCTGGAATCAGTGATGTGAGTGGGCACCTCCTTTCTTGTGATATGGCCTATCTATGTATCCCCGGAATCGGCCACTTCCAAAGGTACTTGGCGAAAACTGAGCACACCCCTCCCAAGGATGTGTGACCGACTCAGAAACGGAGTCGTGGGGGTGGGGGAGAAGACACAGCTCTCCCTGGGCGAAGCGCTGAGGAAAATTACGTTGGGGAATGGATTGCCGTGGAGCGACCCATCTGCGAGAGGATCACAGGTGGACGCTTGTGAGAAGGGCGTAAAGCTGCCCAATGTGAGTGGATGTAGAGAATAGCTTGGTGGGGGTTTCTTTGGGAGGAATCAGCCGACCTGCCGAACGGCCTTAGGACGACGCCGGTGACGAAGACGCAGCTAGCCCAGGGCGGCTATACCTGACGGGAATCTGCGAGGCGTGAAGCGGCCGGCCTGGTCAGGAGGGCAGTCCAGCGCACGTTGAAGCTGTGGCCAGGCTGCAAAAGGCCCGTCCGCAGGTATGTGGAAGCCGTCAGAATGCTTGGCGCACCCCGACTTGTACCCTTACCCGTATCGAGTACGGGGACATCCCGGCTTTCGAGGCGGCACTCGGGGGAGCAGGGCTCAACCCCTCCACAGCATCACGCAGCCGAAAGGCGCCTGTCCCTCATGGGAGACCGTTCGGAGAGCAACGCTCAATCCTATGCGACCTGTCCCGGGTCGGGGACCGGACCCTCCAGGTTTCTCGGCAGGAATCCCTGGAAAAAGCCTAACAATGGAGTCAATTATTGCCGGGCCGCAATGCTCTGACAAGGTTTCGGTGCCGATTGCTTACGGCGTTCCGACTGCACTGTGACAACAGTTTGACAGGCGAGCTGACGAACCCCGAAGGCCTCACTCGGAATTGCTCCGACGACGTCTGGGGAATTAGGCTCACCTGGCCAAACCGCAGCATCTCCTTACGGAGTTCACGGCGTGGACATCACTCCAGAGCTGTAGACACGGTCCTCACAGCGAGGAGTCGCAGACTGGACACTCGGGCTACCCTGCCGCTGGCCGTCTCTAGTCTCGTGAGATGCCGCCTGGCGGACCACCGGGCATGAAATCACGTCCTCTCACCGGCACCGGGCGACGGTCTGCCCTCCACATAGTGACCCTGCACAATCTGCCATTCAGCCTGCCTAGGTGTCCGCTCCTCCGGCCCACAGACTTTGACCAGTCTTCAGTGGCCGCAAGCAGCGTCCCGGCTGGCGGTACTCCCGCACCCGTCACAGGGCATGCCGTCCCACAGCACGTTGAGCCTGCAAGCTAATGGCTACTCCAACCCGATGCCTCAGTCGAGGACCAGCTCTGCATAGCCACGGGCTCTCCATCTACGACCTGGTGACGGAGATGCACTGGACCACCAGTTCCCCCTGGTCCCGGGCTCCCCTCCCCTGGTGTGACAATTTGTCCACTTTCGTAGCTGGCGTTGTCCACATCCCCCCGGGATGCCCCGCGGCAATTTGTCCACTTTCGTGCCTGACGCTGTCAACGGCCACCTGAACCTGGTGTGGAATAACCTGCTTACTCCAGTATGACTCCAGTGTGACTGAACGCCCTCGACATCCTGCGATTTAGCTTTGAGACAACCCCAGCCTCTCTCTTATCCACCTACGCGTTTCTCTGTACAGCCCCTTAACATACAGGGACCCCTTCGGATCGGGCGACCTCGTAAGGGGGGCCTCCGCGCGGCCCCCCCCTTACAGGACAGTCCGGCGCACAACGAGTCGTCAAGGCCCATGTTTCCCTCTCCACGAAAAACACTCATCGGCTTCAGATATCTGGCCGGCCGCCGGGTCACCGGCTACAGCTACGGGCACTCCTCATGTGTTCAAAACCAGGACTTCCTCACCAGCTTCCGCCTGGTAACAGGCTTTCCACTGAACCTCAAAGTGCAATTTCTGCACTACAATAACTGCAATATTTCCGACACACGCCGTCAACAACAACTCCCCAACGCAGACGCTCCGACCGGCCCGCTTTATGCCTGAGCAGGCCCTTCAACAGGCAATAATCCGCTCCGCAACAGAGCCGATTCCCCTTACAGCCCAGCTACTGTGAAATTGGCCTCTGAGCGATTGTATTTTGTCTCCGCCGGATTGTTCCCCACCCTTTCGGCGAGCGCCAAGCGGCAATGAGGATCAGAGGCCCGCTGCGCCAATGCTCCTCTCCTCAAGACAATAGCCTGTCGTCTCCCAGACCGGCGACTAACCGGATTGGGCGTGGGCCACTACTGTCCACATTAACCCTCTCCGATGCGCTGACGAAATCCTGCCTCCCCTTTCACCCTGCGGCTAGGACACACTGATTCCCAGCTTTGGCGCAGTACAATGGCATCCGATTGCACTTGGTGACAAAACGTACCATCTGAACCTGCGTCTTGTACCACCTCGCCGGGACCGGCCCTTTACCGAAGGCGTTTACTACGACGTGACTGGGCGGCTGCAGACATACACTCTTGCCTGCCCCTGCATGCCTGGCACCGGCCTTTAGTGTTCCACTTGCCCTCTCTTGTCCCAAACCTCATTCTCTGTACTACCCCCGCAGGGCGCACGCCAACTTGGAATGCGCCCTTTACATTGGATATGACCAGGACACCCATTCCGGGTCCCCGTCTCCATTCTCCGGTCTATGGGTCGTGAACTGGCTGGGTTGCGACATCCAACCCTTGCTATCCTACGCAGAAACAGGAACATGGAAGTCACGCTAAAGGCTGCAGCGGTCTCTTGCGGACCCGTGTCCTCAAAAGATAACATGTTCGGAACATCCAGTAGGAGGAATGTATGGGCCGCACAAGTAGGGTCCGATTCTTTGCCATGGCTTTGCCGCTAAGAGCGCTCGGCGACTCTGAAGCAATAGAACGACTATCCGAGGCATACTATTCCTACCCCGATAAGCGCCGAGCGACTGGGCTGCTTCTGGGCTACAAGCTGATCATGGTGTCCATCCTGTACAGGCAGATCGACTTGATTGTGACGTGCCCTGAAATACTACATTTGCAAGTAGACGATGTTCTATATCGGTGGTGGTCAGAATCCGAAAGCAAATCCGCGCGTCGCCTTAGAGACATTACGGAGGTCAATGCCCCAAAGTCCACTCTGGTAGCCAATTACATTAACGATCTCCTGTTGCGAGTGGACCGCACCGGCAATCGGTTGAAGGAATTCAGCGAGGCTTGTGCTGAGGTTTCGTCCTTCGCTCAGTTGATGCTTTCTATAGCTCGGAAGTGCCGTTTGTCTATAATGCCAGGAACCGATCCATATCCAAGGCAAGACATCGACTTGGCCTTACGCTTGTGTGGAGCCGAATACCTATACGACCTCCTCTATGACAAGAGAGATCACACGCTAGATGATGCATTTGACTATATTCGTGACGGGAGTGTGGAGTGGGTAGAAGGCAGTTTTCTAGAAGGTCTTGGAGAGCCCGCAGTTGAAACCTCCAGAGATGTCATCGGAACCATACCGCGCCGCCTGAGCTTCCTTCCTCAGTTATGGCGTTTGGGAAACAATGCTGCGCTGGCGATTGCAATACAGGGAATGACCGGTAAGCTTCGGGGTGTCCTCAAAGACGTTACTAGTCTGCCGCCCGCAGGGAAGCTATTCGGGGATATGCTTGAAGAGTTCCAAGTAGGCAGATGGCCTAGCATGAGATATGGACTGACATTCCAGAAAGGGTCGCCTGAGAGAGAACTGGAGGAAATTGTGGCACACGAGACTTCTCCACCGGACACGCGAGAATACCTGAGGACATTGCTCGGTGACAGTGCCTATCTTGTAAGTGGAATGAGCAGTAGCGCCGAGTTTCATTTCCGAGTGCTCATCGAAGGTTTAGCACAGGCTAAGCCTGACGACACACCTGTAGAAGTGTTGCAAATTGAGCATGCCAGCCCGAATAATGAAGCCCACCCACCTGTATCCCTAGCTGTTAGGGTGGGGCGTGATTGGCACGTATTTTACTATATTGATGCCATCGGACGCATGAAGTCCCGGGTTTGGCCGTTCTTGGATGGATTGGGGGAGCGCGTTAAGGTAACAAGAATCGCAGGAGTAAGTACTGAATATTTGCTCTACCTTTGCGACAGGGCGTTTCAATATGTCACTCGTCAATGGAAGGCGCAAAAGGACCTCAACGGTCACCTAAGGGGAACAATCCCAGAGCTGTTGGCTGCTTTGTTACTCGCCAATTCAAATCACTTTCCTGTCAGGCCTTCCTTCCAATTGAAGGGAATACCGGAATTAGATGACATGGAACTAGATGCTATAGGGTACAAGGAATCAGCCGAAGGTGGTGAGTGCAGAGTAATAGAGGTCAAAAGGCAGTCAGCGAATCAGGTTGAACTGCGCAAGGAGATCGAGGACTTTATGGCGAAGGTTCAATTGATTAGACAGAATCGTCAGGCGGTCGGAAAAGCTCTAGGGTGCCCCGGACCTATCGAGAAGGTTGCTGCGATCTTCATATCGATGGCTGAAATCAGACACCTCAACAAAGAACTGTCTGACCGCCCTGAGCCTTTGATGGGACTCTTTGACTTTAGGAAACCTGAAGCCGAGTTTATGGCGTTCTTGGACGGCCTGAGTGAGATTGAGTTTTGGGACTACGACCGCTTCAACGGGGAGTTGGAGGCAGCCAACCTGCCAGAACTCCCAATTAGGCTACTCGAACACGCAAGGCTCACTTGGCTATTTCCGAGTGTGAACCTTGATGTGGAGCGCGATAACGAGGAAGTCCTGCAGAAAGCGGTTGAGAATAACAATTGGCAGTACCCAAACAGCCCAATAGCGTTGAAGAATAGATTGGAAGAAACTCTTAGGAACGAGTAGCCTTAGACTAAAGTCACGTCCCTAACGAGTCAGCCACCAGATAATTCGACCGATGTACCAGAGGGATTCCTATGGGCCTACCCACCTCGGTCTCGATTACTGGCCGGAGACGCTGCGTCATGACGAAGTCAGGGAATGAATGGCTCATGGAACCAGCCTGACGGCTACGGTTCCGCTTTTGTTGCGTCCGCAATCCTCACTGGCACCCTGTCCAACATCCTTTGGCGTGCTTGTCCTATAGGCTTGGAAGAAACACTAGGATCAAAATGCCCACTCTGGCTTAGCAGGATGTCCCGTTCAACTCCATTTGAGCTATGGAATCGACCAATCTGCATCTAGCCACCCCGAGCGGTCTCCTGTACAAGTGTACCACCCTGCCAGCGTTTCCGCGAATCTCAAGCCCCGTTATGAGTGACTGTACGCGTGCCACCAATGGCCAGTTGCCAACGGCCGCACGCCCGGTTGCCTCTTGCACATAATTCCATAATTGGAATATAATTCAGCCATGCTTTGGGAAGTATAGTATACTCACAAGTTCGGGTGGTGGTAGCAGAATGCAGTGGTCGCCGATATCGAGTTGCTGATGGAGTACTGCAGTAACCTATCACCCACTACTCCTCGGGCATCGCATCTTGGCGGCACTGAACCATGCGTGAGCTTCGAGCGCAAAGTGGCGGCAAGCCCCTCCGGGTCTATTACGCGTTCGATTCTAGGCGACTCTCGATTCTGCTCGTCAGCGGAGACAAGACGGGCGACTATCGCTTCTACGAGGAGTACGCGCGGGTGACCGAAAGTCTCTAAGGTGAGCACCTGGAACAACTACGAAGGGAGGGGCTTATCGAATGAGTGGACGCCATCCGTTCAGCGAGCTGACCAGGGATTTCACGCTGGAGCGCCGACAGAGCATCTACGAGTTGAAGAAGGAGTCGCTCACCAGGATGCCATTACACGAGCTTCGCCGGGCGCGAGATCTGACCCAGCGGGACATTGCGAGGATATTAAAGGTGAACCAACCTGCCGTCTCCAAACTCGAGCAACGGGCCGACGTGTATGTGTCCAGCCTACGGTCATACATAGAAGCAGTGGGAGGGAAACTGAAGATTGTCGCCGAGTTCCCCGAGGGCGAGGTCGCCATCACCAACTTCTCCGAGGTGGAGGAGGCGGAGGACGCATCCTGAAGTTGTGCCGAGATACATGAAAACAATTTGATCCAAGAGGCTGATGAGGGCATCTTGAGACGTGCTTGCTAGATAAGAAGTCGCGGACAACATATTCATCATTTCGATTAGGAGATTCTAGAATATGCTCGTACACGAGTGGGAACCCTTAGAGGGCCTTGACCCTGAGACTTCCAATGCGGACTTTCAGGAAATCGACTCGCTCCACCAGCAGTGGCTGAGCTTTCGCAAACAGCGCGAGGAGTCGAATCCTAACGCCTACAGAGATTTCTTGGAACGCCTAGACCGCCGCTGGTCTATTGAAACGGGAATCATCGAAGGCATTTACAACATTGACCGAGGCACAACTCAAACACTAGTAGAGAATGGCCTCAATGCCGAGCTAATTGATCGAACTGCCACAGATCGTGATCCTCAAGATCTGATCAAGGTACTGAAAGATCATCAGAAATCGGCAGAATTCGTGACCGAATCCATTAGAAAGAAGACACCGTTTTCTGCGCTCTACATTAGAGAATTACACCAACTACTTACTCGCAACCAGCCGACCTATACTGCCGTTAATCAGTTCGGGCATGTCTTCGAGTCCGAATTGGATCATGGCAGCTTCAAGAAACTGCCCAACAATCCAACCAGGCCTGATGGGCAGGTTCATGAGTACTGTCCCCCAATTCACGTAGATAGCGAAATCGACAACCTCGTTAATCTTTACAACGAATTTGATGCTGCAGATGACATCCATCACAGACTCCTAATTGGAGCATGGTTACATCATAGATTTACCCAGATTCATCCGTTCCAAGATGGAAATGGAAGAGTTGCGCGAGCGTTGCTAACTTGGCATCTGGTAAAGGAAGGCTACTTACCCATCGTCATATCTCGAGACGATCGGAAACAGTACATCGAGTCTCTAGAATCTGCCGACGCCGGTGATCTCAATCCGTTCGTCGAACTCATCGTTCGACTAGAAAGACAGATGATATTAGAGGCATTGGGTGAGCCTGAGCCCGTCGCAGACTCCGGCATGGTCAGCCAGGTTCTGGACCACATTACCGACCAGGTTAAGCGGCAACGCCAAGATAGACTAACCCAGATGCGCTCGGTGAATGGCGTCGCTTCTCATCTTCGGGATACCGCAAAGGTATATCTGGAGTCGCAAGCAAGTTCGATCCGTCAGCAGTTAAGTGAGGCTGGTCTTAACGTAGAGTGCGCCACCGATGGCGGCGGTCCTGGCAACAGAGAACACTGGTATCGTGCTCAGGTGGTTCAGACTGCTAGAGATGCCAGTCACTGGGCTAACTTGAACGAAGACAGATTCTTTATCAAGCTATCCGTAAATCCCCAGGACCAGTCTAGGACTCCACGCCTCATATTTGTTGTCTCCCTACATCATGTGGGGCGACAATTAACGGGAATCATGGCCGCAACTGCCTTTGCTCAAATTGTCAATTTCCAGGACTACGGAGTCGAGGGTGCTGAAGAACCCGCCGATCCCGATTTTAGGAATTGCACCATCGACTCCTTCACATTCACTTGGGATGACGATGCTGAGTCTGTCGCCCGCCGATTCACCGCTTGGATTGAGGCCCCACTAAGCATCGCTCTCCGCCACTGGAGCGAATTTATATCATGAACCCCGCCTTAAGGTTGTGCGGCACCTGAAACTATGGCTTGAGGCGTCCGCGGAGCGGGAAGTGAGCGGCACATCTTAAGTCTGCCCCGGATTGCACAACACGACAGAAAGACAAGAGACTGCAGAGGAGGAAGGCATGAAAAAAGAAAGAAACACACATCTGCTGACGCCGGCGGCCCTTTACGCCAGAGTGTCCAGCGACCGGCAGGACGTGGACCTCTCCGTCGCAGCCCAGATGAAGGCTCTAAGGACATACGCAGAGGCCAACGGCTACACAGTGGCCAGGGAGTACATTGACGAGGCCGAGAGCGGAAGGATAGCCGACAGACCCCAGTTCAGGGAGATGATAGACGACGGCAGCAAGGCCAGCTCCCCCTTCGACGTCATCCTCGTCTGGAAGTTCTCCCGGTTCACCCGGAAGAGGGAGCACGCAGACGACACACCGACCGGCAAGCTCATGGAGGCCATCATAGAGAGCGTGGATGAGTTCTACTCTGAGAACTTGGCCCAGGAGGTGACCAGGGGCATGAGAGAGGCGGCATCCAGGGGCTTCTTCCTGGCATCCAGAGCGCCCTTCGGGTACAAGCGCATCAAGGTTAGCGACGGCGCAAAGGAGCGGCCCACACTTGAGGTCGACCCCGACACAGCGCCCGTAGTCAAGGAGATATTCGAGAGCTCCCTGAGGGGCAATGGCCTGAAGGAGATATGCAGGGAGCTGAACGAGCGTGGGATAACCAATAGGGGGAGGAGGTGGTATAAGGGAGGACTCCACTGCGTGCTAACCAACGAAGCCTACACGGGGACCGCCGTGTGGGGAAGGACAACCAAGGGGAGTGACGAGCCGGACCCCGTGAGGGTTGAGGGGGCATGGGAGGCCATTATCTCCAGGGAGACCTTCGACAGGGTACAGCAGGGGCTGAGGTCTAGGGCGCCCAAGACACAGAGTCCCGGGAGAGTGGGAAGCACCTTCCTTCTGAGCGGTCTCCTGAGATGCGGAGAGTGCGGCAGGCCCTTTGTAGCCCAGGGAGCCAAGAGCGGGCACTACGCCTACTACGTCTGCGGGACCTTGCACAGGGAAGGAGCAGGGACCTGCAATGCCAAGTACCTCAACGCCCCCAAGGTGGAGGAGTTCATCCTGGAAAAGGTTAAAGAGCGGATACTCACCGATGAGACCATCACGGAGCTGGTGACCCTAGTGGCTGAGGAGATAGACGAAGCGGCTGGAGAGATGAACGGGAGACTGAAGGCGATCAAGGCGGAGCTTGAGGACGTGGAGAGCCGGTTGGAGAGGCTCTACGAAGCCTTGGAGACGAGACAGCTGACCCTGGAGGCCCTGTCACCTCGCATCCTTTCCCTGAGGTCGAGGCAGGACCAACTGAACGCCGCTAAGGAAGAGGCGAAGGGGCAACTGGAGCGCCGGCGAGTGGAGCTTCCCACGACAGATGAGATCAAGGGATACGTGGCTGACTTCCGGGAGGTCCTGAAGGAGGGGAGTATTCTAGAGCGGAAGGCGCTGATACGGAACTTCGTGCAGGGCATAGAGGTGAAGGGTAACGAGGCCGATCTGAAGTACACTATTCCCATGCACAGTGATGGGGTCACACATGAGGGGACGTCGGTTCTAGATTTTGTCCAGTCAGGCCCACCGCGCTTGACAAAATCAAGAACTTTCCAATTGAAGCTCAGATTGGTTCTGTAGACTCTCAACCTAGCAGGCTGATGAAAAAGGCCAATCTCTGAATGTGTCATCTGGGATACACCAGAAACCCCGGCGATAACCGTTAAAGGACGGACCAAGACGATATGGTTTCTTCTGTGAAGGCTGTCAGACTACCGTTTATCGCCAAGAGATTTCGTGCCCTAAAACCTCCTAATAGTTTTTAAACACCCTGCTAGAAGGATGATGGGAAATGAGCCGGACTGCTAGAAAACGAAATGCCCAAGGCGTGGCGCGGACAACACTTCTGGTCATGGTGGTTCTGATCTCTCTGATGGCCTGCGGCGGAGAGCAGTCAGCGTCGTCTATGTCGCCGTCGCAAACTACGACCAACAGGGAACGGGAAGCCCTTGCCGTCCTTTACAACGCCGTGGATGGTCAAAACTGGCGAGTGGACCATAACTGGCTGACCGACGCTCCCTTGGGTGAATGGTACGGCGTCGAAGTTGATCCTCAGGGCAGCGTCATTAGGCTGATTCTCTCCGGCAACCGTTTGAGGGGGGAAATTCCGCCTGAGATGGGCAGCCTCGTCAACCTGCAAGTGCTGGGACTGCAGGGCAACCAGTTGACTGGGAAGATTCCGCCCGAACTAGGTAACCTCGTAAACTTGGGATGGCTGTGGCTCGACGGTAACCAGTTGAGTGGGGAGATCCCACCAGAGTTGGGCAACCTCACTTACATGACATGGCTTGATCTAAGCGCCAACCGGTTGAGTGGGGAGATCCCGCCAGAGTTGGGCAACCTGATCAATTTGCGAGAACTGTACCTGCGCGACAATCATCTGAGCGGAGGGATCCCGTCGGGGTTGAGCAACCTCACGAACTTGCGAGTGATGTCTCTCAGTAACAACCGGCTAACAGGGGAGATCCCGTCGGAGTTGGGCAACCTCATCGACTCAACTAGAGTTTTCCTTCGAGGCAACCATTTGAACGGATGCGTGCCAGCGAGCCTACAGAATCAGATGGATTCCGATTTGCCGAACTGCTGAATATCCTAGATGATTCCCGCGGGGAACCGCCACCGCGCCTGCGGGCCATCAGGAAGTATCGACTAAGCCAGGAGGAGTGACCGATGAGCGGCCGACTCGATTTGATACCGGCAGCCCTCTACGCTAGGGTGTCCAGCGACCGGCAGGACGTGGACCTGTCGGTGTCCGCCCACCAGGTTTGATAAAATCAAGAACCTTCCGCTTGACGTTCAGGTTGGACCTGAAGGCTAGCACTTAGTCCCATCTCGTCGGGCAAAGCCTCGCCAGTGGAAGGTGACCGCATCCTCAGGCAAAGTCTTGACCGCCCAGGAGTGTTTCGCCTGCGCCATCCGGCCACTGGCGCGGGCATCAGAGATGGCACACTTCCCCAGCCATCAAGTCAGATTCCTCCACCCATCGGGCATAGGTGTGGCCACTCTGTCAATCGGAGGACCACGTCTGTGGTTAGGCTGATGGGCGCCCTTTCCCGAACTGCGGGTTGGCGTGGCGTCGCCCACGTTGCGCTGTGGTGTCTTCACCGCCCCGACCATCTACGACTCGCCCCGCCGTTACGTCTCCCGGACCTGTTTCTGCAGGTTGTTGGGGTTCTGCGTAGTCAATCCGTGCGGCTGATTTGGTAGCTGGTTTTGATCCCCTTGACCACCCCCGTTTTGTCTTCTGCAGACCGCAATATATGGACGACTATACGGTTCATTAGGACTCATTGTTGTACCAATAATGTAGCTTAATATATATAATGGACGCTGATTGCAGCCAATTGGGTTGGGAGGTGGTGACTCGGCATTGGTCGGGCTCATAGACGAAGGCGAAGCGGCCTCTGCCGCCTCAGCCAGCAGCGACGCCAAGCTCAGTGCGCTGAGCCTCAATGGCCTGACAACTCCTATGACCCGTTGCTGAGACTCCTCGCTACATACGCCTTGCAGTTTCAACTCTAACCAAATGGGGACGCATAGTGAAACAACACCTGTGCGGGCTGGCTCTGCTATTGCTGGTGGCTGTTCTTGGCGCTGCATGCGGAGGCTCGGAGCCGACCGCGCCTGAGAGCGGCTCAACGCCGGCCGCGACAGACATGGCGCCTGCAACCTCACCGACACAGGCCGACTCAACGCCCGCCGCGATGGGCACGCCTTCAACCATCGCCGCGACGCAGGCCGGCTCAACATCCGCCCTGGCTGATCCGCCTTCAACCACCGCGACGGCACAGACCGAGACAACGCCTCCCATGGCGGGCGCGCCGTCGTCGATCTACGAGTCGCTCCTGCAAGCTATTCCCGACTCTCCCGAAGCGCGCGAGTACGTATTCATTAACGACTACGACCTGGTTCGTCGGATGTTTGACATCCCACTGCCCGGGCCGAATGACGGCGACGACGCTCTGGAGACCTTCTACAGCTGGAGTCCTCCCTTTGGGTATGATCCTGATAACCCCACTCCGGTTATACAGTTTGGCGGGTTCTCACTCTTCGGGATGATTAATCAGATGTCAAACATCAGTGACAACCTCCAGTATCTCGCTTTCGACATGCGGAACGTGGACCAGAGCATCGTAACCGGCCAGGGGATAAGGGATACGGCAATGGACGTAGTCCGTGGCCGTTTCGACCCCGAGGCCACCGGCAAGGCCCTGGAAGCCTGCTCCGAGTGCCAGCCGTACAACCGTGAGGAGCACAGGGGGGTCACCTACTACGGCTGGGGCGAAGACTACGCCCGGGATACTGCAATGGAGTTCGCGCCTCCGGCCTTCGACCGCTCAGGCAGAGGAGGACGCCTGGCGGTCCTGGACGAGTACCTACTCCACACATTTGGCTCTTCCGAGATGAGGGCATTGATAGACGTAAACCTGAACGAGGTGCCCTCTCTGGCGGACGTGGAGGAGTTCCGGCTCCTGGCCGGCGGAATGTCTGATCTGGGGGCCTACGTGATGCTGCTGACCGACGGCTCCGGCGGCTATGACATGTCGGTTGAGGGGATTGCCAAGTCATTCTTCTTTGATGGAACCCCCACTCAATCGGAGATAGAGGAGCAGAAGCAGAGATTGATGGAGGTGGGTGGGCCCTTGCTGCGTCCATTCGATGCGTATGCCACCGGAGCCGGCATTGACGAAAACGGGCCCTACATGGCCCTGACGCTGGTTCATGCCGACGACGCCTCCGCGGAGGAGAACGCGGGGCTGTTGGGCCGGAAAATCGGGGAGGGAACGTCGCTGTATGCCGGATTACCGTGGTCGGAGTCCATTGACATTGAAACATCGGAGGTTCGTGCCGAGGGGCGAGTTCTCACCGCCAAACTGAGAGGCGACATGTTCAGATACTGGCTTGACTGGGTGATCCAGCGTGACGGTCTCATCATGCATGAGTAAGGTCGGCGCGGGGTTCTCCAGCTTGAACCAAAAGCTGCCAGAGTTAACCGCTGATTGAGAACCTGGGAGCGCAGCAAACCATAGATCAGTTGTGGAGAATGGGGCGCTATGGGAATGCAAGAAAGGTTCATAGTTCCCGGCCTGGGTGTGATAGTCCTTCTGTCCCTGATAGCGCTTGGCGCGCGAAACGTCTCCCTGATATACCTACTGGTGATGGGTGTTCTGGGAATAGCTGCCATCGGCACCTATTTTCTACCGCACGCCATCCAGATAGAGACGCGTATAGCCATAGCCGCCCTGGGCTTGTTGACCATGTTTACCTACTTCAGCTCCACGGGCTTCTGGCTTGCTCTGTTGGCGTTTGGGGCCATAGGGGCGTTGCAGATTAGATATCGCGATGAGCTGCAGACTCCCCTTCACACCGTCGCGTGGTTGAACGAGGCGCTGGCCCGGCGCGGCGCTGGGGGAGAGGGAACGGCTCAAGCCGATGACGGCGATGGCGGCGGCGGGACGACCCTACCAATCTCATTGCCCGCGGCGCTTCAGAGCAAGGTCAGGATAGACGTTGTCGGTATAGGAGCTTAAGCCCTGGGAGTACTTGTACTGCTGAGTCTCCTGTTGCCCTGGATCATAGTAGTAGTAGTAGTATATCGTCTGGGCGTAGCTGAGAGACTCTGAGACGGATTCCATCGAGAGAGGGGTGCAGTTATGAGCAGCAGAGAGAGTAGCTTCTGGAGGAGGCGTCTGGGGACTACCCTGCCGTGGGTCCTGGTTCTGCTGGTGACCGCGGCAGTCTTGGGGCTTGCGGCTTGTGGAGGCGGAGAAGAGGAGAGCGCCGGCTCGGAGGCCACAGAGGCTGTAGCGGGTGGCTCCGGTGCAGCGCCCACGGAGGCGCCGCCAACGGCAGCCGGGGACGACGGCGCCCGTTCTGAGGCCACGGAGGCGCCGCCAACGGCAGCCGGGGATGACGGCGCCCGTTCTGAGGCCACGGAGGCGCCGCCAACGGCAGCCAGGGATGACAGCGCCCGTTCTGAGGCCACGGAGGCGCCGTCCTCCACTCCGGCACCTAAAACAGTCCCCGCTCCGGTGCATACACCCGCATCGCCGACACCTTGGGGCATTCCCGCAGAGAGTGTTCAGGTTACGCTCGCTGCGAAATCCTCCGGCGTGCTTTCCCGGAATGAGCACGAGGCACTTCTGGTCTTGCAAGCCATCAAAGAAGACAACCTCCTCGCCTATGACATGATTTCAGGGTTTCCATTCTTGGCTGACGGTGTTACAGACGAAGAACTGATAGCTCTCTCCGTTTTTCAGACCATCAATGAGAGGCTGGCGTATGACCAGACAGCGTTCCAAAGTACTTTCGAAGACCTCGATTGGTTCCAAGATGGAATAACGTTTCGCGAGGCGCGCTTCCTGGAATATGTGTCCACAATTAGCGATACAGGATTGATGGTGGCGCTACTGAAAACGGGGTCACCTACCGAAGATGCGCCGGAGCCTGAGAGGGTCGACCTTCTCTGGGCGCAGGACGACCTGACTCATCTGGAATGGCGGGCCCTGATCTATATTCAAGACTTCAGAGAAGAGCAACCTGAGATAGCCGAAATGGTCATGGATCTTCCTTGGTTGAACGTGCGGAATTTTAGAGCCAGGCACCTGTCCGGGATAACAAGCCTGAGTTCAATCAGCCAAGAGCCAGACATCGCCCGCACCCTATTGGAATTTCCATGGATGCAGGACGACAACTATACCGAGGATGAACAGTACGCAATGCGGGCGATTAGCCGCCTTGCCAAGTCTAACGTCGACCAAGCTCGGTCGTTGTTGAACGCACCGTTGGACTTAGGCGACAAATATCAAGAGCTACATCCCAAATTATTGTACTCGGTGTCAGATCGCTGCTTTGCCAAGGGTGCAGCCCAGACCATTCTCGACCAACCCTGGTTTAACGACGGCATTACCCACGATGAAGTAGTCTTGAGTTTCATGTTGGGGCATGACAAGTGGCTTGCCCAAACCGCTTTTGGCAACTTGGCGGACGACCTTATTTTGGAAAAGCCAAATTGGATGCACGATACCTTCTCATTGCCGGGAGGAGACGTGAATTTGTACGTCCTGTCCAGGGAACCTCTCGATGAAGCAGGGCCCCAGATCATTGAATGGGCTCGCACCAGCATTGAAACCCTATCGGCCTTCATGGGGAATGAGGCTAGTTGGCCGTACAATTTCGTTGTCATTATGTTGGCGCCGGACCACCATTACGATGAAGCACAAGTAGCCGGGGTTCATTTCGGTTCGTTCGTGATGATCCGGGGGCCCATCCAAGCAACCGTTTATCACGAAATGGCCCACTATTACCACATGGATGGACCCAGACCACTCAACTGGAGAATTCCGAAATGGCTGGTGGAGGGTTGGGCTGAGTTCTCGGCTACTTACACTTTGAATGTCAATCAGGACCCGGACTTGGAACGAGCCCACTACGCGGCGCAAGTAGGGGTTCTTGCCGCCTGTGGTCCAATGAAGGAGGAAGTAACCGGGGTTGGTGTTCCGTCGCTGTCGCCGGGCAGCGTAGCACAAGACCAATTCCCCAAAATCCAACACCTGTTGGAGGCAACTATTGGCGTTCCACGATATCAGCTGAAGGAGACGCCGCACTGGGCTTGTCACTATCCCATCGGCGAGAATTTTCTCTTGGAGATATACAGGAGCCTAGGCCCGGAAGTGGTCGCGTCGGCCTTCAGGGAAATGTACCGCACTGCCTGGTTTGACCCGTACGTCTTCAGCGAATACGACGGTCTAACCGACGAGGAAATGGTTTACAAAATCTTCCTGGACAGCACGCCCCCCGAGAAGCAGGACCAGTTCGTTGACCTGTACCAACGGTTGCATGGTGGCCCGCCGACGCCAGCGTCAGCGCCGGGGGGGACCACACCTGCGGGGTGAGGACGGACGGCTCCGTGGCCTGCTGGGGCTATGACCGCTACGGCCAATCGACGACGCCGGAGGGTGAGTTCGCCAGCGTCAGCGCCGGGGGCGGGCACACCTGCGGTGTGAAGGCGGACGGCTCCGTGGCCTGCTGGGGGACCCAGGCACGTGGACTCACGGCCACAGCTGGTCAATAGATTCAATGAGATGGCGTTAGCCTAAACCCACACCAGACAACCCCGGGCCCCTCTTCAGGAGAATGGGCCCGGGGCAGGGCAACCGGCCACATCATCCCTTCAGAGATGGCCGCCACACATATTCCCCGAGGACGGTCGGATGCTGTCCAGCCGCTTGGTGCTGACCGCCGGCCGTCCATAGCGGAGACGCAATGAGCGGGCGGCGCATCATTCTCCTCGGCTCCACCGCGCTATACTCGAAACTCCCACCGAAAAGTTCGCAGTACAGTACCGCCAGGCCCACCACCGCTTACGGTAGATACCGCCATCTTCGAGATGTCGCTCGGCAGCCTGTCGGCGCACCAGGGACTCGCGATTCCCGTAGTGTAACGCCTTGAGAAGGAGGAGCGCTGCTATACGAAGGAAGAGGCAAAACACACTGCCGGCGACTGCACCGTCAAAGAGTCTTGTGTCGAGCGCAGAACCAACTCTCACCCTCCTCCATCTGGAACCTTCCTGTGAATTCTTCTGAGTTGGCTATGTATTCAGCAGCCTTACTCTCCAGGGCTGTACGCGTGGTTTCGTCTCCGTATTCGAGCTCCAGTTGGTCGATGCTCTTTGAGGAGGGCTGGCCATCGAGAAAGATTGCCGCTCCTCTGAGGGCTCCTCTCGCAAGCAGAGGTCTTGTTTCAGGCTCAAGGTATCCATACCTGGCAAGAATTCTGGCAGCGTCCGCAGCATTCAAGCCCCTGATTAGTTCGCGACTCCGGTAAAACCAAGGTTTGAATTTGCTATGTGCCTCCTCCACTGTCCTCAGGTTACCCATGAGGGCATCCAGACCACCCGCGCCAACCTCTCTGAACACACACGTTGCCCAATAGAAGAACCCTCGGCGCTTCCTACTTGACGGCACGAGATGGTCAAGCCGTCTGTGCAGACCTATATCCCGAATCGCCACCTTCTCAAATTGCCCACTCGACCACATGTCCCTGTAGGTGTCCTTGGCGGATTCGAAGATTTCCCTTTCGACAAACAGGCCCTGGCGCTGTCTATCTGAGAGAGCATCCAAGAAGAGCTCGAAGCACTTGTACTGGTCGTTGAACCAACCTTGGAGCACGGCAATCTGCAAGGGTACGTCCTTATAGATTCGTATGTCGCAATCTTCCCGATCTGCTATGGCGTCTAGTTTCAGCATTCTCAAACCTCACCTGCGGAGCTCAGCTTGTGTGCGTCGATGCCGATCCCTGATGGGAGACTTCGGTGCCGGCCGGTTGTGTTCCCACTTCCACGGGCTCAAGGCGTAGCCTCAGCCCCAATGCGTTGGTGACCTTCAGCAGCGTTGCCAGGGTGGGGTTGCCGTCGTCCGACAACACCTCGTAGAGGTTGCCTCGGTTCAGCCCCGTGTCCCGGGCGAGGGCGCTCATGTTCTGCGTCCGAGCGACGTGCTTGAGTGCCGCGCGAATCACAGCCCCATCCCCTGGGTCCTCATCCATAGCCGCCCTGAGAAGTCCCCGGACATCCTCTTCGCCCTTGATATAATCCGCCGCGTTGAACTTTCGATACTCCTCAGACATTAGCTCCTCCATTCCGTCGCCATTCTCTTGGCCCGCTCGATGTCCCGACGTTGGCTGTCCTTGTCGCCACCGCACAGCAGGATGATCAACTCGGCGCCTCCCGTGATGAAGTAGACCCGGTATCCGGGTCCGTACTGAATCCTCATCTCGGACACGCCGTCTCCGACAGGTCTCACGTCTCCGAGATGCCCGTCTTCTGCTGCCAGTAACCTGGCGACGATGCGGTTCACCGCTTGACGGTCCCGCAACCTGCTCAACCACCGGTCAAACGCCGCGCTCCGCAGGATGGTGTACATGGTCATATTGTACGATATACCGTACAGTATGTGAAGCAGACTTCGAAGGCGGTGGAGGGCCCCGGTCTACGATTCCGCCGTTTCACCCCTGGGCATCCGGTAGCCGACGCGGGGTTCGGTGAAGATGTAGGTGGGCCTATTTTCACGATAGACAGGGCCGTCTTTGAATTGTGGCTGGGGAGCCTCTGACTCCCTCCAGGGCCTTTTAGTCCTATAAGTCCAGAATAAAGCGATGAGCCGGTCGGCCCCTGACCCTGCCCTGGTCCCCTATTGCTTCATGGCAAATCTGATGGTCTGGCCATCGGAGCTGGTGATGGTCAGCTGGGAGTTGCTGACGGCAAACCCATCCGCATCAACCAGTAGCTCAAGGTACAGAGACTCCTGCGTGAACAGCTCGCGGCTTGGACAACCAGCCTCGGTCCAGCGAAGCTCCTCTATGGTAAAGGACGACCCCGAGGCGCTGTACCTCCCATCGTAGGAGTTGCATCCGGTCCAGCCACTGATGCCGCCCTCCTCAGAGAACTCAACCTCCACGTTTCCTATGGCTGGGCTATCTCCTATGGAAAGCAGCGTCCAGGATGTCCCCGCCAGGGGTTGCTCTTCCGATGAGCAGGCCAGTGCCAGGAGCGCCACGGCGCAGACCATGACCGGCAGCAACATCCTTCTCGCTACATCCATGTCTCACGCTCCCATATACGACAGATCTAAGGAAGGTCGGATGCCCGCCCGCTCCTTCGCCCGGCAGCCGGTCAGTCCGACTTACCCCAGAGCCGCCATCCCGTGGTGGCCAGGACTAGGGGGATCAGGACGGCTATGACCATCCAGACGACGTCCGAGTGGACGCTGACCGATCCGCCCTCCTCCAGGGCAAGCAGGTGGACCCAGTTGCGGAAGAACCAGATGGCCAGGGCGGCGTTGGCGTAGAAGAGGGCGTATGCGCCGAGCCGCGTGACGATGACGGCCTGCTGGCCGAACTGCGCCCGCATGTGGCCGAAATTGACCGCCAGGGCGATGACGATGCCCACGGCGGAGATGATGTTTAGGACGGTCCAGACGGGTCCGGCGTCGTAGAGGGTGTCGAAGATGAAGTGGGCGGTGTACAGCGCCGAATAGGCCACCATCAGCCCGCCGGTTATCCTTGTTATCGTGGTCATCGCTGTCCTCCAGGGGATTTCGATGTGGTCTTGCGACCCGTCATTCCGCGTCCCGCTTCCTCAAGTGGGTTCATGGTTCCTGCTCCCCCATCGCCATCAGGTAGCCGACGCGGGGCTCGGTGAAGATGAACCTGGGGTCGGCGGCATCGTCGCCCAGCTTGCGGCGGAGCTTCCTCACCAGGTCCCGCACCAGCCAGGGCTCGCCGACCTTCTCCGGTCCCCAGACCTGCTGGAGCAGCACGGCGTGGGTCAGCGTGCGCGGGGCGTGGACCGAAAGCTCGTAGAGCACGGCGTACTCCGTGGCCGTCAGCTCCACCGGCTCGCCGTCCACTGTCACCCGGCGCAGGGCGTAGTCGATGCCCAGCCCCCCGGCATTGTAGGGTCCCGAGGGCTCCCCCTGGAAGGGCTCCAGCCGCTTCCTGAGCGCCGCCCTGATCCTCGCCGCCAGCTCCGTAGGCGAGAAGGGCTTGACCAGGTAGTCGGCCGCCCCCATGTCGAGGGCGCGGGCGACGGTCTCGTCCTGGCCGTACACCGACAGGAAGATAACCGGCACGTCGGCCTGGTTGCGGATGTCGTTCATCAGCTCGATGCCGTCGCTCCCCGGCAGCACCAGGTCCAGCAGGGCGAGGTGGGGCTTCTCCTCCTCCATGAGGCGGGGCACGTCGGCGGGGTCGCCGGTGGCGATGGGCGCATAGCCCGCACGCGTGAGCACGTCGCGGACGTACCGCAGGTCCTGGGGGTTGTCGTCCACGGCCAGGACGCGGACATTGGACGTGCGCCGCGAGCCGGTGGAGGCGGGATCGGGGGCCGTAGTCGCGGACTGTTCGACCGCCGGTAGGGTGAACGTGAACCGCGCCCCCAGACCCGGCCCGTCGCTCTCGGCCCAGATGCGGCCCCCGTGGGCCTCCACGATGCCCTTGCAGATGGCGAGGCCCAGCCCCGACCCCTCGACGCCGGAGCGGTGGTCGGACCCGGAGGCCCGCGAGAACTTGCGGAAAAGCTCCGGCAGAAGCTCAGCCGGTATGCCCCGGCCCCGGTCGGAGACGGCGACGGCGACGTGCACCCCGTCCCGCACGGCGGTCAACACGATGGGCGATTCCTCCGGGGAGTACCCGGCGGCGTTGGAGAGCAGGTTGCCCAGCACCTGGACGATGCGCCCCCTATCGGCCATCACCATCGGCAGGTCCGCCGCCAGCTGTACGTCCAGGGGGTTCCTCGCGTCTCCGCTGCGGAACAGGCCCCCGGCCTCCTCCACCAGCGGGCGCAGGTCAACGGGCTCGGGGTCGACCGGCAGCGCCCCCGTCTCGATGCGGGCCACGTCCAGCAGGTTGCCGATCAGGCCGCGCATGTGCTCGGTCTGGTCCTGGATGATGCGGTGGAACTGGCGCATCTCGGCCGGGTCCAGCCGGGCCGATTGCGCAGCCAGGGTATCGACGGACCCCTTGACGGACATCAAGGGGGAGCGCAGCTCGTGGCTCACCATGGCCAGGAACTCTGCCCGCAGCCGCCCCTGCTCCTCGACATCCGTCATGTCCTGCATGGTGACCACCACCGACTCCAACTCCCCCTCGTCGGAGCGAATGGGCGTGGCGTTGAGCAGGACGCTGATGCTCCGTCCGTCGGGGACACTCATCACGATCTCCTCGGCCCGCACCGTATCGGTGTCGCCCAGGAGCCGGGCCAGGGGAAACTCCTGTAGGGAGAACTCGCTCCCGTCGGCGCGGCGTATGGTCATCAACCCCAGCAGGTCCTCCGGCCCCTGGTCAGGATTCCGCAGCCCGTCGATGATCCGTCTGCCCTCCCGGTTGAAGGACACCGCAGCGCCCCTCCTCATGTCGAAGACGGCCACGCCCACCGGCGAGGTGTCGATGAGGGTCTCAAGGTCCGCCCTGGCCCGCTGCTCCTCCCGGTGCGTGCGGGCGTTGGCGATGACCAGCGCCGCCTGGGAGGCGAACATCACCAGGGTCTCCTCGTCCTCCTGCGTGAACTCCTCACCGTCCTCCGTGTCGCCCACGAAGACGTGGCCCACCAGGACGCCCCGGTGGAACATGGGCGCCGCCATGAAGCTGTAGGCTGGCCCCACCGGCGTGGGAGCGGTGAGGCCCAGGCCCCCGAGGTGCTCCACCAGGTCGGTCAGGCGCAGGGGCTCGGAGATGCCGGTCAGGGCCTGGAAGATGCGCAAGCCGTCCGGCATGAGCCAGAGCTGCTCCGACTCGTCGCCGCTCAGCCCGGAGGACAGGAAGTCCTCGAACGCGCCGCCGTCGCCGAGTAGGGTCATCACCCCGTGGCGTGCGCCGGTCAGGGAGCGGGCCGAGTCCAGCGCCCCCTGGAGCACCTGGTCGAAGTCCAGGCTCTCGTTGATGCGGAGGCTGGCCTCGCTCAGGCGCGTCAGACGCTCCTGAAGCGCCTCGAAGTCTCGGTCCCGCTGGTCTGCATTCATCGAATCTTACCTCCTGGGTTGGGGGTGACGGCGCCGTTTCCGGCCCCCGGACGCCCTGGGAACCTTCACAGAAGTATATACCAAAAACCACAAAAGAAGAAATAAAAACCACGTGGAAGCCATAGGCGGTCTGGTACGATGGCTTACTGGGTTCCTCGGAACTCAGCCCAGTAATCGTGCTCGAAGAGGTGCGTAGTCTGCTGTAATGAGACTTCATATCAAATAGAGGCACAGCTGGGAGGTGTTGAGGCAGGGCAAAGGGGCTACGGAATGGGTCCTGCCTCTGCCCTGAGTGTTGATACTGCATGTCAAAGAAGAGTTGAAACGGACGGCAACACAACGAAAAGAAGAGCGCGTACAGGAGGAATTCAGAGCCAATGATAGACACCATTAGGAACACACCCAATCGCTTCAAGATCTCCGCGGCGGTCCTGGCCATGGCAGCCTTGGCCATCACCGTGCTGGCGGTGACCCTCGCCACCGGCCCGGTCTGGGCCGGGGTAGTCGGCACCGTCCCCGATCCCTGCGGACCGGGGCAGGACCCGGCCAACTTCCCCAATGACCCGGCTGAAGTGGTCAGCAGCGGCCACTACGCCATCTTCGACGCCTACTGGCTGCAGGCCGACCTGGGCGACGATGCCAAAAGGACCGGCACCCTGAACAACAACCTCTGCCCGCCCGCGGCGAAGCATACCGAAAAGACCGTTGGCAAGAAAAAGGAAAAGGTGGAAGAAACCACCCTCTCCCCCACCAACATCGACCTCCGCACTACCGTCATCCAAGTGGACAACACCCACTTGAAGGACGTGGTGGCCACCGACGCGGCGGCCGGCGATGACAAGCTCTCGCTGGCCAAGTACACGGAGGTCCGCGAGGCTCTGGGTCTTGGAACGACCGATGAGCCTCTGCCGGTGCCCGCCGGGACCCAAGTCTATTGGCTGCGATTGGAAGACGACTCCCTCGGCACCGATCCCTCGACCTTGGTCATGGGCTTCTCCACTGGCCTGCTGGACGGGAATTACTGGGATAATCCCGACGGCGGACCAGATTTCGAGTACGAGCTGGAGGCAGTGCGGTACCACGGCCCGAATGCCGCCAAGCTGCCCCATGTGCTTGCCTACGAGGAACCCGCGAACCGGAACGATAATGGCACGGCAATAGCCGTGTGGGACGGCCTCAACACCGACGTCAACACGATGGCTCTGGACGTCGGGGAATACGAGCACCTGGAATGGGTCTTCACCCAGCCGGGAACCTATATCCTTGAGGTCCACCTCAAGGGCCATGTCCGCCAGAGTAAGCCCGCTGACGCTGGCAGCGATTGGAAGAAGCTCACCGACGAGAAGACGGTAAGCAGCGGGGTGAAGAGATACAGCTTCCAAGTGGGGCCTCTCACCGTGAACGACAGCCCCACATTCGGGGTGGAGCGGTCGGTGAATGAAAACTCCGCCGCCGGGACCAAGGTTGGCGATCCCATAAAGGTGTTCACCAGCGACACCGACACGCTGAGCTACTCCCTCACGGGTGCGGGGGCCGACAAATTCAAGGTCGCCAGCGTATCCGGCGGGGCCCAGATCACCGTGGCCAACGGCGCAGTCCTCAACAAGGATTCCCAGCGCAATTACCACCTGCGCCTGAGCGTCAGCGACGGCAAGGACCACGAGAACAACGCGGAAGAATATCCCGCCGTTGACGACGCCATTGTCGTCCAAATCCATCTGGTCGCGCCGCGTATCGCCGTGCATCTGCCCGATGCGGACCCGCGAGTCGGAGACACGGTGCCCATTCGCGCCTCCGTGCTCAATGCGGAGGGATTTGTCTCCGGCTCCGCAACCTGGAACATCCAGTACTTGGACAGCTACGGAACGGTGGCTCGAACGGAGTCCATGACGTCCAAGGCCAACGGCGATGCGGAGTACCAGATGCACGGCAACAGCGCTACTTTGCATCCTGGCACCCATCGCTACCGGTTGGTGTGTCAATACCAATACCACGGCGCCAACGGGCGCATCTCCTACCGGGACCTCGAAGCCGAATTTAGCATCAACTGGCTTCCCGCCTCCGGGTAGTTCTCTCTCCCGATAAGAGGAGAACGAGAGGGGCTGGCGCGTCAAGCCGGCGCGCCAGCCCCCATACGGCCCCATAACCTGCACCGCCATTCTCGCCATGCGCAATATTTTTTCTTACATACGTCCATCTAGGATCGTCCTCGCTATCGCAGCGCTCTTGGCCCTGTCGCTGCCGGCGCTGCTGGCTCCCAACACAGCCGTAGGGCAGAGTGCATCGGAGAACTTCATACCCCCCAAGCCCATAGACCTTGCTGTCGAATTGGTGCCCGATGCCTCGATAGACTGGGGCTTAGATGTGACAAATAACTCTGATGTAGCGATTTCTGACGTGAAGGTGAGAATTGACACCGGCACCCAACGGGTGAAGCTGTACCCTAACACCCGGATCCGATTCCAAAGATCGAGGTCCGCCCCCCCCGAGGGTTGGAATTTCGTTGGCGGAGTATTGACTATTCCGACGATATTACCCGGCAAAGTAGTGGGTTTCTACATCGCCCATCATCCCGCCACTAGAGCTGGTGAATTTTTCCCGATTCGCGTCTCAATCATCTCGCCAAAAGAGACGCCGGGATTTGAATACAACAATCGTGCCGAAGTCTGGTCAGTTGCAACGGTGAGTAGTCTGGAGCCCTTTGAGTTCACTTCCGTGCGCATGGAGGCCAGCGTGGATGACCTGCGTCCGTCTCTGAACGGGCGAGCCGTCTTCGAGGTTGCTGCACAAAATGGAGTGCTTAGAGGAGCTGGAGGAACGAGTCGCGAATTAAAAAAGGGCGTGCAGGTGAAGATCACCCTTACGCCGGGGCTGTCCTTCGCATCGAGCATGCCTAGCACCACGGTTTCGGGGAATACCGCAATCTGGCGCGTCGGAGACCTGCCCGCGACCGGAACTACGATCAGAACCTTGAGCGTACCCGTGAACCTGAGCGGGAGCGCCCCCTTGGAGAGGCGATGCCTGACTGCGGAGGTGTACCAAGTCACACCGCCCGACCCCGAGGATCGGAAATACGACGACGTCGCAACGGTGTGCTTGGGAGATGGGCCGCTGGAGCTGCTCGGAGCCTGGCCTAGACTTGACGACGATTGGGGGCTACCGCTGATCAGCTTCTTCCCCTGCATCGACGTCACCGCCTACCCCTGCAACGCGGACGATACGCTGGAGCTTGTCGCCGAAGTGAACCTCGACGACCCTTACCCGGCGACGAAACAGAGACGAACTGACGAAGCTGTCGATTTCGAATTGCCCGGCCTAGACTATATGTTCCTTCAGCCGGAATCGGTGATCATCCATGTCGATGATCGCCTGGGACGTGACGTGAGAGAGGGGAGCGCAATATGGTCTACCGAAGACCTGATGAAATTGCAAGACAGCCAGGGCAGGCTCGCCGGCAATCTCGTCGGCGTTTGGGATGTCCGGGGAGACGTAACGGTAACCGCGCCGGGCGGCGGAGACGCGCCGGGCCGCTGGGTGATGGCGCAAGACCTTGGCGAATCCGATTTGACGGACGTTCTGGATGCCCCGGATAGCTCGAAAGTTACTGGTATAGCGTTTGATACGTCAGACAGCGATCATGATGATTTGGTGTACGACACCGCTATACAGTTCTGGGCCCTAGGCACCTACGTGGCATTGTACGAAATAACGGGCACCTTTTCCGGCACCACCTACACCGACAGCGGCACCTACATCTTCCACGTGGGCCCGGTGGCGGAACTGGAGGTGCGGGACGCCGGGGCCAACCCGGAGGTCGCAAGCGGGAAGCGGGCCTACACCATTGAGGCGGTGAACAACGGTCCGGACGCCGTCTCCAACGCCGTGGTGACGCTTGCCGACGTACCCGAGGGGGTTAGGGTCGCCGCCAGCCAGGGCGACTACTACGAAGCCTTCTGCGGCGAAAATGGCCTCTGCGAGGGCGTCTGGACCATCGGCGAACTGGCGGCCCCGGAAACAGCCTCCGTGTCGGGCCAGAGCACGTCGGCGACCCTGGCCATCATCACCAACGGAGACCCGATTACCGCCACCATCGAGAGCGCCCGTGACTACACGGTCTGCATCGACGACGAGGCCAAGGATGTGGCCGCGTCCACTGAGTCCGCCTGCGAGGCCGGTGGCAACAGCTGGCACAGCGCGGAATACTACGACTACACCACCTCGGACTGCTTCGACAACGCCGGCGAGAAGGTGGATGTGTCCAGCCGGTCGGACTGCGAAGCCACCACCGGCAACACCTGGTACAGCAACGACACGGATGTACGGATTGCCTCCCAGCCGGGCACCGGCCAAGGCCACCCCGATGTGCCCCAATCCCTGAGGGTCGACAAGTTCGGCCCCCTCGCCCTGCTGCGCTGGCAGGCGCCGGAGAGTGGGCAAGTGAACGGCCTTGACGTGACCCACTACCAGGTGGAGCGGAACGGGGTGATGCTGGCGGAGGCCGTGGGGGGAACCATGTACGTGGACCTGCACGGAGGCGCCGTCAACCAGTCCTACCGGGTGCGGGCGGTGAACGTCTTTGGAGTCCCCGGGCCGTGGTCCCTGCCCGCCGGGGCCGGCGGGACGCTGGAGCAGCCGGAGGAGCTGGGCGCGCCCACGGGCCTGACCGCCACGCCGGGCTCGGGCGTGGGCCGTATCGACCTGAGCTGGTTCGCTCCCTCGGAGGAGCAGGGGCTGCGCTACCGCATCGAGCATGCCACCGACGGGGCCGGTCCCTGGCGGACGCTGGTCGGCAGCCAGAGCGGCACCACCTACTCCCACACCGGCCTGTTCTCAGGGACCACCCACTACTACCGCGTGGCGGCGCTGAAGGGCAGCGTCACCAGCCCGTGGGCCAACGTCCAGGCCACCACGGAGGGACTGGAGACCCACGCGCCTGGCTGGCCCATGAACCTGCGGTTCACCAGCGTGGACCGCACCGCAGTGACCCTCGCCTGGGACCCGCCGGTGGACGACGGCGGCAGCCCGGTGACGGGCTACGAGTACCGGGTGTTCGGCCCCTGCGCGTCGGGCGCCGACGCCGTGTGCGACGTGGTGGCTCCCACCCGCGTGGGCGGGACGACGACCACACGGAGGATCACCGGGCTGAACCGGGAGGGGACCTACGAGTTCTCGGTGCGCGCCCTGAACGCCGTTGGCGCCGGTGACTGGTCGCAGCCGATCACCAAGGACGTCGGACCCGAGACCGCCGGCGGCGGGCGGGTCGTCCTGAGTCCCACCCGGCTGACGGTGACCGAGGGCGGCGAGGCCACCTACCGGGTGAAGCTGAGCCGCGCGCCGACCATGCCGCTGTGGGTGACGATGCACTGGGATGGGAGCGGGGTCGACAACCTGGGCGGCGAGCTGCCGTTCCAGCAGTTCAAGATACTGCTGCCCAGCGGCTACGACACCTCCGGCCTGCCGGAGTGGTGCGGCGGCGTCCGCCTGGACTGGAACGAAGCCTACGCCTGGAACGTGGGCGTGCCCATCACCGTGACGGCCGCGGAGGACGAAGACTCGGATAGCGAGTCGCTGACCATCCTCCACAGCCTCGATACGGTGACGCACGACTGCCTGGGCATGTCGGAAGAAGACTGGCAGCCGGACCCGGTGTACGACGGGATGCACGGCATCGCCCTCCAGGTCACCGAGCGGGATAACGACTAGAAGGAGAGGGGAACCCTTGATAAGAACCTTACTCCTAGTGGCCACGCTCTCTCTCATCTTTCTTTTTCCAACCGCACTCGCCGCATCGGAGACCACCAAGCCGGGCAAGGTCACCAGCCTGATGGTAATGCCATACGGTAGCGAATCCATCTACGCTGCCTGGGGTGAGCCCGACTCCGGCGGGGAACCCACGAAGTACCTCGTGCAGGCCAGGAACGTAGACGGCGGCGCTATTCACCGGCAGTGGGTTGACGGCGACACCTTTGGGCGCCTGTTCAAGAACCTTGACGCCGGGGAAACCTACAATGTCCGGGTCAGGGCAGCAAATTCGGCGGGGCGTGGGCCGGTGTGTGTGGAAAGAGTCACGCTTCCAACGAGGTGACGGTGAGCCCGGCTTCGTAGAGCAGCCGTAGCAGCGGCTCCAGGCCATATGCATCTATGCGGGCGTCCGGCTGCGGCTGGGCGCCCGCCTTTGATTTCCCGTGTAGGCACCACGTTTCCGGCCCCGGACGCACTGGGGGGTCTTCACAGAAGTATATACCAAAAGCCATAAAAGAAGGAACAAAAGCCACGTGGAAGCCATAGGTCGTCGGGTATAGTTTTTGCTGGGTCTGTGCGTCCCCGTCCTGAGGGGGACGCCGCTGGCCGCCGCCCGAACCGAAAAAGAACGTAGCTGAAGAGGAGGCACGGCATGACGAGAGCCTTGCATTCACCCCGATTCCTTCTGCTCGCCGCCGCCCTGGTGGCGCTGGCGATCCTCGTGGTGGGCCACGGCTCCCAGTCCGTTTCCGCCCAGGCCGTCGAGGTTCCCGGCCCCGTGACCGCCCTGTCACTGTCGTCCACAGAGACCAGCGTGACGGCGCGGTGGCAGGCCCCGGAGAGCGGGGGAGACCCCAGCCGGTACATCGTGCACGTGCGGCCGGAGGGCGGCGATTCCGGCAGCGGCAAGACCAAGACGCCCAAGGCCAAGAGGACCTCCGTGACCTTCGACAACCTGGAGCCCGGCGTCACCTACAAGGTGTGGGTGCGGGCCAAGAATGAGGCCGGCAAGGGAGAGCGTGTCCACGCCCAAATCACCCTCCCCGAGGACGACTCTCCGCCGCAATCCTCGGACCGGCCTGTTGGAGTGGCCCACTGCCGGGACTATTACTCCGATGTCTACTGCGATTCATTCAGGTAGGAGTTACAACGGCCCGTGCGTCTCCGCTCCGAGAGGGCAAACGCACGAGCCGACCGACAAAAGAGGCCGTAGCTGACAAGGAGGCGCGATAGCCATGTTCGACACAGGGAGCGACAGCAGTAGGGTGCGCCGCCCTCGGCAGGCCATGCCTTCTACGCCCTCCCCCGATTTTCACACGCTGAAAACCGAGGGAGAATCACGATGACACGGGTCTCCGTCGTCCGCCGCTCCCCCGTCCTCCTGCTGGCCGCCGCGCTGGCGGTCCTCTTTGCGCCCGGCGGACAGCCCGCCCAGGCCCAGACCACAACCGTCTGGTCCGCCACGCTGACGGTCCAGTCCGTCTCCACCATGTTTGGCTGCATTGGCACCGGTACAAGCTCCTGCAGTGATACAGCCGTGCTATCGGACAATGACTTCACATACGAAGGCGTGGACTATGAAGTTGACCAGATCACCTACGTCGCCGGGGCGACGAACCTGGCCTTCTCCCTGAACAAGGCTATTCCGGCCAGCCTCGAATCGGCCTGGATCAAATTCGACGGTGTAGCGATGAGCCTTGCAGGCAGGCGGCTCACCGGCCTCAACGCTGACAAGTTCGCAATTCCCCGCAGTTATCTCGGCCTGACCTGGACTGCCGGTCAAACGGTCGAGGTCATTCTCACGTTTCAGGCGCCGCCGTCCGGCGTCGAGTTCGCTTCCGCCACCTACAGCGGAACGGAGGGCGACGCGATCACCATCGAGCTGCGTCTGTCGCTGGCCCAGCCCGAGCCGGTGCGTTTCCAGGTGCGCCCGGAGTACGGCAGCGCCGCCGACTACTGGTCCGACTACAGCCTCGGCGCCTGCTCTCCCGTCGAGGACCCCTGTGACTTCGGCGTGGGGATCCTGGACGTGGAGATACCGGCCGGTGAATTCAGCTACAGCTACGACATCCGCACGGAGGACGATCACCGGGTGGAGGGCGACGAGACCTTCACGCTGACGGTCTTCCCGCTCAGCTCCAACTCTGAGGCGGGCGACACCTCCCAGGCCGTGATCACGATCACAGACAACGATGAGGCCGGCGTGGTGGTGAGCGAAGAGGGCATAACCGTCGACGAGGACACAAGCGGCTCCTACACCGTCAAGCTGACCTCCCAACCCGATGGCTACGTGGCCATCTACGCGGAGAGCGCCTTCCCCTGCAAGGTCAGCGTCTCTCCCGGATTCGTCGAACTGGGTCCGTCCAACTGGAACCAACCCCAGACCTTTGTGCACGTGCGCGCCTGGCACGACTACGACGCAGCGGACGAGGAGGTGGTCATCAGCCACCGGATCGAGGCGGGAAGCCGGGACGCCGAATACGCGGACGTGGAAGTCGACTCCGTGACGGTCAACGTGACCGACAAGCACTTGCCGGGCGTGATCGTCGAGACCACGTCAGTCGAGCCCGGCGTTGGCGGAACGGCCCGCTACCGGGTCTACCTCAACGCGGACCCCAGCCCGATCTACGGGGAACGCCCCGCCGGCTGCTACGACTACACGGAGTCCCACACCGTGACGATCGAGGCGACCAGCAGCGACACGAACATCGCGACCGTCAGCCCGGCCTCAGTCACCTTCACCGCCGACGATTACGACCCCAAGCACTTCACCGTAACCGGCGTGTCCGCCGGCGACGTCGCCATCACCCACGCGGTCTCCGGCACCGATCCGGACTACACCGACGGAACGATCATCGTCCAGAGCACGGCGGTGTCGGTGCCGGCTCTGCAACAGGCCCCGGTGGAGTCGCCCTCGATGCCCCAGGAGGGCGCGACCACAGAGGGGGTAGCGAGTCCGTTGCCGGGTCCGGTCCTGGACGTGGAGCTGACGGCCACGGCGGACGGCCTGACCGTGAGCTGGAGCGCCCCGGAGACCGGCGACGCGCCGACGCGCTACATCGTGCACATAATGCAGGTGGGCGGCGGCAAAGGCGCAACCAAGACGCCCAAGCCGAGCAAGACTTCTGTGACGTTCAACGGCGTCGAAGACGGCCGGACCTACAAGGTCTTCGTGCGGGCCAAGAACAAGGCCGGCAAAGGGCCGCGGACCTACGCCATCATCACCTTGCCGGAGCTCCGCCCGGATACAGAATGCGAAACAGACCGTTGCTGACAAGGAGGCACGACAGCCATGTTCGACACCGGTAGCGACAGCAGCAGTAGGGTGCGCCGCCTGCTGAGGGCGGCCATGCCCTCTACCCCCCCCCCCCGATTTTCGCACGCTGAGAACCGCGGGAGCCCCACTATGATTCGGTCCTCCGTATTCCGCCTCTCCCCGCTCCTTGTGCTGGCCGCCGCGCTTGTGGCCTTGGCGGTCCTTCTCGTCCAGGAGGCCCCACCCGCCTCCGCCGACCATGAGCACACCACCACCGTCTGGGACACCCTGCTGACGCAATCGTCTGACACCTCCTACCTGGGCTGCCGCAACAGCACCAGCGGCATGGAGTGCACGAGCTACCTCCGTGAGGACGAATTCACCTACGACGGCGTGACCTATGCCATCGTCCAGGTGGGAGTGGGCAACTCCGTGGCCTCCATCGTATTCGACAAGGCGGTCCCCACGTCCTGGCGGTCCGAGGCCGAACTCTGGCTCCACAACACCCCGTTCATGTTCGAGAACGCCACAGTTTCCAACAGCGGCAGGACCTTTGCCTGGGGCGACTTCGGCACGACATGGGGCAGCGGCAACACGGTGCGGATGAGGCTGGACGCGCCGACTCCCCCCATCTGGTCCGCCACGCTGTCACCGAGCGATCTCTCCAACTTCAGCGGAACAGGCTTCGGTTGCCAAGATGGCAGCCTGGCCTGTTCGCAAGTTCTCACCGGTAGTAACACCTTCACTTATAACGGGACTTCCCACACCATCGGCACGATTAAGGTGGACGGCGGTGTCCTTACCTTTGCGACCGATCTTGGGCAGAGCGGCTTGCGGGAATTGACGTTGAATGTCGACGGAACGGCGTTCCTCCTTGCTGAGGCCACGTCCAACCAGTGGAGCAACACCGGCCTGGATTGGACCTCAACCAGCACAGTCGAGCTGAGCCTGACGGGGCCGGCGCAGCCGTCAGGCGTGACGCTCTCCACCGACACCCTGGCCGTCACCGAGGGCGGCACAGGCGCCTTCACCGTCGCCCTGTCCGCCGACCCCGGCGCCGACACAAACGTCAATCTGGTGAGGACGCAGTTCTTCGGCCAGTACGGCGACTCCGGCGCCGTCTGGGACCAGAACGCGGTCACCCTCGACGTAGAGACGCTGACCTTCACCGCGGGCTCATCGGGCAACTGGGCCACGGCTCAGACCGTGACGGTGACCGCCCCGGAGGATGACGACTCCTGTCACGAACAGCTGGTCGTCCTGGTCCTCGAGGGCACGAGCGGGGACTACACGCCGGTGGGCGGCTCCTACAACAGCGCCACCGGCGTCTACGTCACCGTCACCGACGACGACGGCGGAGCGTGCGGCGGCATATAGCAGAGTATGGAATGAGCGTGCCGGATACCGACAACATCACCGACAGGAGGACATAGCAGGATGAGAACATCGCGCGAGGATAGCCGTGGAAGCCCCACGGTGACGCGGGCCTCCGTCCGCCTCTCCCCGCTCCTTGTGCTGGCTGTCGCACTGGCGGCGCTGGCGGTCCTCTCCGTTCACGACTCCCGGCCCGCCTTCGCCCAGCAGGCGCCCATCACCGTCAACGCCGGCTGCACCCTGGCGCAGGCCATCAACGAAGCCAACGGCGCCACCCAGGGCGTCGGCGGCTGCGCACCGGGGTCGGACGGCGCTGGCGCAGAGGGCCATGACACTATCGTTTTGACCGGGGACATCACGCTGACCGCCCATTTGCCCAATATCAGGTCGCACATCACCATCGAAGGCAACGGCTTCACCATCGACGGCGACAACAAGTATCGGCCCTTCGAGACTTCGGTGCCCATCAGCTTGACTCTAAACGACATGACGCTGACCAACGGACGCGCAAAATACGGTCGTGAGGGCGGCGCCATCCTCATGCGCGGCCAGCTAAACCCCGTGGCCAAGCCCACCGTAACCCTCAATGCCGTAACGGTGAGCAACAGCCGGTCAGCGCAGCCGGGCAGCGATAGGCCGGGCGGGGGCATCTACTGCACTGTAGGCGTCCTGAACATCAACGACAGCGTCTTCAGCGGCAATAGCTCGCGCGAAGGCGGCGGCGCGATCTCTGCCAGCCGCTGCGATGTAACGGTAACCCGCAGCGCCTTTGTCAACAATCGCAACGAGGGGTTTGGCGGGGGCGCCCTCTTAGCAAGTGGTTGGGGGAGTACGACCATAAGCAACTCCACCTTCTACAACAACGATGGAGGGGGCAAGGGCTCGGCCTTGTATCTGAGAACGACTCACGCGTCGGGAGCCCACCTTACCCACGTGACCATCACCGGCAACAGGAACGGCGAGGCCGTTGAAACTGGTCACAACAGCACGGTGCTTCACCTGCGCAACAGCATCATCTACGGCAACCCCTCCGGCGACTGCAAGCGCTCTCCGGGGAGCGTTGCCACCAATGAAAACAACATCATCGGCGTGCCGGGAAACTGCGGCGCCGGCACGAACGGATCGAGCGACGATCCGTTGCTGGCCTCCAGCGCGACCGGCGACATCCCCTATTTCGCCACCTTGCAGAACAGTCCCGCTACCGACGCAGCGGGCGACTGCGCGTCGCTGACCGCCGAAGACCAGCGCGGCGTTGCCCGCCCGCAAGGCAGCGGCTGCGATATCGGTGCCTATGAGGCGACGCCGCCATGTTGCGCTCCGGCTAACTTCAGCGTCACCGGGATGGACCGCAGCCTCTTGCTGTTATGGTCTGAGTCCGACGCCAGCACCACCCACTACGAAAGGCAGATCAAGGCTGCGGATCAGGCGTCCGACGGCTGGGACTCGCTGCTCATCTACGTAACCGACGCTCCGCCCACGCCCTTCCAACAGGCGACCGGGGACCCCGCCACGAAACACGTGAATCTCGAGATCTTGGGCCTGAAGCCGGGCACCACCTACGACGTGCGGGTGCGCGCGGTGAACGACGTTGACGACGGGCCATGGGCGACGGGGCAGGGAACGCCGACGGGCGACGTTGGCGGCCTCTAGGGATGAAGTGGAATGAGCGTGCCGGACACCGACAATCATCAGCGACAGGAGGACATAGCAGGATGAGTAAATCGACCGGATCCCACAGCCTAGCGCGGCCACTTGAGGGCGGCCATGCCCGTCACCCCGTCTTCCGTCTTGCCCTGCTTGTTGCAGTCCTGGCTGCCCTGGCGGTCTTCTTTGCGCCCGGCGCACAGCCCGCCGCCGCGCAGCAGGAGATCGTCTTCCACCACATCGCGGGCCTGAAGGCGTCACAGCTCAGCAGCGGCCTAGGCTGCAGCAACGCCGGCACCGCGACATGCGACAACGTGAGCAATCTCACGGATGATGAGTTCTCGTACAACAGCGCGGACTACACCATCACCGGCGTCGTTCTCACCGGCGGCGTTCTCTCGGTCATCTTCGCACAGGCACTCCCGTCGGACCTCGTCTCGGCCCTGACGCTGAGAGTCGGCACCGAGAAGACCGTCGGAGGCAAGGAGGTGGTCGAGTTCACGGCGCATGCCTTTGCAGACGGCAACCTCGTCTCGGCCAACAAGAACATAACATGGTCCCACACCGGCACCTGGGCGGTGAACGAGAACATCCACCTGGTCATCACCAGCTCCCAGGACTTTGCCACGCTGACCTTCGGCAGCAAGACGATAGATGACAAGACCTTCACCGCCGGCGCCGAGACGCCCAAGCGCGGCCTGAGCCTGGATGAGGTGATCGACCTCAAGCTGCCCATGGCCATGGGCGGCGGCTACACCCACACCTACACCGCCACCGGCCTGCCCACCGGGCTCTCCATGGGCCGCGACCTCATCATCCGCGGCACGCCGGAGGCGGCCACCTCCGAGGCGGTCGAGGTCACCTACACGGTCACCGACGAGGCCAACAACACCGCCAGCCTGACCTTCGACGTCTCCGTCGCCCCGCCGGTGGAGTTCAATGCAGAGGAGCTCAGGGCCTTCCTGGGGACCGTCATGGAGTACACCATCGGCCAGGACGGCGGCATCAGCGAGACGCTGCCGTCGGCCTCCGGCGGCCACGGCGGCCTGACCTACCACCTGACCTACCAGGACGATGAGGGGGTGGTGAGGACCATCGACGCCGACGCCCCCGGCTTCTCCTTCGACGCCGCCACCCGCAAGATCAGCTCGGACAGGCCCTCCGAGACGGCGTTCTACGCCCTGGAATACCGGGCGGAGGACGCGAACGGAGGCCGGGCGGACGCCTACAGCAGCCTGGCCGTGCGCGCAGCCCCGACGCTGAGCGCGATAGCGGACCAGGAGTTCACCGTGGGCGACGCCGCGTCCATCGTTCTGCCGAAGGCGGAGGACGGGTCGCTCAGGGGATGGGCCCACCTGGAATACACGGTGTCCCCGATGGTCGAGGGACTCGCCTTCAGCGGGGGATGGGACCGCAGGCTATCGGGCACGCCCAAGTACCCGGGCGACACCCTGGTGACCTACACGGTGACGGACGCCAACGGCGTCAGCGACAGCCAGACCTTCACCATCACCGTGGTCAACGGCCCGTCGGCCCCCACGTCCGCGCCAACCTCCGTGGAAGCGGGCCAGGCTTCGAGCCAGGGCACCACCGCGGTGGTCTGGGGCGAGGTGACGGGCGCGACGGAGTACGTGGTGCAGGTCATTGCGGACGGCGGCAGCTACCCGGACCAGCCGGTCAACTCCACGCCCGACGGCGCCAGGCTGACTTTCCGGTCCGCCTTCCCGACGCAGGTCCTGGTTATCGCAATTGACGCGGGCGACTACAAGGTGCGCGTCGCCGCCAAGAACGCGGACGGCGTGGGACCCTGGTCGTCCGAGGCCAGCTTCACCGTGAGGATAGGAGGAGTGTAGGCGCGCGCGACGCCGGGGAACCGGCAACGCGGCGCCTTGCAGATCATCATCGGAGCATAGTGCACCAAGAGGAGTAGGCGAGTGTTGGCACATAAGCGTCTGACAAGACCTCATCTTCAGCGGGGGGCCGCCCTTGCCCTGCTTGCGGTCGCGGCGCTGCTGGCCGCCTTCCTCGTACAGAACGGGCAGCCCGGGCCGGCCTACGCCCAGGACGCCTGCACGCTTCCCGGCGAGGCGCAGAACTTTTCGGCGACCGCCGGGCACGCGAAGCTGACCCTGACCTGGGATGCGCCGGCCTCATGGGGCGGCTGGGATGGAGAAGGACGGCGTTACTACGTCCTGCGCTGGCGGCAGGAGAACTCCGGCTGGGACTGGAACGTCATAGGCAGCAGCATCAACAGGAACCCCCCCACGGACGCCTACACGTTCAGCGGCACGTACCGTGAGGTCCGGGGCAGCAACCCGGACGGCGACCACACCGTCACCAACGGGACCGCCTACGAGTTTCAGATACAGGCGGTCTACAGCACGTATGACTGCGCAACTGTAGGCGGCTATGACGAGGAGACCTCCGGTTCGCCGGTGGCATCCCAGGAGACGCTCTCGGACGACGCCACCCTCAGCGGGTTGGAGCTGGATAACGCCACGTTCGGCAGCGACCGCAGCGAGGCTCCGGTGGGTCTGGGGAAGGACGTCACCTTCGCCAGCGACTTCACGGAATACTACGCCCTGGTGCTCAAGGAGATCGACAGGGTCACGGTGAAACCCACCGCCACGGCGGGGAATGATGCGACCATCAGGGTCTGGCTGAAGGACGGCCCGCGCGGCCACAACGTGGCCAGCGGCTCGTCCAGCTCCGCCATAGAGATAGCCCCCAAGTCGGACAACACCGTGCCCCACGAGATCAACGTGAGGGTGACAGCGGAGGATGGCGTCACCACCAAGATCTACCGGATCAGGGTCTGGCAGCTGGACCCCATCACCTTCGGCGACGCCGCCATCGACGACATGAATCTCACCGCCGGCGCCGCCGCTCCCGGGGGCGATTCGGCCATCGTGCTCCCGGAGATAGCCGCCGGCCTGCACAACACCTTCACCTCCGTGACCTACACCGCCGCCGGCCTGCCGGCGGGCCTCACCTTTGGGAGCAACGACCGGGTGATCGGAGGCACGCCCCAGGCGGCCACCACAGGCCCGGTCACCGTCACCTACACGGCCGAGGCCGCCGAGACCGGCAGCTCGGCATCCCTCACCTTCCAGGTGACGGTCGCCCCTTCGGTGGCCTTCGACGCAGCCCAGCTTGCGGCCTTCAACGACACGGCCCTCCTCATCGAGTACACCATCGGCCAGACGGGACGCATCAACGTGACCCTGCCGTCGGCCTCCGGCGGCCACGGGGGCCTGACCTACAACCTGGTCTACCTGGACGAGGTGGAGGAGACGGTGGTCGTGGATGGAGTGCCACAAACCAATACGGCGAAGGTGGAAAGGAGCGTCAATGATGAAGCCCCGGGCTTCTCCTTCGACGCCGCCACCCGCGTCCTCACCAGCGACACCGGCGGGAGCGAGCCCGCCGCGACGGCCTTCTACTCCCTGAAGTACAGCGCCGTGGACGCGAACGGGGGCAGTGCGGTCGTCAAATCGCACCTCGCCGTGCGCGACGCGCCGTCGCTGCCGGAGATAACGGACCAGAGCCTCACCGTGGGCGTAGAGGCCTCCATCACTCTGCCGGACGCATCCGGGGGCTCCCTGGGGGGTCTGACCTCCCTGGACTACACGCTGGAGGGGGAGGTCGAGGGACTCACCTTCAGGGCATACGACCCCATAACCCTCCAGTGGGACCGCAAGCTCGTGGGCACCCCTGAGTTTGCGGGCAGCGCGGAGATGACCTACACCGTGACGGACGCCAACGGCGTCAGCGACAGCAAGACCTTCACCGTAACCGTCGTCAACGGCCCCACGGCTCCCTCGTCCGCGCCGGCCTCCCTGACAGCGGGCCACGTTACAGGGTCCACCGCCGCGGCGCGCTGGGACGCCGTGACCGGAGCGACCAGCTACGTGGTCCAGGTCATTGCGGCGGACGGCAGCTTCCCCGACAAGCCCCTCGACTCCATGCCAGACGGCGTCGCCCTGAGCTTCCGTGCTGAGTTCCCGACGCAGGCAGTGTTCTCCGCAATCGGCGCGGGCGACTACAAGGTGCGCGTCGCCGCCAGGAACGACGACGGCGTGGGACCCTGGTCGGCCGAGGCCAGCTTCACCGTGAATGTAGGAGGAGTGTAGCCGGGCCTGCCTGCGGGCAAGGCCCAGCCTGCTAATGAGATGAATATGGTGCATACAAGAGGCTTGACAGTTCACCGTTGGATTCCGGCGTATGCCGCCCTTGCGTTGGCTGCGCTGGCGGCTGTACTGCTGTACATGCTTCTCACTCCGCCCGCAGCCGCCCAGGAGGGAGACACCTTTAGCGTGTCGGACGTGACGGTCGTCGAGGGCGGTTCCGCCGACGTGACCGTCACCCTGAGCAGCGCGGCGCCGTCCGGCGGCGTGGCCTTCACGGCGGCCGCCTCCTACGCGACCACCGGCACGGGCATCGCCGCCGAGGCCGACGTGCATTCGGTAGCCAGCTCGCTCACCATCGCCCAGAACGAAACGAGCGGGACCCTGGCGGTGCGCGCCAACAAGGACACGGACAACGAGGGCGCGGAGACCTTCACCGTGACCGTCACCGTCACCACCTCCGGCTGGAGCGCGGCCTCCGGGGACAACACGGCCACCGTCACCATCCACGATCCGGTCCGCTTCACCCCCCGGACGGAAGACCCCAGCGCTTCCAAGGCAGGCATAGGCGTAACCCCCGAAAAAAGCAATATCGTCCTCTACTTCAAAGTCGGAGACACCATCAGCGTGCAGTTCCCCGCCGCCCACGCCGGCACCGGCGAGGGCCCCTACGTCTACGCCCTGGGAGGCCCGGAGCGGTTCTACCAGAGCGCCCAGAGACGCTCGTTGCCCGCCGGCCTCACCTTCGACGCCGCCACCCGCACCCTCTCCGGCACGCCCACGGGACAGGACGGCGACGGCGTGACCACGCTGGGCTCGAACCGGATCATGCACTATCACGTCTGGGACGACAGCGGGGAGGACGGCCCCGACGGCGACGCCAACACCGAAGACAACCATGATGAGCTCCGGGTCAGGATCCACATCTGCCCGTCCGACTCCGCCGCGGCCGCCGACGGCGCCACCCCCTGCGTGAAGACCGCCGAGCTGTACTCGTTAGCAGTCAGCCACGGCGACCCCGCCACTCCCGTCTCCCTGTCTCCCACCTTCGACCGTGACACCGGGACCTACTCCGCGAACGTGGGCACAACCGTCACCGCCGTCGACGTCTCCGTCCTGCCCGAGGACCTGAACATCCAGGGGGTGACGATGACCGTGAACGACGTGGAGTTCGAGACGGACCTCTCCGGCCGCACCTACACGGGCGAAGCAAGCCTCAACACGGGCCTGAACGTCATCGGAGTCGAGGTCACCTCCGATGTCAACGCAGCCCACGAAACCGGCGAAGACAATGTCCCGATACCCGTGACGAAGACCTACACGGTCAATCTGCAGGTGGGGGACCCCCCGGACCCGCTGACCTTCGGCAGCGCGACGATAAACGACAGGACATACACCGTCGGCGCCGACGTGAACCAGACGTACACCGAGGCCCCGGACCAGGGGCTGCCCAGGCTGCCGGAAGCCGATGGGGGCGGTCTAATCGTGACCTACACGGCCACCGGCCTGCCGACAGGCCTCTCCATGGGCCATGACCGCGTGATCCGAGGGACGCCCACGGAGGCCACCTCCGGCGAGGTCATCGTCACCTACACCGCCGACGATGGGAGCAGCTCGGTTTCCCTCACCTTCGGCGTGACGGTCGTCCCGCCGGTGACCTTCAGCGATGAGGCGGTGGAGTTCTTCAACTCCCGGATCATCGCGTTCATCAGCGGCCAGGGCTGGACGAACCGCGACGCCTCCAGCGGCACCCCCGGAACGATCACCTTCCCGACGGCCTCCGGCGGCCACGGGACCCTCACGTACAGCCTGCTCGACAACAGTTCGGGGGAGCCCCTGGCCGACGAAGCCAGCGGGATCACCTTCAACACCACCACCCGGAAGCTCGGCGGAACGCCGACGGGAACGGCGGTGAAAACATGGGCCGTCACCTACGTGGCCGAGGACGAAAACGGCAGCCGCGCCTACGGCTACCTCGCGGTCTACGCCGGCGGCTATGGAGGCATCTAGCCCGCGGGCCCACCGTCATGGAAGGGACCTTGTCGCAGGCATACACCATTGATCGCATCATCTGGAGGTTAAAGTGAAAAAGGGTGCCATCGCCGCAGTATTGCTGATTGCCGTCTTTACCCTTGTGCTCTCCGCATGCGGGGACGGCGACGCGGGCCTGACCCGCGCCGAGGTGGAGGAGATAGTCCGGGAGGAGATGGCCGCGGCGCCGGCTCAGACCGATCCCGCCCCCGGAGTGTCATCCGACCAGGTGGAGGGTATCGTCAACGACGCCATCGAGAAGATGGCCCAACCCGAGCCGGGCCTGACCCGCGCCGAGGTCGAGGAGATAGTCCGGGCGGCCATCGCCTCCATCCCGTCCAAGTCCGCCCCGGCGGAGTACACACAGCACTTCGTCGAGAACGCCATCGCGAGGTACGAGGCCCAGGGCCTGGACGCCACCCTCGCCCACTACAACAGCCCCCAGAGCGTGGACGGCCAGTGGTACGTCTTCATCATAGACCAGAACGACCTGGTCATCGGACACCCCGACCCGGAACGCCTGGGCCTAGACATGAAGGGCTGGGTGGGCACCGACGCCAACGGGTACGAGTTCGGGCCGGAGATGCTCGCGGCCACCGAGGATGGCAAGTGGGTGTCCTACGTGTACCGCAACCCGGAGAGCGGCGGGATAGGCACCGGCGACTTCGAGTTGAAGAACGCATGGGTGGAGAGGCACGACGGGCTGCTGTTCGGGTCGGGCTGGTACATCGACGCCGACGAGTTCACCAGGATGCTGGTCTCCGTGGCCGTGGACAAGTACCGCCAGATTGGGCTGACGGGGACGATGGAGTACTTCGCCAGTCCGGGGAGCGCCCTGGCGGGGCTGGAGGAGGCCATCGCCTACTACAACGAGGCCGAGACCGTTGACGGCAGGTGGTTCGCCTTCATAGGGGGCCCGGACGGAAAGGTCGTGGGGCACTCCGACATCTCCAAGATCGGCGGGAACACCCAGGACCTGCTGGGCGGGGAGGCGTTGCAGGCCACCGCCAACGGTAGCTGGGTGGAGTCGGAGTCGCTGCGGGTATTCGTGGCTGGCTACGACGGCTACGTGTTCGGCTCCGGCTGGAGCCGCGACGAGTAGGGCCGGTATGGAAGCAGTTCTGAAACCTCCACGTCACTTCCGGCCCCTGAAACGCAAGGAGGCCGCATCCCCGGAATTCCCGTGTGTGCGGTGGCCCTGCCGCGGTCATATCACGTGAGTATAAAGGAATGATTCCATGAGCTTGGCATCAGCCTACTCAGCAACCCTGTCCGCCACGCGCCGCCTTCTGCTGGCCGCCGCCCTGATTGCGCTGGCGGTCTTCTTGGTCGGTGACAGCGCTCGGCCTGCTCAGGCACAACAAACCACGAGCGTTTACTTCACGCACGTTACACGTACAGCACAGGAGATTGACTTACAAGGCGTGCGGGGCACCAGGCTGTACACCGTTACGATTGACCCGCCGTTGCAATCCGGCAGCACCGTGCATATGAGAATCAAGTCCGACTCCACCGCCACCCAGGTCGAGGACTACAAGATTGCCCTGCCCAATGCTCCCGGCAGGGCCAAGACGAAGGAGCTGCAGCTGCCGGCTGGAGCAAGTCATGTGTCCTTTGGGATGTTCTTCATGCCAGACCAAGAGACCGAGGGCAATGAGGCTGTGCACCTTGAGCTGGTGGCCATCGAAAACGCGCCCTACAGGGTGGAGGATGATTATCAATCGCGTAAATTTATGGACATGGAAGTCGTAATTTTCGACAACTCGCGTTCGATACCCTCCGACGCAGACCCGGAGCGGGGCATCGACATCCAACCAGAGTCCGTGATAGTGGGGCCAAATGCCACCGTCTCCTACACCGTCGCCCTGACTTCCATGCCGGATTCGGACGTTACGGTGAAGGCGTACCTTGATAGACCTGAAGGCCCCGTCAACATCGGATTGACGGACGGTGAACTGAGCGTTAGCCCGGCGTCGCTGACCTTCGACTCATCGAACTGGAGCACGTCGCAGACCTTCACCGTGTCCACCCATGACGCCACCTTGGGGTTAGAAGACGTCATATCGCACGGCGTGGAAAGCGATGACTCCGACTACGACACGAACTACTGGTTTCAGGGTCCCGGCATAGACGAGGAGAGGCACATCGGGATATCGGTGTCAGCCGGCGGCCTGTAGGCAGGGAGCGAGATATGCAGCGCAACCTTTTCCATATGGGCTTTCGCCGAGCCGCCAGTTACCGGGGGCGCGTCCTCATGGCCATGGCCATCGTCGCTGTCGCCGGGGCGCTCGGTCTGCTCTCAATCCCGTCCGCCGCGGCGCAGTCCCCCACCACCCTGACGCTGACGGTAGCGAAGGACACGGTGCACGAGGACGCAGGCAGTGTCACCGTCACCGCCACGCTGGACCAACCGGCCCCCGCAGACGGCGTGCGGGTGACGCTGAACTCGCGCCCCCTCACGTCCCGCGCCCAGGTCGGCTACGATTTCTCCCTGCCGCCCGCCTTCACCATCGCCGAGAACCAGACCTCCGGGACGGCGGACGTCACCATCCTGAACAATCAGCTTGTCGAGCGGGACAAGCCGGTCGTCCTGAATGCCACCGTCAACGTGACGGGCATCACGGTGCAAGGCGTCACCTTCACCCTAGTTGACGACGACGTGCCGTACCTGACCGGCCTCTACGTGCACCCCAGCGGCGACATCGACGTGGATGACGACCCGAACGCCGTCAGGCGTCTGGTCATGATGCCGAGTTTCTACGGCGCCACTTTCGATTACTCGACGCGGGTGAACCCGGATATTCCGAGCGTAACCGTGCGGGCCACCGGCGCCCAACCCGGCGTCGTCAAGATAGGGCTGCAGGGCTCGACCCTGGCCCAGGCCCCCGTCAGCTCGCGGAACCATGCGGTGAGCCAGGCCATCCTCCTCATGGACGGCGAGAACGTCATCGAAGTGCAGAGGACCCTGTACGACAAGTCCTCGACCTACACCATAACGGTGACACGGGGGTTGCTCCCGGCCCCCGACTTCTCGGTGAGCCGAGCCGCACGGAACGGCCTGCCCGCCCTCACGGTCACGTTGGCGGAACGGCCCATGTCCGGGCAGGAGATGCGGGTCCAATTGCGGGAGTCGACATCCGACGATTGGCCGGATGCGGCGGGGAGCAACCTGCTGCCCGAGGGCGCGAGCGGCGGCCCGTTCTCGTCGGCGTCCAAGAGCATCCTGGTCACCGGGCTGTCCAAAGACACGGCCTACGAGGTGCGGGTCCACCTGGTAGAGCTCACCGGGTCCATCTCAGATCCCGACATCACCGTCATCAGCGAGTCCAGCAACGAGGCGCAGGTGGCGGTGATGAATCCCGCGCCCGCGCCGACGGGGCTGACGCTGACGCCCACGCCGCCTGGACAGGGATTCTCCCGCGCCATCTCGGCGAGCTGGAACGCCGTGTCGGACGGCAGCCCGACGATGCGATACCACCTGCGCTGGCGGAAAGCCGACCAGTCCCCGGAGGCAGAGTGGAGCAACTTCGGGCCGTTCCTTGCCACCACCCAGTGGACCTCGACCCTGGCGGACGACGGCGCCTACGACGTGCAGGTGGCCGCCGACAACGGGATCAATCCCATCACCTGGTCGGAGACCGTGCAGGCGACCGTCAGCCACGCAGGAGGGGTGTAGGGCCTTGCTGAGATCTCCCTTGAGCCGAAGTCAAGTCTCAGTGCGGCCGGGTCTTGGCACCCGCCGAACGACGGACAGAAGGTGATTCGGTGAGACCGGACCAGGGCATCTCAGCTGCGCACCGCCTGAGGGCGGCCCTGCCGTTACCTTACCTCCACAGAGGTTCTAATATAGCCCGCCGCCGATTCTCTCTTCCACTGCTGCCGGCCGCTGTACTGATGGCGTCAACCGTCTTCTTCGCCCACGACTCCCCGCTCGCCCAAGCCCAGTCGGGCGAAGTCACCAACGTCCAGATGTCAATCTACAACCGGCTGTATATCGACGTCAGCTGGGAAAACACCGATCAGACCGTCAAGCACTACATACGCTGGCGAAGCGAGTACTGGGACGCCGCCCGGAACATCCAGAAGGGAAGCTGGCTGAATGCGGGCGGGTCGGAGGGCGTAGAGCGGGGCGCCGGCGTGAGGACCCACAGAATCTACGGCAGCGCCGATACCATGTACCAAGTCCAGATCAAGAGGGACGGCGGCCAGTGGACGACATACCGCGCTTACGTTCCAGCCGCAAATGACCGCACAGGCCCGCCGTTTGACGTGCAGGTCACGCCGGGCGACGAGCGGTTGCAGGTCTCGTGGCTCCCCTCCCGAAGTCCCACGCCCACCAAGTACTCCATCGATTGGGATTGGACGCACGAAGGGACAAGATACAACCCGCGGACTTCGGAGGCGGAAGTCGAGGGGAGAGAGATCGGGACCAACGTCCGGCACAGATACACGATAACCGGGATCCCCAACGGCGCGACCGCCAACGTGTCTGTCAAGGCCATCCTCACCGATTGGGGCGAAGACTATGAGAGCGGAGCGGAGCGGGTGACGGGCGTCTCGCCCATGGAGCCGGCCGTCAAATCCTCCGACGCCACCCTGGACGACATCATAATCTGGGGGGTCGGCAGGGTGTACAGATACACCCCGGATTTCGACTCGGCGACCACGCAGTACACGGTGACGGTCCCCAGGAACATCGAGGACGTCATCCCCATCGCCTACGTCAACGAGGTCAACGCAACCTACGAGGTGGAGGACGCCGTAGGTTATGGGCATCCCACCCTTCACCATCAGGCCGTCCCCCTCGCCGCACCTGCCGTGCCCAAGGACATCGACATCGTGGTGACTGCCCACGACGGGGTCACCACCAAGACTTACACGATCACGGTGACCAGGCAAGGCTTCACCGATGCCACCCTGAGCGACCTGACCGTGTCGGACGGCACGAACGACGTGCCTCTCACCCCGGCCTTCGACTCCGACACGGTCAGCTACACGGCCAGCGTGGTGCACAGCGTCAGCAGAGTGACGGTTACTCCCACGGTCAACGAGAGTCACGCCTCGGTCACGGTGGACGGCACGGCCGTCGTCACCGGCACGGCGAGCTCGGCCGTCTCCCTCACAGCGGGCCAGGCCAATGACATCGAGGTGGTGGTGTCCGCCGAGGACACGTCCGTCACCAAGACCTACACGGTGAGCGTGACCCGGGCCGGGTCCTCGGACGCGACGCTGAGCGCCCTCACCATCTCCGACGGAACGCTCACCCCGGCATTCGACTCGTCCACGACGGCGTACACGGCCGCCGTTGCCAACAGCGTCGCCAGCGTCACCGTAACTCCCACCGTCAACGAGAGCAACGCGGCAGTCGCCGTGAACGGCGCGGCGGTCGACTCCGGCACGGCAAGCCAGGCAATATCCCTGACTGTCGGCCAGTCCACCGACGTCACCGTGGTGGTGACCGCGCAGGACGGAGTCACCACTCGGACCTACACGATAGGAGTGACCCGGGCTCCAGTGACCGTCGCGTTTGGGTCCGCCACCTACGCCGTTGCCGAGAGCGACGACACGACCACCACGATGGTCAAAGAGAACGAGGCGACGGTCACCGTCACCCTGAGCGCCGACCCGGAACGGACTGTCACCATCCCGATCACCACGACGAACCAGGGCGGGGCGACCAGCGCCGACTACTCGGGCGTGCCGTCGAACGTCGTCTTCAACTCGGGCGACACATCCATGAGCTTCACCTTCAGCGCCACCTCCGATGCCATCGACGACGACGGGGAGTCGGTGAAGCTGACCTTCGGAACGCTACCCACAGGAATCAGCGCCGGCAGCACGGACGAGACCACCGTCGCCATCAACGATGACGACGTGCCGGCCGCGACCGTCGCTGGCGTGGTGCTTTCGACCGAGACCCTGGTCGTCCCCGAAGGCGGCTCGGCCACGTTCACCGCCGCCCTCACCAGCGACCCCGGCTCTGACCTCACCGTCTCCCTGGTCAATACTCAGTACTTCGGCCAATACGGCGATCCCCGCGCCGTCTGGGACATGAACGCGGTCACCGTCTCCCCGGACGAACTGACCTTCACGGCGGGCTCATCGGGCGACTGGGCCACGCCCCAGACGGTGACGGTGAGCGCCCCGGAGGACGACGACAGCTGTTCCGAGCAGTTGGTCATCCTGCTCCTGGTGGAGAAAGCCCCCGGGGACGAGCATACAAACCCTGACTACGAGCCGGTCGGCGGCAGCAGCAACGCCGTCGTCGGCGTCTTCGTCACCGTCACCGACAACGACGGCGGAGGGTGCGGTGGCATATAGAACGCCCTCACCCCTGAACCTACGCTCCAGCTGCTTCCTCTCCGCGTCGTGGAGGCCCAACGTGACGCGGGCCTTCCTCCCTTCGCGGTCCTGGCTGCTGCTCATTGCCGTCCTGGCGCTCACGCTCAGTGCGCTTACGCCGGGGCCGGCCCAGGCCCAGGATGGCGAGCCGCCGCCAGTGTCCAACCTGCGCTGTATTGCGGAGGCGGAGCGGGTGGCGTTCCTGTGGGACGCGCCGGAGTGGTCCGGCGGCGAGGTGTCCTCCTACGACTACAAACTCACGCTGCCCAACGGCCGCAGCGAGGGCGGCCGGCTCATCGGCGGCACGTTGGTGTACCGGCCGGGGAGCTACCAGCCGGGGAAGGTGGCCCGGTTCGGGGTCACGACGAACTACGAGACCGCCGACGGTGGGGATGTGTCCGGCGCCGAGGCGACGCTGACCTGCTACATCGGGGGAGCGCGTCCGCTGGTGATAACGCCGGGCAACATCACGCGGGTGTACGGCGGAACCGACGCCATGAGCTACACGGTGAGCGGGCTGGTGGACGGCGACGCGGCCAGCAACGTGGTGTCGGGCCGCCTGGGCCGAACGCCGGGGGAGAACGTGGGAACCTACGCCATCAACATGGGCACGCTGGCCCTCACCCCGGCCTACGCCACCAAGTACGCCCTGCCAGCCAGCCCCACGGTTGCGACGTACACCATCACGCCCAAGGCGGCCGCCTACACCGCCACCGGGGTCAACAAGCAGTACGACGGCACGACGGCGCCGCCGGCAAGCCTGGGCGGCAGTTTCGGCGTCGGGGACATCGTGAGCGGCGACCACGTGACGGTCACCGGAGGAACCTACCCCTCGGCGGACGTCGGAACGGGCTTGGCCATCACCGGGTCCAGCGTGGGCGGGCCGGACGCCGGCAACTACAGCGTGACCCTCAGCGTGAGCGGAGACATCACGCCCCGGACGATCACGGCCATCAGCGGGGTGGATGTGAATTCGCGGCTGGCCGACGGGACCACGACGGCCACCTTTGACACCGGCAGCGCCCAGGGAACCGGGGTGCTTTCGGCGGAGCTGGCGGACTTCCGGGCCGGGGGGCTAGTGGTGAGCGGAGCGTTCCCGTCGGGGGCGGCGGGGAGCCACGACGTGAGCGTGACCTACTCGTTGCAGGATCACGGCGGTTTCAAGGCAAGCAACTACACGCTGTCCGCCGGCATCGTCCGCGCCACCCTGCGCGGCGAGATCCTGGACGAACAGGCCCAGCCCCCGACGCCGACCCCGACGCCTACCCCAACACCCACGCCGACTCCCACACCCACGCCGTCAACTACCGGGACATGTCAGGTGAGCGGCGTCCAACCCGTGGCGGTGGCCGTTTCGGAGGTCCCCATCGTGGTGACGTCCACGACCGCCGACTACTTCGTGCTCTACGTCCGGCCCGACCTGGACGCCGATCTCGAGATCCCCGTCTCGGTGACGTTGGGGCAGGATGGCACGACAACGCTGACCGAGCAGCTGGCGGCGCTCCCCGAAGCGCATTACCGGGTAGAGAAGTACCGGATCGCCAATCCCGCCGACATAGACGGGGACTGCATCGACGACATCACGGAGCTCCAGGACCTGGGAACCAAGAACCCGGTGAACACCGCCAAATCCGTCGACATCAGAAACGGCGCCGTGGCCATTCCCGACCGCGAGACCTTCGAGAGGCTCTCCTACCAGGGTGCGATGGACCTGGCGGACCTCCATCTCACCGATCTGGAGTTCGTCAAGTTCTATCTCTTCGATACCGACCGTCCGATGTTCTATTTCATGAACACGGAGACCCACCGAATGCACACCGATTTCATCAACTCACTGTTCCGGGACCAACGCTTTCGGGGCCAGAACATTGCGGCTCTGGCAAACTCGGCGATGCGGGGCGATCTCGTCTATCATCCCAACGCCGTTGCGCCGGACGGTTCGCTGGGCGTGTACCGCTTCGAGTTCCAGCCCGGGGATTCCTACTCCTTTGAGCGGATAGCCTACGCGAATGAGGTGCTGGCCGCCAGCATGCCGTTCCTTGAGAACAACCTGGCTTACCACCCGCTGTCCTATGCGCTGCCGCGCTACAAGAGCGAGAAGGCGCTCTACGACGCCTCCCGGGTCAACGTGCTGCTGGAAGAGGACATCTTTCCCGACGTCGACTTCATTCCGCTCAATGAGGGAGAGGGGTACGGTTTCCTGCGGGAGATGGACTTGGACGAACGCCCCAACCCCCGCGACGTGGTGATCTATGAGACGCTGCCCAACGACCTGCCCCGGGTCGCCGGCATCATCACCACCGTCCCCCAAACCCCGCTGTCCCACGTCAACCTGCGCGCCGTGCAGGACGA
>DAOUKT010000020.1:0-46763 GCA_034421015.1 Dehalococcoidia bacterium
TCCGGCCAACCCTGGCAACCCAAGGCGGCAAAACCTTGACTCTTAAGACAGTTGCTGCTTTCGCAGGGGTGACGAAGAGAAATCGCTCCAACTGAGGTTATTCAAAGGTCTCCCTCCGCAGGAATGGTCGGGGGGCGCGCCCTAGCGGATCACGTACCCCGCCTGCACGTTCAGCCTCAGCTCCAGCTCGCCGCCGCTGATGGACGTGGACGCTGAGTCCGCCCTGGCCATGAACGCCGCCTCCGCAAACTCGATGCCCGGCGGCGGGGCAACGCCCGCCTCTCCAAGATAGACCAACTCTCCCAGCGTCACCTGGGACAGGCTTGCCATGTGTTCGGCCTTGGCGCGGGCGTCGGCCACAGCCTCCTCCCGGAGCTGGGCCATGAACGGCTTGGGGTCCTCAACGGTGAAGTCGATGCCGTGGATGCGGGTAGCGTCGCCGCCAGCCTCCGCCGCGTCGTCTATGACCGACCCAACGGCGTCGACGTTGCGCACTTTGATCGTTGCCAAGTTGCTCACCGTGTACCCGACCAGAACCTGTCTCCTGACGCCGCCATCTCCGGTGAGCACCTCCGGGTACTCGTAGCGCGGCCAGATGTTGAAGGACTGGGTCTGGATGTCGCGGTCCTCCAGGCCGTGGGCCTTCACCGCCTCCACCACGGCGTTCATGGCGGCGGCCGCCTCGGCGCGCGCCTGGGCAACCGTCTCGCCCGTGGTCTCCACGCCAACGGTCAGCAGGACAAGGTCAGGCTCCACGTTGATGCTTGCCTGCCCCGTGACCCATATCCCCGCGGCGGCCGGCGAAAGGGGCTCGACCGGGCCGTCGGTGGCCGTCTCCCCGGTGGCGTCGCAGGCGGCCAAGACCGCGAGCAGGGCGATGATTGTAGCCAGTGCGATGAGTATCCGTTGCTTTCTCAACCTTTGACCTCCGTTGCAATTGTCACTGGGGCAGCCAACCCTTTTTCTGGGATGGGTCCGTTGGCAAGGCCTTCCTTCAGCAGGGCTATTACCTCGTCTACGTGCTCGGGGCCAATGAGGTAGTCGGGATGCGATGCCGAAGGGTCCAGGGGAATCTTGTTATTCTTCAGATAGGCCGCAAGGCCGTCTGCGTTAGGAAAGTTCTTCAGCCACTCCGGGCGAATGCGCGCCTGGTTTGGACCTGCCCTGGTCTTGCGGAAGTATACGGTAGCGCCCCTGTAGCCGCATGGTCCGAAAGCGAAGGTGTAGTCCGCCTTCTTCTCGGAATAGAGGTCGGGAAAGGCCTTCAGAAACTTGAGATAGACGGCCATGCTTGCCCTTATCTCTTCTTTCGTCGCCTCTATGCGACTCAGTTGCTCAGGAGTGAAATCCTTTGTCAACTTGCTGAATGGATGGCGTCCACTCATTGGATCAGGCCCTCCTCTCGAAGTGTTTCTTGGACAAACTCATCTGTGCCCTCAACCTCCCACGGCATATCTCCATTATATTCCTATGGCGCGATTCCGCCAATGACAGGCGCGTCCTCTTGATCCTCATCTTCGACACACTTCAGGGATGACCGATAAGGGCTGCTATGCTACTATGTAGCCGGGCGCAAGCGGTCCTGGCATGGAGGTAGCGGTGCTACAGGATACTACGCATCGAGACCAGAGCAAGGTCTTCCTGGATAAAGCCTTCGATGAGCTTGAGGCGGGCGATCTGCTTCAGGCTTCGGAGAAGGGATGGGGAGCCGCGGCGCACATGGTCAAGGCCGTGGCATCTGAGCGCGGGTGGGAGCATCGCAGCCACAATCTCCTGTTTGCCGCCGTGGATAGAATGGCCACCGAATCCGGCAATGACCAGTTCATCAGGCTGTTCTCAGGCGCAGACAGCCTTCACAAGAACTTCTATGAAGGGCACCTGTCCTCAATGGCTATCGCGACCTGTTTCGACCAGGTGAGGTTGTTCATTGAGATGGCTGAAGAGTTTCTCGACGGCGCCGGTTCAGCTGATTGATGCGACGCAATAGAGTCGTCAGGAGGAGACTATGAGCGACTTGAGACAGGCGGCAATTGTAGGCGTCTACATGACGGAGCAGGGGGGTCTCCAGGACCGCACCACCGGCAGCCTCTACGCCGAGGCTGTCAACGGCGCGCTGGCGGACGCGGGCCTGACGGCCCATGAGATAGACGGCATCATAGGCGCGGGGCCGGAGGGCGCAGGAATAGTGGGCGACTTCGCCGACGCCTTTGGCGCGCCACTCAGATTCCACGCTCAGACCGGGGTCGGCGCTTCGTCGTCCTCCGCGGGCATGGGCATCGCCGCAATGGCCATCGCCCACGGCTACGCCGACGTGGTTATCGTGCCCACGGCCTCCGGCGGCGCTGTGCACCCCAACGCCCCAAGGCGCGGCGGCGGGCCATCCGGGAGTCCCTTCGAGTACATCTGGGGCACGACCAGGGCCTCCGACTACGCCCTGGCCGCCCGCCGCCACATGCACGAGTTCGGCACCACCAGCGAGCAGCTGGCTGAGGTTGCGGTGGCAGCCCGCAAGCACGCGACCCTCAACCCGGCGTCTGTGATGGGCAGCCGCGGCGAGATCACCGTTGAGGACGTGGTCAACTCCCGCGTCATCGCTGATCCGCTGCACCTCTTCGACTGCTGCCTTGTCAACAACGGCGGCGGCGCAATCGTGATGACATCCCTTGAGCGGGCCCGCTCCCTGCGCAAGACGCCCGTGGTCATGCTGGGTTGGGGCGAAGGATTCACCTTCTACGACCCCATGTCGGCGCCCACGCTGACCTCCTTCGGCGGCGTCTTGTCGGCGAACACGGCCTTCGCCCAGGCGGGTGTGCGCCGGGAGGACATCGATGTCGCGGGCGTCTCGGACCACTTCTCCATCGACGTCATAATCGAGCTTGAGGACGCCGGCTTCTGCGAGAAGGGCGAGGGCGGCCCGTTCGTGGAGGGCGGCGCGCTGCAGATTGGCGGACGCCTGCCCACCAACACAGACGGCGGTTATCTGTCCGGCAGCCACGGGGCCGCCTGCGGCCTGTACACCGTTACCGAGCTTGTCCGGCAGCTGCGGGGCGAGGCCGGCGACCACCAGGTGCCCAACGTGGAGCTTGCCTACGTCCACGGGACGGGCGGCGCGTTCCAGGGCCAGTACTCAGCCATTTTCGCGAGGGGGTAGTCATGACCCAGTACAACAAGCCACTGCCTGAGGTAACCATTCTGACCGAACCCTTCTGGGAGGGGACCAAACGGCACGAGTTGCTCCTGCAGCTCTGCGACGACTGCCCATCGTACCGCTTCACCCCCAAGGACGTTTGCCAGGACTGTGCGTCGGTTAATGCAACCTGGACGCCGGTCAGCGGCGCGGGAACGGTGTACTCGTACTCCGTCGTGCACCGGGGGCCTGGCCCGGCATTCCAGGAGGACGCGCCGTACATTGTCGTCATGGTTGATCTGGCCGAGGGGCCGCGCATGCTGAGCCACATGACCGGCTGCGAGCCCGAGGATATGAAGATCGGGATGCCGGTGAACGTCGTCTTCGAGGACGTGACGCCGGAGGTAACCATGTACAAGTTCCGGCCCGCTTAGGTCGGCTGTGGCCCGCCGCCCGGGACGGGGCGCTCCGGCGACCGTCAATGCCGTATCTCGGCTTGACTAAGGGCCGCTCTTCAATCGTATAATGCCTTAGAATCGCCCAGGTTTCGCCACCGATGCGGATAGGGAGGTAAGGTGTCATGACAACTCCATCAGAGCCCGCATGGGGGTCCACGGAGCACCTGGAGGCCCTTGCGGCCCTTGAGACGTTCCGCCTCTACGTCAGGGACTGGATGAACGCGAATGCGGTGATCCCGGACGACATCCCGGCCCCCGTGAGGGGGCAGCCCCTGTCACCTGAAGTGAAGCAGTGGGTCGTTGAGTTCCGCCTAAAGCTGGGGTCCATGGGATGGATCGCTCCCAGCTGGCCCCAGAGGTACGGCGGCGCAGGGCTGCCCGCGGCGTACGCCCAGGTTGTCCAGAAGGAGCTTGCCCGCCAGTCGATCCCTCCCATCTACGTGTCCATCATGCACGCCGCTGCGCTGAGGGTGTTCGGCACCGAGGAGCAGAAGACGACGCTGCTGAAGTCCCTCCTGCAGGGCGAGCTTACGATGTGCCACGCCTTCAACGAGAGGATGCACGGCACCGACATCAGCGCCAACACCACCGAGGCCGTGAGGGACGGGGACGAGTACATCATCACCGGCACCAAGGACTACATCACCAGCATCCTGGCGCCGGACGTGGTGCTCACCCTTGCCATCACCAACCCGGATGCCCCGCGCAACCAGCGCATGAGCCTGATAGCGGTGAAGACCGACACCGAGGGCGTTGAGATCAGGCCCGAGAACCTGCTACTTGGCGGACGGGAGCACAAGTTCCTTTTCACCGAGGCGGCGGTATCCCGGGAGAACATCGTTGGGCGTGAGGGCCAGGGAATCGAGATAGCTGAGTTCATGGTCGACATCGAGCGCGGCGGTATGGCCACGGTGCCTCTGGACAGGCAGCAAGAGGTTGAGCAGCGAGAGGCCGAGTTCGAGGCCGCGGAAAGCGCTCAGTAACCCGGCAGTCGTTGACTAAGGCGGCGGGCCACAGGGTACAGCAGTGATGCACGATGGAGGGGCCGCCGCGCCTGAGTCCGAGCAGCTATCCGACGGGCAGCGTCGCACCCTGCTTGTAGTCTGCGTCGCCGGACACGGCCTGAAGCACCTCTTCAACGCCGCCTTCTTCGTGCTGTTGCCCGAGATCAAGTCCGGCCTCGCGCTCACCAACTCCCAGATTGGCATACTGTCCACCTTCCGCAACGTGATGGGGGGCATCACCAACATCCCCGCGGGCTACGCCGGCGACCGGATGAGCGCCCACCGCGCCGAGATCCTGGGAGCGTCCATCATTTTCCTGGGCGTCTTTGCCCTTGCCCTGGGCCTGTCCACCACCTTCTGGATGGCCCTCGTATTCGCGGCCCTGTTCAACGTAGCCATCACATTCTGGCACCCGTCGGCCATATCGTCCCTCTCCAAGGAGTTCGAGTCTCGCAGGGGCTTCGCCATATCCCTGCACGGCACGGGCGGCAGCGTCGGTGAGACGCTGGGACCCCTCCTGGCCGGAACGCTTATAGGCATCGTGGGATGGCAGATGGTGCTCCGGGGGAGCGTGGTGCCGGGGATAATCGCCGGCATCCTCATCTGGCTGATACTGAGGACCATCCCGACCCGCTCCGGCGATGTGCAAGGGCAGGGCAGCTACATGACGTCGTTGAAGGGCCTGCTCCGTAACCGCAGGTTGCTGCTGGTGCTCGCCTTTGCAGGCGGGTTTGTGGGCGGGCAGAGCGCCTTCCTGACCTTCTTCCCAATCTACCTCAGGGAGGACCTGGAGGTCTCCAGCGTCACCGTGGGCTTCTATCTGCTCCTGGCCAACGTGGGCGGCATAGCGTCGCAGCCGCTCATGGGGTACGCCTCCGACCGGCTGGGTCGCAAGGCGATCCTGTCCCCGAGCCTGGTCGTCTTGGGCTTGTGCTTCCTGCTGCTTCCCGCCGTGCCGGGAGGCTGGCCCCTGGCAGCCGTGGCCCTGGTGATGGGGGCGTTCCTCTTTCCGCTCATGGCCATCCTGCTGGCGGCCGGAGTCGACTTGGTGGAGCCGGGGGCCCAGGCCACGACGGTGTCCCTGGTCTTCGGATCTGCGTTGATAGTCTCGTCAATCGCGCCCGCGGTGGCCGGTCGTCTGGCCGACACGTATGGAATCGAGGCGGCATTCGCTCTGGGCGCGGGGATAGTGCTGACGACGGCGCTTCTCTCGGCAGTCACCCAGTGGCGGCCCAGGGTTCCTGCCGTATAGGAGACCTCTGCGTAACCCGCGCGGCGGCTCCGCTGAATGTCATTCTGAGCCGAAGGCGAAGAATCCAAAGGGTTAGTTGAAGACTTCGCAGCTTTGCGGGCAAAGGCTTTGGATTCTTCACTCCGCTTAGTTTACCCTGAGCGTAGCCGAAGGGCTCCGTTCAGAATGACAGTTGGAACGCTTCATTTGGGGACAATGCCGCAGTTATTCAAAGGTCTTCTTTCGCGGGAATGACGATAAACGTAGCTCCCTGAAGATGCCGCCGTAGTTATGCAAAGGTCTGCGGAGGCAGGAATCCAGGGCCACCGATATAGACGGAGATGGATTCCGGCTTCCGCCGGAATGACGATAAACGTATTTCCTCTGAGATGTCGCCGTAGTTGCCCAAAGGCCTCCTGCCGCATGAACGCGCCACGAGTCCGGCGACCTACTGGGCAATACAAGTGTGTTATGGCGACCCGGACCGGATTTGAACCGGCGATCTCCGCCTTGACAGGGCGGTGTGTTAAACCAAGCTACACCACCGGGCCGCGCTTGATACGCCACAGCTACGGGCGTTTGGGATAAGGTCGGTATATTTCTCAGACGCCTACGGGAGGCAAACGGCCTCCGCACCTAGAAGCTTCACCCTAAGCCGTGGAAGCCCACGGTAACAAGCTCCCCCTCGACGATGACCGGGGTCATGCGCTCGCCGCCGGTCAGTCGCTCCACCTCCGCCCAGAGCTCCGGGCTGACGCTGAGGTCCACCTCCGTAAACTCAACCTCGTTCTGCACCAGCTCATCCCTGGCTCGGGCCGAGTAGCCGCAGTCAGGGTGGGTGTAGATAACGATTGCGTCGCTCACGGATCTGGACCTCCTGAGAATCTTCTCGCCTGTCTGAATATCGTAACCCACCATGCCGCGTTTTGCAATGGCGCGCGACGCCGAAGGGGTCATAGTCGGGGGAATTGCGCTTGACGCCTTCGTACCGAGGGCGTTTCCACGCTCTTTCCTGTTGAGGCCAATTCCCGTAAAAACATCTATCTGAACCGTTGCACTCCTGCTATACTGCACGCTTGGTGTCGGGGCGCATCCGAGAATAGGTAGAGCATGGAAGAGGATTTCGTAAAGCTTGTAGAGCACCTGGTAATCCAGCTGGCAATCATACTCGCCGCTGCCAAGATTGGCGGAGAGATTTGCGAGCGATTTCTGAAGATACCGGCGGTCCTCGGTGAGTTGACGGCCGGGACCCTGATTGGCCCATACGCCTTGGGGGGCATGTCCCTCTTTGGCCTGGGGCCTCTGTTTGAGCTGAAGGACACCCACAACGGCATCCCGGTCAGCCTGGAGCTGTTCGCCATCTCCCAAGTTGCGGCCGTTGTGCTCCTCTTCGCCGCCGGCCTTGAGACGAACCTGAGGCAGTTCCGAAGGTACGCCGCTTCGGCCTCGCTGGTGGCCGGAGGGGGCGTTCTGGTGCCCTTCGCTCTCGGAGTGGGGGCCACCATGCTCCTGAAGCCCGCGGGCCTGGAGGGCGACTCCCTGCTCTACGCGGCGCTGTTCATGGGAGCCATCATGACCGCCACTTCCGTTGGCATCACCGCAAGGGTGCTGGGAGACATGCACAAACTGGACTCCCCTGAGGGCGTGACCATAATGGCCGCGGCCGTTGTGGACGACGTGCTGGGGATACTGGTGCTAACCGTGGTCGTGGGGATTGCGGCGCCCGGCGAGGAGGTGTCGGTTTCAGGAATAGCCCTGATAGGGTTGAAGGCCGTCGGCTTCTGGCTGGCGCTGATGATAGGCGGCACCCTCGCCTCCAGGTACATATCCCGCGCCTTCGAGTTCCTCCGGGTGCCCGGAGCGGCGGTCGCGCTGGCAATGGCCCTGGCCCTGCTGGCCTCCGGCCTTGCGGAGAGCTTTGGCCTGGCCATGATCATCGGGGCCTACTCCATGGGGCTCGCCCTATCGGACACCCGGCTGAAGCAGCGCATTGAGCAGCCGATAATGGAGGGGCTTTATCCGGCCCTGGTGCCGGTCTTCTTTGTGGTAATGGGAATGATGGTGGACGTGAGGGCAATGGGCGGGACAATTGTCTTCAGCCTCATACTCACCCTGCTGGCAATTGTGTCCAAGGTGGTTGGCAGCGGGCTTCCCGCGTTTGCGGCGGGTTTCACACGCGCCGGCTCGACGCGCGTTGGCGTTGGAATGCTGCCGCGCGGAGAGGTTGCCCTGATAATCGCCGGCATTGGCCTGTCCCGGGGTCTGATCGGGTCTGACCTGTTCGGCGTGTCCATCCTGATGACGGTGGTCACGACTGTACTGGCAGCGATCCTGCTCAAGACGGCCTTCGATAAGGGAGGCCCGGGACGCCGGGGCGCCGATTGAGTCGACACCGCGCCGGGCTTGTTGCCATTTGAACGGGGCGCTGGTATATTCCAGTTGAGGCCGCAAGCGGCCTTTTCTCTGCACAGGGTGGACGCCCGACAAGCCCCCGTAGCTCAGAGGATAGAGCACTGGCCTCCGGAGCCAGGTGCGTGGGTTCGAGTCCCGCCGGGGGTACCATCATTGGTGTACCATCATTCTGTTCAAGACGGAGTTGCAAAACTATGGGCGTTTTCACGAAGAATCGGACCTGGTCCAGGAGCAATCGTATTGCATTGTTTGCCGCTGCGGTGGCTCTGGTGACGCTTATGACGGCCGCCACCGGCTGCGGGTCGGACGAGCCAACGGCCGCGCCGCCAACTGCGACGAATGTCGTCGCACCCAGCCCCACGCCCACGCAGGAGCCCACGGCCACGCCCGAGCCTGCCGCCACGCCAACGCCCGCCCCTTCGCCCACGTCGACCCCAGCGCCCACCGCTGAGCCAACGGCCGCGCCGGAGCTTCCGACGGTCCGGGAGATCATTGATGCCGCCGCGATTGCCATGTCCGCCGTGGAGAGCGGCTCCGTCACCCTTGAGGGCACGGCCACGCTGGGCGGCGCTGAGGCCATGGAAACAAAGCTGGCGCTCTCCGGAGACTTCCATGCCCCGGATCGCAGCCGGTTCACCACCTCCATTTCAGCCGCCGGCATATCCCTTGAGTACGACTCAATCGTCATCGGCGAGGACGGCTACCAGGAGAACCTCTTCACCGGCGAGTGGGAGGCAAGCCCGGACGCCCGGGACATTCTGGGAGAGAGCCGGTTCCTTGGGGAGATCAACCTGGACTTCAACGACCAGGCGACCGACCAGTTGACCCTGGTTGGAACCCAGGACCTGGACAGCGTGCAGGTCTATCACCTCCAGGGCACAATCCCACCCGGCGCGGCCGCGGAGATGCTGGGAGACCCAACCATCGGCGAGGACTCACAGGGCGCTCCGATCAACGTGGAGATGTGGATTGGCGTTGAGGACTCCCTGGTCCGCAGGATTAGCATTGCCTTCCAGCAGCCGAATGAGTTGACGGGTCAGGCCATATCCGCTCAGACCGTCTTTACCTACTCGGAGTTCGGCAAGGACGTGGACATCCAGGCGCCGGAGGTGCTGCAACCAGACTTCAGCATCACCCTTCCCGGAGGCATGGACGACCACGGGAACGACCAGTTCTCGGCCACGGCAATCGCAGTCGGCGAGACGGCGGAGGGCGTTATAGACGACCTCTTCGACTACGACTACTTCACGTTCATGGCCGAGGAGGGGCAGTCCTACGTGATGGTGGTGTCCCTGGGCACGCTGACCGACTCCTTCCTTGGCCTCTACGACGCCAATGGAGAGGGGCTGGACTGGAACGACGACTATGGCGACACCACAGGGTCCCGCATCGAGTGGACGGCGCCCTCCACCGGCGAGTTCTTCCTCGCGGTGGAGGGCTTTGACGTGGATGCCACCGGCACCTACACCCTGACCGTGACCGAGGCCGCTGCCTAGACGGCCGCCCCAAGCCCCCCCCTCCACATTGACGCCCGCCGCAGGCCAATGGTATCCTCTAGGCGTTGGGCCGGACGCCTGCGGTTCTCCTTTTCTCCCCGGCGTTCTACTCCTCCGCAGCAGGTCCGGCGCTTCTGGAATCCCGAGTCGCGCAGTCTCAGTATTCCCAGAAAGGGGCCAATATGGACAAAGTCCTCAAGATCGTTCCCGAAGCCTGTACCGGCTGCATGCGTTGCGAAATGGCCTGCTCTTACATGCAGACGGGCACCTACCAGCCGTCCAAGTCCGTGATAAGGGTCTCGCCCTTTGAAAGGCACACCAGCTACTCGCCGTACACCTGCTTCCAGTGCGAGGAAGCGTGGTGCCTCACGGCCTGCCCGGTGGAGGCCATCACCATTTCCCCCGCGGGCGCGAAGGTGGTCATGGACGACCAGTGCGTCGGCTGCAAGCTGTGCACCATCGCCTGCCCCTACGGCACCATCTTCTACGACGTGGATACCCACAAGGCGTTCAAGTGCAACCTGTGCGGAGGATCGCCCGCGTGCGCGGAGGCGTGTCCCACCCAGGCCATCCAGTGGGTGGAGGCCGAGGTGCAGGACTGGCAGGGCGACTTCGCAGAGCAGCGCGGCAACGTCCACCTTGTGGGCTTCTCCGTCTAGGACAGGGGGTTCAAGATGGCTCCAAAGCGACACGTAATTGTGGGCGGCGGCACCGCCGGCCTCAACGCAATGACCACCATCCGCGAGTACGACAAGGGCGAGTCTGAGGTCGTGCTGGTCTCCAGGGAGTGGCCCTACTCCCGTATGGTGCTGCCCTACTACCTTGGGCACACCATATCCGAGTCCCACGTCTTCACCGCCACCGCGCCGCGACTGGCAAACCTGGGCGTCCAGTTCGCCAAGTCGGACGCCGCGACCGAGGCCGACCTCATCAACCAGTTCATCCCGCGCCGGGCCGCGTCCCTGGACACGGCCAACAACCAGCTGACCCTTGAGGACGGCGTGACCATCGGCTACGACGACCTGCTCATCGCCACCGGCTCCTCGGCCACGCGCCCTCCCATTCCCGGCGCAGACGGCGAGAACATCTACAACCTGTGGACCCTTGACGACGCCCGAGGCGTCCTGGCCAACATCAAGGAGGGCATGGACGTGGCGATGGTGGGCGCGGGCTTCATCAGCTTCACCATCCTCAACTCCGTGCTCAGCCACGGCGTCAACCTGCACATCATCGAGATCATGCCCCAGATTCTGCCCCGCATGATAGACAGCCAGGGCGCCTCTATGGTGCATGGCTGGCTGGAGCAGAAGGGCGTCACGCTCCACACCAACACCCGGGTCCAGGCCATCGAGGACGCGGACGGCCGCAAGAAGCTGGTCATCGGGGACGGCAACGACGTCACCGTGGACCTGGTCATCATGGGAACGGGCATCCGCACCAACCTTGAGTGGCTGGAGGGGTCCGGCATCGAGATCGACCAGGGCATCCTGGTGGACGACCACCTGCGCTCCAACGTGCCCAACGTCTACGCCGCCGGCGACGTGGCCCAGGGCAGCGAGCTGATAACCGGCAGCCGCGAGATCCACGCCATCGAGCCGACGGCCATGGAGCACGGCCGCATCGTTGGCGCGAACATGGCCGGCCGGGACATCGCCTATCGAGGCAGCCTGCTGATGAACATACTGGACGTCCAGGACCTGGACATCGCCAGCTTCGGCGACTGGAACGGCAGCGACGACGTGACGGTGTTCCTGAGCGCGAGTGAGAACGTCTACCGCAAGCTGGTCTGGAACGGCGACCGCATCACCGGGGCCATCATCATGGGCCCCGCACGCTCCGTCTGGACCACCAACGACGTGGGAATGCTCAAGGGGCTCATCCAGTCCCAGACGCCCCTTGGAGGCTGGAAGGCGTACCTCCAGGAGAACCCCCGGGACATCAAGAGGCCCTTTGTCGCTTCTCACATAACCAGGGATATGCTTCCGGTGAAGACCCTGGACCACCCATCTGTGCCGTCGCGGGAGGTTGCGGCCACAAACAGATAGGAGACCTTAGCGTAACTTGTGACTAACTTCATATCACTGTCATTCTGAGCGCAGCGAAGAATCCAAGGCGTTTCGTTCAAGACGCTGTAGCTATGCGGACAGAGGTTCTGGATTCTTCACTCCGCAGAGCTGAGTTTATCCTGAGCGCAGCCGAAGGGTTCAGAATGACAGTTGGAACGCTTCTTTTGGGGGCTATGCCGCAGTTATTCAAAGAGCCCCTTCAGGCGAAGAAGGACTGCAAAGGTCTCTAAACGAAACGAGCGAGACCAACACCTTAACACCAAGGAGGTAAAACCAATGTCAGAGCAGCTGCCAGGCGGGTATGCCGGAAGGATACTCCGCATTGACCTGACCACCGAGCGCGTATGGACTGAGAGCATAGCCCCGGAGGACTATCGCTACTACCTGGGCGCGGTGGGCATAGGCACCAAGATTCTATGGGAGGAGGTCCCCCCTGAGGTCGACTGGGACCACCCCGACAACCGCCTTATCCTGGCCTCCGGCCCCCTCGCGGGCACGCCGGTGTGGGGCACGGGCAGCCTGACCGTCGTCACAAGGGGCGCAATGACCAACGGCGCAACGGTGACCAACGCCCAGGGCTTCTTCGGCGCAAACCTCAAGTACTGCGGCTACGACGCCATCGTCCTCCAGGGACAGGCCAGCAGGTGGGTGTACGTCTACATCAACGACGACGTTGTGGAGCTTCGCGACGCATCGCACCTGATGGGCCAGGACACATGGGACATGCAGGACACGCTCCAGACCGAGCACGGTCGCACAGGGCACCAGCTGAGCGTCTACGGCATTGGCCCCGCCGGCGAGAAGGTCGTGCGGTGGGCCATCATTGAGGGCGACTACGGGCACGTTGCCAGCAAGAACGGCTGCGGCGCGGTGATGGGCAAGAAGAAGGTGAAGTGCGTGGCCATTGTCCGGGGCACCCGCGGCGTGCGGGTCCACGACCCGGCCGGCCTCTTCCAGGCCGCGGACATGATCTCCCACGAGCTGAAGACCGACCCCACCTCCTCCGGCCTGTACCAGTACGGCACCCTGGGCGGCGTCTACAACGGCTCCTTCACGGGCACCCTGCCCACCAAGAACTACACCACCAACATCTTCCCGGAGCCCGCCCGCCTGGACGAGTGGCAGCCCGTCAACCTGAGGGCGCAGTTCGCACACCGGGGCCACCAGTGCAACGGCTGCGGGATGCAGCACTGCCACATCAACGTCATCCCTTCGGGTGAGCGCAAGGGGCAACTCATCGACGAGTCGGAGTACGAGGGGCTGTCCGGCTGCGGAGCGCAGATCGGCTGCGTGGACCCCGTGGACGTACAGTGGCTCAACACCCAGGTGGACAAGGCCGGTGTGGACGTCAACGAGTTCGGCTGGGTGATCGGCTGGGTCATGGAGTGCTACGAGAAGGGGTACATCACCAAAGAGCAGCTTGGCGGCATCGAACCCAAGTGGGGCGACGCCGAAGCGACCAACGCCCTGCTCCAGATGATAACCAACCGCGAGGGCTTCGGCGACGTTCTGGCAGAGGGGGTGAAGATAGCCGCGCACCACGTCGGCGGGCCTGCCCTGGACTGCGCCGTCTTCACCCACAAGGGCGTCAGCCCCCGGGGCCACGACCATCGCAGCCGCTGGGCCGAGATGCTGGAGGGCGCGGTGCAGAGCGCCGGGACCATCGAGACCGGTCCGCTGGTGAAGCCGGAGGAGCACGGCCTGCCCGCCAGCCACAACGGCTTCGACCCCAAGGAGGTCGGCTTCATGACCGGCGCAATGCTGGGCAGGCGGCACTTCGAGGACTCCCTTGGCACCTGCATGTTCACCACACGCACCTACCTGACCTCCGTGTGCCGGGCCCTGAACGCAGTGACGGGCTGGGACTACAGCAAGGAGGAGGCGATGGACTTCGGCAAGCGGTGCTCCCACCTCATGCGCCTCTTCAACCTGCGCAGCGGCGTGGGCATGGACCTGGAGAAGCCGTCGGAGCGGTACTGGTCGACGCCGGTGGACGGACCGGCCGCGGGCCAGAGCGCCAAGGAGAACTGGGACACCCTGGTGGGGACCTACTACGACACCGTTGGATGGGACCGGGAGACGGGCAACCCCCTCCCGGACACGCTCCGCAAGTACGGGCTTGAGCGTCTCATCCCGGAGATATGGGGCCCGGAGGAGGCCGTAATCAGTGGCCGATGAACAGGACAAGACCGTTACGGCTGAGAAGCCAAAGGTAAAGATTGAGGTCTTTGCCTGGCTGACCCGCTACGTTGGCGGCGACGGCGGGGGCCGCAAGTTCTACACCGAGGAGTTCACCCCCGGCGAGTCGCTACGGACCGTGGTCAGAAGGGTGAGCCGGAACTATCCGGCCCTTGACCACATCCTCTGGGACCCGGACACCGGGCAGCTGGGCGCGTCCGTGGAGATCATCGTGAACGACGCCTTCCTGGGCATCAACCACACCATGGACAGCGAACTCAGCGACGGCGACACTATCACGCTGCTGCCCGCCTGGGACGGGGGATAGCCTACAGGAGGGAGGGCCAAGCCCATGACTGAACAGCTGCCCGGAGGCTACACCGGCAGGATTCTACGCGTCGACCTGACAACCGAGAGGGTGTGGGTTGAGACCATGACCCCGGAGGAGTGCCGCTACTACCTTGGAGCGGCCGGCATCGGGTACAAGATCCTGTGGGACGAGGTGCCGCCCGAGGTCACTTGGGACCACCCGGAGAACCGCCTGATCATGGCCTCCGGCCCCCTGGCGGGAACTCCCGTCTGGGGCACAGGCAGCCTGAACGTGGTCACCCGCGGCGCAATGACCAACGGCGCGGTGATGACCAACGCCCAGGGCTTCTTCGGCTCCAACCTCAAGTACTGCGGCTACGATGCCCTGGTGCTCCAGGGTCAGGCCAACAGGTGGGTCTACGTCTACATCAACGACGACGTTGTGGAGCTTCGGGACGCATCACACCTACTGGGCCAGGACACCTGGGAGATGCAGGACACCCTCCAGTCGGAGCACGGCCTGAGCGGCCACCAGATGAGCGTCTACGGCATCGGGCCCGCCGGAGAGAAGGTCGTTCGCTTCGCCATCATCGAGGGGGACTACGGCCACGTCGCCAGCAAGAACGGCTGCGGCGCGGTGATGGGCAAGAAGAACGTGAAGTGCGTGGCGATAGTCCGGGGCACCAAGCCGGTCCGCGTCCACGACACGGCGGGGCTGTACCAGATATCGGACATGATAGCCCACGACCTGAAGCAGGGCACGACCTACTACTACGGGACCCTGGGCGGGCCGTCGACGGGCACCCGCTCCGGCACCAGGCCAACCCTGAACTACACCACCAACATCTACCCCGCGCCCGAGCGCGCCGACGAGTGGGACCCTCCCACATATCGCGAGACCTTCCCGCACCGGGGCCACCAGTGCAGCGCGTGCGGCATGAAGGGCCACTGCCACATGATGGTTGTGCCGGAGGGCCCGCGCAAGGGCGAGCTCATAGACGAGCCGGAGGCCGAGGGCATCTCAGGCTGCGGCTCCCAGATAGGCGCGGTTGACCCGGTGGAGGTCTCGTGGCTGAACACCCAGGTGGACAAGGCGGGCGTGGACGTCAACGAGTGGGGCTGGCTGTGCGGCTGGGTGATGGAGTGCTACGAGAAGGGCTACATCACCAGGGAGCAGCTTGGCGGCCTGGAGATAAATTGGGGCGACGTTGAGGCCGCGGACAAGCTCCTGTGGATGGTCGCCAACAGGGAGGGCTTTGGAGACGTGCTGGCGGAGGGCGTGAAGTACGCGGCGGAGTACGTGGGCGGCGAGGCCTACGACTGCGCCATCTTCATCCACAAGGGCGTCAGTCCCCGCAGCCACGACCATCGCGGCCGGTGGATGGAGATGCTGGAGGGCAGCGTCAGCGGCACGTCAACCATCGATACGCAGTCCAACGTGCACCCGGAGGAGTTCGGGCTGCCCGCGGCCTTCGATCCCTTCGACCCCAAGATGGTTGGCTATCACCTTGGCTCAATGGTCGGCAGGCTCCACTTCATCGACTCCCTGGGCATCTGCAAGTTCACGGCCAACACCTACCACGAGTTCATCTGCCAGGCGGTGAGCGCGGCAACGGGCTGGAACTACACCAAGGAGGAGGCAATGGACTTCTGGAAGCGGTGCGCCGCCATGTTCCGCCTCTTCAACCTGCGCAACGGCATCGGCCCGGAGTCTGAGAAGCCTTCGGAGCGATACTGGTCCACGCCTGTGGACGGGCCGGCCGCGGGGACGAGCGCCAAGGAGAACTGGGACACGATGGTCGCCGCCTACTACGACACCGTTGGCCTTGACCGGGCGTCCGGCAGGCCGCTCCCGGAGACCCTGCAGAGGCTGGGCCTGGAGCGCCTCATCCCGGAGGTGTGGGGTGTCGAAGAGGCGAAGCTGGGGGTGTGAGCCGCCTATTTCCGTCATTCCCGTGAAAACGGGAATCCAGGCGGGGCGGGGTCTTGGATTCCGGCTTCCGCCGGAATGACGGGGAACAGCGCTCTACGGAAGGCCAGCCTAGATCACCGGCTCCCGCTTGTCCCACTCCCTCCGCAGCGTAAAGCACAGGCGCAGGAATATCAGCGCCTCGCCGGGGGACGCCTTGGACCTGCCGTTCTGCCTGTCCACGAATGTGATGGGCGTCTCCAGCACGCGAGCGCCCCGGCTCTTGGCCAGTATCTCCAGCAGCAGCTTGAACCCCTTGGGGTTGAGGTTGGGCAGGAGCGGCTCCATCCACCGTCGGCGGAAGGCCCCGAAGCCGGACGTCAGGTCCCTGACGGACAGACCGACTATCATGCGCCCCATGCCGGAGGCCCCGCGGCTCACGGCCTGCCTCCACAGGGGCCAGTTCTCCACGCCGCCGCCCGGAATGTAGCGCGATCCCACAACAATGTCGGCGTCAGAGAGGGCGCTGAGCATCTTGGGAAGCTCCTCCGGCCTGTGGGACAGGTCGGCGTCCATCATCACCCAGTAGTCGCCCTCGGCCAGGGCAAAGCCGTCGGCCACCGCCGTGCCCAGGCCCAGCTTGCCCGGACGCTGCAAAAGCCGGATGCGCGGGTCCTCGGACGCAATCTCGCGGACGGCCTCGGCGGTGCCGTCCGGACTGTTGTCGTCCACAATGATGACCTCGTAGTCCCAGTCGGGGTCCAGGGCCTCGCGGATGCCGTCGTAGAGGGGACGGACGTTGTCCCGCTCGTTGTAGGTGGGAACGACAATGGTTACCCTCTCGCCGCGTGGGGTCATGGTCGCTCGCCTCCGTCCACAGGGCAACTCGAAATGCGGTAGCGGTTCCGGGCGATCCAGTCGTAGACCGCCGCGCCAACGATATGCGCACCCGGCAGCCACATCAGCGGAGCAATAGGGATAAGAGGCGGCAGCTTCAACGCCAGCAGCCGCATGGCGTAGAACCCTCTGCGAAGGGGGCCTTGGCCGGTATCAAGCCAAGCGTAGCGGTCCAGGTCTTCCCAGGACAGGCCGACCGGCGGCTTTTCGAGGGTCTGATAGGGAGTCCAGTCTATACTGCGAAAGAGATCCAGCTTTGACAGCCAGCGCCTCGCGCCGCCGCAGAAGCCGCAGCCGCCGTCGTAGTACAGAGTCCATCTGGAACTGCGACTGGGTTTGCTCAACATGGTACTCTTCGACTAGTGGCGATAAGGGGTGGACGCCCGCCCTTCTCTATCACGTGGCTACAACCCTTCCAAACTTAGGTCACTCTGAATGTCTTTTCGCCTATTGTGGTGGAGAATCTGGTGGTCTTGTCAACAACTTCGGCTATGTAGAGCCCGGGGTGTAGATTTATCGTGGTTTCTACGCATACCTCCTCTGCGCCGCAGAAGCGTACAATACCTTGCTGATACCCGACAGCGGTTCTAATCCGGGGATCGTCTTCGGGCTTCCATAGCAAGACTTCTATCCTTGTGGGCAAGTATGAGACGTCCACAGGTATCGATAGTGTATCTCCACTGTGGATTTCCTCCGGAGCACCGCTTAATTGATCTATCAGCGTGCAGCTCGAGAGAAGCACCGTCAAGAGAATTAGGAGGTGCAGTTGCTTCTTAATCGTCCACCTACATTCTATCTCTTTATCGCCACTAGCCGAACAGTCCCATCAACTGTTCAAATCCCATCTGCCAAATCCCCGTAGCCACACCGAACCACACAAGGAACCCAAACAACAGAATCGCCCCCATCGCTTTCAACACTTCTTCAATACGCCTTACAGCAGACCTTTGCATGGCTATCCTCCTTCCGCTGCGCTGCCAACATGCTGTTCCGCTACACCATCGCCACTAACAGAACAGCACCCTCAATATACGCCCTCTGAAGACCTCCGACATATTATACCCCCTGGGCAAGCCGCGTTGAACAGCGTAGACCCCTCATTTTCCGCCGTCCAGCCGACGCCACCTGCTGACCGGCCGGTACACCAGCCACGCCCTGCCCACAATGGCGCTCCTGGACACGGGGCCGAACGCGCGGCTGTCGGTGCTGAACGCGGGCGCGTCGCCCAGCAGGAAGAACTCGTCCGGGCCAAGGGGCCACTCTCCGTCAAGGGCAGGGTCGCCGTCGTCAGGGAGGGCCGGGCCCTCCGGCGGAAGGCCGTTGACCGTGAGCGCGCCGCCGCTGAGAAGCACCGTGTCCCCGGGCGTTCCGACAACCCGCTTGATGATCGACCGCCCGTCGCCCAGGGCCCCGCGCGCAAGCACAACGTCTCCCCTCTCCGGAGCGGCGCGCCGGTAGGGCAGCCGGTCGAACAGGACGTACTCCCCGGGAGAGAGGGTTGGGTACATGCTCCATCCATCGACCACCACCCTGATGGCCGCGAGGAAAGCCAACGCTTTGCGGCCCAGCCCCGTTACGACGAGCAAGGCGTCCTCCGGTCATTATCGCAATTCAGTCTGAGGTCTGATACACTATACCCAATTCAAGACCAGTTTGTTAGGAGGTAGGTATGTCACTATTCAAGCAGACCTTCAGCTTGCTGAACAGGGCGCTCCCGACCGAGCGGGGCCATGCCCACTGCGATATCCCCTGCGGGATCTACGACCCCATTGCCGCCAAGATTGCGGCCCAGACCGTGCAGAAAATGGTGCTGCGGATGCAGGCGCTCCAGCAGGGCGACGATCACGCGGCCTACGCCAACTCAATGGCCCGCTACATAAAGGTCAAGGACGAACACGCCGAGCTATGCAAGCACGAGCTGCGAATCCTCTGGGCCGACTATGGCTGGCCCAACCTGCCGGAGGGCTTTGACCTCCACGGCTCCTTCAACGCCGCTCTGAAGCTGGCCGGACGCTGCCGCCAGACGGTGGACATGGCCGCCTGCGAAGAGCTTGTGGCCGCGGTGGACAACATAGCCACGGCGTTCTGGGCAACCAAGGGCGTCGAGTACAGCGACCCCAACGCCGCCGCCCGCTACGGGACCTAGAATTCGGTATATCAACAGACCTGAAGAGCAACGCGAGGCGAAATCCATCGCTCTTCCGGGGGTGGATTTCGCTTTGTATTGACGCAGCCGGTCTGCGGACGCCATCGGACCCGAAAGCAATCAACCGATAGAGAGGTGCAGATACTATGGACGTGAGAATTCTGATCTTGTACGACAGCACGGGGCAGCAGGTGCAGGCGCTGGCCGAGGCCGTGAGCGAGGGCGTAAGCAGGATTCAGGGCGCACAGGCTATGGTCATGGACATCGACCAGGCCGGGCCGGAGGACCTGCTGGACTGCGACGGCGTAATCCTGGGCTCACCCAACTGGAACGGCATCACGGGACGCCTGAAGTCCTGGCTTGACCAGATGTCTGACCTGGGGCAGGAGGGCCTGCTGGAGGGCAAGATGGGCGCCGCCTTCACCGCCGGTCGCGGCCGCTCGGCGGGAACGGAGTTCACCCTGCTGGCGCTGCTCCACTGGCTGCTCTCCTGGGGCTTCATCGTCGTCGGCCTTCCGTGGACTGACCGCATGGTCACGTCCGGCTCCTTCTACGGGGCGACTGTCCACGGCAGCGTCACGGGCGACGATCTTGAGCAGGCCAGGTCCCTGGGCAGCCGCACGGCGCAGCTGGCCAACTACCTCAAGGAGGGGGGGATGCAGCCCAACTTCTAGGGTCTGCCTCCGAAATATAGCGCTTTCATAGTGGCGTGTGCCGTGGGGCGACACGACCTGAGTTCGGCATGTTCCCAGTGCCCTTGGGAATCGGTGTCATCCTCATTATCATCGCTGCTGTTATGTGGGAGAAGGCCAAGGAACAGGAGCGGATGGAAGCGGAAGCCAAGCGAGTCCATCAGCGTGCTAAAGGAGCTATCGTCAACTAAAGGGCGATACTAGTCCCGTTGGTTGACTGATTGATTGTGAGGTTGTCAATGCTCCAGCAAGAGCAATACAGGACGCAAAGCGACATATTCCTGAGGGACGCTAAGAGGTACCTGGAGGAAGGCAATTTGTACCAAGCCTCTGAGAAGGGGTGGGGCGCGGCGGCCCAGATGGTGAAGGCTGTGGCCGAGAGACGAGGCTGGGAGCACAATCATCACAATTCTATCGCTGATGCCATTAGCAGGATTCACGCTGAAACAAATGACCCTGAATTTGCAACTTTGTACAGTGCAGCAAACAGCCTTCATAGCAACTTCTACGAAGGCAGACTGTCACAAGCGATTGTAGGTCTTCACATAGCTCAGGTGGAGTTGCTGCTGGGCAAGTTGTCCCGGTTTCTCACATAGCCCTACTACCAGCCGCTTGCGCCATCAATCCCCTTGGCCGGATTGGCCGATTCCTGCCCCTAGCCCCAAAAGGCGTGGAAGTGGTTCAATGGGCCGTGGCCCCCTCCCATAGGGAATGAGCGGCGGATGGCCTCTGTGACGTAGGCCTTGGCCCGGCCCACCGCCTCCTCGACCTGCATTCCGACTGCCAGCCCCGCGGCTATGGCCGACGCGAATGTGCATCCCGTACCGTGGGTGCTCGTCGTCTCAACGCGGGGCGCTGAGAACTCCCTGAAGTCGCTGCCGTCGTAGAAGACGTCCACGGCGTCGCCCTCAAGGTGGCCGCCCTTCACAACGACGCTCCCGCTGCCCATTGCCACGATGTCCCTCGCCGCCTGCCGCGCCTGCTCCAGGGTCGAGACCTCGTAGCCCACCAGCACCGACGCCTCCGGCAGGTTGGGCGTCACCACCAGGGCCAGGGGCACAAGGAGCGTTCGCAGGGCGTCCACGGCCTCCTCCTGCAGCAGAGGGTCGCCACCCTTGGCCACCATCACCGGATCGACCACCAGGTTGGGCAGGCCATGCTCCGTCACCTTGTCCGCCACGACCCGAACGATGGGGGAGTTGGACAGCATCCCCGTCTTCACGGCGTCCGTCCCGATGTCCGAGACCACGGCGTCGATCTGGGCCGCGACCATGTCCGGGGTCATCTCCTGGACGCCCGTCACACCCAGGGTGTTCTGGGCAGTTATGGCCGTAAGCGCCGACGTGCCGTAGACGCCCAGGGCGGCAAAGGTCTTGAGGTCCGCCTGGATTCCTGCGCCTCCGCCGGAGTCGGACCCGGCTATGGTCAACGCTCTCTTCATAGTGCTGCTCCTGTGCTAATTGTCACTCCCGTCTGCACGGGAGTCCACGCCCCTCCCCACCTGGATTCCTGCCTTCGCAAGAATGGTCGCGCGCAATTGTCATTCTGAGCGCAGCGAAGAATCCAGGGCATTTCGTCCAAGGCGCCGCAGCTTTGCAGGCAGAGGCTTTAGATTCCTGCTTTCGCAGACCTTTGCATGACTGCGGCATTGTCCTCAAATGAAGCGTTCCAATTGTCATTCTGAACCCTTCGGCTACGCTCAGGATAAACTCCGCTTTGCGGAGTGAAGAATCCATAGCCTTTGCCCATAAAGCTGCGAAATATTCAATTAGCCCCTTTGGATTCTTCGCCTTCGGCTCAGAATGACATTCAACGAAGCCACCGGTCGGGTTACGCAAAGGTCACATGGTGCTCCTCTTAAGGACTCTCCGGCTGAAACTCCGACGTGAACGCCTCGCCAGCATCCACGTCATCACCCAGCAGGCCGCTGTCCTTCATCCACTGGGCCAGGCTCTCCCAGCGCTCCGGCGTCTGCGCGCCGAAGGCCAGCGCCCCCTCCGTCCAGAGCGGCGCAAGCAGCCCTATGCCCTGGGTCTCCAGCTCCTTGTCCGTCTCCGGGTTGGCATCCACAAGGATGTCCACGGCCGCTTGCGGATCGACTATTGCGTAGGCGAAGCCCCTGGCCGTGGCCCGGACGAAGCGGCCCACCGTGTCCGGGTGATTGCTGATCATGTCCTCGCTGGCGACAAGCACAAGCTCGTAGAAGTCGGGTACGCCCCAGTCCTCCATACGCATGATGGTAATTGGGTAGCCCTGCATCTCCAGCAGGATGGACTCGTGGGTCCAGTATGCGCCGACGATGGCGTCGACCTTGCCTCCGATGAGGGACGGCCCCAGGTCGTAGCCGACGTTCACAACAGTCACGTCATCGATGGTCAGGCCCTCGTACTCAAGCATTGCCTGGAAAAGCGCCTCCTCGAAGGGGATGCCGGTGACGCCGACCTTCTTCCCTTTCAGCTCGCCCGGCCGTGTGATGCCGGACTCGGTCAGCGCCATGATGGAGTTGAGGGGGTGCTGCACCATAGCGGCGACGGACTTGACCGGCACGCCCTCACCCCTTGCCAGGAGCACCTCGGCCTGGTAGCTGACCCCGAAGTCGTCGCGACCCGCCCCGACAGTCTTGAGAACGTCCTCAGGATTGGCGGGGACGTAGATGTTCACCTCCAGCCCCTCGTCCCGGTAGTAACCCCGCTCCTGGGCAGCGTAGAAGCCGGCGTGGTTGGAGTTGGGGAACCAGTCCAGGGCCAGGCTGACCTCCTCCGGCGCCGGAGTGGGTGTCTGGGTGGGCGCCGGCGTCGGGTCCTCGTCGCCGCAGGCGGCCAGGAGCATCGCCAGCACAAGGGAAACCGCAGTGAGCGCCATCGTCCTGTAAGCGCGTCTCGTCATACTCTCACCTCCAAGTCGATATGGTCGGTCTCGATAATCGTGGTCACAGCCTCTCCAGGGCCCTGCTTCGCCTCTCCCATTGGTTCCAGGGCAGGGCCAGTCGCTCCACAAGGACCACCAGCGCAAAGAGGGCCACGCCCATGACGGACAGAATGAAGATTGCGGCAAAGACCCGCTCCGTGAGGAACTGGGGCGCCGAGCGGGTCATCAGGTAGCCCAGGCCTGCACTGGAGCCCACCCACTCCCCTATCACGGCGCCAATGACGCTCAGGGCAATGGCCACCCGCACGCCGGAGAACAGGAACGGCAGCGAGGACGGCGCCTGCACCTTGGTGAAAATCTGCCGCCGCCCGGCCCCCAGGGAGCGCATCATGTTGAGCATGTCCGGGTCAACTGACTTCAGGCCATCCACCATGTTGACCACAATTGGGAAGAAGGATATCAGGACGACGACGATGATCTTCGGCCAGATGCCGTACCCAATCCAGACCAGGAGCAGGGGCGCAATGGCGATTATCGGCACCGTCTGTGAGGCGATCACGAAGGGGTACGCGGCGCGCTCCACGATTCGCGAGTAGGCGATTGCCATTGCCGCGGCTATCCCCACGACCAAGGCCAGCGCAAAGCCGATGACCACCTCCTCCAGGGTGACCAGGGTGTGCCTCAGCAGGAGGTCCCGGCTGTCCACCAGCTCCGCGCCTATGGCCGACGGCGATGGCAGGAGCCATCGCTCCACCTGGAAAAGCCGGACGGCGGCCTCCCAAGCCGCCAGCACGGCGAGTATGATGGCGCCCGGCGCGGCCCAACGGCCCACCAGGACGCCTGCCGCGCCCATCACTCCTCCCGCGCGAACATTTCCAGCACCTGCGCCTGGCGTTCCATTATCAGTCATACCCGCCCCCACCCAAGCCTCTGAGCATCCCATCGCTTCCTGTTGGAAGAGGCTCCCCTATCGTCATTCCTGCGGAAGCAGGAATCTGAAGACGCTGTATTCAATGCCTCGATGCCTTGAGGGAAACGCTTTAGATTCCCGTCCCCGTGTCGAAGCACGGGGCAGGCTTCACGGGAATGACAGAGTAGGTCGTCTCTTCCAGAAGATTCAGCGAAACTACGCAAGGGTCTCCTTCCGCAGGAATGACGGGAATATGAGGCATCGGAACAGGCTACCCAACGCTCTCCTCCGTCCTCAGCGCCCCGAGCAGCTCCGCCTTCATCCTCACAAACACGCTTTCGGTTATCATCTCGTAGCTCCTGGGCCGTGGAAGGTCCACCTGCATCGCCATCTTCAACATCCCGGGGCGAGGCGTCAGCACGTACACCCGGTCCGAGAGCAGGACGGCCTCGTCTACGTCGTGGGTGACCAGCACAATGGTCTTGCCCCAGGACTCCCACTGCCCCAGGAGCCACTCCTGCATGTTGGCCCGCGTAAGAGCGTCCAACGCCCCGAATGGCTCGTCCAGCAGAATGACGTCCTGGTTGGCCAGCGCGGTGCGCAGAAAGGCGACCCTCTGCCGCATTCCGCCGGAGAGCAGGTGCGGATAGCTGCCCTCGAAGCCCTTCAACCCGAACTGCTCCGCCATGTCCATCGCTCTTCGCCGGGCCTCCGACCTGGACACGCCCTGCAGCTCCAGGCCCAGGATGGCGTTGTCAAGGACGGTGCGCCACGGAAGCAGCAGGTCCTTCTGGTGCATGTAGCCCACAGCGCCGGGCCGTCGGGGCGCGGGCCTGCCGTCGAAGCGGATGCTGCCGGCCGTGGGCTCCTCCAGGCCGGCGATGACGTTGAGCAGGGTGCTCTTGCCGCAGCCGCTGGGCCCGATGAGGCTGACAAACTCGCCGGGGCGCACGGCCAGGCTCACGTCCTCCAGGACCGGAAGCGGCCCGCCACCGACGCGAAAGGCTTTCGAGACGCCCTCCAGCTCTATCCTGGGAGGCGCGTCCGTCTCACCGAGGCCGATGCCTGTCGCTGGTTCCGCCATCTCGGTGATCATCGGTCCCAAAAGAAAAGACCGCCGGCTGCGTGCCGACGGCCATACAGGTGATTATATCGAATGGCGCTCTCCCTCCGCTGGCATTACCCAGGTCAGGTTCTAAGGGTCGCCCCGATACGTCGGAGCCTCTCAGCCTGGCTCACCAAGCTCCCCTTCAGCCCTATGCTGTTGAATTTCGCTCCAAGTGTATCGCGGTTCGCGAGGCCAGTCAATCCAACCACTAGGCTGACGGCTGTGCGGAAAGGCTGGTCGCTGTCTGCCGGGGAAGGGCCGTGTTACACTAATGGTATGGGAGCATCAGCGCCAGGCCAGTGGGGGAGGACGCTCCCTGTTCGCAAAGGCCCGTTCATGGAGGTGGCGATATGAACCGATATATGGATGACTACCCAGTGAGGTTCGAGGTCGACTATCCGGAAGTGCCGTCCAGGGGGCTGGCCCTGCTGGGGGCCCTTCTGTTCCTGAAGGGTCTGCTGCTGATACCACACGTCATCGTGCTGTACCTGCTGGGCATAGCGGTGTCTGTGGCGGCCTACGTTGGGTACTGGATTGTACTTGTAACCGGCAGGTATCCCTGGGGCCTCCTGGACTTCATGGCAGGCGTGCAGCGATGGCAGGCCAGGACGGACTCGTGGCTGTACGGCTTTGCGGACAGCTACCCGCCGTTCAGTTGGGGCCTGGAGTACTACCCCGCCAACTTCGAGGTGGAATACCCGGAGGAGTCGTCGAGGGTGCTGGCCCTCCTTGGAGCTCTGCTGTTCCTCAAGGCGGTGCTCCTGCTGCCCCACCTGATCATCCTCTCTTTGCTAGGCGTAGCTATGCTTGTCGCCGTCTACGTCGGATACTGGGCCGTGCTCATGACAGGGAGGTATCCCGAAGGGCTCATGGCATTTGTGGTTGGCGTACAGAGATGGGAATACAGGACCGTCGCGTGGATGACCGGCTTGACGGACCGCTACCCTCCGTTCAGCTTCAGCTAGCAGCTACGCCACGCCCCTGCCCTACGCCTGGAACGCCGACGGACAGCCGCCGCTGAGGACGCAACGGTCGCACAGGGGGCGGCGGGCCTTGCACACCTGCCGTCCGTGGGTGATGAGGTAGACGTGCAGCGCAAAGACCTGCTCCGGCGCAACCGAAGCCTCCAGGATGTCGTGGGCCTGCTCCGCCGTGACCTTATCGCCTATGAGGCCCAGCCGCTTGCTCACCCGGTAGATGTGTGTGTCGACGGGCATTGCGGGCATGCCCAGGGCAAAGCACAGTACGATGGCCGCGGTCTTCGGCCCAACGCCGGGCAGCTCCTTCAGCCACGCCTTGGCATCCTCCAGGGGCATCTCCCTGAGGAACGACAGATCCAGCCCGCCGCACCTGTCCCGGATGTCCCTGAGCACCGCCTTGATGCGCGGCGCCTTGACTTTGGACAGCCCGCCAGTCCTGATGGCCGCGGCGATGTCGCCCTCATCGCCCTGGATCACCGCCTCCCACGACCCGAAAGCCTCCGTCAGCTTGTCGTAGGCCTTGAACGCGTTGAGGTCGGAGGTGTGCTGGGAGAGGATGGTGAAGACCAGCTCCTCAATGGGGTCAAACCGGGGGTCCCACCGGGCCGCGCCCTGCTCCTCCTCCAGCAGCCGGTAAGCCTCAAGGGAGGTTATGGACCGGGTCGTCTCCGAGCTGGCGTTATGGGAATCTGACAAGGAAACTCCTCAATATGCAGAAGCAGCGAGAGGGTTGGAGCGGGAGATGGGGATCGAACCCACGACAACTTGCTTGGAAGGCAAGAGCTCTACCACTGAGCTACTCCCGCTTGAGGCGCTGAGGGGACTCAGTCGCTTTGGGGGAATTATAGCAGGGCCAGGGAGTGGAGTGTAGAGGGACTGGGATTCCGCCCAAGGCACTGGATTCCTGCCTGCGCAGGAATGGGAGCGTGGCCTGCCCCGCAGAAGCGGGTATAGGCAACCGAGGCTCAAAGCGGGTACAATGATGACCAGCCATGCTCTACATCGACCGGCAGTACGCCCAGGAAATCATCGACCACGCCCTTGAGGACGACCCCAACGAGTGCTGCGGCATCCTCGCGGGCAAGGGCGGGCAGATACTCAAGTTCTATCGCATGACCAACGTAGAGGCCAGCCCCTATCGCTACCGGATGGACCCCAAGGAGCTTCTGAACGTGTACCGGGAGATTGACGACAACGGCATGGACATCATCGCCATTTACCACTCCCACACCCACTCCCAGGCGTACCCGTCCGCCACCGACATCCGCCTTGCCACCTGGCCGGAGGCCCGCTACGTGCTGGTGTCCCTGCTGGACAGGGAGAACCCGCCCATCCGCGCCTTCCGCATTGAGGACGGCGAGGTGATCGAGGAGGAGGTGGCGCTGGAGGCGCCCCGTTAGACCCACTCAGACCCAATTAGACCTAGGAGAGACTGAATTGAGCTTCCCCAACGCACACATATTCCCAAAGACCGTCGACGTGAACTCCCGCAGCCACCTGACCATTGGAGGCTGCGACGTCACTGAGTTGGCCGAGGAGTTCGGCACGCCCCTCTACGTCTTCGACGAGGTCACCCTGAGAGACATGTGCCGCGCCTTTGTGACCGAGTTCCAGGCGCGCCACGCCCGCACCACGGTGATCTACGCCTGCAAGGCCTTTGTCAACGTCCCACTGGCCCAGCTGCTGGAGGAGGAAGGCCTTGGGCTGGACGTGGTTTCCGGCGGCGAGCTTGCGGTGGCCCGGCGCGTCGAGTTCCCGCCGGACAAGGTGTATTTCCACGGCAACAACAAGAGCCGCGAGGAGCTGGAGATGGCCCTGGACTACGGCATTGGGCGGGTGGTTGTGGACAACTTCCACGAGCTCTCCTTGCTCAGCGAGATAGCGTCCTCAAGGGGCGTGACGCAGGACATAACACTGCGCGTGTCGCCGGGGGTTGACCCCCACACCCACGTCTACACTACAACCGGCGTGCTGGACAGCAAGTTCGGCTTCCCCATCCAGACAGGCCAGGCAAGGGAGGCGGTCGAGCAGGCGATGGCCCTGGACGGCCTGCGGCTCCTGGGTCTGCACTTCCACCTGGGATCGCCCATCTTCGAGCTTGAGCCGTACACAAAGGCGATGGAGGTTACCCTTGAGTTCGCGGCGGAGGCCGGGCTGACCCTTCAGGAGCTCAGCCCCGGCGGAGGCTTCGCCATCGCCTACACCCGGGACCAGGAGCCTCCCACCATTGGCGAGTACGCCGACGCCATCACCGGCCCGCTGAAGGACGCCAGCGACGTGCACCTGGTCATCGAGCCGGGCCGCTCCGTGGTAGGCAGGGCGGGCGTGGCCCTGTACAGCGTTGGGGCCTCCAAGGACGTGCCGGGCATCCGGAAGTACATCTCCGTGGACGGCGGCATGGGCGACAACATACGCCCCGCCCTCTACGAGGCCCAGTACGAGGCGGTCCTGGCCAGCAGGATGGACGCCGAGGGGGGCGACGTCGTCTCCATTGCAGGCAAGTTCTGCGAGTCCGGCGACGTGCTGCTGCGTGACATCGAGTTCCCCACCCTGGAGGCGGGCGACATCCTGGCCGTGCCCTCGTCCGGGGCCTACGCGCCGTCGATGGCCAGCAACTACAACCTCGCGCCCAGGCCGGCCATCGTTATTGTCAAGGACGGCCAGGCGCGTCTCATACGGCGTCGCGAGACCTACGACGACCTGATGCGCAACGACGTGGCCTGACCCATGTGGCAGGTGGTGGGACACGAGGCCGCCATTGCCCTCCTCTCCCGCAGCCTGGAGAGGGAGATGCTCTCCCACGCCTACATGTTCGTGGGGCCGTCCCGCGTCGGAAAGACAACCCTCGCGCTGAACCTGGCCCAGGGCGCGAACTGCCTAGGTGTGCCGGCCGCGAGGCCCTGCGGCGAGTGCGGCCAGTGCGTACGCATCGCCCAGGGGATTCACCCTGACGTCCAGGTGATAGACCGGGAGCCCAACGCAAGCGGCAGCCGCACCAGGCGGGACATCGGCATAGACCAGGTTAGGGAGGCGCAGCGGTCGGCCGTCCTCAAGCCATACGAGGGCCGCAGCCGCGTCTTCATCTTCCAGGAGGCCTCATCCCTCACCTCGGAGGCGTCCAACGCCCTGCTCAAGCTGCTGGAGGAGCCGCCGGACTCGGTGCTCCTGATACTGCTGGCCGACAGCCGGGAGTCCATCCCCGATACAATCGTCTCCAGGTGCCAGCAGATCGACTTTCGCACGCTGCCCGTCGAGACCATTGCCCGATACCTGGAGGAGACGCAGGAAGTCCCGCAGGAGCGGGCGATGGAGTTGGCCAGGCTCTCCGGCGGCAAGATAGGCTGGGCGATTGAGGCCGCAGGCGATCCCGGCATGGTCGAGGAGTACACTAATGAGCTGGAGGGTGTGTCGCAGCTGCTGGACAACGGGCTGGAGGAGCGGTTCGCCTACGCCGAGGAGGTGGCGACGCTCTACGGAAGGGACTGGGAGAGGGCGCTGGGTCGGCTGAAGGTGGGAATGAACTGGTGGCGGGACATGCTGCTGGTGAAGAGCGGCCACGAGAACCTGGTGTCCAGCCCGCCCGTTATGGAAGACCTGCGGCGTCACGCCCAGTGGATATCGACGCCCCAGGTTGTGCAGGCCCTCAACGCAACCAGGGAGACCATCGACTACCTGGAGTCCAACGTCAACCCTCGCCTGAGCCTGGACGTGCTGATGCTGTCCCTGCCCAGGAAAGAGGGTTAGCGCTGGCCGTTGCTTCTCTCTGAAGGCGCCGGCTCGTTGAACTCTCTGCCCTCTTTCTGCGCTTCTCGCATCCTCTCCAACCAAGCCTGCCACTCAGCATCCGCCTTCTGACGTCCCTCCTCGCGAGCTTTCTCGCGCTCTCTCTCCTGCCATCTTTTGGCGATGACCATACTAACCTCCCAGGCGGCTAATGTGAAAATGGATGCCGAGATTGCCGCTCCGATGCCGTGCATAACGAACGTAACGGTTGTATGATTGCCAGGAAAGAATAATGGAGAGTTGCGCAAATGCCAAGGGTAATCGGAGTCAGGTTTGAGCGGTCGGGCAAGGTCTTCTACTACGACCCGGGCGACCTGGAGGTTGGCCTGATGGACAGGGTTGTGGTGGAGACGGACGCCGGGCCGGCGACTGCAACGGTGGCCATAGCGCCGGAGCAGGTAATCTACAGCGAGGTCAAGGGACCCCTCAAGCCTGTCTTGCGCATGGCGGAGGATACGGAGTAGCCTGGCAGGCCGGTTGCTGCCCACCGACGCGGGAAACGGCTATAATGGAAAACAGGTCGGCGCACAGCACAGGAGACCTGCCGATATGGGAACGTTCAAGCATCAATTACGGGTTTCAGGCGTAGACAGCCAGAACACACTGGACATCGAGGCCACGGTAGACACTGGCGCGCTCTACACCACCCTTCCCGCCTCACTTCTGCGGCAACTAGGTATTGAACCAATGGCAACACGCAGATTCTTGGTAGGCGACGGTCGGCGCGTTCAGATGGACATTGGCGAGGCCCGCGTAACGATAGACGGGGAAAGTATAACGACCATCGTAGCCTTTGGGGTGGAGAATGCTCCACCAGTGCTGGGGGCGTACACGCTGGAGGGATTAGCTCTGGCAGTGGACCCCACCGAACAGCGGCTGATTCCCCTGGACTCCATCTCGCTGTAGTTGGTCTACTGGGAGTTCAAGAGACCTCTCAAGCCGGTCCTAAGGATGGCGGAGGAAGACCTTTGCGTAACTCCGGCGGCATCTCGGAGGCGATACACTTCTCGTCATTGCAGCCCCCGAGCAGGAATCCATAGCGATTCGACCAAGCCAACGAAGCTTTAGTGCAGGGGCTCTAGATTCCGGCTTTCGCCGGAATGACGGACGAATCGCCGCATCCTTTGGAGAGCCAAAACAGCCTACGGCAGTATGGCGGCCGTGGCCCCCTGGATGGCCTCCACCAGCGGCCCGGGGTAGACGCCCAGGACGACTATCCCCAGCACCAGCAGCGCCAGGACGCCGCCGCTCACCATGGACGCCTTCACAGGCCCGTCCTCCAGGGCAGGCTCCATGTACATCCGCTTGATCACCATCAGGTAGTAGTAGAGGGAGATGAGGCTGTTGACAATGGCCAGGCCCACCAGCCACAGCAGACCGCCCTCGGCGGCGGCGGTGAACAGGTAGAACTTGGTTGTGAATCCCGCGAAGAAGGGCAGCCCCGCCAGGGAGAAGAGGGACACTGCGAAGGCCATTGCCAGGTAGGGCGCTCTGTCCGCCAGCCCCGCGAAGTCGGCGATGTCCTCCCGGTTGGTGGCGTTGTAGAAGATGATGATGCACATGAACGCCGCCAGGTTGGTCACGCCGTAGCCCGCCAGGTGCAGGATGACGCCGTCGGAGGCAATGGGCGACAGGGCCGCGACGCCCATCAGCAGGTATCCTACGTGACCGACGCTGGAGTATGCCAGCATCCGCTTGATGTTGTGCTGCGCCAGGGCCACCAGGTTGCCCACCGTCATCGTCAGAGCGGCCAGGACAACCAGGATGATATGCCAGTCGTCGATGGCGGGCATGAAGGCTTCGGAGAAGAGCCTCAGGATCAGGGCAAAGGCCGCGGCCTTGGAGCCCACGGCCAGGTACGCCGTTATCGGCGTTGGCGCACCCTCGTACACGTCCGGGGCCCACATGTGGAACGGGACGGCGGCCACCTTGAACCCAAGCCCGGCGATTATGAACGCCAGCCCAACCAGCACCGCCGGGTTGAGGGGATCCTGTAGCAGCAGCGCCTGCTCGATCCCGGAGAAGCGGGTGGTGCCCAGCATCCCGTACACCTGGCTGATGCCGTACAGCAGCAGCGCGGAGGCGAAGGCCCCCAGCAGGATGTACTTGATGCCGGCCTCGTTGGACTTGGGGTTGTTGCGGCCGTATGAGACCAGCACGTAGAGGCTGAAGCTCAGCAGCTCAAGGGAGATGTAGGCCGTCAGCAGCTCGCCGGACGCGGCCATCATCATCATCCCCAGGATGGAGAAGAGCAGGATGCCGTAGTACTCGCCGGGGTGGCTCAGGTGCTTCTTCACGTAGTCGACGGACGTTAGCACCACCAGCGCGCCCAGCACCAGGAAGAAGGCCTTGAAGAAGAGCGAGAAGTTATCGACCAGAAACAGGCCGTCGTACAGGTCCGTGTCCCTGCCCCACATGTAATTCAGCGATATGGCGAATACGGCGACCAGGCCCACCAGCGTTATCCACGGCAGGTAGCTCTTCCTCTCGCGGGACAGGAACAGGTCTATGCCCAGGACGCCGAAGGCGACGCCCGTGACAAGGAACTCAGGCAGGAAGAGCATGAAGTTCATTACAGCCCCGCCACCCTTTCCAGCAGGGGCGCAACGCCGCTGTTGATCAGGTCCATCCAGGGCTTGGGGTACAGCCCCACGCCTACGAGGAAGGCCACAAGAATTGACATTGAGAAGCCCTCAAGGCGCGTGGCGTCGGTGAGGTGCTGCCACTGGGGGCTGATAGGCCCGAAAAACACCTTGCCCAGCAGCCGCAGGATGTACACCGCGGTGATGGCCGCGCCTATGATCCCCAGCATCCCGATTACCGGGTAATCCCTGAACAGGCCGATGAACACCATCAGCTCGGCCACGAACCCGCTCAGGCCGGGCAGGCCCAGAGACGTGAGGCCGGCGACTGCGAAGAAGGCCGAGGTCAGGCCCATTCGCTTGGTCAGCCCCTCCAGGATGCCGATGTCCCGGACGTGGGCGCGGTCGTAGATGGCGCCCACAAGGGCAAAGAAGAGGGCCGTCATAATGCCGTGGGAGAACATCTGGAGCACTGCGCCGCCCAGTCCAAAGGAGTTGAGCGTAGCAAAGCCCACCAGGACGTACCCCATGTGGCTGACGCTGGAATAGCCCACGACGTACTTGAGGTCCCGCTGCCCCATCGCGGCCACCGCGCCGTAGACGACGTTGATTATGCCCAGGATGATGAGCGCCCACGCTAACTCCTGCGCGCCCTGGGGCAGCAGGTCGATGCCCAGCCTGATGATGCCGTACGCGCCCAGCTTCATCAGCACGCCGGCGTGGAGCATGCTCACGGCCGTCGGCGCGGCCACGTGGCCGTCCGGCGACCAGGTGTGGAAGGGCCACAGGCCCGCCAGCACGCCGAATCCCACCATGAACATTAAGAAGAAGAAATGCTGGAATTCTATCTCGAAGAAGGCAATCTGGAATGTCCCGGAGAAGGTGGCGTCCTGCAGCGCCAGGAACGAGAACGTCCCCATCCCGCCTTCGACGTATACGGCCAGAATTCCAACCCACACCAGCACGCTGCCCGCGACCAGGTAGAGCATGAGCTTCATCGCCCCGTACTCCTTGGGCCGCAGGAAGGTGCCAAAGTCGCTGCTGCTGCCCCACACGCCGATGAGCAGGTACATTGGCAGTACGGCAAGCTCGTAGAAGAAGAACAGGAAGAAGAGGTCCAGGGAGACGAAGACGCCGTAGACGCCGGCCACCAGCAGGAAGAAGAGGACGAAGAAGTCCTTCATGCGCCGGGGAATGTCCGACGAGATGTTCCAAGAGATCAGGACGCCCGTAAACGTGACGATTCCGGTCAGGAACACCATTGGGACGGAGACGCCGTCGACGCCCATGGACAGGGCTATGCCCAGGGAGTCGAGCCACTGGAACTCCCGGGTGAACTGGTACCCCGCCGCTTCGTTGTCGTATCCCAGGAAGACGTAGGTGGACAGGGCGAAGAGGACCAGGGACACCGCCGCGGACCCCATTCGGATGGCCTGACGGCTCTCCGGCGGAAAGAACGCCACCGCGATCCCCCACGCGAAGGGAATCGCCATCAGCGCGAACAGGACGTTTGAATCAAGACCGTCCAAGTTCATCCCTCTCTACGTCAGACATTGGGAATCGCCAGCCACCAGATCAGAGCTATCACCACCACGCCAATCGCCATTCCAAGGGCGTAGTTGTACACCTTGCCCGTCTCTATGTACCGCAGTCGCAGTCCCGACAGGAACACGGAGCGACCGGTGCCGTTCACCCCCGTGTCGTTGACCACAATGCGATCGAAGAGGGCCATGAGGTTGGCAAGGGCCAGTGCGATGCGGTCGATGCCCCACTGGTACAGGTCATCGATGTAGAACTTGTTGACCACCAGAGCGTGGAGGCCCGAAAACCGCTCCTGGAGCCTGGCGGGTATGGGATGCCTGTCGTACGCGGCCTCATCCCCGCGCCGGGAACCGCGCCGCCGTCCCCTGCTCGCGGCCTGGGTCACGACGCCCCGACCGTACAGCGCCCAGCCCGCGGCGAAGCCGCCCACCGCCAGCACAATCGACAGCGCCATTACGATGACGTTGACCTTGTACGGGTGCGGCTCGTCGAAGAAGAGCCACGCCCCGAACCCCTCGTAGCCGGAGGTCCAGCCCGGGGCCAGGAGCCCGGCGGTCAGCGCAAGGACAGCCAGCACAGCTAACGGCAGTACCATGAGCGTCGGCGACTCGTGGGCGTGCTCGTTTTCCTCCTTCAACCGGCCAAAGAAGACCATGAGGAAGACCCGGGCCATGTACAGCGCGCTCATCAGCACGGCGACGAGGGTCAGCAGGAAGAATACGGGATGCCTGCCGTCCAGTACCGCCACCAGTATCTCGTCCTTGCTGAAGAAGCCGCCAAGGGGCGGGATGCCCGCCAGGGCCAGGGACCCGATGGCGAAGGTGATGAAGGTCAGGGGCATCTTCTTTCTGAGGCCGCCCATGTCCCGGATGTCCGTCTTGTCCGTGCCGTGGGTGACGCTGCCCGCGCCCAGGAAGAGCAGCGCCTTGGCAAAGGCGTGGGCCAGCAGGTGGAAGATGGCGGCGGTGTAGCCGCCCGCGCCCAGGGCCAGCATCATGAACCCCAGGTGGCTTATGGTGGAGTAGGCCAGCACCCGCTTGAGGTCCGTCATCACCAGGGCCATCGCCGCGGCGATTAGCGCGGTGGCAAGCCCGATGATCGCCACCACCAGCATCGCGTCGGGCGACAGGACGAAGAGGGGGAATATGCGGGCCACCAGGAACACGCCTGCGACCACCATCGTGGCTGCGTGGATGAGGGCGCTGACCGGCGTGGGGCCTTCCATGGCGTCGGGCAGCCACACGTGGAGCGGGAACTGCGCCGACTTGCCCATCGCGCCCAGGAAGATGAGGAGCAGGGACGCCGTCAGCGTGCCGGAGCTAATGCCCCCCTGCTCAGCGACGTGGAATATCGTAGTGAGGTCAAAGGTTCCCGTCTCGTTGAACAGGAGCAGTATTCCGATGAGAAGGCCCACGTCCCCGATTCGCGTGGTGATGAAGGCTTTCTTGGCCGCCTCGGCCGCGGAGCGCCTTTCGTACCAGAAGCCTATGAGCAGGAAGGAGCAGACGCCCACAAGCTCCCAGGCGATGTACAGCAGCAGGAAGTTGTCCGCCAGGACCAGGGTGAGCATGGCGGCGGCGAACAGGGAGTGGACGGCGAAGTACCAGGAGAAGGACCCCGGCTGGTCCTTCATGTAGCTCAGGGAGTAGATCTGCACGGCCAGGGCCACGAAGGTCACGAGGCCAAGCATGACTATGGACAGCTCGTCCACAATGATGCCCCATGAGAGGACGACATCCCCCGCCGTGAACCATTCTACGCTGTAGACGCCGCCGCCCGTGGAGAGGAACTCCACCAGCACGTACCAGAAGACGACGAAGCCGCCCAGAATGGCCAGAACGGACAGATAGGCTATCTGCCTGGGCAGCACCCGGCCCAGAAGCGCAATGACCGTGAAGGCGGCTGCGCAGAACGCTGGCGCCAGCCACGCCCACTGCACCACCGATGTCATCGAGTCGGTCGTCTCCGGCATTGGCGTCTGTCACCTACCATTTCATAATGTCCACCTCATCCACATCCACCGTGCTCCGGTTCCTGAACAGCCGCAGGATGATGGCCATTGCAAGGCCCACCTCAGCGGCGGCAACGGTTATGACGAATATGGCGATTACCTGCCCGGTCGAAAGGAAGTCTCCGGCCGTTTCGGTATGCCCCAGGTACGCCGCATAGGCGATGAGGTTGATGTTGACGGCGTTGAGCATCAGCTCAAGGGCCAGGAGAATCAGCACCGCGCTCCGCCGCGCGAGGACGCCGTAGATGCCTATGCAAAACAGCGCCGCGCTGAGCACCTGGAAGTGGAGCAGGGTGATGGTCACTCCTCTTCACCCCCCTCCCGCGCGATGACGATGGCCCCGATAAGGGCCACAAGCAGCACCAGGGACGCTATCTCGAAGGGCACGGCCCACTGCGCAAAGAGGCTGTCCCCAAGCTCCGCGAAGCCCAGGGACCCCCGCTCTGTGGCGAAGGGGCTTCCCTCTCGCATGGCCAGGAACAGCACCGCGAACACCCCTATGGCGACCGCCGCCGCCAGGGGCCACTGGGGGTTGTCCCTCATGGCCCGGAACTCCTGTTGCTTGGTGAGCATGATGACGAAAAGCGCCACTATGATGATTGCGCCTCCGTATATGAGCACCTGCACCAGGGCCAGGAACTCCGCCAGCAGGACCAGGTAGATGCCGGCGATTCCCAGCAGCGAGAGCAGCAGAAGGAGCGCGGCGTAGACCACGTTGCGCGCCATCACCACGCCCAGGGCGCCCCCCAGGCATACCGCCGCCAGGACGTAGAAGACGACTACGGTCATGTTCAGCTCTGGGCCTCCACCGTCTCCTCCTCTGGGGCCTCCTCCGTCTTGGGCTTCCAGCCCACCTCCTTCTGGTAGTTCCAGCCCATTCCCAGCAGCCTCTCCAGGTCCGCCCGGTTCCCGTTGCGGGCAAACTTGCTCAGCTCGTGCTCGTGGCTCATCTCAATGGCGTCGAAGTTGCACACGTCAACGCAAATCCCGCACACGATGCACCGGCCCAGGTTGATCTCGAAGTGTTCGACTATCTTGCGTCGGGAGCTCTTGCCCTCGGCGTGAAGGGGGTTGTCCTTCATCACCGCGGACATGCACTGGGTGGGGCAGTATCGCACGCACACCATGCAGCCTGTGCAGAAGGGCTCGCCCACCTGCTCATCCCAGGTCAGGACGGGGAAGCCCATGTACCTCTCCTCGATGGGTTTATGGGCGGCGGGGTACTGGTACGTCACCGGCTTGCGGAAAAGCGTACTCAGGGTTACCAACAGTCCCTTCAGGTTACCTAGCATTGCCCACCTCCTGCGGGGGAGTGTACAGGCGCACCGTGTACTCGGGCGCCGGCAGCGTCTTCATTCGCCTGCTCAGGCCCCACACGGTAGCGACCAGAATCGCCACTGACATGACGGAAAGCGTCCATGCGGGCCAGCCGTAGAACAGGTACACCCCGGTTATGAGTATGTTCACGAATGACAGCGGCACCAGCACCTTCCAGCCCAGGCTCATCAGCTGGTCGATGCGCAGGCGCGGGTAGGTGCCGCGTATCCAGAAGATGACCAGGATGACAAAGTACGTCTTCACCAGGAACACGCCGACACCGGCTATAGTCAGGTCGTCTGAGACGAAGGGGATGCGCCAGCCGCCCAGGAACAGGAGCACCGTCAGAGCGGCAATGGCGAAGGTGTTGATGTACTCGGCCAGGAAGAACACGGCCCAGTGCGCGCCGCTGTACTCCACGAATGGGCCGCCCACAACCTCGGACTCCGCCGGGTGAATGTCGAATGGCGTGCGGCCAAGCTCGGCCAGCCCCGCGATGAGGAAGATCACCAGGCCCAGGGGCTGGAGCAGGACGTAGGGCAAGGGCGACTGGTTCTCCACAACCTCCTCTATGTTGAGGGTCTGGCCCAGCATCGCCACGCCCAGGACGGCCAGAATCAGGGGAATCTCGTAGCTGATGAGCTGCGCCGCCGCCCTGAACCCTCCAAGCACGGCGTACTTGTTGGCGGAGGCCCACCCAGCAGCCACCAGGCCCACAATCGACAGCACGGACAGGGCCACGATGTAGAAGAGGCCCATCTCCAGGTTGCGTATGACCACGTCCCTGGCAATGGGAATGGTCACCCAGATCATGAACGTTGGCACGAACACCGCCAGTGGCGCGACCCAGTACACGACCCTGTCCACCCAGCCGGGCAGGATGTCCTCCTTGGACATCAGCTTGATGGCGTCGGCCACCGGCTGGAGCAGCCCGTGGGGCCCAACACGCATGGGGCCCATACGCATCTGGATACGGCCCAGGAACTTCCTCTCAAGGTACGTCAGGGAGAGAACGACGACAGACAACGCCGTCAGCAGGACAAGGACCAGGACTACCAGTATGCCTACGTCCAGGAGGGTCACCGGTCCACCTCGCCAAGGACCACGTCAAGGGATCCCAGTATCACAACGGAGTCGGCGACGTAGGAATCCCGGAGCAGGTGCTTCAGGGACATGAGGTTGCAGAACGACGGCGGTCGCACCTTCACCCGGTACGGCCGGTCCGCGCCCTTGCTCACCAGGTACACGCCTATCTCGCCCCGGGGGTTCTCCGCCCGCACGTACACCTCGCCCTCCGGGGGCCGCAGCACAATCCTGACGGGAACCGAGACCGGCCCGGGCTGTATCTGGTCCATCGCCTGCTCTATGATGCGGAGGGACTGGCGCATCTCCTCCACCCGCACGTAGAACCGGTCCCAGCAGTCGCCACGCTCTCCGATGGGTATGCCGAAGTCGAAGCGGTCGTATATGGAGTAGGGTTCGTCCTTGCGAACGTCCATAGGCACGCCGGACGCCCTCAGCGAAGGGCCGCTCATCCCGTTGGCAATGGCCGTCTCCGCATCGATGACGCCGATGCCCTTGGTGCGGGCCAGGAAAATCTCGCTGAAGCTGAGGAGCCTGTCCGCCTCGTCGATGCCCCGCTTGATCTCCGGTATCAGCCGCGCCATGTGCTGGGAAAAGTCGTCCGGCAGATCGTTCTTGACGCCGCCTATGCGGATGTAGTTGTGCATCATACGCGCTCCGCTCACCGCCTCAAACAGCGACTGGATCTTCTCCCTGTCCCGGAAGGTGTACATCACGGGGGTCATGGCCCCTACGTCCAAGCCCATCGTCCCGAAGAAGAGCAGGTGGCTGGCAACGCGGTTGAGCTCGCACATGAGGACGCGGATGTACTCCGCCCGCTCCGGAATCTCCAGGCCCATGAGCTTCTCCGTGGCCATGCAGAAGACAAGCTCGTTATTGAAGTTGGAGATGTAGTCAAGGCGGTCGAAGAGGGTGACTATCTGGGCGTAAAGCTCGCCCTCGCACAGCTTCTCTGCGCCCCGGTGCAGGTAGCCTATGTACGGCTCCACGTCCACAACGCGCTCCCCGTCAACCCACAGCAGCATTCGGAACACGCCGTGAGTGCTGGGGTGTTGAGGCCCCATGTTGACCATCATCTGGACGGTATCCAGCCGGCTCTCCGTGCTCACTTTTGCGCCACTCCCTCAGCTACCATTCCGTGTAGTCGTTGAACTCATAGCTCTTCCGGCCGGGGTACCCCTCGAATCCCTCGTACAGCAGCAGGGGCGTCATGTTGGGGTGCCCCTCGAACACGACGCCGAACAGGTCGTGGCCCTCGCGCTCGAACCAGTCCGCGCCGGGCCACACGGATATGACCGAGGGCATACGCGGGTCATCCATAGGGACGTTGGCCTTGAGGACCATCTTGTGCTTCTTGACGGTGCTGTACAGGTGGTAGACAACCTGGAGATGCTCCTCGTAGTCCACAACGCAGAGGCACAGCAGAAAGTCGAAAACTAGGTCAGGGTCTTCCCTGAGGGCCGCGCAGACGGAGGGGACGCTCTCGGGCTTGACCGTCACCTCTACAAAGTCGAAGGAAGACGTTACCTCAGGCTCGAACTCCCTGAGCTTTTCGGGAAGTTGTCCCTCAAGGATGCGGCCCTTTTCGTCCAGCGTTACTTGGGCCTGGGGGGCCTGCTCCCGCCTACGCCTTTCGACCACGCTCTTTGGCGTCCTGGGAGATCTTCTCCTGCAGCTTCAAAAAGCCCTCCATCAAGCCTTCCGGCCTGGGGGGGCAACCGGGCACGTACACGTCAACAGGCACAATGTGGTCCACCCCCATGACCACTGAGTAGGACCTGTAGTACGGCCCCCCGTTGGTGGCGCAGCTGCCCATGGCAATGACCCACTTGGGCTCAGGCATCTGCTCGTAGAGAATCTTTATAGGCTCCGCCATCTTCTTGACGACCGTACCTGCCACAATCATAACGTCGGACTGCCTGGGAGAGGGCCACGTGACTATCCCGAAGCGGTCGAGGTCGTGGTGCGCCATGTAGGTGCTTATCATCTCGATGGCGCAGCAGGCCAGGCCGAAGGTCATGGGCCAAAGCGACGACTTCCTGGCCAGGGCAATAAGCTCCTCCGACCTCGCCGTGACTATTCCCGGCGCGGCCCTGTTGAGAATGCTCCTGGGCTCCTGGTTGCCCGTCCCGGAGGTTACCTCCATTGCAGAACCCCCTTCCTCCAGCCGTAGATTATCCCGAAGAAAAGTATGGCGATGAACAGGATCATTTCGTAGAACACCGCGTCTATGCTCGTAAGGAAGACAACGGCCCACGGAAAGAGGAAGACGGCCTCAACGTCGAAGATGAGGAAGAGGATGGCGAAGATGTAGTACCGCATGTGGAGCTGGGACCAGGAGTAGGGCTCCGGCGGGATGCCGCACTCGTAGGGCATGTCCTTGAGCGCGGAGCGCCTCTTGGGCGACAGGAGGAAGGAGGCTGCGAACATAATCCCCATCGCGATGGCCCCCACAATTGCTGTGACCACCACCGCGGTGTAGTTTATTGTGAACCCTTCAGGCGCCACTTACAGCCCCCAAGGCAATAAATCTGTACGGGGTTGTGCCCGTAGAATCAATGACCGCGTTCAGAATATACTACCCCTTTGTAGCTGTGTCAATGAAGGGTGGGGCTGCTGGCCTGTCTCCCGCCAACCTCGCTCATTCCCTTTGTACCTTGCAGCAGCCACGGAGTCCGTCCCGTAGCTGTTACGGAGACTGGCGAAAGAGACCTCCGGGTGATGTCAAACAGGCTGTCAAACAGGCTGTCAAACAAGCTGCCAAATAGCGCGTCATATAATGGACATAACAGCGGACAGCCAGGTATAATTCAAGTGAGATATATGCCTGCGCAGGGGAACAAATAGGCTGCCAAATAGCGTGTCAAATAAGGAGTAGTGCTACGTGAACGCGAGCACATTCTGGGAGAAGTTCAGGTTTGATTATCACTTGGACTATAGCGCTCTCCGAGCGCGATTGATCACCATAGAGGCCCACAGGCTGGCCGCCGACAATCTTGTCCTGGCCCCCGAATGGCGAGGGCAACTGGACAGGCTGAACAGGGTCAGGGCCGTCTACGGCACCACGGCGCTGGAGGGAAACCCCCTTTCCGAGCCGGAGGTGTCCCATCAGATCGAGTTGGCCGACCAGGAGACCAATGGAGAGCCGCCGGCCAGGCTCTCCAGCGAGCAGGCCCAAATCAGAAACGCGTCCCGGGCTCAGGACTGGGTGAAGAAACGCTTTGGACCGGACTCATCGTCTCTTGGGATGACCGACATCCTGACCATGCACAGGATGATCACCGAGGGCTCAGACGAGAACCACAACATCCCCGGTACATTCCGGTCTCAGTCCGTGCAGGTGGGAGCGCCTGATCTGGGGGGCGTACACATCGGCGCCCCCCACGAGAGGCTGGGCAGCCTTATGGAAGAGTTCATCACCTTCCTGAACTCACGGAAGATTCAATATGAGCACCCTGTGATACGGGCGCTTTTGGCGCACTTCTTTCTGGTGACCCTTCACCCCTTCGGAGACGGCAACGGCAGAATCTCCAGGCTGCTCGAGTCCGGCATACTCTTTCAGGGCGGCTACAACGTCCACGGGTTCTACGGCTTATCCAACTTCTTCTACCGCAATGGCGACCAGTACAAGACCCTGCTTCAGGAGTCGAGGCGCACCCCGGAGAATTTTGATGTCACGCCCTTCGTGAAGTTTGGCGTGGAGGGTTTCGCCTCTGAGTTGGAGGGCATAAACAACTTCGTCAAGGCCAAGACCAATAGAGTTATGTACCGGCAGATGCTTGTGTCAAACTTCAACAGGAAGGTCAGCGAACGGCGCAGGATGCTGAACCAACGGGAATATCAATTGCTGCTCCACCTTCTGGATTTGACGGAACCCATCGAGCCCTTTTCTGAAAGCCCTTCGAGGAAGATCGCGCTGGAAGAGTTGTTACAAAGTGGATACGTGAAAGGCGCCTACAGCAATGTGACTACCCGTACTTTCACCAGGGAGCTTGCCAGACTAAGCAGCTTGGGGTTTATCAATTTCAACTTCGATCCCCATAACCAGGGAGAGTCATTTGTGGAAATAGACTTCGGGGCCATTGGCAAGTACAACATCTCGTAGCCTGCCCCCGTCCTTGATTTGCACTGGTGGTGTGGCTTAGAATTCAAGGAGAGGCCTCTGGTTGACAAGAACCGTTGGGGCAGCAAGCGTCCATAGAAACTATCTGTATCCAGCCAAAAGGAGAGAGTATATGACATCACAGTCCAGGACAGTACCCAGCTTTGAGGGGTTTCCCAAGAGTCTCGCCCTTGACGACGGAACCGAAGTTGAGTTGAGGCCCCTGGTGGAGAGCGACCACGAGGCGCTGCACGGGTTCTTCAGCAGGATACCGGAGGAGGACCTCTACTATCTGAAGGACGATGTGACGGACATGGGCGTAATCCGCGAGTGGACCCACAACATCAACCACGAGCGCGTCATCGCACTTGAGGCCGTTGTGGACGGCGAAATCGTCTGCGACGCCACCATTCACCGCACGCGCGCCTTCTCCCGCCGGCACATCGGGGAGCTCAGGGTGGTGGTGGACCCCGCCTACAGGCAGAGGGGGCTGGGGGCCCGTGTCATCAGGGAGCTTCTGGACATCGCCAAGGAGGTCAACCTCTACAAGGTCTACATCGACCTGGTGCCCCGCCGCGAGGAGGCCGCCATCAGGTTCGCCGAGCGCATGGGCTTCGAGAGGGTGGCCACCCTGCCGGCCCGCATCATGGACTACTACGGGGGATACCAGGACATAGTTGTGATGGAAGTCTCCCTGTCGGACCGCAACACCTGGTGGAGGCCGTAGTCCGGCGGCCCCGGGCTCTTGCCGAAAACCTGAGGAGCGGCCTGAGTGGACTTTAGATTCAACGCCGAGGAAGCGGCCTTCCGGGACGAGGTCCGCGAGTTCATCCTTGCGGAGATTCCCCCGGAGATTCGCTGGCACGACACAACCGTCTACAACGACGACCTATGGCCCACCGTGCTGGCGACTCGCAAGAAGGTGGCCGGGAAGGGCTGGATGACAATGCACTGGCCCTCGGAGCACGGGGGCCGGGACTGCCCGCCCATCGTTCACATGCTTTTCAGGGAGGAGATGGCTTACTGGGGCGTCCCGGAGGCCATCTCCTTTGACGACGGCCCCAATCTCATAGGCCCTGCCCTGATCCAGTACGGGTCGGACCAGCAGAAGAGCGCCCACCTGCCGTCCATCGCAAGCGCGGACACATTCTGGTGCCAGGGGTACACGGAGCCCGGCGGCGGCTCGGACCTGGCCTCCGTCCGCACAACGGCTGTCCAGGACGGCGACCGCTACGTCATCAGCGGGCAGAAGGACTACGTCGGCGGCGGGGCCAGGGCGGACTGGATCCACATCCTGGCCCGCACCAACCCGGACGCCCCCAGGCATCGGGACGTCAGCTACTTCATCGTAAACATGGACTCATCCAACATCTCGCTGCGCGCCCTGGACGAGGTGGACGGCCGGAGCGGGATGCTCAACGAGGTGTTCTTCGACGACCTGGAGGCCCCCGCCGATTGGCTGATTGGTGAGAAGGACATGGGCTGGTACATAGCCGTCAGCGTCCTCAACCGGCAGCGCGTCGGCATTGAGCTGGTGGGCCGCGCCCGCGCGCTCCTGGACGACCTGGCAGCCTACGCCAAAGAGCCGGTCGGCAACGGCAAGGCCCTCATCGACAACCCCCACGTGCGGAGCAGGCTGGGCGAAATGTCGATGGGCATCGAAGCCTGCCGCGTGGCCGCCTACCGGGTTGCATGGCTACAGCAGGAGGGGCTAGACTCCGACCACGAGGCGTCGATGAGCAGGCTCCTCAGCGCGGAGATGTGGCGGCGCTTCACGGACAACGCCCTCAAGATTCTGGGCCTGTACGGCTCACTGGAGCCGGGTTCCAGGGCCGCTCCACTCATGGGCCGCCTGGAGGAGGCCTACGTCAGCTCTGTGGCCTCCACACTGCACCTGGGTTCATCGGAGATGCAGCGCACCATAATCGCCCAGCGCGGCCTGGGGATGCCAAGGGAGTAGAGCGCATGGAACTGTCATTCTCGGAAGAGCAGGAGATGCTCAGCCCCCTGGCAAGGGAGTTCCTTGAGGTGGAGTGCCCCAAGTCCCTGGTCCGGGCAATGGAGTCGGACGAAAAGGGCCACTCGCCGGAGCTGTGGCAGAAGATGGCCGAGCTTGGCTGGCTGGGCCTCACCTTCCCGGAGCAGTACGGAGGCGCGGAGTTCAACTTCCTGGACATGGCGATCCTCCTGGAGGAGATGGGCCGGGCCATCCTCCCGGGGCCGTACTTCTCGACGGTTGTGCTGTGCGGCAACGCCATTCTGGACTCCGGCACCGACGATCAGAAGGACGCCTGCCTTGAGCGCATCGCCGCCGGCGAGCTGATCATGGCCCTGGCGCTGACGGAGCCGAGCGCTCTGTACGGCCCCGACGGCATCTCTGCGCAATACGAGCCGTCCGGCGACGGCTACGCCATCAACGGCGTCAAGACGTTCGTGTCCGACGGCCAGGTAGCCGACTCGTTCATAGTCGCGGCCCGCTCCGGCGACGGAGTCTCCCTCTTCATCGTGGACGCCGACGCGCCTGGCGTCACCGTCACGCCACTCAAGGTCATGGGCATCGACAAGCAGGCTGAGGTGGCGTTCGACAACGTACAGGCGACCGCGGACAGCGCGCTGGGCCCCATCGGCGAGGGCTGGCCCCTGGTCGAGAAGCTGATGGCCTGGGGCGCCATTGGCAAGTGCGCGGAGTCGGTGGGAGGAGCGCAGGCCGCAATGGAGCTGGCCGTGAGCTACGTCAACGCGCGTCCAGCCTTCGGCCGGTCCATCGGCAGCTTCCAGGCCATCCAGCACCACGCCGCCAACATGCTCACGGACATCGACACCTCGCGCCTCCTGACCTACCAGGCCGCGGGGCTTGTGTCCCAGGGCGATTTCACCGCGCCGGAGATTGCCAGGGCCAAGGCCTGGGTCAGCGACGCCTACGGCAGGGTCACGACTCTGGCCCACCAGTGCCACGGCGGGATCTCCTTCACCAAGGAGATGGACATTCACCTTTACCACAAGCGGGCCAAGGTCAACCAGGCGCTGTTCGGGGACGCCCGGTTCCACTGGGACAGGATAGCCGCCTCTCTTCTCATTGACTGACTGTGAGGTTGTAAGTGCTTCAGCAAGAAAAGTATCGTGCGCAAAGCCAGACTTTCATAGAGGATGCCAAGACGTACCTGGCGGCTGGCAATCTATATCAAGCCTCCGAGAAGGGCTGGGGCGCGGCGGCTCAGGCCATCAAGGCAGTGGCAGAACGACGTGGTTGGGACCACAAGCGCCACGATCTGATTGCTGAGACTATCAGTCATCTGCATAACGAAACAAAGGACTCCGAGCTAGTCACTTTGTACAATGCAGCAAACAGCCTTCACAGTAATTTCTATGAGGGTAGATTGTCACAAGCTGTTGTAGCTCTTAACCTTGCTCAAGTAGAGTTGCTGGTGGCAAAGCTGGCCCGTTTTCTCCGGTAGCCTTTCCTCAACATTTCGCATTCTGAATCCCCTAGGTCGGATTGGCCGAGGGGATTTTTCCGTTTCGGAGTATGGTAGACGTAAAGAGAGTGAGAGGATTCTTTACCCCGCTCGTGGTGAGCTTGTCGAACCATTCGAGCGGGGGATGACAGGGAGACACCCCACGCCCCGGCCCCTCTGGATTCCTGCCTGCGCAGGAATGGTTGCCAAGTCCCGTCATTCTGAGCGCAGCGAAGAATCCACAGCGTCCAGTGGCTCGGAACATATACTCGTCACAGATGAGGGTTGGCCACAAGTGCGCGGTGATTCTCTTTGATTCCACCAACCTCCAGGACGCGGTAGTCGCGGCGGTGTGGGCGTAGGGGTGGTTGCCGGTCAACAACCATCCTCAAAGGCTGGGGGAAGTGTAGCTTTCTTTCACATTAGGCGGCGACGCCTTTGTGGTGACGTGAATTCACCCCGTGAATTCACCCAACGAGGTTTGAAAGAAGGGTAAGCCAAAGTAGATACCCCCGAGAATCAGCATAATCCCCCCGCCCTCCAAGCTCTCGGACCCGCCTGCACCAAATATTGTCCATAATATCATGACTAGACCCGAAACAAAGAAACTTGCGCCAATAAGAAAATGCAAAAACGTCAACATCTGGTCCTCCTAGACGGAAAAGAAGGGGAAATGTACCAATTCCAACGTCGGCTTCCCCTTTCGATTACCTTTAGGGAAGGTCTGAACAAGTCCAATCCACTCCCGCGAAGGCGGGAGTCCATGCCCCGCCACCCCTGGATTCCTGCCTGCGCAGGAATGGTGGTGAAAGTGTCATTAGGCGAGATGGTCATGTTTCTGACTTGTTCAGAGTATCCTTAGTTTAACAAAGAACTGTGCAAGTCAGGAATGGTCTGAACAAGTCCAATCCACTCCCTGGCCCCTCTGGATTCCTGCCTGCGCAGGAATGGTTCGGCGCGCGAGTGGGATGATCAACCCTAAACCACCCCTGCGAAAGCAGGGGTCTAGAGCGTCCTAATAGGCGACTTCAGATTCCCGCTTTCGCGGGAATGACGATAAACGTAGCTCCCTGAAGATGCCGCCGTAGTTACGCAAA
>DAOUKT010000021.1:0-1660 GCA_034421015.1 Dehalococcoidia bacterium
GGCTGAAGTGGGTGGCCTCCACCGGCGGCTGGATGTGCCGGGGCTTGCCGGAAAACTTGAACACTCCGTGGCGGTCGCCGTAAAGGGCGATGGGCCGGCCCCAGCGTTGGATCAGGCCCTGCATCAGGTTGAAGTAGCTGCGGGTGTCCTCCTCGGGACTGAACACGGCGTTGGCCACGGCGCTGGTGGCGTCGTCCACCGTCAGGACCAGGGTGAATTGCGGCCCGTCATCGCCCAGCCACCGGTGGAAACTGCCGTCGATCTGCACCAGCATGCCGGCCTGGGGCATGCGCTGCCTTCGCACCCGGTGCTTGGGGGGACGGCGGTGGCGCGGGCTGGGGATGCCCCCTCGCCAGGATGCGTCGCACGATGGGCCGGCTCAGGTCGATGCCCTCCCGGGCCCTGAGCAACTCCGTCAGGTGAGTGTGGTTGGCGCCGGCGTATGTGGTGCTGGCCAGTTGCACCACCGCGTCCGCCTCGTCGTCGGATACGGCATTGCGTGGTTTACGGCCGCGGTTCCCGTGGGCCAGTGCGACGGTGCCTTCCCTCCGATAGGCCGCCAGAAGTCGCCAGGCATGGCGTTCACTCACCTCCAGGATCTCGGCGGCCTGGGCCGCCGGCAGTTGGTGTTCCAGTACTGAGTTGAGCACGTGGAGTCTCGTCTGTTCTAGCTGGTTCAATGTCACGTCCTTCATAGACGGACATTTTCTCTGAGCAATTTAGGCGGACACTATCGTAGAGCAACAAGGATGCTGGATTAGAATTGAGCCACTTGTCTGTTCTCTCAGTCTTCCTGGGGCATGTGGTTCAGGTGCTGGGGCGGGAAGCATATTCGCTTTCAAAATCCCAGGAGAGCCAACGACAAAGTCAGCGGATGGCGCGTAAGGCAAGGGCCGGATTTGAGCCCGGTGAGAGCCAGCCGCTGAACCAGTTGGCTCCGGCGCCTCTACCCTAATACCGATATCGTGTCATTACTCTTGGACAGGAACGGGGTCAGTCGAACCCGTCCTCCATCGGTGCTGTGGTAAAAGAAGAGCCTCTCTGACGCTCTGGTCGAAGCTATGTAGAAAAGCCGTCTCTCCTCTGCCAGCCAAGGGCCGTCGCCGCCCCCGAGTGGTCCTGGGACGATATGCTGGGAAACGTCCGCTATCCAGACGAAGGGCCACTGCTGCCCTTGAGCGGCGTGAAAGGTGCTGACGGTGACCCGGTCGCCGGCGTCCTGCTCCCTCCGCCTTCGGATATCTCCCTGGACTGTGTGAGGAATGCCACGACTTGCCAGGACCTTCACCAGCCGGTCGATCGAGGAATGTCGCCTGCAGAGGAGGGCCATATTCTGCCAAGGTAAACCTCCGCCATGCTGCTGATGGATCTGTAAGGCGGTGATTTGATCCACAGCATCCTGTGACTCCGGGAGTATGACGAGACGGGGCTTGCTACCCGGTGACGGGCCTGAATCGGGGTGAGCTTGACGGACGCTGCTGGACAAGTCATCCATTCCTCTTGCTTTCAGGAAATTCGTGGCAAAGGCGTTCAGGGCTTCGGTTGAGCGGTAGTTGAAGGGGAGCCGGGAGCGCTTGCAGCCCGGATAATCCTTCGTGAACCGCGTCAGGAGTCCACCCTCTACGCCCCGCCAGGCTCCCACTCTCTGATTGGGGTCTCC